>NZ_MIEK01000012.1 GCF_001742285.1 Enterococcus rivorum | reverse complement strand
AAATATTGATGAATTTAGATGATGTAGAAATTATTTTAGATAAAGATTCCACAACTATGCAACGTTCTTCTTCAAGTGTTTTTCTACTGTTGTCTATCTTACCACCAGATAAAGTGAAGGACTTTCTCAAAACAGCGAAGCTATTGGCAAAAGGCGAACATAGCATGGATGCCATCAAGTTAAGTGCAAAAGAATGGCAAATATTGAAAGACTTTGAGAAGTCGGCGGATACGTTGAAAGTGATTAAAAAAACTAGTAAAGCTAATATAGGTAAAGATTTTGGTAAGATAGGTATTTATGTTGAAAAGCCTAATGTTAAAATAAATTGGTCAGAGCATGCTGTTCATGGTATGGAGCGATTAAACCAAAGGGGATTAACAAAATTACAAGTAGATGATTTTATACAGAACGGAAAAGTTCTTTCTCAAAATAATGGAGCTAAATTTGCCTTTATTACAGAAGATGGTGTGGCTATTGTAAGTAAAGATGGGAAACTTGTAACCGCTTGGGGTGTTTCTGACTTTGATGATGGGATGAAAGAAATAGTTAAACAATTATTTGGAAAGTAGGAAAAATATGAACGAGAAAATCGAAAAAATAATAAATGATTGGGACCCAATAGATTTATTTCCAATGGCTCCAAGAGATGAGTACAGTCAAGAAATAAATAAAATCGTTAGTATTCTGGAATTAAACAAAAATATAGACTTTAGGGAATTAGCCTTGAATATAAAAACTATTTTTGAGAATTCCTTTGGTGAGGAAATGCTTTTTAAAAATAATGAGGACGAAGTAGCAAAAAAGATTTTGGAATCAATAAAATAGACTTAGGAGTGTATTTTATTGATTAATTACACGTTTAAACAATGGAAATATAATGAAGACTCGCTTGCTGAATTAATAATTCTTTTTCCCGAAAAAAAATATGTTGGTTTAGAAGAGCTATTGAATACTGAAGGGGTTGCATTTAGTTTAGAAGATATTCTAAACAAGATTGACTTGGTAATTTCTGGAGTAAGTCAGCTTGAAGAGATTGGAACAGAGAGAAGTCTGGCAGAAATAAGGTTGGATATAACATTGATATATGATTTATTCGAAGAACTAGTTTCTGAAGAGGATATCAATCCTACTGTAGAAATACCTACATTGAAATTGAAGGAAATTATTCAGGATTACCAAAAAATAGAGGAATTTGATGAAAAAACTGTAGTTAAAGATTTACCTGAATCGTTGTGGTCAAAATTGATAGAGAACAATTTCAATGGTTAGATAGTCAATTACCGAACGGTGTTAGACCAGAAGGTTATACTTGGCATCATAGTGAAGTATCAGGAAAAATGGAGCTTGTAGAATTTGGTATTAATAATTCAACTTGGCATAAAGGGGGAAGGGCACCAGGAAATTGGGCTAATTCACCTAGATAGATATTTTTAGAAAGGAATGGATATGATATTTGAAGTACAAAAAGATAGTATTTTAGTTTCTCCTTCTGATGAAACTGTAAAAGATTTTGATGAATTCTATAAAGTGAAGTTACCACCGAAGTATGTAGAGTTTTTGAAAAAATATAATGGTGCTATTCCAGTTACGAATATTTTCAGTACAAGTAAGAAAGATTATTTAATAGAAAGATTCTTATGTTTACTTAGTAAAGAGGATAGAGATAGATTACCAGATGTTAGTTGGAGTGAAATTGGTGTAGTTTTAACTGAGCTAGACGAAAGGTTAGTCGATGACGAGAATTTGATAGGTATGAATATTATACCTATAGCCATGCTTTTTGCAGGTGATTTTATTTGCTTAGATTATAGAGAAAATAAAGAAGTACCAAATGTTTGTGTATGGTTTCACGATGAGTCAGATGAGTTTATGCCAGTAGTAGAAAAAATTTCATCCAATTTTGTAGATTTTTTAAATAATTTACATGTTTAATATAAAAAGGCACTTTACTCTCTGGTTGGCGTCGGATAGTAAAACCTTGATTAGTAAGGGATAAACTGACTAATCAAGTTGCCAATAACTAAAAAAAGATAGATATATGTCTTGTGAAGTGGCTTATCTAGGAAATTTAAAATGATTAAAACGGTATCGGTAAGTGATTAACTCCTGATACCGTTACTTAATGTATCAAAAAATTCTGTAAATTTTACCCATACTCTAAGCTGACACTAAAAAATGCTCACGGTATAATGTTATTAATGGAACCTATAGTTGTAGTAACAAATTGGATCGTTTTGTCAGGAATACTAAAGAAGCGTTAGAAGTAATTGAACCGCTGTTGGAACGAAATATTACAATTAAGGTTCTTAATCTTGGAACCATTGAATACACAACTATTGGTCGAATGATAATGCGTACAATTTTATCGGTAGCTGAAATGGAGCGTGACATGATTGTAGAGCGCACACAGGAGGGTAAAGCTTTGTTAAGAGAAATAATCCGAACTTCCGAGAAGGACGCCCTAAAGCTAAAATAACAGATGATAAACTACATGCTTATTAATTGTTGAAATCAGGATTGAGTTATAAAGAGGTTTCTAAAAGGACCAGATTGAGTGTGAGTACGATACAGAGGGTGAAGAGGAATATTGAATTTCCAATGAAAAATGAAAGGTAATTCTTTTAATTTTGTTCATTTTGAACTGAATATATAACAAATGCCTTATTGCTGATATAATTGATAATAAATAAACTTCTAAATTCCGATAGCGTAAATAGAAAAATCTAGAGAATTTTAGGATATATAACAATTTTAATTATTATAATCTGGGAGGCGGAAAAAGTGTATCATAATGTTGAAGTGGATTGGAAAACTTTTGAATATATACATTCTGGCCGAACGCAGTATACATTTGAATACTTAGCATATATTTTATTTTGTCATGAATTCAATCAAAGTATTGGAATGTTTCGGTACTTTAATCAAGCTGGTATTGAAACAAATCCAATTGATTTTGATAATGAAGTGATTGGATTTCAAGCAAAATACTATGATGCTTCCACAAAGATATCAGACCGAGTTTCCGAGCTTAAAGATATGGTAGATAAGGCCAAACAAAAAAATTCTACATTAACTAAAATTCTTGTATATGTAAATAAGGAACTATCAGAAAGTAGTAGCAAAGATAG
The DNA here is from genome assembly GCF_001742285.1 of Enterococcus rivorum. Taxonomy (GTDB): domain Bacteria; phylum Bacillota; class Bacilli; order Lactobacillales; family Enterococcaceae; genus Enterococcus_L; species Enterococcus_L rivorum. Next base: position 251,824 of record NZ_MIEK01000012.1, on the reverse strand, counting down.
AAAAATTCCTAAATACCAGGAAGAGATTGAAAATTATGCCCAAATAAACGATATATGCATAGAGTGGAGAGTTCCGAGTCATATAGAACAGATACTTTTTTCACCTACAATTCCAGAATACGTTAGAGATTTTTTTTTCAATCCTCAAAAAGGAATTAGGCAGTTCATTGAACAAAATAAATCACACTCGGAATCATTAGTTGAGACAATAGATAATTCAATTAAATATGAAAATCAAAAGTTGGAAATTGAATATTCTAAGTCTTTCTTTTCAGAATTTTTGGGTTCAGATCAAAAACATTTATTAATATACGGTGAGTCTGGCACAGGTAAATCTGGACTTATTAAATCATTTTACACAGAGAACAATGATGATATTCCAATTTTTATTTACAAAGCAACTGATTTTGGTTTTAATACACTTTCTGAATTTAGTAGACAGTTTGGTGATTGTAATTTAGATGATTTTTTTAGTGCATTTGACAATAGCAAAAATAAAGTAATTGTAATAGATTCGGCTGAAAAGAGGTTCAGTCTGCTTAACGAAGTTTTAGGATTATTTTTGAATAAGGCAGTGAAACATAATTGGCAAGTCATCCATACAATTAGGCGATCTTACAAAGATAGCTATGTTAGCTATGTTTTAAATGATAGTAGCTATATAGAAGAACAATTAGAATTAATCTCAGTTCAAAAAATGAAAGATTTTCTAGAAATTTGTAACATTCCGTGTCCCCAAAATGAAAAAATGCAAAATCTACTGTGTAATCTATTCTATTTATTTATATATATACGTACTTATCATGAAAATAACGATTCCTTTAAGACTAGAAATTTGTTTTTCAAACACATTTGGGACACTAGAATTAAAGGAATTCCACGTGATACAGAAATTAATTCAGTTGCTCGTGAGAATACAATTTTTGCAATGTTTGAAAAAATTTTAGAAACGGGCTCTTCATACTATACAAGTAATGCTCCTCAAGAAATGCAGGTACTTCAAAATATAAAAAATGATGGAGTTATTGATTATGATGGCGTTTACAGAGGATATTATTTTGCTCATGATATTTATGAAGAGTTAGTTGCTAGATATTTGATTACATCGCTGTATGATTCGACAGGAAGTGAAGTTGAGTTCCATGGTTCACTTCATCTTAGTATGATTATGCGTAAACATTATAGATTGTGGTTGTATGATAGATTGTATGAAACGGAAGATAACGAATTTTCAGAGTTTATTGTCAAATCAATTACAAATAAGACAATTAACAAAATATGGAGAGATGAAATTTTAATTACCCTAATGGAATTTGAAAAAAACAATCAAACGCTTGATCTATTAGAAGAATTGTTTAATGAAGATGGGGAATTACTTGTGCGATCTATTTTTTTATTGAAAACTGCATGTAAAATGATAGATTATAACTCTGCTTCTTTAATTTTAACTCAAGAAGAGATAGATTCAAGAGTTACTCTTTTGTATCGATATACTAAGCCCTCTGGAGCTGGATGGAAGTATCTAATTAAATATGTATACTTACATTTATCAGAAATAAACTGGGATGAAGGATTGGTATCGTTGGTTTATGAAATGGTTTCAAGTTGGATTAAAAACGTTAAACAAGGAGGAACAACAAAGTATGCTGGAATGATAGCACTATATCTTTATGATTTATTAGAAGAATCTGATTTTAAATATCGGATTGACAGAGATTTGAAAGGAAAAATAAGCGAAACTATCCTAGAAGCTTCAGCAGAGTTAAAAGAAAAATTATTATTAATTTTTAATTCAATGCTTGAAGAAAAAGATTTAGATAATAATCATAAGTATAATGACTTAGTTGAAGTTCTTTTAGGAAATGTTGTGAATAGCTATATGCCTTGTTTAGTTATGCCTGATATGGTTATAAAAATTTGCGAAACTTTCTGGAAGAAGAATGAGAATGAGGAGGAATCAGACAATCCATTTAGTCCAAGATTTTATAATCGTGATAGTATTGAAAATGATTTTAGATTAAAGTCCGATACCAATCATGACTATTATCCAACAAGTGCGTTCTGGACACCTACCTTTATGTTACTCCAACATGTTTCCTATGTAGGGATTCACTTTGTTTTGAATTTTGTAAATGAAATCACAGAGAATTATAAAATTTCTGAAAGAAATCAAGAATATACAGAAACTTACCAAGTTATTTTGAAACTGCAGGATGGTACAGAGGTTATTCAAGTCTGTAGTAAACGCTTATGGATGGCACATAGAGGACTATCATCAGGGCCTAACCTATTAGACTGTATTCTGATGGCATTAGAAAGATGGCTTTTATATACTATTCCTTCTGTAGATGAAAATAAGGCTAATAAGCTATGTGAATACCTTTTACGAAATTCAAAATCTGTTGCAATAACTTCTGTAATAAACAGTGTTGTTTTATCATTCCCAGAAAAATTGTTCCCTACGGCGTGTAGCTTAATATCTTTAGGTGAGGTCATTTTTTCTTTGGATAATAGTCGGTTAATAAGTGAAGGTATGACTAATATGGGTAGAGGATTGCTGGGAACAAGCTACCAATATGATCAAGAAAGAATTAAATCAAATGCCTTACCTTTTCGAAAAAAGAGTTTAGAAAAGATAATAGTAGACTATCAAATATCATCAGAAAATCTTGATGAAACACAATTCATAAAAAGAAGAGAGCAGATTTATAGTTGTCTTGATTCGTTAAGCAAGGACGTAGATCTTGATAATACAACATTACGTTATGCATTAAACCGAATAGATTTAAGACGTTTGAAAGTTAGTGATGAACCAGAACAGATCATAGAGGGGAAAAAATATGTTGTTTTAGAAGCTGATGAGGCGGAAGATTTAAGATTATTACGCGAAAAACAACAAAAGGAGACAGATGAGAGATATGAATTTTTAAGTGTTTCTCTTTGGGCTAGAGCGAAGTTTGAGGGGACAAAAGATGCTGAAAAGTACAAAGAATATGAGACTCAACCAGTAAAAGCAATCGCTGAAATGAAAAGAATGCTAGAGAAAGTAAAGCAAGGATATTCTTATGATTTTACGATAGCTAGTGCTCCTGCCTATATATCTGCAGTATCATTAAAGTTTTTTGAAAACCAACTTTCAGTCGAAGAAAAAGAGTACTGTATAAAATTTTTAGAAGAAAATTTATCTTTACTGACTAATACAAATCACGTAAACAATATCTCGAATGGTGTTATTGCAATTGTCGATAGTTTGCCATATTTGATTAAAAATACTATGGATTATGGAAAAAAACTTGATTACAGTATTACTTTTTTTACTGCACTACTAGTAGACAATTCTAGAGAGAGAGGTTTTTATAAGGTTTTTTCTAGAAAGATGTGGTGCGAGAATCCTGTTGAAGCAAAGCAGATTATTAAGATGATTGTATCGTTTAAAAAGGAATTCACTGATTGGATTAAATCAGAAGGGTTTAGTACTAAATCAGTTGAAAAATTTGTTAAAAAAAGAAAAAAATCTCTTCGAAAAATTTTCAAAGGAACGGAAGAAGTAGATGAGACTGAGTATTCTTTATTAGATTACAATGATTTAATGGAGATTATGATGCTATTCGATATTACCAGTGAATCACACTGGGGGATACTAAAAAGTTTTGGTCCTACAGTATGGAAAATAGTATTTGAGGAAGATCATTTAAGAAATAGAAATTATGATTTAGAAGCTCAATATTTAGTTTGGTTGGCAAAATACACATACCACACAACAGACAAGATACGATTGGAATTACTTGAGACATTGAGCCCTTGTGTAACCATTTGCAGAGATTTTGAATGCTATTTATCTTGGGTGATAAGTGAGCACGATGTACTGAAAGATAATCGTATTTTTTGGACTATATGGAATAATTTGTACGGAACTATCGTTAGATTAGTCAATCCACATAAAGAATTAGTATTAAAAAATACCAGTTCCTATGATTTTGATGGAGTGATTGCTACCTATTGTTTTGCTTGGAATTATTGGGGTGAAAAGCAAAAAGAATGGGTAGGATTTAAAATACAACATTTGAGTTTCTTTGATAAGGTAGTAAAGGATATAGGTTTTTTACCGGTGACTTTAGAATCCATAGCAAGATTTATTGGTAGTATTGGCTATTCATTTACTAAAGAAGGTGTATCGTGGATAGCTGCATTAATTTCAGAAAATGACTATTTAGTTCATGCTCAATTACATTCTAATACTATATACTATTTAGAGGAGATGATTCTTAGAGTTTCTAAAGAATATTTAAATGATGTGAAAAAAGATTCCATTTTAAGAGGGAAAATTTTAATAATAGTGAATTTCTTAATATCGCGAGGTTCTACAATAGGTTTTCTTGTGAGAGAAGAGTTCTTTTAGTGATTGCTTTGTCGAATATTCTTATTTTTAAGTATTATGAAAAATATAGATCGTAACGGTTGTTGTTCCCGTGCATTAAAAAACTATGAATTATATCATGCAAATAAGAATTTTAAATGGTTTGGAGTCAACATTTAACCAATTTACAAATGCTCAGAGACCTTTTTGAGAATAATATAAAAGCTGATTTTATTGTTTTAAGTAAAAATTAGTATTCAATTTTCAGGGATTTAGAAGTTGTTTTACTGGGATATTTAATTCTTATTTGACTATTTTTTCTGATAAGATAATCGAAATTTAAGTTTTACGGATGTTTTTTATCGAGAGTATAATTATATGAAAACAGGCAAGTTAGTCATAAAGCTTTCCTGTTTTTTTATAATTAGATAATTGTTAAAATCTAAAATAATGAAAAAGAACTAATTAAAGTATTTTTAACTGATTTAGTTACTTCATAAGCCTTATTTATCTTGGTAAGATATATGTACAGAATAAAAAAGGGGGAAAACATATGCTTCTTAATAAGCAACTAGAGATTGAGAGGAAAAATAGAGGCATTTCTAAAAAAAGATTAGTACAAATTATAGAGCAAGGAACAGGGCTTACTTTTCAGGTAGATACTATTCGACGGTGGGAATCAGGAATTTCAAGCATTGATCCAAGAGGGTTAGCATTCTTAAGTATACTATATGATATTACAATGGAAGATTTAGTTTCTGAGGATGTAGAGCCAGTTATTGATAATAAAGAAAAATACTACAAATTTGGGAAAGAAATAAGCGAATATTGTTTGGTAGAAAATATAACAGAATTTACTATGAGATATGAAGTTGTTGATAGTAGAGATTGGATTGTGACACCAAAATACGATTTGATTATGCGTTGTTATGAAGATTATTTAAAGCGTGAGCAAGCTGATTATTTTGCTTGCAAAGCTGCATACGAGGTGTGTAGAGATTGGATGGTTAATATAAAGGAACTAGATTATACTGATGACAGATTATATAACCGAATATATGATGATAGTGCAGGATATTTAGGAATTAGAGAAAAAAGAGACCCTGTAGACTACCTAGATTTATTAGAGGAATTGGAAGCGGTTGTAGATGATATTTCTGGTTATTTAGAATTATTTGAAACTGGAGGGTTTGATAAATGGGAGTATATTTAAAAATAAAAGAAGAAAGAAAAAAGAAGAAAATGACACAAGAACAATTGGCTGAAAAAGTTGGAGTTTCAGTAAAGACAATAGCAAATTGGGAAAATGATGCTGCTATGCCTACCTTAGAAAACTGTAAAAAATTAAGATCAGTCTTTGAGGTTACGCTAGATTATCTCTTAGAAGATAGTTTTGAATTACAGGATACGTACGATGAGTATGTCAGATTAGGAGAAAAGGTTCTTGAATTAGTGGATGAAGAATATCCTTTAGATTTTATTCAAAATTATTATATTTGTGCTAGAGAGCCTAGCTTGGTAATACCTAAAAAAGAAGCAGATAGTTTTATCAAGAATATAAGGGAGAAAATAAATAATACCGATTACTTTGACAGTGAAAAAATAAAAATGATACATCAGGAAATAAAGGACTTTTTATACTTTTGGTATAAATACAATAAAGGAAAGCATTTGCTTTCAAAGAATTTGAAAGCGAAAACTTTATTTATGAATAGTGTTTCTTTTACCAGTGAAGAAGTAATAGATCAGCTAAAAAATCCAGAGGCTCAAACAAAACCTATTTTGTTACTACGAAATTTGATGATAAATAGACTAATAAAAGAATGTAACCTCTTTCAGTACAATATTGATGAGGAAATAGAAGAGGAATTAGATTATAGTGGGGAAATTATGTGGTCCTTAACTGCTTACAAATAGAATGAAAACTATAAAAGAGATTATTTTATAAAGGAGAGTCATATGGATAATTCAAAACTAAAATCTTATTTAAAAAAATTTGATTCAATATCTTTAGCTAAATCGATCTATACAATAACATCATGGATTTCGAATAGAAATTATATTGGTATGTTAGATAAGATGAATAAAACCTTTATAGAAATTGCAGACGAAGGTGGAACTATTGAAATCTCAACCTATGAAGACTTTAAAAAGATGTTTCAAGATCTAATTCCTCACTTGAAAGATTTTTATGGATATCCTGAAGAATTCACTAGTGATACAGGAGAAGTAAGATTTTATTCGGATGGTAGTTTTAAAAAAATTTTTATAGGTAACGGATCTGAAGATATTTATGAAGCATGTTTTTTTATAGAGAGTATGGTGCAAGATGATGAATATTTAAAGACAATGTGGAAAGAAATTTTGTTATATGAAGATTTCATTCTTTCTAAATTATACTTAGGAGAATTTTCTCGTTCTACAGAATTTGAATGTCCCCCAAAGGAGTATTTTGAGAACGTATTCGATATTTATGAATCTTTAATGAATCCCAAGTTAAAATTATTCTTTCAAGATTTTAAGAGTTCCAATAGTGAATTATATGATTTTTTTACAAAGAAGAATGGCTATCCAATTTTTTTACCGGTAATAAAAGAAAGCTTTTTAGAAAAAATCGAACAACTTTTACCGTTAGAACACTTAAAAGATTCAGCTTGGCGTGCAGTAATTAATCAGGTGAGAGATAATTTTTTACCGATATCTTCCAGAGAAATACAAGCTGTTTTTTCAGTAATGCTTATTGAAAAAAAGACGAATTTAGAAACTGTAATTGAAAATTCCTTTGTGATTTGGGATATAAGCCATGTTGTCATTTTTGTACCAGATGATTTAAATGAAAAATTACTAGATTCACTAAAATTTGGAATTAGAGATGAAAACTATACTCTTGCAGGATTTTCTGCTAACGGAGATTTAATAAAAGTAAGTTTTGAATCAGAGATGAGGATGATTGTCCAGAAAGTGGAAGATGTTGATATCTCACCCAATATATCCAAAATGATGATGTTTGCTAAAACGGATGAAGCTTATATTGATATGAGAGGGCTAATGGGTATAATTAATTTTGCATCTGACATAAACGAAATCGTTGAATTTATAAAATTTTCAAATGATAAAGCAAGTGCAGAAAAAATTATGAATGCTTCAGGAATAACATCTTATTTTCAGATATGGCAAGATATGAATAAAGTAATTATTGAAGGATCATTAGACGCTATGATTGTAGTGCCACCGTATCAATCTGTCGAAAAAACTATAGAATTTTTTAGTAGCGATATGAAGTACTATCCTTATGATGCTGGACTTGAATTTTCAAAAATTCATCATTGGAATTTTGTGAATGAAGCAAAATCAGATTTATCATTAATTGCTAAAGGTGGAACAGGATCAGCTGATATTTTTATAGCAAAGGATAAATCAATAGTATATCAAGAACTTTACTTTATTATAGAAGATATGGATGAGAAAACCGTCGAAACAATAACGTCTTTCCATGAAATTATTATAAATGAACTAGATGAAAATAAAGAATTGATTCTTTCTTTATATAGGAAAAATATATTAGAGATTAATCTGGTATCAGAAAGAGTCTTGAAGAAAAATGCGACAAAGTTATCAATTATAGAATCTAAATATTGTAAAAAGCTTATTATAAATTCAGATGATGACACCCAAGTATTGTTAGTAAAACCAGATTGGGAAAAAATTGTAAATGATAACATTATTTCAAAAGAGAAATCTTTTGAAAATGAGTTAATATTAAGTTTTTTAAAGGGCGGAAATTTTAGTGATGAAAAGCTTTTAGAAAAAGAGATTAAAAAAAGTAATACTGAGCAGAGAACATCATCGATTAGTCAAATAGAAATTCCTTACTTTATTGATCCTCACTTAAATTTTGATTCACCGAAGATATCCGCTTTTAAAAATGTTAGGAAAATAATGTCTAAAATAATAGAAAAAATGGGGTTGGAGACTAAAGAGTACGAAGAGGCTGAAATTTTAGGAGTCGTAAGACGCTTTAGAAATGAAATTCGTAATGATTTAATAAAAAAAATTAAAAATTTCGATAAAATCGATTTGCATAAAAAACTGTTAAATATATATTCTACAATACTCTTCCAAATTAATATTCATCAGGAAAGAATTAATGAGTTCCAGATGATTGATTACTTGCGTGAAGATTCGTTAAATGAATTTAGAGAGCAGGCAATTAAATTAAGAGAGGAATCAAAAACGTATAGGCAAGTTCTTGAGTACTTAATGGAAGAGAATTTGATTTGTGACAGAATAAACACAGCTCGAATTATCACCAAACAAGACTTGGACGAATTAATTGCATATTCGAAATGGACACTAGATTTTCAAACAATGTCTGATTCCTTAAGTTATGGAGCAAGTGGATGGAATAAATTAGAAATTAGAGAAGACCATGTACTTGAAATCAAAGAAACTGATAAATATGTGAGAGATGCAGAATTATTAAAAAAATTGAGATATGTTTATGGCGATTATTCATATAGAGATCATGAAATGGATAAACAAATGCTTGATTTAGTTGATAATGCATTTCAAATAGAAACCCAAATATCTTTTAAAGCTTTATTTACGACATTAACATTACTTTACTCTAATTCATATGTGGCTGATATTGCACAGCAAGAAGAAGTTAAAGTTACTAATAATATTGTTGAAACACCAATTAATATTATTGCCAATCTTTTTCTACTCGAAACAGAATTGCCTATAGAAGAATTCTTTAAGGTACTCAATTTTATAACAATAAATGTCGATCAGATTTCTGATAATAGTGGCGTAATTCCAGTATGGGAAAAGAAAAAAAGGAAAAATAAGTTATCAGCTCAACCAGTATTACTTATTGAAAATAATTTAATTTTTTCTCCGATTTCTTTATATGAATTAAAAAAAAGTTGGTTCCAAGGAATGATGAGTTTCATATTACCTTACAATGTAGGCTTAGAAAAGACAACAAAAGCTATTGATGAGTGGAAAGAGTATTATGAACATAAAATAGTAATGGATTTAGCTACATTATTTGAAGAAACCATTTATGATGTTTATCCTGATAAAGAGTTATATAAATTAGATCCAAAAGGAAATCATCCACGTGATCTTGGGGACTATGATCTTATTGTAATAAATAAAGAAAAGAAAGAAATCCTTCTATTTGAAGTTAAATATATGCGTTTAAGCCAGACAATGAAGGATTCGCTTGGTGATCAAGGAAAGTATTTTTTAAATAGAAAAGCTAAGGCAAAGAAATTTGTGAGAAGAGTAAATTATTTTCAAGAACATGTTAATCGAATAATGAGTAATTTAGGTTTTGAGGAAAATTTCGTAGTTAAGAAATATTTTTTATCTAACAAAAATATCCGCTCTTTCTTTAAAGAGTATCCATTTGAAGTAATTGGTTTTAAAGAGTTTGAGCAGACTTATTTCAATTAAGATAAGAAACTAAAAGAATCTAGTATTAGATAATTAACAAATTGAGAGATTGGAGTTGATTTTTATGGTATGGGAAAACTTAAAAAAGCATATTTCTGAAATGAAACCGAGTGAAAGGACTTTCAGTGGATTTGAATTTAGATATAAGAAATTTGATTGTATTGGCATCTTGAGTATTGTCGAAAGCGATTTAGAGACAAGTAAATATGGAATTGCAAAGATTTATGTATATAAAAATCAGGATTTGGATAATTGCTTAGTTGTTTATCCGAGTTGGACAGATATGAGTATTTCTCCGAATATTACGGCATTTTATAATTTTTTTGAGATTGAAACTTCCTATAATGGGGATCATTTTAAGGAATTAAAAGCAAACTTCATGTCGAATACAGATTTATTTATTCCTCCGAATTTTCAATCTAATTTAGCACCTGCTATTGAACGAGCATCTATACACACATTGATTTCGAATGATCCTGTTGATCCAAATAAAAGATATTGTATTGGTCTAAAATTGAACGGGAATAAAAAAAATGGGAATCGGAAAAAAAGAACAGATTATAACGATGAAAAATCACGACATTTAAAAAAGAGGTTGTATGCTATTGTTGGGGAACATAAAGAAATTAGTTTTAACTATTCTAAAAATATTAAGGAGGAAAAAGATGACTGGGAGATATTACGACGCTTTGTAGAGAATAACTCAGAATATGGATTTCTCAATTATCAGAAGAAATAGAATTGTTAGTCGGTTTAAAATGCATGCCCATGCTATTTGATTTAACTCCGTAGTTAACTACGATTGAATTTTCTTTGCCTAATTAGTAGCAATTAAGAGTGACGATTTACTTATTGGTGATTCGCATATTTACTGACTTTTTCCAATTCTTCCTAATGAAATCTATATTGGAATTATTCAAAGAATATGGGCCTGAAATCTTTAAAATATTGATGAATTTAGATGATGTAGAAATTATTTTAGACAAAGACTCAACTAAGCTACAACGTTCTTCCTCAAGTATTTTTCTACTGTTGTCTATCTTACCTCCAGATAAAGTGAAGGACTTTCTCAAAACAGCGAAGCTATTGCCAAAAGGTGAACATAGCATGGATGCCATTAAATTAAGTGCAAAAGAATGGCAAATACTAAAAGAATTTGAGAAGTCAGCAGATACCGTTAAGACGATAGACAGAGGGAAAGATACTACAAAAATCTTTAATCAAGGTGAGACACTACTGAAGAATTTTGATTTAGATGACCACGATAGGGCAAAGTTGCCTAAACCACTAGATGATAATCATGTTCTAGTTGAATTGGGTTCTACAGCTGTCAAAGTAGACCAAATAGCATATTTAGACTTTTAAAATTTTTAAAACTATTTAGCTGAGCAAGTAAAAAAGGTAAGAGAAAAAATTCAAAAGACGCGTTACCACATTATTGTAGCCGAATGTGAAAGCCTTGATTAGTAAGCTAAAACTACCAATAATTAGCTGTATTTATTTTACAAAAAAATAAAGAGTTGTTCTTCATAATATTGGTTCAGTTGATGTGTAATAAATTCAGATAGAAATTCTGAAGTTCTAAATAAGATATTAGTATTGTTCAAAAACATCAGTATCTTTTTTTACTAAACCTTAATTTATGAAGCCTATGTGAATGGCAAAAAAGACGCTCAGAGAAAGAAAGAACTGCGGGAGATATTTAGAGTTCGCATTATGGAGTTATTTTAAATTGAAAGAACACTTATGCTAGTAAACAAGTATAGAAAATGGAAGGATGTTTTAATTTTGAGTAGGAAGCTTGATAGAAAAGATGATAACAGAAAGAAATGGGGGGCATATAATGTAAAAGTTGGAGTGCTTGTTGGAATATTTACATTGATTGGGGGAACCTGGACTTTTTCAGAGAGTTTGAGTAATCTTTTTTTTCCTGAAAAAATTACAGAAAAAGTTACAAGTTATGATAATAGTGTCTACCAATTTCAAAATGCAGAAAGGATAAATCCTAACAAGGAAAGATCTAATCAGGAGACATTACATTATTTAGTATCTGAGAATCAAACATTTATAAAAAATGATAGTAATAAAAATATTCTTATTAACAAAGGAGTTTTATTAATTGAAGATTTTGAAGAATTGAAACATACTGAGATAGTGTTGCAGCAAGGTCTATATAAAGAGTATTTAGAACTTTACTTTATTAATAATGGGAATTTAGAATCGGAGCCCTTAACTTTTCAATTAGATATGACATTTTCAAAACAACAACAAGGTGTTTTGAAAGAGGAAAATATAGATAGTGAACGAATGCAAACCTTAATAAATGAGGAGAAAATAAAAAAATCAGAGTTTGCAGGAGGGCAAATCAAAAGAATGTATCATATAAATACATCTGGTGAACTTAAAAAATTTTTTAGAGAAAATCCCAATTATACTAGTGTCAATTTCAAATTAAGAGAAAAAAAGAGTGGAAATGAATTTAATGTATACTCAATTTACTATCTTAAGGAACAGGACAAATTTGTTTATGGTGGTTTTGGGGGTGTCGCTCCAAACGAGCAATATAATGTAATTGAACTTGATTTAGATAATATGGAGAGAGAACAGGAGATACCTAATGTCAATATGCAAGTTCCAGCTCATTCAAGTGTAGGAATAAAAACGCTTTTAGTACCAAAAAAGTCTATTCGATTAACATATAAAATAAATTACTATTTTGAAGGAAATAAAGTTGAGTATGGCGACCTAGTTTCAACAGAAATTTACGTTCCTCTCTATAATATTCGGTCAAATTTATATGGAGAATTGTTTGATAAACTTTGTCAGTATAGTATTACAAATTACACATACGAAGAGACAACGAAAATGCAAAATTCTATAAAATATGATTATAAATATGTGTATAAGCTATTTGAAGAAAATAGATAAATTAAAAAATGTTATTATTACTCTTTTCAATAGGGTTTATGACTAAAAAAATTTGATTTATTTAATACAAGGTAATTTTTTTGTTTTTCAGTAAAGTATAACGATTAAATAGTATTAATCGGGAAAAACCTTCTTCGATACCAATTGCAAAATATTTCAAAATGACATATAAATTATATTTTAAAGTAGTATTGCAAGTGCTATACAGGTTCATGATGACAAAAATGTCACTTGTATGACAAAGAAAAGAGTGGTTAAATAAAAGAGAGTAAAAAAGTTCTAACAATGAAAATGAAGGAGATGAGTAAGAGAAAATGAAGAAGAAAGTGATCATTGCTGTTGGGATTATTGCAGCACTAGTTGTAGGTTTTTTTATTATTTCTAATCTGCTAGGCGGGTCAAAAGAAACAAAATCGGCTGATGTAGCCGCTAAAGAAGACTATGGAATTGAGTATTTCGAGGTACCGGATATAGAACAAGTGTACATTAATGGCGTTGTTCAACCAGATCAAATGGAGGCGTTTGCTAAAGATACAAAAATGACAAGCACTCCTGAAATAAAAGTTAAAAATGGGGATATTGTTGAACCAGAAACAGAGCTTTTCACTTATGAAGATAAAGAAGTGACAAAAGAAATAGAAAATCAAAATAATAATTTAAGCAAGCAGTATACCAAAAAAGACAATATCTATGGGAAATGGAACCGAGCAATTGATAATTTTAATAAAACAAAAGAAGAAGAACGTACAACCACTAAAGCCGCTTTAGATGAACAATATCAAACGGAGGTAGATGCGGCAGATGAAGAAATTATTTTCATCAATCAAACAATTGCTGATTTATCTACTAAGCAATTTATCTCTACAAAAGCGAAATTCAAAGGTCGTGTTTCAATTCCAGAAGTCAAAGACGAAAATGCACCGATTTTAAGATTAACTTCGGAAGGTCTTTACGTTGCTGGCAAAGTGAATGAAAAAGATTTAATGAAAATCGCTGTTGACCAAAAAGCAACGTTATCTGTTGTGTCTAATGGAACAACGGTAACTGGAAAAATTTCTTATATTGATGATAATCCACCAGAAGCACAAACAAACCAAAATCAAAGCGGTGGAGAAAGTGGCTCCGCAGCATCGATGTCTAGCTACAATGTGAAACTCTCTCTTGATAATTTAAATGGCATTAAAAACGGCTATCACATGCAGGCGACGATTAACTTAGGTGAAAATAAACCAATCGAAATTCCTACATCAGCTATAAAAGAGCAAGAGGGTAAAAAATATGTATTGGTTAATGATTTTGGTTCTGTGATTCGACGTGATATTCAGGTTGGTGAAGCAGTTGGCGATAAGACGATTGTTCAGTCAGGGTTAGAGTCAGCAGATCGAATTATCATTTCTTCTAAAAAAGAAGTAAAAGAAGGCGATCTAGTAGAAGCTAACACCGAAGAAACAGGAGAACCCGTACCAGCAGGATAAGGAGGAGAAGTGATGACAGAGCAAGAAAAAATCAAGCAGCCTCTTATTCAAATGCAGTCTATCAATAAATATTTTCCTGTTGGGAAAGGAAAATTGCATGTTTTAAAATCATTGGATTTGACGATCTATGAAGGTGAATTTATCATGATCATGGGAAAATCCGGTAGTGGAAAAACAACACTGATGAATATTATTGGTTTCTTGGATCGAGTATCTGATGGCAACTATCTTTTTAGAGGAGAAGATGTTTCTAAGCTATCTGAAAATAAAAAATCGGAATTTCGAAATGAGTATCTAGGGTTCATTTTTCAACAATTCTTTTTAATTAATTCTTTGAATGTCAGCCAAAATGTCCAATTACCATGTGTTTACGAAGGTAAAAAGAATAATGACGAAAAGAAAAAAATGGCTGAAAAATATTTAGAGCTTGTAGGGTTAGGATCAAAGGTAAAAGCGAAAGTCAATGAACTTTCTGGTGGGCAGCAACAACGTGTCGCAATTGCTCGTTCTTTAGTCAACGACCCAGTCTTAATCATGGCGGATGAACCTACCGGTGCGCTAGATAGTGAAACAGGGACTGAAATAATGGAATTATTAAGTGAACTGAATCGAGAAGGTAAGACGATTGTCATGGTTACCCATGATTCCGATATGAAAAAATACGCAACACGTGTTATTCACATGAAGGACGGCCGTTTCCTTGAAGAAGAGGTGATTCGATGATTTCAAATTTATTAGTCAGCACCTTATTAAGCTTAAGAGCGCACAAATTGAGAGTGATGCTAACCATGATTGGCATTATCATCGGAATTACATCTGTAGTAACTATTTCTACTTTAGGGGAAGGGATGAAAAAACAAGTCCTTTCAGCTTCAAGTGCACTAAATACAGATGTTCTAAAAATGCATTATTCAATGGAAACAGAGAATACATCAGGCTTCATGATTTATGAAGAACCAGATTTTAGTTTTTCTAGAGTGGATATGAAAAAAGTTAGAGACATTAAAGGTGTGGATTCTGTTTACCCTCAATATGGCGATGGGATGATGGGAGATAATCTGGATGTGTCAATGGATTACTTTGGTGCTCAAGCGGGTTTGATGATTACATCTAATCGTGGGAAAAATAAAGTGAAATATGGGCGTGATTTCGACGAACGCGATCGAAATAAAGATGTGATTCTTTTAAATCATGATATCTTTGACTATCAATTAAAAATGGATGATCCAGGCGAATTGATTGGTAAAGCTGTTTCAATTAATGGCTACATGTATAAAGTCATCGGGATTTTAGAACCTATAAATTATCAAGAGATGGACACTTCTGAACAAATGGCAATGGATTGGAACCTCGCTTCAAGCAGCTTTGTATCAAGAGGCTCTTATAATAAATTAGCTGTATCTAAGTCTATCAGTGGTATTAACTTTAAGCTAAAAGAAGATGCCGATAAACAACAAGTGCTAGCAGAAGCAGTTGCGATTATGACCGAAAATCACCCTGACGTAAAAGGAATCTTCAAAGAAAACGATCAAGATCAAAAAAATCAACAACAGATGCAAGATGCGATTGGTGGCATAACCATGTTCTTAATGGCTGTAACAGCGATTTCGTTATTAGTTGGCGGTATTGGGGTTATGAATATCATGTACGTCTCTGTTACAGAAAGAAAAAGAGAAATTGGTATTCGTCGAGCAATTGGTGCGAAACCGCGAATGATTTTATTACAGTTTCTATTAGAGGCTTCCTTCATCACATTACTTGGTGGGCTAATTGGTGTTGGTTTAGGCTATCTGCTCTCAACTGTAATTGGCGGCTATGTAAAAATTATTCCAGTGATGACACCATCGATATTTATCCTATCTACGGCCGTTTCCATCTTCACAGGATTAATTTTTGGAATTATCCCAGCAATCAGCGCTTCAAGGATGGATCCAATAAAAGCAATTTACAATTAATATTTTTTCTATATTCTCAACAGTTAGATTTTGAATGTAACTGTTGGGGATTTTTTGTAGTTTTTTAAACAGAACGATACTAATTGAACCAAAATTTACCTAATTCTTTTGTTAGTATGTCCAGAAGACTGAAAAAATAAGCTTTTTAATTGTCAGAAACGAAGATGAGTAGAGGGAAGTATGAGAAAGGTTTCTATTGAACCAATATTATCGATAAAGCATCTCTATAAACAACTTACTAAGCCTTTCAATAAAATATTGGTATCCAAAAGATCTGATAATTAATTAAACGATTAAAATGGCATAATTAATTAGTTATAAAACGTTGTGAAAAATTAAAATTATGCTATAATTTAATTAGTGAGTGAAAATAAAAACAACTGATTGTTGAATCAGTCGCTTTTATTCTTGATACATTTAGTATCTAAATTCCCCCAGCATTACCATAAGGAGTTATTGAGATTAAGATTGTTGTGAATAAATTCAAATTGGCACCTCCTTTATTGTACAAATAATTATATCATATTTGATAGTATTAAAAAATGACATTTTAGTCAAAAAAGATAGGAGAGACTGTTTTTATGGATGTTTTAGGAGCGAAAGTTAGAGCAATACGGAAAAGCAAGAAAATTTCTCAAAAAGAACTGTCAGAAGGAATCTGTACTCAAGCAACCATTAGTAATATAGAATCTAAAAATAGATGTGATAGTTTAGTAATATTTTCAGCTATTTGTAGACGATTAGATGTTAATGTGGAAGATTGCATTGAATATACACAGGAACAAAAATTAAATCTTTTTTTAGATGAAATTGAAAAAATGTGTAGTCGATTTGATCATAAAGCTGCCTATCAACTATTAGCAGACTATGTAGTTGAGGAATCTGAGGATATTGATGGAAATGCTATTTTAAAGTCTAAATATAATTACTATCAAGGAATTACAGCTTTAGTAGGAGCGAAAGATTCTTCATCAGCTCTCTTCTATTTTCATCAAAATATAGGCTATAATAAAAAACCGAATATTTATGAGATACTTAGTATTAACGCTTTGGGTGTTCTATACGAAAATGAAAATGAAATTGATAGAGCTAAGGTTTATTATAAAAAGTCTTTAAACTTGTTAAAGCATTATGACGGTGAAACAGCCTCAATGATATATAAAATTTACTATAATTCGGCTCAGTTCTATAGTCAGATTAAAGATTATCGAACTAGTATTGTACTTTGTGAGAAAGGGATTTATCTAAACGAAGTGGAAGAAACATTCTATTATTTAGACTTCTTGTATTATGAATTAGGGTTTAATAAATACATGGCTGGTGAAACAGCCATGATGGAATATAAAACGGCTTACTATTTAGCAAAGCATTTAAAAAACAATGAGTTAGCAAAAATTATTCTTCAAGATGCCAAGAGTTATGATTTTCCATTTCAAGCGGATGAAAATGGTGTGATTTAGAACTATTGTTAATGTGAATAATTGAAATGAACATTTCTAACCAGAGCACCTTCAAAAGTCGAACTTAAAATTTGATTGCTGAAGGTGCTTATTTTTGCTAAAAAGAAGATTTAATATAATTTTTTTACTAAATTAGTTCATGATACAATTTAATAAAGCTGTCAAAGTTTATTTAAATACATATATATAGGTGGGGAGTAAATATGAACGTTTTAGGAAATAAAATAAGAGAAGAACGTGAAAGTAAACAAATATCTCAGCAAGATTTAGTTAAGGACATTTGCCGGGAAAATGTTCTTAAAATGATTGAAACAAAAAATAGATGTGATAGTAAAATTGTGTTTCATGCTATTTGTAATCGCCTAGGCCTCAAAGTTGACGAATGTATAGAGTACACTGACGAAGAAAAGCTCTCTCTTTTGTTGGATAAAATTGAGGTGAAATGTAATATTTTTGAACATAAAGAAGCCTATGAAATCATATGTGCTTACGAATTGGGAGAAGTACAACAAAACATTCTACTTATGAGTCAATATTATTATTATATAGGGATTACTGCTTTAGTTGGCGCTAAAAATTTATCTTTAGCATTGTCATATTTGAATAAAGGTTTGGAGTATGGGGATAATGTAAATATTTATAGCATATTAAGTGTGAATGGATTAGGTGGCGTATATGAAGAAAAAGGGGATTTAGAGGAAGCGAAAATTTATCATGAACAATCTTTGCGTTTAGTAAAAAATTATGTTGGTAATGATGTCTCTGTAAAGTACAAAATTTATTTTAATTCAGCACGTTTCTACAGTGAAGTAAAGGAGTATCAAAGAGCCATTGAAATTTGTGAAGAAGCAATTTCGTTGAATGAAGAGAAAGGAACCTTTCATCATTTAGAAATTTTATATTATGAGTTAGGCTTCAACAAGCATATGATTGGAGAAAGTGCAGTTATTGAATACAAAATGGCATACTATCTAGCAAAGCACTTAAAAAATAAACATGTGATTAATGTAATTTTAGATGATGCTAAGAGGTATAATTTATCTTTCCAAGTAGATGAAGACGGTGTGATTTAGTGATTTACAAAACAATGTCTTTAGTATATTAAAAAAGATATTGTTTTGATATTTAATTATTGATAGGATTAATTCATAATCATTTTAAATTTTACATAGTTTTTATTTTATTTTTGGAAGAAAAAGAATGGCACAAATTAAATTATCACTAGAAGAATTAGAAACATCTGCAACAAAATATACACAAGGATCAGAAGAAATCTTAACACTATTATCTAACCTAGGAAGAGAATAAGATGCTATCCGTTCCAATTGGGAAGGTAGTGGCTGACAATCAATTCGTTGAGCTACAACCAACAAATTCGTGAGTTTGTTTAGTTGTTAGAACAAATCAACCAACAACTACATTCAGTGGCGCAAATTATGCGTGATAGGGATAACGATATTTCACAAGCGATTAATAATCGTTAAATTTTGTCTGGAAAAAGATGAGATGGAGAAACATTTTTTCTTCGTCTTTTCTATTGGTCATGTATGTATATTCTTACATAAAAGAATGAAATGTTAATGAAGAGGTGCAGTAGTGAAAAAAAGCAGAGTATTTTTGATTGTTGGATTGTTAGTAGTTATTTGTTTTGCGATTGGAGGAAAGTTGTACATGAATAAAGAACAAGAAAAGGAAGAAAAAGAAATAATTGAAATGGAGAAAGTAATTGTTAAGCAAATAAAAAATACATTTGAGGATGTGAAGAGAATTGAATTTATAGCTGAAATGTCAGGAGTGCACAACGAAAAAGCTGGTTTTTGGAGTTTTGTGGTTAATATTACAACACCAAACGGTGTGAGGGATACAGGAAATATTATTTATAAAGCAGACGAAAATAAAATCACAAGTTATGGGCCTATATCTAAAGATTTCGACGATATTATAACCCCTGGGAAAACAATTGATTTGGTTGAGGTTATTTTTTCTGACGGCAGCAAAGGAGGACTGTGATGATCTCAGAAAAAGACTTAATTGAACTAAATAAAGAAGCCTACGCTGTTGATCCTGATTTTAAGGATAAAAATGGAAAAAGTCTTAAACAAATTCAAAAAGATGACATTCTAAAGATTGATGAAACTGGTGGACAATACCAAGTATTAGCAACTGAAAATGGTGATTATGGTTTTCAAGGAATGGCTGTTGTACCAGTTGTTAATGGAAAACCAGATTATAGCCAAGTAACAGTAGTTTCAGCAGGTACCTATCCAAGTGATAAAAATGATTTATTTGCAGCTGCGAAAGGAATGTCTCCCAATGGTTCGCCACAAGGAGATATTGCTGTTGCTTATGTAGGTGAACTTATCTCTAACAACCCAAATTGGAAAATCACTCAATTAACAGGGTATTCTCAATCTGGCTATATGTTAAAGGCTGGTGCGCATTTTGGAATACCAACAACAGTATTTAGTGGATGGTTTCAGTATCGGTCTTTGTCAAAAGAAGAAGAAGACTTTATGAAAGCGAACCCGCACCTTTTTCTCAATTATCGTCAAAAGAATGATCCAGTAACAAAATGGAACGACTTTAATTCTAAATGGGGAAATAGTGCGGATTTTGGTACTATTATTTGGCTAGACGGGGATAGTCATGATTTGACCAGTTGGACATTCAATGAAAGAGGACAAATTGTTATTCCTAAAAATAGTAAAAATACTGAAGCACAACTGAAGCAAGCGGAAAGCTACTTAATGATGACGTATTTTAGTAAGCTTAAAGCATTAGAGGGCTTAAAATCAAAATTCAGTCGCAGCGGTGGTGGACTTTCTAGAAATGAACAAATCTATCTGGATGATAGTCAAGCGCAAGCCGTTGTTGAAACAGCTTCTTCAGAGTTTCAGCTTGTGATGACAAATGTTGTAAAAATCTACCAAGATGGGATAAGAGAAGCTGAAGAATTGTGGCAAGAGGCATTAACTGCTTCTAGGAATGTAAGCTCTTTATTAGAGGAATGGGAAATGAAAGAAGCGCTAGATCGTGTAGGGTGTTCGGAAAATGTTATTGTTCAAGATCCTTGTGAGTTGTACCAAGAAAAACTCGCAAAAGCCAAAGAGATGAGCGAAAAATTCGATGCATTGGCAAATGAAATTAGGACAAGCCTTGCCAAATTAGTTCAAACAGACCAAGAGCTGGCACAGCAATTATAAGTTGAGGAGTGGTTACTGTGGATACTGAAGAACAAATTCTTGCAGACTACAAGCGAAAACAGCAGCAATTTGAAGAACAAGAGGAATCAATTCAAGAGTTTAGGCGTAAAGGAGAACAGCTTGTAGAAGAAACCTATTCAAGTATTCGTTATAAAGTACAAGATTCAGCTTTAGACAGCGAACCGCTTGATTTTGCTCAAGAAGAATTAAGTCGATTAGAAGAGAATTACGTTTTTGCTTTAGAAATAGAAAAAAAGAAATTGATTCGTGAACAAGAGGAAAATGAACAACAGTATTATCAAGCGATGAAAGAATTGAAGGAGTCAGAAAAGTAAAGAGGTGTTGACGTTGTTAGAGGAAGTTGAGAAGCTTTGGAAAGAGTTTCAAAAGAATAGTCAAAAATAGCAGTCATGTCTATTGGTATAGCAAAGAAACAGCAAAGTCATGCTAAAAAGCAGAAGATAGTGAAAAATGGCGAATCAGAAATGAAACGAGCGAAAAGTGCAGTTGCACGAACAACTAGCGGATTGGAAGAAACAGTTAAAGGGCAGTTTGGAAAGAAAGTCGTACAAGTTTTAGAGCAACAAACACAGGTTTTAGATCGATTTTAAAGAGACAAAAATTTGAATAATTTATTGAAAGAAATGAAAAAAACAACTCTATATTATTCCTAACCAAATTGAAGTAAGGTCAGAACGAAAAGTAATCTTTTTGTTCTGGCTTTTTTGTTATGTACAAAAAGCATATTTAAGTTAATTTAGCATCTAAACAACCTATAAATTATATGTTATAAGTAAATGGAAGACAATAATAAAATATCTACTCAAAACGAACATCACAATTTTTTCTCAACCAGTTTAAAAACTTGTGATGAAACCGCTAACAAAAATGTGTTGGAAATCAGTATACTAGGAATCAACTAAGACAGATTGGAGGTGAATCAATGGTGTTAGCAACAAACTATTTGAATGAAGAATTGGTTGATATTCTCACTATTGAAGGGGATCAAGAAGAATATTTTGAAAAAGTTTATGAAAAATTGAATCAATTAGATTATATAGAAGATGGTTATTTAGATGCCATCATCGAAAGGGAAAAAGAATACCCAACAGGATTACAAACACCCTTTTTAGCTGTAGCAATTCCTCATACAGATCCTGAATTTATAAAAAAGCCATTTATTTATCTGGTAAAACTAAAAAGTCCGATTACTTTCGGTCAAATGGGGACGACGGATACTAAAATTCAAGTAGATTGTACTTTTGTTTTAGGAATGGAAAAAGGTGAAGAGCAGTTAGTGATTTTGCAAAGCTTAATGAAAATGTTCTCGAATGAAGAAGTCATGAATAAATTGAGAACCGTTAATAATGAGAGGGATTTTTATCAAACTGTCAGGTTTTTTTTTGAAAAGAATATAAAGGAGGAAAAAAGATGACTAAAATTCACAATATTTATGAAGCGCCATTTATTAAAGAGATGTGTGAGGCAACTAGAAATCTTTGGAATAATGGTTGGGCTGAACGAAATGGAGGAAATATTAGTTACCGATTAGATGAAGCGGAAGTGGGGTTTTATCTTGATACTGATCGGGTTTTAAGTGAAGTCAATTTAGGTTTTGAGATACCAGAATTAGCGAATATGATTTTTCTTGTTTCAGGTTCGGGTAAGTATTTTAAAAATGTCTGGCAAAATCCAGCTGATAATTTAGTGATTTTAAAAGTGTCAGAGGATGGTCAAAAATATCAAGTATTATGGGGGTTAGAAACTGGTGGCGTTCCAACGAGCGAATTAGCCTCTCACTTGAAATGTCATAGTGTTCGATTAAAACAAGACCCCGATCATCGAGTAATTTTGCATACGCATTCGATTGCTATCTCAGCAATGACTTTTGTTCATGATTTAGAGGAAGATAAATTTACAAAGACTTTATGGGAAATGATTACGGAGTGCTTAATTGTTTTTCCAGATGGGGTTGCTATTTTACCTTGGATGGTTGCAGGCACGGTTGAATTAGGAGAAGCTTCAGCAGAGAAAATGCATGATTGTCGGATTGTTGTTTGGCCACATCACGGCATTATGGGAGCAGGTCAATCGATGGATGATGCGTTTGGTTTAGTTGAAACTGCCGAAAAAGCAGCGGATATTTATTTACGTGCGGTTTCTACCTCAACGGGAATTATTCAAAAAATTACAGATCAACAATTATGGGATTTAGCGGATCGTTTTGGTGTAACACCGAAGGCAGGAATTTTAGCACCAAGAAAATAGAAAGACAGGTGGAAAAAATGAAAAAAGTGAATATTATTTCAGTATGTGGCTCGGGAACTGTCACAAGTTCGATGGTTGCTGAAAAAGTAAAAGATTTTTTAAGCGAAAACGGGTTTCGTGCACAAACGGTAGAAGTAAATCCAAATGGGGTTGATAGTCAACTAGAATCTGGTAGCTGGGATGTCATTGTTCACACTAGTCCTTTAAAAAAGAAATATGAATTGCCTACCATCAATTCTGTTGGTTTATTAACAGGAATGGGGGAAGAAGAGTTTTTTGAAGAACTTTTAGAAACAGTTCAAAAGCTTGATTTAGCATAACGAACAAAAAAATAGAGAAAACTTAGTGGCTGGGCATGTCGTGGCGAGTATTTTTTGTCATAAGAAAATCTAACCTTCGACATGCTTTTCACTAAGATGTTTAAAAAACCAATAAGAAAAAAGGGGATGAAAAGATGCTTGATATTCTATCGAAAATAATGGATTCTTTTGGTGCCGCAATCGTAGTTCCGGTGATTATCTTTTTTATCGCGTTAATAATGAAAGTGAAGCCTAAAAAAGCCTTTGGAGCTGCTTTAAACGCTGGGATTGGGTTAACTGGATTCAATATGATTATTGGAGCGTACTCGCCAATTGTCACTCCTGCAGTTAATCGAATGGTAGAAGAAACTGGGGTTAATTTGAGAATTCTGGATACAGGCTGGCAAGCAACCAGTGTAGTAGCCTATTCTACTCGAGTAGGGATGATTTTCTTAGGCTTAGGTTTAGTCATGCAATTGGTTCTATTTTTAATTAAGTATACGGATATTTTTATGCCGTCAGATTTGTGGAATAATTATTCCTTCATGTTGTGGGGTTCAATGTTATATATTTCGACTAAAAATTTATGGCTATCTATTGGCTTAATGGTGCTTTCTAATTTATATTCGTTGGCATTTTCTGAGATTGTCGCAAAACGGTGGTCGGTTTACTATGGTTATCCAAGATGTACTATGACAGCTCCCCACCATATTTGTTCGGTTCCTTTAGCAGTTGGTATGGATTGGGTTTTGACGAAGCTTGGTGCGAATAAAGTGCAATGGAATCCAGAAACAATTCAGGATAAACTAGGCTTTTTAGGTGAACCTGTTTCATTAGGATTTATTTTAGGAATGTTACTAGGATTAGCAGGAAACTTTATGCGCTTAAATACGTTTGAAGGTTGGGGCGAAATTGCGACAATTGGAATTGCTACAGCAGCGATTATGGCTATTTTTCCAAAAATTGCAGGGATTTTTGCTTCAGCATTTACAACAATTACCGATGCCTCTAAAAGAACCGCGAAATCTGGCGGAAAAGACCGGGTTTGGTATCTAGCGATTAATGATGCGGCTGGTTATGGTGAAACGGCTACGTTACTGACAGGGATGTTATTAATGCCTATCGTGTTGGTTTTAGCGATTATTTTACCAGGAAATGAAACTTTGCCAATGGTGGATTTAATTGCCATACCTTACATGATTGAATTGATTATCTGCATTTCAAATGGAAATATTTTTAAATCCTTGATTAGTGGAACTTTATGGTGTGTAGGTGGCTTGTATATGATTACAGCGGTAGCACCGATTTTTACAGAAGTTGCAGTAGAGGTGGGTGTGAATTTGCCGGCAGGAGCGTTATTGATTTGTAGTTTTGCTGTTATGACAAACCATATTATGGGAGGACTGTTTTTGATCTTTATGACGCAAAACCCATTATGGATTTGCTTGTCGATAGTTGTGTATATTGCTCTTTATTTCTTTGTTCGATTGAAAAAAGAAGGAATTCATGCGTATCTTGAACGTCAAGCAGAGTTAGAAGCTGGTGCACATGCAACTATAGAGGGGGCTGTTTCTTAATGACAAAAGTAGTAGTAGTTGGTGATCGATTAGTTAGTAGTGAAACGTTAAAAGAAGCAGCACTGAAGCTAAATATACCTAGTCCGATAGAAGTGGTTGAATTTCAATGGTATTCAGATTTAACGAAAGATCAGTTTCAGGAAAAGATATTGCTAATTGAAAAAGGTGGACCAGAAGCAGTTAATATTCCAGAGGGGATCTTAGAAGCAATTGTTGATGCGGATTATCTATTAGTTCATATCGCACCTGTGTCAAAAGCGATGATTGAAGCAGCGACACAATTGAAATTAATTGGAACTTGTCGTGGTGGGATTGAGCATATTGCAACGGAATCTGTTAAATCAAAGGGGATTCCCCTGATTCATGTCATTCGAAATGCAGAACCTGTTGCTGATTTTACCTTAGGTCTAATGTTTACTGAAACTCGGAATATCGCTCGTTCTCATCAAGGGGTAATGGCAGGAGAATGGCGTAAAAGTTTTCCAAATGATCCGTATAAAACGACACTCTCTAATTTAAAAGTTGGCTTAGTAGGGCTAGGTTATATTGGGAAACTAGTCGTTCAACGATTAAATGGGCTAGGTGTTGAAGTGTTGGTGTATGATCCATTCGTCGATCAAGAAGTGATTAAAGCTGAGGGCTTGAAGGTGGATTTTAGAACAATAGAAGAGCTTTTTTCAGAAGCGGATATTATTTCATTACATGCCAGAGTCACGCCGGAAACCACCAATATGGTCAACCATTCGTTGATTTCTTTAATGAAACCTAGTGCGTATTTAATTAATACCGCTCGGGCAGCAATTCTGGACAAAGAGGCACTGGTTGAAGCCTTACAGGAAAGGCGAATTGCTGGGGCTGCCCTTGATGTGATTTGGTCAGAACCTGTAAAAAAAGATGACCCATTGTTGCAACTGGATAATCTCACGCTGACTTCTCATATTGCAGGAGATACGATTGATGCGATTCCGCGCTCTCCTTATTTATTGAGAGATGTTCTAAATGCCTATTTTCAAACGGGAAAAAGTGACATGTTAATGAGGTTGTGACAGAAGTGGTTCGCTCTGAGAAATAAACCCAGTAATCCGAAAATGGCTTCCCATATTTTTGAGAGTATTCAGCTTATGTCCGAGAGATTTTCACCAAGTAGGGACTATTCAGCAGCGATTTGTTGCCCTCATCTTGATTCATAGCAATTCTTAATGCTTTAGCATTTAGAAAAATCGGAAGTAAAGTGTTTTTTAGCCACTTTATACCATGTATCATCTGCTCTGCAAGCAGTCGCAGTGATTTATGGCAATGAAATCGAAACGAAGTGGCGTGCTGTTTCTGGAACACCGTTTAGTTGATTTTAGGGGGTTGGGGTATACGAATGTCCCAGCCTCTTTACAAAAGAAAGTAGTGATTGAAAATGGATTCAATGACGATTCAAATGATTGAAATGATTGTAAATAAGTCGGGTATTTCCATCACAAAAATAATTTCTGAGCTTGGGATTACTAAAGGCCAACTGAATTATCGCTTAAAAAAGATTAATATGCTGCTGATTCAAGAGCACTTGCCAATGATTTTGAGAAAAAATCAACGTCTTTACATTGAGTTGACAATGCTGGAAAAAAAACAATTCATTGAAACGTGTTCGTCTTTGATTCATTTTTCAGATCACGAACGGCTCAATTATCTATTGTTGGTTCTAATTTTCAATAAGAATCAAACGTTGACCACATTGTCTGATACGTTGTTTGTCAGTAAAAATACGATTCTTGCGGATATGAAAAAGTTAAAAGAAGAGTTACAGGATAAAAAAATACAACTACAATATTCTAGAAAAACCAGCTATTCTTTAGTAGGAAATGAAGTGGAAATTCGAAAACTAGCAATTACTCTTTTAAAGGGGATTGTGGAAGACAGTATTGTTTTTCATACGATTCAAAAAGTTCTAAAAATAGAGCAACCTTTGATTCAGGCGATTGAACAAAATATATGCAGACTAGAAAATGTTTTGAACGTATTTTTTTCCGAAACGAAGGTAATTCAGCTTTCTTATGTGATTTATATGGGGATATTGAGAGCGAATCAAGGGAGTAGGATTCAAATGGAGTCGGTAGAAAAGTATGTCGATCTCTCCATTTATCACAAGGTTTCTGAGATATTTACCCCTTTTTTACCTGAGAAAAATCAACAGAATGAGTTGCAATTTATTACTATTCAAATTTTAAGCACGAACACGATTAAAAATAATATGAGTCAAAAGGATCAAGCGTTGATGCAGGCAATTTACCAAGCAGTCTCTAATTTTGAACGCTTAAGTATTACTCAAGTTGAAAAACGTAAAGAGCTTTGTAATAGTTTGTATCAGCATTTAATTCCAGCTATTTATCGAATCAAATTTGGTGTGCCCGATAGTAATCCTTTAGCGAAACAAGTCATTCATGAATATAATTATTTTCATGAATTAGTAGCCTCTTCCATACAACCACTAGAAAAAACACTGCAAATCTGTTTTCCAGAACAGGAATTGGTTTACTTAACAATTATTTTTCTTAGTTTTTTAAAAGAAGATTTACGTGAAATGAATGTCACAAAAACTGCGCTAGTTGTTTGTATGCACGGTGTTTCGGTTTCTCGTTTACTTTTAGAAAATTTAAAAGAGTTGTTTCCACAAATTCATTTTACTCGATTTATGTCGTTAAGAGAATTTTATGAAGAGAATCCAGTAGCCGATTTTGTGTTTTCAACGGTTTATTTAGACACTCAGCAGCGAACTTTTATAATTAAGCATTTCTTGAATGAACAAGAAAAGAGAGAATTGAAACAAAAAGTCGAAAGTGAGCTAAATGGAGCCGAAAAAGGCAATCTGCCGGCGATGGTTAACACAGAAAAATTAATAAAATTGATTGAACAGTATGGTAGTATAGCTGACAAAGATCATTTAGAAACTGCTCTCAATAAGTATTTTTCTTCTTTAGAATATGAAGATATTGCGAGTCAAGTGGAAACAGAAAGTAGTAATTCTTTACTTGATTTATTGCCATTAAAGCATATTCAAATTTACGATCAACCCTTATCTTTTAACGAAGCGATTCATTTAGTCAGCAAACCTTTGCTGAAAGAAGGGGCAATAGAACCTAGATATGTAGAAAAAATAATCAATGACTATGACCCAGAATACCCTTATTTTGTCGTTGCTCCAGAAACAGCGATTCCTCATGCAGGACCAGAAGATGGTGTCAATCGCTTAAGTATGTCTCTATTAAAATTATCTTATCCAGTAGCTTTTAGTAAGGAGCTAGATGTACGTTTGATTGTGATGATCGCACCAGCAGACCAAAAGGGCCATATGGATGCTGTTTCTACGTTTTATACATTGGTACACAATTCTGTTCACTTAAACAATATTTTAGCTGTTAACTACGAAAAAGAATTAAGAAGATATTTAGAGTCTGTTTTACTGGAAGGGGAAAAAAAGTATGTTTTTAAACCACGGAATACTCATGCGAAAAATCTCTTTTAGTCACACACTGAATCAATTAGCTATTTTTCTAAAAGGAATGACTATTATTTGCTTCCTTTATTTTTTTAACGAGTACTTTTTACAGAAAAATACTTCATTCCAAAATTTTTCCGCGATGCTAACGATTCTTGCTTGTTTGGTAAGTGGAGGGATTGGGCTTGTTTTTTTCAAGAATAAAAGTAAAAATCAACCATTAATTGATGAAATCTATGAGACGTTTAAAATCGCAAGCATTGAAGAAATTAAGCAACTAGATAAAAAATTAGTGGCACAGGTTAAGCAAGAGAAACTGTTTGTATCTAATAATAATCAGGTGGTAGGGACGAAAGACTATTTACTCATCGACTTTAGAGAAGGGCTATTTCAATTATTTCCTACAAGAGGGCTAAAAAACCTTTCTCTTCATCAAACAAAAGCTTTTTATACATTGACCCTTATTTATAGAGATAAGAAGAAAACAATTCCATTTAAAAAGGAAAAAGAGGCCAAGGAACTATGTAAGCAAATTCGAAAAAACTATCTAGAGGTGAATAAGAAATGGTAAATAGAATGATTTTAAACGAAACATCTTATTTCGGCAAAGGCGCAATCAAAGAAATTGTTTCAGAATTTAAACAAAGAAATTTTCAAAAAGCCTTAGTGATTACTGATAAGGAGCTGATTAAATTTGGCGTGGCAACCAAGGTTATTTCTTTATTAGACACAGCAAAAATCAGCTATGAAGTATATGATGGCATTGTACCGAATCCAACAATCCAAGTAGTTAAAGAAGGGGTAGTGGCATTCAAAAAAGCTGAAGCAGATTGTATTATCGCGATTGGTGGAGGTTCACCAATTGATACAGCAAAAGCCGTTGGAATTATTGTAGCGAATCCTGAATTTGAGGATGTTTTAAGCTTAGAAGGGACAGCAGCTACGAAAAATCCTTCTGTTCCGATTTTGGCAGTGCCAACAACTTCTGGGACAGCAGCAGAAGTTACCATTAATTATGTGATTACCGATGAAGTTAATCATCGAAAATTTGTTTGTGTTGATCCCCATGATATTCCAATTGTCGCTTTTGTAGATAGTGACATGATGATGGGAATGCCCGAAAGTTTAGCGGCAGCAACGGGAATGGATGCGATGACACATGCAATTGAAGGGTTTATTACGAAAGGTGCTTGGGAACTTACTGATATGCTTCATATTAAAGCGATTGAACTTATCGGACGTTCATTGAGAGATTCAGTAGCTGGAAATCAAATTGGACGTGAGGAGATGGCTTTAGGTCAATATATTGCAGGGATGGGCTTTTCGAATGTGGGGTTAGGTTTAGTTCATGGCATGGCACATCCCTTGAGTGCTTGGTACAATATTCCTCATGGCGTTGCATGTGCGTCACTGCTACCAACAGTGATGGCGTTCAATAAGGACTATACAGGAGAAAAATACCGTGAGATTGCACGGGCACTTCGCCTTAAAGATGCTGAAATATTACCATTAAATGTGGTCAGAGAAGCAGCTATTACTGCAATTAGTCAGTTAAGTAAAGAGGTAGGAATTCCTTCAACCATTTCAGAATTAGGGGTGAAAGCAGCAGACATTCCAGCAATTGCTGAAGATGCTTTTAGAGATGTTTGTACACCAGGAAATCCAAGAGAGGCTTCTGTTTCAGAGATTATTGACTTGTATCAAAGTCTTTTATAGAGGGAAGAGGGGAGTCAAAAGTCGTTTAGGTTTGAGTAGTTGAAGGAAAAAGAGGATGAAACAAAACTAAAAATCAGTTTTGTTTCATCCTCTAAATTGGAATAAACAGTGGTCAAAAGTCTGGGGCTTCGGAAATTTCCCGAAAATCACTCAATACATGACGTGTATGGTGCGCTTTTCGGTCCAATTTCTCGCCACGAAACGACGTCTATCTCAACCGTTTTCTGTGAAATTCCCAAAAAAATTGATTTGTTGATAGGTGGAAAATGAGTAGAAGAATCTACTGATTTTCCATACGACGATATAAATCGATGATTTCTTTTGCTAAATCAGTAAAGGCGATGGATGTCATTAAGTGATCTTGACTATGCACAGTCAATAATGTTACTTGAATGTGATCTCCTTGTGCTTCTTGTGTTAACATTCCTGTTTGAGAATGGTGTGCTTGTACTAAAGACGCCTCAGCATCAGCGATTTTTTGGTCAGCTAATTCAAAATCCCCTTTTTTTGCTGCTGCGATTGCTTCCATAGCATCGCTTTTTGCATTTCCACCATACATAATTAAGCCCATAACAGCTTCTAGATTTTGTTGATTTTCCAATTTAAGAACTCCCTACATGTCAATATTTTTTTCGATTATTTTTCCATTAAAGCAATTGCTTGGTCTAATACTTTTTCGCCATTCATTAGCCCGTAATCAGACATATTGATAACGTCTAAAGGAATTCCTTTAGATTCCAATTTTTGTTCAAATTGTGTTTTCATAAAGCGAACTTGCGGGCCTAAAAGTAAGACATTCACATCTTTCGCTTCTAAGTTATTATCAGCATCAGATGCTGATACTGCAAAAATATCTGCTTCCATTCCGCGCTCTTCAGCAGCTTTTTGCATTTTTGTTACCAATAGACTAGTACTCATTCCTGCAGAACAAACCAACATAATTGTTTTTTTAGCCATTATCATACACTCCTTGTTTTATATTTACACCTTTATATTAAGCAAGAAGCATGCCAGAAAAAATAAGGAAGAAAGCTGATTTAATCAACTTTATAGAATGTAACATGAAAATATTAGTGTGTAATTTTTAGGAATAGACTGTATTTCGGTAGGAAGTTTCTTTTCTAGAAGCGTTAATGCATCTATGGCAATTGTTTAGTTTGTAGATGGATTATCTTGGAATAAACAGCAATAAAGTAGCCATTTCTTCACTCTAATGTATAGAAGCGAAGTGCTGGATGATTAGCATAAGGAGTTAGACCATCTGTAACATTTCTGTATAGTTGCTGGATCTAGAGTCGTTCATATGAAGCGAGCCCCTTTTTCCTTTCAGTTTTAAGGTGATTCCTTTTGTAAATAAATAACAAATAATTTTGTTGCGCAACAGCTAGTTGTGTTAGGGACAATTAGATAACTTCTATTGTTTTGTGAAAAAGGTCTCATTATATCTTTTAATGAGACCAAAAGAGTCAATAGAATATTTTTATTCTGAGAAAGTTAAAGAAATAAAATACAAATTTTTGTGAAAAAACAAAATTAAAGGTATATTCTAAGGAGTAGGTGGAAAATAGAGACTATACCAAATAGGTGTTACATGGTGTTCTTAATTGGTACAAGAGAACGAACTTAAAGAAGCTTAGCAATAATAAAAGCTTCTAAATCAACAATTATGGGGGTGAAAGTGGTTCTTTTTACTGCAAGGCGTAAGGAGTTGAATGTACTTAGTATAGAATAAGTATAATGTAGTAATAAATATTAATTATTGACCGAAGGGGTTATTTTATACAATGAAACTGATTGGAAAAATCTGAAGAGACGAATCTTTAAAATTTCTAAATCGCCAATTAATATAATGATCTAAAATAAATTTGTTATAGAAAATCATTTAATTGATGCAAAAAAAATTTTATATTTGCTTAAATAGTTCTTTAAAGATAGTTGGTAGTGTTTTTTTTTAGCTGGTAAAGGGAAAAAATGATGGTAAAAGCTTTGATATTAAAGGCTAAACTAAGTAGCGTTCATTTTTTTAAAATTTCCAAGTTATTTAAAAGGGAATCTTGTGAAGAACGGTTTTGAAAATTAGAAACATAATCTATTATCCGTCTAGAGTTATTTTAAATAAATTATACGGAGAATATATTTGAATAAATCATCTAATAAATATAAATAAAATAAAAATCAGTCCGGAAACGGTAGCAAAATTGTTTATCTCTATGATATACTACTGAAAAGAATAAACTATTAATACATCCATATAAAGTGAGCAAAAGGAGTATTTATTTTTATTCTTGAATGGTTCTAAATGAACATCTTTTCAAAGGTTAATTCAAGGAGTTAGCCAAGTTGCATCACCTCTTATTGACATCGCTCTTAACTGTATCTAAATTGATAGGTACGGAAGAGGGATAACTACATTATTATCAAGGAATGGAGAGAATTTTACAGTGCAAGTATTAGGTAGTAAGATTAAGGAAGCGAGAAAAGCGGCGCATTTATCACAAGCAGAGTTAGCCAAAGGAATCTGTACGCAAGCGACAATAAGTAACATTGAATCAAGAAACACATGTGATAGTTTGGACATCTTTTCACAGGTTTGTATGCGTTTGGGTGTTGATGTTAATGACTTCTTAGTTCCTTCAGAAGAGCAAAAATTTAATGAATTCTTGGACGTAATTGAAGACAAATGTAATCATCTTAAATATAAAGAAGCTTTTAAGATGTTGCAGGATTATTCTAATCCAATTCCTCACCACAATAGTTTACTTTTGGACAAATATAACTATTACCATGGTATTACAAGTTTACTAGGAGTGAAAGACTCGTCAGAAGCATTGTTTTACCTATATCAAGGTGCAGAAATCAAAGATAAAGTAAATATTTACAATATCATGAGTGATAATGCAATTGGTACGATGTATGCTTTAGAGAAAAAAATGGACAGAGCTAAGATTTATCATGATAAATCTGTGAAAATGTTAGCAGAATATGGTAGAGAAATACCTAAAATGGCTTACAAAGTTTTCTATGATTCTTCTAATTTTTATAGTCAACATGGTGATTACAAAAAGAGCTTAAAACTTTGTGAACAAGGAATCAAATTGAACAAAGAAAATAATTCATCATTTTACTTAGAGCAATTACTATATGAAGTAGCTTTCAATAAACAAATGCTAGGACAAGATGCAAAACAAGACTATATATTTGCTTATTACTATGCTAAATTCAAAGGGAACAAATCAATTGCTGACGCGGCACTCAAGGACATGGAAACACATAGCATTTCATTTGACGATAAATAAGAAAGATCAGTAATTTTTATTTCACTGAAGTTGAAAGAGTTAGATAAAACTACTATTAGTTTTATCTAACGCTTTTTTTGCCATTTTATATTATTTATGAGATTTTTTTTAATGTACGGATTCTGGTAAGTTGTTAGTACAATTGATTATTTCAGATTTTTTATTGAAAAAAATTTTCTTATTGACCTATTTCTAATTAAATTGTAAGATAAAAAAAGTACCTGATAGAAAAGGAGCGTGAAAAAATGACTACATTTTCTAATTATTATGAAAAATTAAAGCTTTTTACAGAGGATTTATTTGAATTTCCTGAATTAGGGTATAAAGAATTTCGCACTTCAGGAAAAATAGTAGAGGAATTGAAGAGAATTAATCCTGAAATCACTTATTCAACTTTTTCTGAAACGGGAATAAAAACCTATTTAAAGAATGGGAAAGGAAAAACAATGGCTTTTATTGCTGAGCTAGATGCAGTGTATGCACCGACTCATTTTCAAGCGGATCCTGATACTGGCGCCGCTCATAATTGTGGGCATTTTACACAAGTTGCTATTGGACTTTCGCTATATAATCATTATGTACAAACGAAGGAATATCTAGAATTAGATTTTAATTTGTGCTTTATTTTTATTCCAGCAGAGGAATATTTAGATTTAGATTTTCGTCGTTCTTTAGTAGAGCAAGGAAAAATTGAGTTTCTTGGTGGAAAACCAGAAGCAATGAGGCTGGGAATTTTTGATGATATTGACTTTGGTGTCTGTGTCCATTCGATTGGGGAATTATTTGAAAGACCTACTATTGAAGTAAATTGTGATTTGGCTGGTTTTTTATATAAGAGATATCATTTTACCGGAAAAGCAAGCCATGCTGGTTTTGATCCTTTTTCAGGTATTAACGCTTATAACATTTCAACATTATTTAATGTAGCAGTTGGTTTAAATCGTCAACAATTTAGAGATACGGAAATGATTCGAGCAAATCCGATTATTTTGGAAAGTGATATGTCTACAAATGTTATTCCCAACAGAGTGACGATTGGCACAGATTTACGCTGTAGAACATTAGAATATATGCCAATAGTTGCAGACAAATTGGATGATGCTGCAAAGGGAAGTGCATTAGCATTAGGTGGCGAAGTTACGATTGAGACTGAGATGGGCTATTTACCCTTTGTGCAGGACCGTTATTTGAACTCTTTTGTTGAGGAGACCTTTAAGGAATTCGAGGGGATTCCCGATATTATTAATGATCGTGGTGGAATTGCGGCCGCGGGAGATATCGGTGATTTAGCATTTATGATGCCGTGCATTCAAATTAGTTATGGTGGTTTTGAAGGAACGATTCATGGGGATGATTTCAAATTAATTGATCCGATTTTTGTGTTGGAGACATTTCCAGAGTTTCTAACCAAAGTTTTTAGCAAAATGTCAGAAGATTTAGATGATACAAAATTTTATAAGCGTTCATTTACCGAATATCGTCAGGTAATAGAATCAATTAATGGGGGAGAAGAATGAAAAAAGAATTTGGGTTGATGATTTTTTTTGTGGTGCTAATAGTATCAGTCGCTGAACTAATTGGCATGCAATTTATTTCAATAGGTTCAACAACAATTACGGTATTACCGTTAGTTTTTGCGGTTTTATTAACAATGATTTTTGGACTGCCAGTATTGAGAAAAGGAATTTTAAAAAAAGTATATTCAAAAAATAATATTAATTTTTCGGCAAAATATTTATTGTATATTATGTTGCCATTAATGGCTCGTTATGGCGCAGATGTGGCACCTAGATTGAGAGAGATTTTAAGTGTTGGGTGGGTCTTTCTTTTTCAGGAGCTTGGAAATGTAGGGACTGTGCTAATTGGATTGCCGGTAGCGATATTAATTGGGTTAAAAAGGGAAGCGATTGGTGCAACCTTAGGCTTGGGTCGCGAAGGAGAGTTAGCGTATATTTCTGAAAAATATACATTAGATTCACCTGAAGGAAGAGGAGTCTTGTCTCTTTACTTGATAGGGACACTATTTGGTTCAATCTTTTTTAGTATTTTCGCTCCGGTTCTTTTAAGTGTAGGTTTTGATTACCGTGCTTTAGCAATGAGTTCAGGCGTTGGATCTGCAAGCATGATGGCAGCGGCTTCGTCTTCTTTAGTCGCTATTTATCCAGAACAAGAGACAACAATCCTATCTTATGCAGCCGCTAGTCAATTGTTAACAAGCTTTATTGGAACGTATACGATGGTTTTTGTAGCCGTGCCATTGCAACGCTTTATGTATAATTTTTTAACTAGGAGGTCTGAAAATGGAAAAGAAGCAAACTAATGAGTATGTAAAAATTTCTGGTGTTCTACTTTTGAGTGTATTGTTCATTTTATTTACTCAAGGAATAAAATTATTAAAAAATCCAGAGTCAACGCCTATTACGCTGCAAACATTTCAAGGCTTAATTGTTTTGTGGTCTTTTTCCATGATTGGTGTTGGTGTATCAAATCTAGTTAAAAAGCTAAATGTTAAAGTATTAGCTGATTTTCCGATTTTAGGATGGGTATCAATCGTCTCATTAATTTTTTGCCTGATTTCTGACTTTTTTGTTCAAGCAATTTCAGGAGTGGATTTTTTATCAATTACAACCCCTATCTTAGCTTTTGCAGGATTGTCAGTTGCAGATAGTTTAGTTGATTTAAGGAAAACCTCTTGGAGAATAGCAATTGTAGCAGTTTTTGTATTTATTGGGACGTATGCTGGCAGTGCAATTATTGCTCAAATTGGCTTGATTCTGTCAGGTAAGTAAAAAAAAGAGATTTTATTTGTTAGAAAATATAAAAATTTAAGACTTAAAGTGCTAGTTCACAGAGCATTTTAGGTCTTTTTTGTATTAAAAAATTTAAGTCTAAAAATTACATTGAATTACCAGTAATTCCCAAGAATACTTTCAAAGTAATTTACTCTATTCTATTTCATCATTTATATTTAGCTTTTCTGATTGCTAGTTGATTAATAATAA
Organism: Enterococcus rivorum; assembly: GCF_001742285.1. Classification (GTDB taxonomy): domain Bacteria; phylum Bacillota; class Bacilli; order Lactobacillales; family Enterococcaceae; genus Enterococcus_L; species Enterococcus_L rivorum. The sequence goes on along the minus strand of NZ_MIEK01000012.1, from coordinate 215,341 downwards.
GATGAAAAGGAGTTGAAATATTGCTACAATGAGTAGGCTATTTTTATAGTTAGAAAGCTGGAGGTATTGATAGCTCAACATGATACGAAATGTGTCAGTTAAATTTTGAGGATGATACTGTAAATGACTACCTTAATTTGTCAGATATTGAGAAAATAAATTTAGAGGTGATAGTATGAACATCGGAGATAAAATTAAAGAGCAACGTTTAAGAAAGGAGTTAACACAAAATCAGTTAGCACAATTGTTGAATGTATCTCGTTCAACAGTTTCTAGTTGGGAAGTTGGTAGAAATTACCCGGATTTAGATACAATCGTTTCAATTAGTGATTTGTTCAATATCTCTCTAGATCACCTATTAAGGGAGGACAAGGAAATGACTAAAAGTGTTTCAAAAAAAATGAAAATGAATAAGTACTATAAAATAATATTGATAGTTATAGGTACAGTTTTTATTATCTATTTTGGGTTTAATACTAAATTACGAATAGATGAAAATAGATACCGCAATAATTTAGAATATTATGGTTGGGAGAATAATGTAGTGGCACCAATTAATTTAGAAGACGGGAACGGCTACGAATTAAAGGAGGGGAAGGTAGTATATTGGACTTATATATTACCAGCTGGATTGATTGGTTTTCCAATGAGTGAACAAAATGTCAATGTAATTGCAAATGATGACAATTATATTGTTAATGTAGAGGGAGAAAATGACTTCAGTATATCTGTCCTTCACGGTAATGATGAAAGCATTGACTTTGATATTAGTGTAAAAGTCGATCAAGAAGGACAATTGTTAGAAAGTAAAGCGAGCGGATCAAGAAAGAAGCAAAAACTAATTAAAGACTATCTAGAAAAGTATAAAGAGAAACATGTTAGTTTGATTGAAAAAGCGATTGAGAAAAGGCGAGAAATTATTGGTCGATCTCAAAAATAGTGTTTCATGAGATTATTCCATTCAAATATTTCAATTTAGATGAAAAGTTATGCTAGTTTTTGCCACTAGCATAACTTTTCAACCATTTCGCAAAGGTTCCCATTGCTTGATGGAGCAACCAGACATTTAGAAAAATGACAAAAGTAACGAAAATACTGGTTATTAAAAAGCTTGAGGTAAAGGGAATTAAAGCTAAAAAATAAATACATAGAGGGAGCTGGAAGAAGACTGTGACAATACCAGGTGTATATTTTTTGAATCTTAATGTTAGGATGATATGAACGAGCAGATGAATCGTATATCCAAATATACAAGCGTAATAAATTATAAAATTACCTGACCAAATAGAATAAAGAGAGACGATAACAAGCAATACAAATTCTTCTAATACGGCACAAGCGAAAACCGCGGTTGAGCGGTTGGCACCAAAAGGAGCAACACGCATTTTTGACAAGAGAGAAGAATATCTTTGCTTCCAAACCTTCATCATAATCACTTCTTCTAAATCGTGAATGATAAAAAGAACGGGTAAAATCCATACAACGTTTAATGGTTCCAACATAACAGCACATCCCATCGGTATTTTATTGAACCTTTATTTACTGATAGTATAATAAAGAGTGTAGGAAAAGGCTACAATTCAAGGGAATGTGCTACAAAAACGATTAAACTGTGACAATAAGGAGGGTGCAAAATGAAACAATCCATTAGATCAAAACAGGAATTAACAAAAGCATTGCTGCAATTAATGGATGAAAAGAATTTTTCCAAAATAACTGTCAAAGATATTGCGGAGCAAGCATTATTGGATCGACGTACTTTTTATCGTCATTATAAATCAAAAGAAGAAATTATTTCTCGATACTGTGATGATCTTTGTGAGTCGTATATAAAAAGATTAGAAAAAGAACCTGTAATCGATATGAGAAAAATAGTTCAACTTTATTTTTCCTTTTGGTATGAACATCAACCTTTTGTTAGCTGTTTGGTAAAAAATAAGCTGCAATTATTTATTTTGAAAATGTACGATAAGTACTTGCCAGAAATTCGAACGTTATACTCAGGTGAAACTTTTTCTTTTGAATCAATGAAAATCCAGAAATATGCGTTGGCGTTCAATCTTGGCGGACTTTTTAATGCGTTGATTGTATGGGTAGAAAATGATTTTAGGGAAACACCAGAAGAAATGGAAGAAGTAATGATGGCGGCATTTAAAACAATGTTTGTTCCTCATCATTGAGAGAAAAATAAAGAGGCTGAGACATTCGTATGCCCCACCCCCCCTAAAATCGACTAAACGGTGTTCCAGAAACAGCACGCCACTTCGTTTCGATTTCATTGCCATAAATCACTGAGACTGCTTGCAGAGCAGATGATACATGGTATAAAGTGGCTGAAAAACACTTTACTTCCGATTTTTCTAAATGCTAAAGCATTAAGAATTGCTATGAATCAAGATGAGGGCAACGAATCGCTGCTGAATAGTCCCTACTTAGTGAAGGTCTCTCGGAAATAAGCCGAATACTCTCAAAAATATGGGAAGCCATTTTCGGTTTATTTCTCAGCGTTAATCACTTCTGTCATAACTTTTATATTATTTTAACTACATTTGGATTTCTGTTCCGAAGCCAAGTGCTTTGGCTTTTTTTACAATTGCTTGTCCGGCAACGACATCTAAGACAGCAGATCCAACTGATTTAAAAATAGTGATATCAGTTTCTGATTTTCTACCAGAAATTTCACCAAGGATTAATTGTCCAAGTTCCCCCTTGAAATTATCTTTATTAATAGATCCTTCTTTTAACGGAATCAAGAAATCACCTGCTTCTTCCAAAACACCATCTGTCGTATCGAAGACAATAGCATCTGCTTTTTGAAGAATTTCTTTTGGCATTTCTTGCATGTCAGGAGTGTAAGAACCCATTCCATTTATATGTGCTCCTGGTTTAATCCATTCAGCTTTAAAAGTAGGGAGATTAGAGGTTGTGACAGTAGTGATAATATCGGCATTCTCTACGCATTCTTGACATGTTTTTGTAGCAAAAATTTTACAATCAAAGCGCTCAGCCATTTTTTTTGCAAAAGTTTCTGCATGTTCTATATTTCTACTAAAAACACGAACTTCTTTTAAGTTACGAACCGTTAACATAGCTTCTAATTGTGAGGCTGCTTGTCCACCAGTTCCAATAAGTGCTCCAATTTCAGCATCTTTTCGTGCTAATAGCTCTGTTGCTGCTCCTTGAACAGCACCTGTTCTAAGTTGAGTTAAGTATGTTCCATCCATCACAGCATCAACGATTCCAGTAGCAGGGTTTAAGACAATGACCGTTGCTGGAACACTCGGTAGATTTTTATCCACGTTATCGGGATAAACAGAAACGATTTTCATACCAAAAGCATCTACGTCACTACCTACATATGCTGGCATAAAAAGACTTTGTCCGTTGTGAGAGGCAACGCCAACATTGGTTCTTAAAGGAACGACCGCTTGTCCTTCACTGTATGTTTTTAGTGCTTGTTTTGTAGCATCAATTGCCTCGTTCATAGAAAAATGTTTGACAATATCTGTTTGACTTAAAAGTAGCATCTGATTTCCTCCAATAATGAACCTTCTTAAAATAAGTAGTCAAAGGTATTGTTTTTATGGTTCCTTGGAGCTTACTGTATCATTTGAAAATGATTAATTCAACAGATACTTCTTTTTAATAAAGAGAAAGCGATAAGAATTTAATGATAAAAACCAAATACTATACTATTCCAGCTACCGTAATTATTTTTTAGCACTGAAGTAAGAAACATCCATTGAAAGATTTAGATGAAGCTTATATGATTGAGCAGGGATACATCGTTAAAAATAAAGATGGTAGTCCGTACCGCATTCCAGAAAATTGGTTTACAGATAGCTTGTTAATAGATTTTACTAATCAAGAAGCGAAAAACTGGTGGTTTGAAAAAAGACAATATTTACTAGATATTGGCGTGGATGGCTTTAAGACTGATGGTGGTGAAATGGTTTACGGAAAAGAGCTGGTTTTTGCTGATGGTAGTACTGGAAGTGACATGCGAAATCGTTACCCCAATGATTATGTTCAATCTTATTATGAATTTGCGCAACAAAACAAAGGGATTACTTTTAGTCGCTCCAGTTATAAAGGAGCACAACGATTTCCAGCACATTGGGCTGGAGATGAGCGTTCTACTTTTGATGCCTTCAAACAGTCGCTAATGGCTGGAATTAATGCGGGCTATTCTGGTGTGATTTTTTGGGGCTGGGATTTAGCTGGTTTTAACGGCGATATTCCTACAGCTGAATTATTTATGCGTTCTACGGCTATGGCAGCGTTTTGTCCAATCATGCAATATCATGCAGAAAGTAAAGGCGAGTTTAATCAAGATCGAACACCTTGGAATATCGCGGAACGAACAGGCAATTCTCAAGTCATTGATGTATATCGTTTCTATGCGACGGTGCGAATGAATTTACTACCTTACATTTATAGCCAATCTATTATTAGCTGTGAAGAAAAGCAACCATTGATGAGAGCATTAAAAATGATGTATGAAGAAGATGCTCTAGCCAGCGATATTTATGATCAATACATGTTTGGGGAAGAATTGTTAGTCGCTCCAGTTATTGAAGAAGGAATGAGGGAACGGAAGGTTTATTTACCAGACGGAGTGTGGACTGATTTTTGGACCCATAAAAAATATGAAGGGGCAAGTACCATCACCTATTTATCAGAAGTCAACCAAATTCCTGTTTTTATCAAAAAAAATGCGGTTGTTTTGTTAAACTTAAATGAAAAAAATAATTTAGGTGAATCTGTTGGAAATACTATTAATGCGTATCAAAAAGCGTGTTTTGTCATTACTGCGAAGAGTTCTTTTGAAAAAGAGTTAGTCGATCATTTAGGCAATAAAATTGTTGTAAAAGTAGTAAAAGAGTCTGAAACCTCTCAAGTAACAATTACGGGATTATCAAATTATAAATTAAAACTAATTGAATTATAGAAGGGAATCCGAATAATGGAAGAAAAATGGTGGCAGACAGCAGTTGTATATCAAATCTATCCGAGAAGTTTTCAAGATAGTAATGGGGATGGGATTGGAGATATTCAAGGAATTATCTCTAGATTGGACTATTTATCAGAGCTTGGAATCACGGCGATCTGGTTAAGTCCAGTTTATAAATCACCCAATGATGATAATGGCTACGATATTAGTGACTATGAAGATATTATGCAGGAATTTGGCACAATGGCTGACATGGAACAATTAATTGCAGAGGCAGAAAAAAGGCAAATAAAAATTATTATGGATTTAGTTGTCAACCACACCTCTGATGAGCATCCGTGGTTTATTGAGTCACGTAAAAGCAAAGAGAACGAGTACCGTGATTACTATGTTTGGCGTGATGGAATAAATGGCACTGAACCAAACGAGCTTCGCTCCACTTTCAGCGGTTCTGCTTGGACACTAGATGAAGAGACAGACCAGTATTATCTTCACTTATTTAGTAAAAAACAACCTGATTTGAATTGGGAAAATGAAAAAGTGCGGCAAGAAGTTTGGAACCTCATGAATTTTTGGTTGGAAAAAGGCGTTGGTGGCTTTCGGATGGACGTGATTGATTTAGTTGGGAAGCTCCCCGATCAACTGGTTACCGGAAATGGTCCAAAACTTCACGATTATCTGCAAGAAATGAATCAAAAAACCTTTGGTGCATATGACGTCATGACTGTTGGCGAAACGTGGGGAGCCACACCAGAAATTGCAAAATTATATTCTGATCCTAAAAGAAAGGAGCTTTCGATGGTGTTTCAATTTGAACATGTCGGATTGGATCAACAAGAAGGCAAGGAAAAATGGGATTTGAAATCGCTAGATGTGCAGGAGCTAAAAAAAGTTTTATCTAAATGGCAAACTTCTCTAGGTGATCAAGGTTGGAATAGCTTGTTTTGGAATAATCATGATTTACCTCGAATTGTGTCTCGTTGGGGTGATGATCAAAAGTATCGGGAGCGCAGTGCCAAAATGTTTGCCATACTACTTCATATGATGAAAGGAACGCCTTATATTTATCAAGGAGAAGAATTGGGCATGACGAATTATCCTATTTCCTCAATAGAAGAAGCCGAAGATATTGAAACAATCAATATGTACAATGAACGAAGAAGTGAAGGGTACACTGAAGCAGAAATTTTACGCTCGATTAATGCAAAAGGGCGAGACAATGCTAGAACACCTATGCAGTGGAATAGTACCAAAAATGCTGGTTTTACAAAAGGGCTTCCTTGGCTTCATGTCAATCCTAATTATCACGAAATTAATGCTGAAAAAGAGCTAGGAGAACCGAACTCTGTTTTTAAAACTTACCAACAATTAATTCGTTTAAGAAAAGAACATCCACTAGTTGTTTGGGGAGACTATCAATTAATTGAGACAACAGAAGCTGAAGTTTTTGCCTATCTAAGAAGCTATGAAAATGAAACCTGGCTGATTGTTGGAAATTTTAGTGGGACGCAACAGCCACTTTGTTTGGAAAAATTAGAAATTCAACACACAATCATAAAAAATACAGAAACAGTTAGAACTGAACTAAAGGGTATTCTCTTAGAACCATACGAAGCATTTGTAGCTAAAGTTAAGCCAATATAAAGAAATGGAAGAACGTACGAAATCTAGTGTTATGCTGATTTCGTATGTTCTTTTTCGTGCACAATAAATGTAAAAAAAATTTATTAGTTTTTAAGAATAACTAATGATTAAGAAAAAAAATCTTATTGAAAACAGGGTTGTTTACTAAGATGAAGTGATAAAAAAAATATTCCTAATATAAAAAGTTCCTATTTAAAAATTTATAGCATTAGAAAATGAAAGATATTTGACATAAAAATGAGAATGAAACATAGGGAAGATGATCCTATCTCTTTTAGTTTGTAAATTCCTTAATAAAAAAAGAAAAAGAGCTTCTCTGCATAATGTTTTGATATTATTATGAATTACTTTAATTAACTGCTAATCAATAGAATTGATGCATGATAATGTGAAACTCAATTCAAGTAAAGGATTGCTATTTTGAAAAAGTATATTTTTTAGTATCAAAAGTTTTATAATTAGCAAATGGATAATCTTTTTTGAAATAGAGGCTCTTTCCTATTTATATTTTTGCTCGGATGTTTTTATATCTTTATCGGAATTATTGGCTATTGTTATTTGTTTTTTTTTACTAATTTTTGTGTATTTGTTGAAAAAAATGACAACAAATTTTAGTATTATTGTTGACTATTTGACCTCTTTTGATTACTATTAATATAGTTTCAAGGATTGTGAATTTTCTTATTATTATCTACAAGTAATTTTGGCTTTTGTAAATAAAAAACAAATATATGTAGGCGCAATAACCATTTGTAATGAAAGAAATTGGAAAATACCTATGGAAGTTGAGTATTTAGCTTGTTAATTGATAGTTGGAAAGAAAGAAATTTGAAGGAGAAAAACATATGTATACTATAGGTGTTATTGATCTATCTGAGTCTCAAGGAGAAGTAAGTGAATATATCAACAATTTGTGCAAAAAACATTTTAAAGCAGTAATGATTGGTGAATCAGATATAGCAGATGCGCAAGGTCATACAGATATTTTTTTAATAAAAGATGACAAAGCAACACAAAATATAAGTAAAATCTGCGAATTGATTATTGAAATCAGAAATAGTTCTGATGCTCTAATTTGGGTTTGCCAAAAATCTCATGATAAAGTGAGCCGTCTTGTATACTTACAGTTAGGTGTGGATGGAAACATTGATGAAAGTTGTCCGCCAGAAGAACTGGAACTAGTTTTATTGAATGCGATGAAAAGAAAGAATAAAGACATAGAAGATGAACCGCAAAAGGTTGATGTTCCTAAAGACAAAAAAATGTTTGAGATGAATGAAGCAAACATGAGTGTTTTAATCGAAGGCAAAGAAATTGAACTGACAAAACGAGAATTTTGTATGATTCACTTATTAAGTAGTAATCCTAAAACAGCTTTTTCTTATGAAGAAATTTATCAAAGTGTTTGGAATGAAGCTTACAATAATCAAAAATACAAAGTAGCAAATGTCATTTTCCGTCTAAGAGAAAAAATTGAGAAGAACACTGAAAAACCAATTTATATCAGAACGGTTCGTTCAAGAGGATATATGCTGGATGTTTAAGGGGTACAATACTAAGGATTAAAAATAAATCTGAATTTCTAAATAAAGTGCACTGAACGAGTTAAGTTCAGATGTGCTTTTTTCTTTTCTCTATTCATAAATACATAGAACATAAAAAATTCAAGAAAATTCAAAAGCAGATGGTATGCAAGCAATGACAGTTGCGCCTTTAGATAAGAATGGAAGAGTGGATACATCTCAAATTGTAATTTCTTATGCAGGAACGAATCCCAAAGATTTGAATGATTTAGAAACTGATTTGCGAACAGTTGGAGGTTTTTTTGATAAAACAGCCAGTCTTGGTTCTTCAAATTCTCCTAGTGAAGTACCATCGTTTAAGAGTGAAATGATAAAAGATAAGTAAAACTTATCTGTCACCCAAATGATATGTATGATAAAATTTTATTAAAACTAGTATTATTAGGGGAGAATAATATGTGGAAATCAAAAAAAACTCTATTTTTAATCATTGTTTGTTTAGTAATTGTAGGGACAGAAGGAAAATTATATATGGATAAGAGAGAAGAAAAGAGCGAGCAAGAGTTGTTAGTAGTAGAAAAACAATCGGTGAAAGCTCTAAAAAATACGTTTGCAGATATTGCGGAAGTGAAGATTGAACAAACAGGGTATAACAGCATGACAGGTTCTTATAGAATGTTAGTAACTATGACAAATACTGAAGGGAAATCTGTTTATTTTTCTTATGGTTTTTGGAAAGAACAAAATGAATTAGGTGCGTATGGATTAATGGATGAGTTTATACAAAAAGAAGGCCTAACTAGTTCTAAGGTAAAAGTTATTTATTCTAATGGTTCGGAGGGGATATTATGACAATTAGTGATAAAGATTATCAAACATATAGTGATGTAGTTTATTGGTTAGATCCGAACGAAATAAAGAAGTATGCTCCTGATTTGAAAGAGGGATTTATTTGGAAGGAAGGTAAACAAAAATTTAAAATTCTCAAGGTTCAAGAAAACTCCAAAACAGATGGGATGCAAGCGATGGCGGTTGCGCCTTTGGATAAGAATGGAAGAGTGGATACATCTCAAGTGGTGATTGCTTATGCAGGGACAAATCCATCCAAATCATGTTGCTGAAAATGGTTAGCAAGGTAACATGAAGATTGTTATTCTATGTTTAAAATAAGATATAATTATTATTGGAAAGTGATGGAGGGACTATGAAAAAAAATAAACGAATATTTGCTTTTATATTTGCAATAGTACTTTTTTTAAGTGTTATAGGATTAGGAGGGAAAGTATTGATAGATAAAAGAGAAGAAAAAAAAGAACAAAAGTTGTTAGCAGTAGAAAAACAATCGGTGAAAGTGTTAAAAAATACGTTTGAAAATATTACGGAAATTAAATTTAATGAAGTTGGAAAAAATGAAATCACAGGTTCGTATGGAATGTATATTACCATGAAGAACAATAAAGAAAAACAAGTTTCTTTTTCTTTTACTTTTTGGGAAGAAAGTAAAAAAATAGGTTCTTATGTGATTAATGATAGAGATGTTCAAAAAGAAGGAATAACTACTTCGAAAGTTCTTGTAATATTTACAGATGATTCGGAGGAAAAACTATGACATTCAATGATGAAGAATACAAAGAATTTAGTGATCGAGTGTATTGGTTAGATCCTAATGATAAAAAAAAGTATGCACCTGATATGAAAGAGGGTACTCAATTTAAGATTGAAGGTAATGAATATCAAATAGTTAAAATACAAGAAAACTCCAAAACAGATGGAATGCAAGCAATGGCAGTTGCGCCTTTGGATAAGAATGGGAGAGTGGATACATCTCAAGTGGTGATTGCTTATGCAGGGACAAATCCAAATCATGTTGCTGAAAATGGTTAGCAAGGTAACATGAAGATTGTTATTCTATGTTTAAAATAAGATATAATTATTATTGGAAAGTGATGGAGGGACTATGAAAAAAAATAAACGAATATTTGCTTTTATATTTGCAATAGTACTTTTTTTAAGTGTTATAGGATTAGGAGGGAAAGTATTGATGGATAAAAGAGAAGAAAAAAAAGAACAAGAGTTGTTAGCAGTAGAAAAACAATCGGTGAACGCTCTAAAAAATACGTTTGCGGATATTGCGGAAGTGAAGATTGAACAAACAGGGTATAACAGCATGACAGGGTCGTATAATATGATTGTAACTATGACAAATACTGAAGGGGAATCTGTTTATTTTTCTTATGGTTTTGTGAAAGATAGTGGCGAAATTGCTGATTATGGAGTAGAAGATGAAGATATTCAAAAAGAAGGAAAAACAACTGATAAAATTAAAGTTGTCTATTCAAATGGAGAGGAAGAAGAACTTTGAGTATAACGGATAAGAATTATAATAAAATAAGTGATAGAGTTTATTGGTTAGATCCTAACGATAAAGATAAATATGATCCTACAATACAAGAAGGTTCTATACGTAATTTAGGTGGTACTAAATTTAAAATATTAAAAATACAGGAAAATTCAAAAACCGATGGAATGCAAGCAATGGCAGTTGCGCCTTTGGATAAGAATGGAAGAGTGGATACATCTCAAGTGGTGATTGCTTATGCAGGGACAAATCCAAAAGATATGAATGACTTGGAAACTGATTTGCGAACAGTTGGAGGTTTTTTTGATAAAACAACCAGTCCTGGGTTTTCATTGTCGCATAGCGAGGCGCGAATTTCAGGTCAATTAAATTCAGCGATTGCTTTTGCTAATAGTATAAAAAGAGATTATAGCGGTGCGACCATTTCTACAACAGGACATTCATTAGGCGAGTTTTTAGCATTATACATAGCTGCGGAAAATAGGTGGAGAAATGTAGGCTTTAATGGGCCAGACCCGTATGAATTATTATCTGCTGACGCTAAAAAATGGTTGAAAGAAAATCCTGGTGTTTTAACCAATTATCGAAATAGGGCAGATATGATTGGGAACTTAATGGGGAACGGAACAGGTGCTGAAATAAAAGTAAGTATGGATATGGGGCTTCAGTCACCTGGTACGTATCATGATTTAGCTAAGTGGACATTTGACAAAAATGGTCGCTTGATTATTAAAAATAATGACTACAATAAAAAGGCGATTCAAGAACAGATCGAACGACAATTGAGGAATCAATTTGTTTTGGGAATGTATTCATTAGGGCAACTAAAGAAAAAGCTTACTGCAAGTGGTGGAGGACTTTCAGCAAACGAAAAAATCTATTTAGATGACAGTCAAGCATTGGCTGTTGTTCAATATGCGTCTTCTGAATTTGAAACAGTAATGATGAATACAGTTAAAATTTATCAAGATGGGATAAGAGATTTAGAAAAACTATGGCAAAAAATTCACTCAAAAGCATTTTCTGATGTACCGGATTTGAGTTATGGAGAAGTCATGGAGATTTTAGAATCAACAGGTTCGACAGAGCGAAGTATGGTTACGGAGCCTACTGAAGCGTTTAGAGAAAAAATTCAAAAAGCGAAAAAAATGAGTGAACAATTTAATCAGTTAGTGTCAGAAATAAAAGGGAAAATAGCAGAGTTGGTTCAAAGAGATCAAGAATTAGCAAGACAATTAGGATAATGGAGAGTCAATAAATGGATAAAGAAGAACAGTTATTAAAAGAGTATCAAGCTACTATACAAAGATTAGAAGAACAAGAAGATGATATAAAAAAATGCTGAGACAAGGACAACAATTAGCTGATGAAACGTATTCAGAAATTCGCTGTTTGCTATCAGATAGTAATGAAGATGATGGAGTATTAAATGATGCTCGAGTTGAAGTATCTTCTTTGGAAGAAGAGTTTATGATGAACTTAGAGAGAGAAAAGAAAGCAGTAGTGAATCAACAAGAAGAGGAAGAACAACGGTATCGAAAAAAAGTAAGACAGTTAAAAGAAGGAGACTAACATGTTAGACGCTCTAGAACAATTAATGAAACAATATAAGAAGAACTTGCAAAAAGCAAAAGTGAGAGCGATTGGTCGTTCAGGCATTCAAAGCAAAGAGGTAAAAAAAGCAAAAACGATTCGATTAGGGGAACAAGAAAGTAAATCTGCTCAACAATCTATTTCAAAAGCAACAACGGGATTACAAAAACAGTAAAAGGTCAATTTGGAAAAAGTAACAGAAGTCTTTGATAAACAAAAACAAACATTAGATTCTTTCTAGGAATAGAGTGTTTTTTCATAAGCACTAAAGAGATAAATGAAAACAGTCTGAAAATAGCGTGCTAGCCATAAGAATAAAAGTAGTTATTCACAAATTTACAGTTACCCAAACGTTGCTATATTGTACTTTTTAAACTAGACTAACTGAAAATCACAAAGAGGGCGTTTCATACATATGCTGTTGCTGGTAGTTGGTTTAATGTGGACTAATGTTAAGTTAATAATTAAATATGCAAGGGAGAACAACCAAAAATGAAAGACAAGCTTGATTTTTTTTAAAATATGTTAGATTCAAATCAAAATGAAATACGCACAGAGAAAATGATTGTTTCAAATAATGTTCTAAACTTTGCTTATACTACCGTGCAACTAAGTAGTATGAGCAAATAAACGTTGGCCGTATTCAAATGAAGGTAGATAAACCATATGTAGCAATTATTATTGCCGTGCTATCAGTATTACTTATGGCAGTCAGTCCATTAGTGGGACTGATAGGATTAGGACTTTCCGTTATATATATCGTTTATATAATAATATTCCTGATGACCAAATCTATCTCAACCTACATTTGAATGCGGGAAATACTTACAGTATTTATTTTACAGATTATGATTTTGCAGAGAGAGTAAGGTTAATAATTGAAGATGCTTTTGATGGAATGATAAGTGCTACCAAAAATATAGATATGAGTGAATACCATATCTACGATATTTCAGGTGAAAATCATACTATAAATTCTCAAAATATTTCTGTTGTTACGGATAATTCTATCAAAGGATCAGGAAATAACAACTCAGGAAATAGTTCTATAGGACATAATTCAAGAAATAGCTTCTCTCAAAACAATAAAAAAGAATCTGATAGTAATTCATTAGATTGGTTGCTGATCCAGCAAGAATTACAGAAAGTTGTTACATCTATACAAAATAATGATTCCTCAGTAAAAACTGCAAGTGAAAATGCATTAAATTTAGTAAAAAATAAAGATTCCAAAGGGTTTATTGACTGGTAAAGAAAAATAAAAAAGAATTTTGTTCAGATGTTTTTACAGCAGTTTCAAGTGGCGTGCTAATTGAAAGTTTTTCAAAGATAATAAATTCATGATTGTTTCTTATAAATAGACAATAAAGGGACAATCGTATCAAACATATTAATAAGATTAGAGGTTAGGCTCATCGACGGATGAGTTTAACCTCTATTTTATGGATTATCGGGTGGCTATACCTGATCAGAACAAGTTGTTCGTAGCAATTTGTATAACAACTAAAAATAAGTGAAGAATCTATTAATACGATTTTACTTGTCTTAAATGGTGTAAGGATTTCAAGAAGGCTGAATATAAAAAGTAAGGATAACTCTGATTATAGCCAATATCGTTCAACAATGAATACAACCTCTGGCTTCTATGATTTTAATTTATACAAAATACTGAAATTTTTGAAATTCATTTGACTGAAGAACTTTTGAATAAATTAAAAGTGGCAGAATTTGAGTATGTTGTCAATTTTAAAACAACAAAGATGAATTAGTAACAGGGGTATGTTAAAAATAGGTGATGCTTCAAGCCAAAGGTGCTGTTTTCTTTTGATTTGGAGCTTGTTGTGCTCTCTACTTTTCCAACGAATTAATGATAATGCTTACAGATATAAAGATGGTGTAAAGATGAACGATTAAGTTTAACACTATCTTTATGTCTTTTTTGATATCTTAAGAGATGCAAGAAAGAGGCTGTAATAAACTCATTTTGTATCGAAAGTCAGTCTGTGTCTATCTGTAGAAATGGATAGGGTCGTAATGCAATGACATACTCGACTTCTTAACAGCATATATTCGGTTATAAAATGATTTAAAAGACCCAATCTTTTTCAGCCACAGTTTTTATTATAAAGGAGAGATAGGAATGTACTATTTTATGGGGATTATAGCAATCGGTTTGCTGCTATATCTATTTTATGAACTATTTTGGGGGGATCGGAAATGAACCAGATATTTGTTGAACAAGGATTATTTTTAGTTGTATTAATGATACTAGCGATTCCGCTAGGTTTTTATATTTATAAAGTAATGACGAATCAAAAAACAATTTTAACAGCTTTGATATCGCCAATTGAAAAGAAAATCTATCGATTTTTAGGACCATTGGCGCAAAAAGAAATGAATGTAAAGCAATATTCATTGAGCGTTTTATTTTTAAGTTTGTTTTCATTTATACTTTTGATGGCAATGATGATGTTCCAGCACTTGTTGCCGTTAAATCCTGATAAATTACCAGGAACGAGTCTGTCATTGGCCTTTAATACAGCGGCTAGTTTTGTAACGAATACGAATTGGCAAGCATACGCTGGGGAAAAAACAATGTCGATTTTTACTCAGGCCTTTGGTTTAACGGTTCAGAATTTCGTTTCAGCGGCAGTTGGAATCGCGGTGCTATTTGTAGTATTAAGAGGATTTACCAATAAAAATTCCAAGTACATTGGTAATTTTTGGCAAGATTTAACTAAAATCATCCTTTATGTTTTACTACCAGTCTCTTTGATTGTTTCAGTATTGCTAATTTCTCAAGGTGTGGTTCAAAGTTTTGCAGGTACGATTTCTGGTACAAGCTTAAATGCTGGTGAGAAAATCTTTTTACCATTGGGAACAGTTGCTAGTCAAGTAGCAATCAAACAGCTTGGAACTAATGGCGGTGGCTATTTTGGAGCGAACTCTACACATCCATTTGAAAATCCTAACTTAATTAGTAATTTTATTGAGAATCTTTCAATTCTATTGCTTCCAGCAGCGTTAATTGTTGCTTTTGGTCTTTTTGTGAAGGATTGGAAACAAGGCAGAACGATTATGATTGTTTCTTTAGGATTTTTGATTGCAGCGTTGATCGGTGTGACATTAAGTGAATACTACGGACCTAACTTTACAAATGTTTTAGGGCACTTAAATTTAGAAGGAAAAGAAACTAGATTTGGTATTGGTTGGAGTAGTTTATGGGCAGTCAGTACAACAGCTGTTTCAAATGGATCGGTAAATGCCATGATGGATAGTTTTACTCCTTTAGGTGGATTACTTCCAATGTTTCTTATGCAATTAGGGGAAATCATTTTTGGCGGTGCAGGAAGCGGTTTGTATGGAATGATTGCTTTCATTTTATTGACGATCTTTATCGCTGGATTGTTAGTAGGACGGACGCCAGAATATCTTGGTAAAAAAATAGAACCTTATGATATGAAGATGGTTTGTCTCGTCATTTTAACGCCGTTACTATTAACGTTACTGGGAACTATGAGTTTTATTTTGAACCCA
Organism: Enterococcus rivorum; assembly: GCF_001742285.1. Taxonomy (GTDB): domain Bacteria; phylum Bacillota; class Bacilli; order Lactobacillales; family Enterococcaceae; genus Enterococcus_L; species Enterococcus_L rivorum. The sequence continues at coordinate 199,731 of NZ_MIEK01000012.1, read as the reverse complement.
CAAGCGATGGACTGGCTTAATAATCAGGGAGCACATGGATTTTCAGAAATATTATATAGTTTTAGTTCTTTAGCCAATAATAACGGAAGTGCTTTTGCAGGATTAACCTCTGACACGACGTTCTTAAACATAATTGGTGGAAGCATTATGATTCTTTCACGATTTATTCCGATGTTGGCAGTGATTTTCTTAGCAGGAAATCTTGGTAAGAAAAAAATTGTTGCTACTGGTTCAGGCACACTGTCAACAACTAATGGCACGTTTGTTTCAATGTTGATTATTGTTATTTTGGTTGTTGGCGCACTAAGCTTCTTACCATCAATGGCTTTAGGACCAATCGCTGAGTACTTTGTTACAAAATAAGTAAGGAAGAGAAGGGAATTTACGTGAAAAATACAAATACAAAAAGTAATGTTTATATAGATGCATTAAAATCATCCTTCAAAAAATTAGCGCCAACGGTTCAAGTAAAGAATCCGGTAATGTTAGTTGTTTATCTAGGGGCAATTTTAACAACGATTCTCTATTTTTTAAGTTTTTCTGGATACGATGATGCCCAACCATTTTTTATTTTAGCTATTGCGATTGTTTTATGGTTGACGATTCTTTTTGCAAATTTTGCTGAAGCCATTGCAGAAGGACGCGGAAAAGCACAAGCTGATAGCTTGAAGAAAGCAAAAAAAGATGTGATGACACGAAAAATCATGTCACTTGCAGATGTAAAAAAAGAAAAATTTATCTCAATTCAATCTTCTGAATTAAAAAAAGGGGATTTAGTTTACGTGACTGCTGGCGAACAGATTCCTATGGATGGAGATGTCGTTGAAGGAGCTGCCTCAGTAGATGAAAGTGCAATTACTGGCGAGTCTGCTCCAGTGATACGTGAATCTGGTGGGGACCGCAGTGCTGTAACAGGAGGAACAACGATTGTATCAGATTACTTAGTGATTAAAGTAACCGCTGAAAATGGCGAATCCTTTCTGGACAAAATGATCTCAATGGTAGAAGGAACCGAACGTAAAAAAACACCGAATGAGATTGGACTACAAATTATTTTAATCATGTTAACGATTATTTTCTTAGTGGTCTCAGTTACGCTGCTACCATTTACCTCTTTCTCTAGTCGTTTAGCTGAACAAGGAGGTCCACTTTCTTTAACAACCATAATTGCTTTGCTTGTTTGTCTAGCACCTACGACAATTGGGGCACTTGTTTCTTCTATTGGAATTGCTGGCATGAGTCGTCTGAATAAAGAAAATGTCATTGCAATGAGTGGTCGTGCAATTGAAGCTGCAGGAGACGTAGATATTCTTTTGTTGGATAAAACAGGAACGATTACACTAGGAAATCGTCGAGCAAGTGAATTTATAACGATTGATGGTGTAGACGAGTATGATTTAGCAGACGCAGCGCAGTTATCTTCTTTAGCTGACGAAACAGCAGAAGGTCGAAGTATTGTTATTTTAGCAAAAGAAAAATTCGATATACGTGGTCGTGAATTGAACAATGCAGAGGTTGAATTTATTGAGTTTACAGCGAAAACAAGAATGAGCGGAATCAATTATCAAGGAGACATCATTAGAAAAGGCGCTGCGGATACTATCAAAAAATATGTCGAAGAAAATGGAGCTACTTATCCAGCTGAATGTGATGAAGCTGTAAAGAAAATTGCCAATGCAGGTGGAACACCCTTAGTCGTGGTTAAAAATTACCAAGTGCTAGGTGTGATTTATTTAAAAGATATTGTGAAAAATGGTGTCAAAGAAAAATTTGAAGATATGCGGAAAATGGGCATCAAAACCATCATGATTACAGGTGATAATCCAATGACTGCTGCAGCGATTGCTGCTGAAGCTGGAGTAGATGACTTTTTAGCTGAAGCGACACCGGAAAATAAAATGAGTCTTATCCGTGATTACCAAGAAAAAGGACATTTAGTCGCTATGACAGGAGATGGTACCAACGATGCGCCTGCCTTAGCACAAGCCGATGTAGCAGTTGCTATGAATACGGGAACGCAAGCAGCAAAAGAAGCTGGAAATATGATTGATTTGGATTCTAGTCCAACAAAATTAATTAGCATTGTAAAAATTGGTAAGCAGCTTTTAATGACTAGAGGTGCATTGACTACTTTTAGTATTGCTAACGATGTTGCTAAGTATTTTGCTATCATCCCAGTGCTCTTTTTCAGTATTTATCCAAGCTTAGAAGCGCTAAATATTATGAAACTAACGAATCCTACAACGGCTATCTTGTCAGCGATTATCTATAATGCGTTTATTATCGTTGCATTAATTCCATTAGCGTTGAAAGGTGTTTCTTATAAAGAAAAGCCCGCAAGTCAGATTTTGAGACACAATTTACTTGTTTATGGGTTAGGTGGGGTTGTTGCGCCATTTGTTGCAATTAAATTAATTGATATGCTTTTAGCACTGATTATGTATTAGAGGAAGGGAAAATAAATGAAAAAAATAATGATCACTGCCTTAAAAAGTGTGCTTCTATTTACAGTTATTTGTGGTGTTTTCTATACGGTTGCTGTAACAGCTGTTGGACAACTACTATTTTCAGAACAAGCAAATGGAAGTGTCGTTGAGGCACAAATTGGAACAGAGAAAAAAGTCATTGGTTCTAAATTAATTGGTCAACAATTTGAAGGGGAAAACTATCTTCATGGTCGTCCAACAGAAGTTAGTCAATTATCTCCTGTAGGTTCAGAGCAAGAAAAGCGCATAAAAGAAAGAGTTGCGCAAGAAAAAAATTCCGAAGTGCCAATTGAATTAGTCACAGCTTCAGGTAGTGGATTAGATCCAGAGATTTCACTAGAGGCAGCTGAATTCCAAGTAGAAAGAATTGCTGCGGCAAGAGGAATGAAAAATACTCAAGTCCGTGATATAATCAATCAAAATGTAGTTGGCTTTAATTTAGGACCAATTACTACAAAACGCGTTAATGTCTTGGGAGTCAACCAAATGCTTGATGCGTCATAATAAAGGGATGAAATAATTGTGGAAGAAAATCGTTTAAATCCTGAAGAACTTTTGGCCAAAGTTAATAGGCATGAACAACATGCGACTTTGGGGAAATTAAAAATATTTTTTGGTTATGCAGCTGGGGTAGGTAAAACTTATGGCATGTTAAAAGAAGCTCATGAACAACAAGAAGCAGGAAAAGAAGTGCTAGTTGGCTACGTAGAACCTCACACACGACCAGAAACTGTAGCGTTGCTGAATGGATTAGAATTACTAGAGAATAAAAAGTATGAGTACAAAGGGATTCAAATTAATGAGTTCGATATTGATCAAGCTTTAGTGAGAAAGCCAGACATCATTTTAGTTGATGAGCTGGCTCATACTAACGCTGTTGGTGCAAGAAATAAAAAACGGTACCAGGACATCGAAGAGCTTTTAAAAGCAGGGATTGACGTGTATACGACCGTAAATGTTCAGCATATAGAAAGTCTCAATGATATTGTTGAACAAGTGACCGGTGTCCATGTTGCTGAAACGGTTCCTGATATCTTTTTTGAAAAAAGTTCTTTGAAAGTTGTAGATATTGAAACCGAAGAGTTACTTTCTCGTTTAAAACAAGGAAAAATATACAGCTCTGAAAATGCCAAAAAAGCAATGGATCATTTTTTTACAACTGATAATCTAGCTCTTCTTAGAGGAATTGCCATTCGAAAAGCTTCAGATCATATTAATATAGCTAATCAGTATGACGTTAGTAAAGGACATGTAATTCATTCTAAACTGTTAACAATTATCGACAGTAAATACCCAGAGATGACCAAAAAATGTCTTCGTTGGACGGCAAGACTTGCACAGGCATTGAGAACAGAATGGATTGCATTAGAGATAGTAGAAGATGCTTCGGAAGATAACGAATCAGAAAATGCTACGTTAGCAAGCAAATTAGGTGCTGAAGTTGTTACTTTAGAAAATGATAATCAGCGGGATGCAGTTATTCAGTATGTAAAAATGCGTGGGGTAACTGACGTAGTAATGGGGAAAATTATTAATCGTTCGCGAATTATCCGTTTCTATCGTCCGGATTTAGAAGATGACTTGGTTGCATTAATCCCTGATGTTGACATTCATTTAGTTCCTTTCCAATCGAATAAGTATTTACTAAATAAATTTCCAGCCAAGAAGAAGCACCTGAAAAATCTTTTTACTTGGAGAGACTTTACAATTACAGGTGGGTTATTATTTTTAGCCACCATTTTTTCTGAAGTAGCTAGTTATTTTGATATAGGTGAACAAAACTTGATTTTGATCTATATTCTATTTGTTTTGCTAGTTGCTCGATTAACTACTGGTTATTTTTGGGCGGCCTTTTCATCATTAGCTAGTGTTTTACTATTTAACTGGTTTTTTGTGGAGCCTTTATACTCCTTAACTGTCTATAAACAAGGGTATCCGATTACGTTAGTTTTTATGTTGCTAGTGGCTTTACTTGTAAGTAATTTGATGATGCAAATTAAAAAGCAAGCATTCTATGCCATGAGACGAGAGCATCAATTGGAAATTTTGTATGAATTAAACAAGAAATATTTAGTAGCTCATGATTTAGATGAAATTTTAGGTACAACAGCAGACTATCTGTCAAGCATGTTAGAAAGAGATGTTGTTTTGTATGGTGAAAAAGAACTAAACTATCCAAGGGAAAATGAAGAAAAATCTCCTTTGCGTAGTTTAGAAGAGCTTGCTGTAGCTAATTGGGTATTTGTTAATCAGAAGCAAGCAGGTCGTGGTACTGACACTTTAATGGGGTCAAAAGCTCTATATCTACCTGTTTTGTCTAACGGTGTGACACTAGCTGTCATTGGTATTGAGAGAAGTAAAGAAAAACCCTTGAATGAAGAAACCATTAGCTTCATTTCATTAATCACAACGCAGCTTTCTTTAGCCATTGAACAGAATAATTTGACCAATGAACGTCAGCAAATCTTGTTCGAAAGCGAAAAAGAACGCATGAGAAGTAATCTCTTGCGTGCAATTTCTCATGATTTAAGAACTCCTTTAACAGGAATTGTTGGTTCTGTAGATACAATTCTGGGTGATAATCAAGTGGATGGACTATCAAATGAAGTCAAAAATAGATTGCTAGTAGGGATTAAAGAGGATGCTGATTGGTTGATTCGCATGGTAGAAAACTTATTGTCTATTACTAGGATTAATGAAGAAACCATGAAAGTAGCGAAATCAAAAGAAGCAGTAGAAGAAGTTGTTTCCTCAGCTATTCAAAGAATTAAGAAGAGCTATCCTAACAGTCAAATCAAAGTGACTTTACCAGAAGAATTTGTGATGGCTCCAATGGATTCTATTTTGATTGAACAAGTATTATTTAACTTGATTGAAAATGCTATTCGACATTCTGGTTGTCACCAACCTATTTTAGTAAACGTCTATTTACAAGAGGAAAATGTTGTTTTTGAAATTGAAGACGAAGGAAAAGGGTTAAACAAGAAACAAATTGAAACCTTATTTACTGGATTAAACAACCAAACAACACCCATTGATTCAAAAGGCGGAATGGGGATAGGACTATCAATTGTTAAAACAATTATTATGGCTCATGATGGTACTGTAGAAGCAAGAAATGCTAGCGATGGTGGTGCTATCTTTACCTTTAGTTTACCTTTAGATAGAAAGGGAGAAGAATGATGGCGACAATACTGATTGTGGAAGATGATGAAGTCATTGCAGAATTTATGGGCGCAGTCTTAGAAAAAGAAAATCATAAAGTCTTGTTATCCCATTCTGCTTTAGAAGGACTTTCTACTTTTCGGATGTGGTCGGTTGATCTGATTTTACTGGATTTAGGCTTACCTGATCTGGATGGGATGGAAATTTTGAAAAAAATTCGGGAAACCTCTCAAATACCAGTGATTATTATTTCTGCTAGAGATCATGAAATGAATAAAGTTGATGCATTAGACTTAGGCGCTGACGATTACATCACAAAACCATTTGGCACCCCTGAATTGCTAGCTAGAATTCGCACAGCTTTGCGACATGCAGCTTTAGCGGGAGAGACAAAGGATACCGTAAAACAAATCATTAACGGTGATTTGTGTATTGATATTGAACATCATACCGTCAGCAAAAAGGGAAAAGAAATTCATCTCACTCCAAATGAATACAAAATTATTCAAATTTTGGGAGAAAATATGGGCAAAGTTCTAACCCATAGTTACATTTCTCAAAAAGTTTGGGGACCCTATAGTAATGAGAGTCGAACTCTACGAGTGAATATGTCAAATATCCGTAAAAAGATAGAAGATAATCCTGTAGAACCTGAATATATCACTACTGAAATTGGTATCGGCTATCGAATGTTAGAAAATTAAAGAAGAAATAAAGCAGAAGAGACCCCAAATTTATGTAGGATCTCTTCTGTTTTATGATTTAATTTTAAATAACTCTATATCTGAAAAATCTTCAAATCGTTCCTGAGAGCTAGTAACATCCGTATCATGATCGTACACTAAAATTTTGAAATCTTCTGTCTTTGGGATAGCTTGAAAAATTGAAGTATCTAAAAATAGAATCATTTGTTCACACAACCAATTTAGGCAGTATTCAATATCCTCTTCCTCTTCTACCCAATCATCAAATAAATAAATCGTTTCAAACCCTTGATATTTTTCCCAATCACCAGAGTTGTATTTCGTTTCCAATAATTCTTCCTCATTATATTCTCCATAACGAATTTTTGTTTTTTCCCATTCATCTATGGTATTAAAACAAAAATTTATTTCTCCTTGCTCATATATATTGCAATCTAATGCAAAGGCATAAAACGTCTCATCCATCTGCTCCAATAAAAACTCACTGATGCCATCATTTAGCTGTTTATGAAATTCTTCTTGTTTATTCTCTAAAAATTGCTGTATCACAAATTCAGTCTCCTCTTAAATCGATTTAACTCAGTGTACCATAGTTTAGTTATTTTTAATAAGTTATAAAAAATATTTGATACTAGCTTTTTTTATTGTTATTAACAATTTTGCAGAATTTTTTTCAGTCAACGAATTGATAAAATCAACAATCTCATTATTGACACCGCTCCTCTTTAAATGACCATAAAGTAAGATTTTCTTTTTCTTCCCATATTTATGCCTATGAAAAATGAATTCATAGGCTTTTTTATATAACCTTCGATTATATAAACTAATTAATTAAAAACAATGACTTTCTCCCCTTTTTACCTTTAAAAGTCTATAGGACCATAGTACATCTAAAAATAGGTCTATAGTACCATGACAATTATATAACAATCCTTCAAAATGAAAGGAGGATGAGGACAGGGAAAAAGAGGAATGAATATGTAAAAGAAATGCTCATCGAAAACTAGGGATTGATGGAGGGTTAAAATGTCTGTTATTGAAGCAGTAAATTTAAAAAAGAGTTATGGTCATGGGGAAGCACGGTTTGACGCTTTAAAAGGTGTGAATCTGAAAATAGAAGAAGGGGAATCTGTTGCAATTGTTGGAAAAAGTGGTTCAGGTAAGTCTACACTAATGCACATCTTAGCACTATTAGACAAACCAACTTCAGGAGAAATTATTTTAAAAAATCAAAACACAAATAAAATTGGAAAAAAAGAACTAAACCGATTACGTAATGAAACATTTGGTTTTGTCTTCCAACAATTTTTTATGAATACAAAAGATACTGTTTTAAATAATGTCTTACTACCATTAAAAATTGCTGGAATTTCTAATAGCCAAAGAAAAGAAATGGCAATGAAAGCTCTGAAAGCTGTCGAATTAGAGGATAAAAGTAAAAATAAAGCCAACGATTTATCTGGTGGACAAAAACAGCGAGTATGTATTGCTAGAGCATTAGTAAATAATCCCAAAATTATTTTTGCGGATGAGCCTACAGGAAACTTGGATTCAACAACTGGTGAAAAAATTGAGGAACTACTCTTTAATTTGAACAAAGAGCAGGGCATTACTTTAATTATTGTCACTCATGATGAAGAACTGGCGGCACGCTGTAGTCGTCAAATTTATATCAAAGATGGCAATATTGTAGCGGGGGGCGAGTAGATGAAATTTAGTGATATTTTGAAATCAGCAAGTTCAAACTTAATGAGAAATAAAGGACGCACAATTTTAACAATTGTCGCAATTTTTATTGGGGCATTTACCATATCCTTAACGACAGGTGTTAACAATGGAGTTAATGATTATATTGATAAGCAAGTTGGTAGTGTCGGAGGAGAAAATCAACTATTTGTACAACCGAAAATGGAAACAGGAATGGGTTCAAAGAATGAACCTGCTGAATATGATCCTGAGAAGAAAACAAGTACTATGCAAGACTTTGAAATGTTAAATGATAAGGATTTTGAAAAAATTAAAAAAGTGGATAAAATTAATAAAGTGGAGCCAATGAAATCAGCTAGTATAGATTATATAGAAGGAGAAAATGCAAAAAAATATATAATTAGTGCAATGGGAACAGTAGGCTCTATGAATATTGATTTAGAAACAGGAAATAAATTAGATCAAAATAGTACAGAAAATGAAATCATTTTAGCCCCAGAATTTGTGAAGACTCTCGGTTATAAGTCTAGTAAAGATTCTCTTGGCAAAACTGTTAAACTTGCGACTTCCTCAATAGAAGGGGAACAAAAAGTTGTAGAAGCAAAAATTGTTGGTGTTCGTAATGCTAGTTTAATACAAGGGGGTATGTCTTTAATGAATAATACCTTACTTAATCAATTAGTTGAAATCAATCAACAGGGCCTGCCAGAAAATATGAAGAATCAATATTCAATGGTAATTGCTGAAACAGATGAAGGCACTACTAAAGAACAAATGAATAAGGTTAAAGAAGATTTAGATAAAATCGGCTATGAGGCATCAACGATTGATGATGAAATTGGGATGCTTCGGAATGTTATTAACGCAATTACAGGAGTTCTAACAATGTTTGGAGCGATTGCTTTATTGGCAGCTAGTTTTGGTATCATCAATACTCTATTCATGTCTGTTCAAGAACGAACCAGAGAAATAGGTTTAATGAAAGCGATGGGCTTAAGTAGTTTTAAAATCTTCACTATTTTCAGTATTGAAGCAGTGCTAATTGGTTTCTTTGGATCAGTTCTCGGTATCTTAGGAGCGATGGGTGCAGGATCAATTATCAATAAAATTGCTGCGGATTCATTTTTAGATGCCTTGACTGGCTTTACGTTACTACAGTTTTCACCGGTTTCTTCAGGAATCATTGTTCTAATTATTATGGGAATTGCCTTCCTTGCAGGAACCTTGCCAGCTCGACGTGCGGCTAAGTTAGACCCGATTGATTCATTACGTTACGAATAGAAATACTTAAACAGGAAAAAACGACCAGAACTAGCAATAGTTTTGGTTGTTTTTTATCTTCGATTTCTCAATCTCTTGACTAAAAAGATCTAACTCTCTATTATAATTAAAACAGCGACTTATAAAAGGAGACGGTAGAATGAGCATTTACGATTATGAAATAAAAGCAATCGGTGGAAAAATGGTTTCCATGAAAGAATATCAAGGGAAGGTACTGTTGATTGTTAATACAGCGACAGGCTGTGGCTTTACACCTCAATATGAAGGGCTAGAAAAATTATACCAAGAATACCAAACAAAAGGGTTAGAAATTTTAGATTTTCCTTGCAATCAATTTGGACACCAAGCGCCTGGAACGGATGAAGAAATCAGTGGTTTTTGCCAATTGACCTACCAAACAAGTTTCCAAACGTTTTCTAAGATTGATGTAAATGGTGAAAATGAAGATCCTCTCTATACTTTTTTGAAACAGGAACGTGGGGGGATGCTTGGCAGTAAAATTAAATGGAACTTTACTAAATTTTTAGTGGATAAAACAGGAAATGTTGTTAAGAGATATGCACCAACAGTTGAACCAAAAGATATTGAAGAGGATATAAAAAAATACCTATAAAAATGAGTAAAAGGAGAACTGTTAGGAAAGTTATGAATGTCTTTCCTAACAGTTTTTTATTTCAAGAAAAGTGCATATTAGTTGCTGTATTTTTTTTAAAAGACTATACTTTGGCCGTATTCAAAATTATGAAAAAGGGGCGTTAATCAGATGAAAGCAATTGTGATTAATCAATATGGAACCAAAGATGAATTAGAAGAACAAGAAGTGATATTACCTGAACTGAAAGAACACCAAGTTTTAATAAAAGTAAAAGCGACTTCGATTAATCCGATTGATTGGAAACTTAGAGAAGGCTACTTAAAGCAAATGTTTGACTGGTCTTTTCCAATTGTTTTAGGCTGGGATGTTGCAGGTGTGATTGAGGAGGTTGGCAGTCAAGTTACCTTTTGGAATGTGGGAGATCGCGTTTTTGCTCGTCCAGAAACAACAAGATTTGGTACTTATGCTGAAAAGACGATTGTAGACGATCATTTATTAGCGAGTATTCCTGAAAATATAACTTTTGATGAAGCAGCAGCAGTTCCTTTAGCAGGCTTGACTGCCTGGCAAGCTCTTTTCGATCACGGACAGCTTAAGGCTGGCGAAAAAGTTTTGATTCACGCAGGAGCTGGCGGTGTAGGAACCTATGCAATCCAATTGGCAAAAAATGCTGGAGCTTATGTAATAACAACTGCAAGTGAAAAAAATCATGACCTTTTAGAAAAATTAGGCGCAGACGAAGTGATTGATTACCACACAACGAATTTTAAAGATGTTTTGAATAACATCGATTTAGTTTTTGATACAATGGGTGGTGCAATTCAAGAAGAAAGTATTTCAGTATTGAAAGCAGAAACTGGACGCTTAATTTCTATCGTAGGAATTACTCCAGAAACAGAAAATGTAGCTATCGAGAAAAATGTAGTCGTCAAAGGAATTTGGTTAAAACCTGATGGTAATCAATTGAAAAAGATGGCAAATTTACTTGAAGCAAAGAAAATTCGTTCAATCATAGGAGCTGTTTTTCCTTTTTCTAGACAAGGGATTTATGAGGCACATGCTTTAAGTGAAACACACCATGCACTAGGTAAGATTGTCATTAGCATGACAAAATAAATGTTAAAAAGTGATAGAAACCTCTTTAATCTTTTTTTCACAAACAATTTACTTTACAAGAAAAAGAGTAAATGATATATTTTCCCTTCATTCTAAAAAATTTAAAAATGAAATAGAGAAGAGTGAATAATGAGTGAAAAAATATAGAGAAAATGAATTTTCGACAATTATGTCAAAAAGAAGATCCATCCGTAAATATGATACTGCTGTAAAAATCGATCGAACAGAAATGGAAGAGATTATCAATGAGGCTGTAAAAGCACCGTCATCTGTCAACATGCAGCCTTGGCGGTTTGTTATCGTAGATAGTGAAGCAGGAAAGCAGTCATTGGAACCTATTGTAAAATTTAATAAGCTTCAAAATGATACTTCTTCAGCAATGATTGCCATTTTCGGAGATTTAGAAAGCTTTGATTACGCAGAAAAAATTTACGGATCAGCGGTTGAATTAAACTTAATGCCAAAAGAGGTCAAAGAAAAACAATTAGAAATGCTAAGTCCGATGTTTGAACAGCTTCCTTTAGAAGCAAAAAAAGAAATGGCTGTCATTGATAGTGCACTAGTTGCAATGAATTTAATGCTAGTTGCTCGTGCATATGGCTATGACACAAATCCAATTGGTGGATTTGACAAAGAAAAAATAGCTGAAACCCTTGATATAGATGAAAAACGTTATTATCCAGTCATGATTCTTTCGATCGGAAAAGCAGATGAAGAAGGCTATCCTTCTTATCGATTGCCTGCGTCAGATATTACTTTTTGGAGATAAACTAAAATCGTCATTTGTTTTCATGAACTAAATCGTTTGAAAAATGAAGTTGAAACCGCAAAAAAACGCGGTTTTAGCTTCATTTTTTTTTAACTTACAAAAAATAAGCATTATTCTTTACTTACTTTTTGTAAGTTGATATACTAACCTTGTAATCATCATAAAAAATGAAAAGAGGAATTTATTATGTCAGAATTTTTAACTACTTTAAAAAAACGTCGTTCCATCTATGCTTTAGGAGATAATTTAACTCAAACAACAGAAGAAATTTCAGAATTAGTAAAAGAAATTGTGAGAGAAAGCCCAACTGCTTTTAATTCACAGACACAGCGAGTGGTTATTTTAACAGGAGAGTCATACAAAAAATTATGGCAGATGACAGCGGATCTTTTGCAACCACTAACGCCTCCAGATGCTTTTGAAGGAACGAAACAAAAATTAGCCAGTTTTGCCGCTGGTAAAGGAACAATTCTATTTTTTGAAGATACTGATATCGTTAAGAACTTACAAGATCAATTCCCTTTATATGCAGATAATTTTCCGGTTTGGTCTGAACAAGCGAGTGGATTGACACAAGCAAACGTTTGGACTGCATTGGCTGAACAAAATATTGGGGCCAATTTACAGCATTACAACCCAGTCATTGATGAAGCGGTTGCGAAAGAATGGAATATCCCTAGCCAGTGGAAATTAAGAGCTCAATTAAACTTCGGTTCTATCGAAGCTCCAGCTGGAGAAAAAGAATACATGGAAAATGAGGCTCGCTTTTTAGAGTTTAATTAGTAAATTGAGAAGGGGGAATATGATGACATACCGTTTACCAAGTGATTTAGAGTTGAAAGAAATTACGTTAAAAGTTGAAAATTTAGCCGAAATGGTTTCTTTTTATACCACAATTATTGGACTCAGTTTAATAAAACAAACGGATAACCTAGCTTTTTTAGGGATTAAAGAATCAACTATTCCCCTTTTAATTTTGAATAAAATAGAGCGTCCTATTAACAAAATGAAGACGGCAGGGCTATATCACATTGCTTTTCTATTGCCAACACGTAAAGATTTAGGCAATTCTCTTTTATGGCTTCTTCAGAACAAGATTGAGATTGGTGCTGGAGAACATGGGTATAGTGAGGCGTTGTATCTTTCAGATCCTGAAGGGAATGGGATTGAAATCTATCGCGATAGACCCATTGAAGAGTGGGATATACGTTCAAATGGAGATATTATTGGTGTAGTTGAGGAACTAGATAGTGAAGGAATCATGGCAACTGCTGATGGTCATTGGTCAGGGTTTCCAGAGGGGACTAAAATAGGACACGTTCATTTCCAAGTCTCTGATTTAGAAGCAAGTGATCGATTTTTTAAAGATTTAGGTTTCTCTTTAAAAGCAAATTTTGGAAAGCAAGCTAAGTTTTTTGCTGCTGGGGATTATCATCATCATATTGGAGCAAATACTTGGGCAGGAAGAAAACTACCTAAAATGGATAAAAATCAATTAGGGATTGATGCTTATGTTTTTGAATTGCCTGATAAAAATGCCTATGTTAATTTTAAAGCTCACTTAGATCTTCTAGCAATTGCCTATAAAATAGAAACAGAAAACAGATTAGAAATTGAAGATCCAAATGGAATAACTGCTATTTTTACAGCAAAAAAATAAACTACCAAACAGGTGACCTTATCTTATAAATGAGGTTGCCTGTTTTTTTACATAGCGTATTAACTTCTTTCGTTTTCATTCTGTGATATCATAAAAGGAACTAAGGAACTCTTTCAAAGATAAAAAGAAAACCCCCTATTCCAGAAAGCCAAGCTGCAGTAAAAATAATGGACATCGGACCACCAAGAAAAAGGAGAGCCTCTATCCTTCGAGCAGAGCGAGTTAGGAATAGCGGACATCGGACCTATAAGAAAAAGGAGTGCCTCTATCCTTCGAGCAAAGCGAGTTAGGAATAGCGGACATCGGACCTATAAGAAAAAGGAGTGCCACTTATTCTTGCGAGTTTCACTCGTTAGAGATAATGGACATCGGACCCATCAGAAAAAGGAGAGCCACTATCCTTCGAGCAGAGCGAGTTAGGAATAGCGGACATCGGACCCATAAGAAAAAGGAGTGCCACTTATTCTTGCGAGTTTCACTCGTTAGAGATAATGGACATCGGACCATCAGGAAAAAAGGAGTGAGTTATTTGGGGAAATTTTTAATTGCAGAAAATATTTCGTATAAGTTAAAGGAACAAACGATCATTGAGGACATTACTTTAGAAATTATGGAAGGTAGCCATGTTACAATCACAGGCCCATCTGGTGGAGGGAAAAGCACATTATTAAAATTATTAGCTTCACTATTAACTCCTACAAAAGGAAAAATTTTGTTTCATGACCAAAATATTGATGAACTGATGCCTGAAGACTATCGAAAAAAGGTTTCTTATTGTTTCCAGCAGCCTTCACTATTTGGAGAAACAGTGAAGGATAATTTTTTATTGCCATATACAATCAGAAAAAAAGAGTTTGAAAAAAGTCATGCAGTTAACTTGCTGAAACAATTAAAATTACCAGAAGAGTATCTTGATAAAAAAATTACGGAGCTATCTGGGGGTGAAAAACAACGAGTAGCACTTATTCGTAATGTTCTATTTTTACCGGAAGTTCTCTTATTAGATGAAGTCACAGCTGGTTTAGATGAAGAAAGTAAAGGGATTGTAAATCAATGGCTAGTGGGATTAAATCATGAACAAAATGTAACCTTAATCCGAGTAACACATGACAGTGAAGAAATTGCTCAATCAAAAGAAATTAGACAGATTGTTGCTGGAAGATTGGAGAGTTAAGGATGAATTTAGCAGTAAATAATTTATCATTGGCATTTGCTAGTATTTTGGTGATTGTTGCTTTACTAATTAGCTACAAAGAAAAGTTAGGTTTTACAAAGGATATTATTGTTAGTGTTGCACGAGCGATTGTGCAATTGGTACTTGTTGGTTATTTACTAAACTATGTTTTTCAAGTGAATAACGTCTTTTTAACACTAGCTATGACCGGTATTATTGTTGTGAACGCTTCATTAAATGCTAAAAAAAGGAGCAAACAGTTACAACAAGATTTTTTGATTTCTTTAGTAGCTATTGCCTGTAGCACAGGTGTAACCATTGGCGTGTTAGTTCTTTCGGGAGCGATTCGCTTTATTCCCTCGCAAATTGTTCCCATTAGTGGAATGATTGCCAGTAATTCTATGATTGCAATAGGATTGTGTTATCGAAGCTTGGACCGATTATTTCATGACCAAAGGCAAGCGGTGTTGGAAAAATTAGCTTTGGGAGCAGATGTTAAATTAGCTTCTTTACCCATTTTAAGAGAAAGTGTTAAAACTGGGATGGCACCAACCATTGATTCAGCCAAAACAGTAGGTATTGTTAGTTTACCAGGGATGATGTCGGGATTGATTTTTGCCGGGGTTGATCCAGTTCATGCTATTAAGTATCAAATTATGGTTACGTTTATGCTCTTGTCTGCTACAAGTATTGGCTCAGTGATAGCAACCTATTTAGCCTATAAGAGTTATTACAACGAACGGAAGCAATTGATAATTTAAGTCCTAAGTAAAAAAATTCATTTTAGAAAAACATTAAGAAATTTTAATCCACTTTTAAAAAGTATGTATTTATAATAGTAAAGTATAGACATTTATAAAACCGCGTTTTATAATAGAGACGAAGAAAGAAACTAGTCAAAATAAGATACTTAAATCGAAAAGGTAGGGAAAATCATGGTAAAAAAGTTTAGTAAAGATTTTTGGTGGGGTGCAGCTACATCTGGTCCACAAAGCGAAGGACGATTTAATAAAAAACATGCGAATGTATTTGATTATTGGTACGAGATTGAACCAGAGGATTTTTATGATCAAGTAGGGCCAGATGTAACATCAAATTTTTATAATAGCTTTAAAGAAGATATTGCTTTGATGAAAGAAATCGGTCTAAATAGTGTACGAACATCCATTCAATGGACTCGATTGATGGATGATTTTGAAACTGGAACAGTAGATCCCGATGGCGTTCGTTTTTATAATGATGTGATTGATGCTTTTTTAGAAGCTGGAATTCGTCCTGTGATAAATTTGCACCATTTTGATTTACCAGCAGAACTATATCATAAATATGGTGGTTGGGAATCAAAGGAAGTGGTGGATTATTATGTCTTGTTCGCTAAAAAATGTTTTGAATTATTTGGTGACCGTGTAAAAGACTGGTTTACCCATAATGAGCCAATCGTAGTTGTACAGGCACAATATCTATTCGAATTTCACTACCCAAAAGTAGTAGATGGAAAAAAAGCTGTTCAAGTATCTTACAACTTAAATTTAGCTTCTGCTAAAGCGATCCAAGCATTTAGAGAAATGGGACTACAAAATAATGGCGGTAGAATTGGAATTATTTTGAATCTAACGCCAACTTATGCAGCCTCTGATAGTCAGGATGACTTGCAAGCAGCTAAGATTGCTGAACTATTTAATAATCGGATGTTTTTAGACACAGCAGTCCATGGAGAATTTCCATCAGAGCTAGTGGATTTACTTACAGAGGATGGTGTTATTTGGGAAAGTACACCAGAAGAGTTAGCGATTATTAAGGAAAATACGATTGATGTTTTGGGGGTAAACTTTTATCATCCAAGCCGCATTAAAAAACCAGATATCGCTCCAAATAGTGTGGGAGACTGGATGCCTAACCGTTATTATGACTCTTACGAAATGCCTGGGAGACGGATGAATTTAGATCGTGGCTGGGAAATTTACCCTAAAGCTTTATACGATATTGCCATTAACATTCGTGATAATTATGAAAATATTCCTTGGTTTGTGTCTGAGAATGGTATGGGCGTTTCAAGAGAAGAACGCTTCTTAAATACTGAAGGAGTTATTGAAGATGATTACAGAATCGACTTCATCCATGAACATTTAGACTGGTTGCATCAAGGGATTGAAGAAGGATCCAATTGTTTTGGCTATCACTTGTGGACACCTATTGATTGTTGGTCATGGGCGAATGCTTATAAAAATAGATATGGTTTTATCTCTACAAATATTCATACACAAATCAAAACAATCAAAAAATCTGGTCATTGGTTTAAAACGGTTGCTGAAAACAATTCGTTGCCTGAACGAAATAAAAAATAACAAAAAAGAAATGAGCTGCTTCAGAAAGCTCATTTCTTTTTTGTTTACAAATCAACATTTAAGATAGAATATCCACGTTGATCATAACGATTTCTACTTCTAGAGTATTCGATAGGTTGTCCATCTTTAAGATAAACAACTTGCTCTACTTCTAGAACAGGATCATCTACTGCACAATTTAAGTATTCTTGATCATATGTATCTGACTTTGCCGCTTGTATATTACGATAAGCACCAGCGAAGTGAAGATTTAGGGTTTCTTTGATATAAGTATAAATAGATTGTTCTAAAATTTCAGTTGTTAAACCAGGAACTAATCCACAAGGCATATAAGTATGCTCTAAAATAAAAGGCTTCGTTTCTAAAATTCTTAGCCGAATGATCTTGTAGACGGGTTGTTCTGGTTTAATCATCAATCTTTCCTGTACTTGTTTATCAGGAAATTCTACTTCAAATAAAATTGCTTTACTTTCTAAATTTTGGTGGCGGTCATTCATTTGCTTACTTAAACCACCGTATTCATTGGCAGGGGAAGTCTCTTTATCCCAAAAAGAGCGATTCAATATTTTTGTTCCAGAACCTCTTTGTGAATAAACAAGGCCTTCCATTGCTAAGATACCTATTGCTTTCTTGACGGTCATTCGACTAGCACCGAACTCTGTTACGAGATCTGTTTGATTAGGTAATAAAGTATCTGTCATATATATTTCAGATTTAATTCGTTCACGTAAAATATCTGCAATTTCTTCATATTTAGGTTTCATTGTAAACACCTCCTGATAATATTGTATCTGATTTCTTATGTATAGACAAATTGTTTGGAAAAATGAATCACCTATTTGAGGAAAACTTTATGATCTGGAAAATAAAATCAGTTAACGGTATACTTTTTATCAATTAGCGATAGTTCTGAGACTTGAATACAACGGATGAAGAGCCTTTGAATAGATTGAACAATCTGTGTTAATGCAAAATTTATTGACTCATCGATCTTTAAAGAAGAATAGAAAAATCTAAGAAATAAAAGTACATGCCTTTTTGCTTATTTTTTTTGTAGCCAGATTCTCATAAAATCCTGTTAGACTGGGGGTAACGTCTAAAATGTATTGTTAACTGTTTCTACCGTATTATTCTAATTTAGAAAGGAAGTAATCAAATGATGAAACAATTTAAAAGAAATATGGGGTTTATAATTGGAGAAAAAGAAAATGAAAAACGGCGAGCTTTGCTTCCAAAAGATATATTAAAACTTCGAAATACAGAGTGTCTCTTTTTTGAAAAAGGATATGGGAATATTTTAAATATACCTGATGAAAAGTATGTTGAACTAGGTTGCCAAATGGTTACAAGAAAAGAAATATTAGAAAAAGAAATTATTTGTGAACCTAAAATTGGTGATGCAACCTATTTAGATCATCTTAAAGAAAATCAGATTATTTTCGGCTGGATTCATGCTGGAGAGGGAAGTCCGAGAAAACAATCCTTAATAGCCCATAAAGTAATTGCCTATGAATGGGCAGATTTAATGGAGGATTCTCGTCATTGTCTTTGGAAAAATAATTATTTGGCAGGAGAAGCGGCTATTTTGAATGCTTTTCAAAATTTTGGAAAGTTACCAAAGCATTCGAAAGTTGCGGTTATTGGGAGAGGGAATGTTGCTCAAGGAGCAATCGAAATTTTGACTGATTTAGGAGCAGAAACTGTTATTTATAATCGACAGCAAGAAGCACTATTAAGGCGAGAGCTATCAGATTATGATGTTGTTGTGAACGCCATTCTGTGGGATAAAAAGCGGAAGGATCATATTGTCTATCGTGAAGATTTAATGAAAATGAAGACCGGTGCAATGATTATTGATATAAGTTGTGACGAGGCGGGAGCAATTGAAACCTCCATCCCGACGACACTGGAAAGGCCAACCTATGTTTTAGATGGAGTAACCCATTATGTTGTAGACCACACCCCTAGTATTTTTTATAAAGAAGCGACAGAAATAATATCTGAAGAGATCAGTAAGTATTTGGACGATTTAATTGAAAATAAACCAAATAGTATTTTGGATCAGGCAATGATAACTGGAAAAAGGAATCACGAATCATTATAAAAATAGGGAAGAAATAAAAAGTGATGGAAATCTGCAAAGAAGGATTTCCTAATAAGATAAAATTCAGTTACTCAAAAGATTTTTCTTTTAGTAGCTGAATTTTTTTAGATAAATTTGAGAAATAAGAGATTCTTTTATAGAACAAATAAGTGTTTTGTGTAAATTTGAGTAGGATCTTTGACATTATATTTGATTGTAAGTGTATCATTTACAGAGGCTCTCATGGGAACTTGAATTTTATTTTTAGAAATATAAACTTTTCCGTCCACGGTGTAAGTCATAATAGCCCACTTAGAATTGTTGATTTGCATCACTTCTGGTGCCACGGTATCATATTCTAAAATAGTCGCAGTGATTTCTTTTTTTTCTACATTATTCATCATTATCAATCCCTTCTATAAAATGTTATTCATTACAAATAGTATAGCATAGTCGCTTAACCTATTTAAAAAAAGGAGGAATGATATAGAATGGATGAATAAATAGAAAAGCTAAAATCAATTGAAAAATAATGATTGAATAGTCGATGGAGGTGTAATAATGGAGCTGTTTGAAAAAGGAAATATGGGGACGGTTAGAAAACAAGGAGCATATATTTCTAAAACTAGACCGTTCAACATTTTTACCATCAAGCGATTTTTAAAATACTTAGAAGAAAAAAGTGATTTTACTCCTTACTACATTCGTCATGATACGAAGGAAATAACATTAAGTTATGTTGAGGGAGAAACAATTCATACTGAGCTGTCCCAAATTTCCTATGAACATAAAATGGAAATGATTAAAAGTTCAGCAAAATTATTGAAAAAATTTCATCATTTATCAGAGCAATTTGAACGATTAGAAGAAGATCTTTTCTATTTAAACTACGAAGGTTTCTTAGAAAAAGATGTTATTTGTCACAATGATTTTGCTCCATATAATATTACTTTTAATGACTATAAGGCTGTGGGAATTATTGACTTTGATACGATTTGTCCCGCTCCAAGAGAATGGGATCTTGCTTATGTGATGTATCGTTTTATTCTGATCGATCCAACTCTAGAACCTAGTTATGATGAGTTAATTGAACTGTTTTTAAACTATTATAATTATGAAAAAGTGACCAATTTTTATCCAATTGTGAGTGAAAGAATCCAATCATTAGTAAACTTATTTGATACTGAAATCGAAAAGGGCAACTTAGCTTTTATAAAAATGGAAAAAGAAGGACATAAAGATTTTTATTTACGGGAAATCGATCGTATTTCTAATTTGAACACTTAGACGTAATGAAAAAGGAAGCCTTGCAATTGATGTAATGAAACTAGATTCTTTCTAAACAAAAGCCAAAAAAGTATGGAAAGGAGAGGGAATTTGAAAATTAGTTTAGCGGACATGACTAAATTAGAAACTGTCTTTCAGAATACAAGAGAAACAATTCAGCAAATATATCCAGAATACTATCCAAAAGGAACAGTTGCTTTTTTTCTGAATTATCATAGTAGAGAAAGAATTGCTGAAGATATTTCTTATGAAAAAGTATATATTATTGAAGAGAAGCAAAAGTGCGCAGGGACAATAACAATTAACAACAATCAAATTGGGCGTTTATTTGTGTTGCCTGATTATCAGAAGCAAGGGATAGGTTCTTTTTTGATGGAGTTTGGTGAAAAGCAAATTTTTAGAAAGTATGAGTTTGCATCACTGGATTCGTCGCTACCTGGTAAAAAAATGTACATAAAACGAGGCTATAAGGTGACAAAAAGCTGTTCTCTTGTGACTGGTAGCGGTGACATACTTTACTATGAAGAGATGTCAAAAATGACGCTTAAAGTAAAATAAGTTGGAATAAAAAAATAGATTATGAAGGAGCAAATAAAATGGAGATACCAATCAGTCAGCTAGGTACGCTATTAAAATTTTACTATGAACAAGGGTATTTTGAATCAGAAAGTTTAACAGAAGCGATCGAGAAATTAACGAATGATCAGGAAACAACGATTGGTATCGCAATTCAAAATGAGCAGGATTTTGAAGAATAAGAAGTTGAAGTGTAGAGCAACTCTTGGATGATTTAAAAATTTTAGGAAGAAGGACAATCGTTGGCTTAGAATAAGTCATCTTCCAGTATTGCATCATTAAGAGTATACGCCATTTGTCATTTGTGATACAATGTATCTACAATAATGGAAGAAAGAAGGAGCGATATCATGTTAAAAGAGCATTTACGGGTAAAAAGCTGGGGCAATAGCAAAGCAATGCGAATCCCTAATTCCGTTGCAAAACAAATAGACATCCATTTAGAGGATGAATTTACAGTCGAAGTCGATGAAAAAAACAGAATTATTTTAACTAAAATTTTACCGATAGAGGCAAGTGAACCAAATGAATTAACTGTTGCGGAATTGTTTAGCGAATATAATGGTGAGAGTTTTACTACTGAAATTCAAAATTTAGGTGAGGCTAGAGGAAATGAAAAATGGTAAGAGTGAGAACACCCTTACAAGGTGATATTATACTGATTAATTTGGCTCCTAAAAAAGGACATGAGCAACAAGGACAAAGACCTTTTGTCTGTTTAAGCCACAAAATAATATCGGATACAGCTAATATTGCTGTGTTTGCTCCCATTTCAACGACCAAAAGAGAATATCCATTATATATAAAAATTCCGAAAGAAGGCGGCTTGAAAACAACTGGAAAAGTGCTATTGGATCAACTAGTAACCATCGATTATAATGATCGAAATTGCTGTTATTTAGAAACTTTTCCAGAAGCCTTTACTGAAGAACTTCTAATGAAAGTAAAAGTTATTTTTGAAAAGAATAGTATTTGCTAATATGAAAATTAAGGACCTGTTGTTGTAGGATGCTATTGCTATAGATGTTAGTAAAAAAATTTCTGAAGACGTATTTTCTATTGCTAAAAAAATAGATGATTTTACAGTTGACGCTATAAAGAATAAAAAAGTAACTCTGATAAGTGATGGTTTCATCGCTTATCAGAGTTACTTTCATTTTTAGAATGATTAATACTCTTTTTCATTAACAGACTGATTTTCAACAATTAAAATTCCAGAACTAGTTCCAATTCTAGTTGCACCTGCTTTAATCATCACATCGACATCTTCACGAGATTTTACTCCTCCAGAAGCTTTTACCCCCATCGTAGGACCAACTGTTTTTCTCATTAACGCAATATCAGTCGCTGTAGCTCCACCGGTAGAGAAACCCGTAGAAGTTTTAACGAAATCAGCACCGGCTTCTTTAGCTAGCTGGCAAGCAATTTCTTTTTCCTCATCTGTTAAAAGACAGGTTTCAATGATGACTTTTACGATTGTTTTAATGCCTGCACTGTCAACAACGACAGCAATTTCTTTTTTCACTAAGTCGTATTCTTTTTCTTTTAGAAGCCCAATATTGATAACCATATCTACTTCATTGGCACCATCATTAACAGCTTGTTTAGTTTCTGCTGCTTTCATTTCGGTTGTTGAGGCACCTAATGGAAAACCAATGACTGTGCATACTTTTACATCCGAATGGGCTAGTTTTTCAGAAGCATATGAAACCCAGTAAGGATTGATACAAATTGACATGAAATCATATTTAACAGCTTCGTTAATTAATGTATCAATATCATTTCTAGTTGCGTTTGGTTTTAATAAAGTATGGTCAAAATACTTGTTTATTGACATTTTTTTCCCTCCTATTGGATTAGACTTTATTGATAATTTCTTTGACAAGAATGCTGAATTTTTCTTTTACCAAGTTTGCTACTTCAATTACTTCTTTATGATTTAAAGGCTGGTCTAAAATACCACAAGCCATGTTAGTTAGGCAAGAAATTCCAAGAGTTTCAATCCCGTAGTAAGCAGCGACCATGGCTTCAGGAACGGTAGACATACCAACTGCGTCTGCTCCTATAATGCGAATCATTTTTATTTCGGCAGGTGTTTCATAGGCCGGACCAGTCCACCAAGCATAAACCCCTTTTTGTAACGAAAAATTGTTCTTTTCGGCAACTTGATAAGCGATATCTTGCATTCTTTTGCTATAAACATTTGATAAATCGGTAAAACGTGGTCCTAAAGTATCATCATTTGGGCCGAAGAAAGGATTATTTCCCGTTAAGTTTATATGATCTGAAATCAACATTAAATCACCAGGAGAGAAATCGGTATTGACTGCCCCACAAGCATTAGTGACAATTAGTTTTTCAATACCTAATGCTTTCATTACATGGACTGGAAACGTGACTTCTTGCGTGGTAAACCCTTCGTAATAGTGGAAACGACCTTTCATTGCAACCACTGTTGTGCCAGATAGGTTACCAATAACTAACTCATTCGCGTGTCCAACAGCTCTTGATTTAGCAAAATGGGGAACCTCTTCATAGGGGATACTTGTTGCTTGTTCAATTTGTTCAGCTAGTGGACCTAAGCCAGAGCCTAAAATAATTCCAATTTTAGGAATTGTTGTTGTTTTTGATTGAATAAAAGATACTGCATCGTCAATTTGTTTTTTTAACACAAAAAAACCTCCTCAAAATATTTTTATTTCTCAGATGAAGTGTAAAGGATAAATCATAAAAAGTAAACCACTTTTTTTTAATTTGAAAAAAAGTTAGTTTTATTTATGTTAAATTAATAAGAGAAGTAACAACAAGCTAAAAAAAGAAAAATAGATTATTTTTAATATTTTATGGCTTCTTCTGGTAGAATAAGGAAGGTGAAGCTAGTGTGTAAGGAGGGAGAAAAGTATGACCTTTTTTGAAGAAGTTCAAAGTGACAGAATAGAACGGTTAAAACAACTCTATCGATTAATCCGTAGATATAAACAAGTGGACATCAGTCGTATCAAAGAATTAATGGATCTTAAGCACGCTACGTGTGTTAGACTCATTGAAGAATTACTTCAGTATCAGTTGATTCAAGAGAGTGGTGTCGGTGTTTCAAGTGGTGGAAGAAAGCCAAAACTATATAGTATTAATCCAAGAAAAGCCTATTTGATAGGGATTGAATTGAGTAATTTATATACAACTGTTTTACTAATGGATTTAGAACTTAATATTTTAGAAGAGCGAAAGTTGAAGATGGGAGAGGTATTTATACCAGAAATTGTTTTTGAATTTATCATTCAGAGCATCCAACAGCTTTTAGCGTCCAATGAGTTACAAAGAAATCAGCTAGTAGGAGTAGGAATTGGGATATTAACTCGAATAGATGATTCTACTGGTCGGATTAAGAAAAGGGAATATTCAGCCTTTAAAGAATGGAGCGACATCGATATTCAAGGTCAGCTGGCAGAAAAGTTAGGTTTACCGGTAGTGGTTCATTCAGCAACGAATTTAGCAGCATTAGTTGAATATCGTAAAAATTACTGGAATGAAGAAGAAAATTTACTTTTTGTTGCCAATGATTTAATTATTCGCTCAGCATCAATGATTAATGGACATATGCTATATAAAAATAGTGAAATGACAGAAAGTTTTGGCCATATGACAGTTGATTTGCAAGGGGAAAAATGTTTTTGCGGAATGTATGGTTGCTTAGATACGATAAGTAGTCTACCAGCGATCAGAACAGAAATTATTAAGCGAGTTAAAATGGGTTATTCTAGCTCATTAACAGAAGCATTTGAGAGTATAGATGACATCAACTATTATCATATTTTACAAGGAATTGAAGAGCAAGATCAGCTCTGTTTGGATGTTGTGGATCGAGCTTCTTATTATTTGGGGATTGGGTTAAGCAACTTAATATTACAACTAAGACCAAAAACAGTGATTATTGGTGGAACACTGGGATCTAGATCAATTGTTGTTACAAAAGTAAAAGAAGTCGTTCAAGAGCGATTAGAGTATTTTACAGAAATTAAATACGAAATAAAGTCTGCATCTTCTTCATTCAATACAGTTGCTCAAGGTGCAGGATGTATGGTTCTAGATTTAGAAATTGGGGAAACAATTTTTTAAGGAAATATGTAAATTTGAGAATATTAAGTAAGAGTAAAGCGTGACTTTTTAAAAAGCTTTACTCTTATTTTTTTTATTCTTTTTTTCAAAATGAAAAAAAGTTGTTTACTTTTGCGTTTTTTGACGGTATACTCGGTTATATTAGTAAGCGGTTTCTTTTTTCGGTTACAATAAAAAAGATGAAGCACCTTAATGGAGGGACTAAGGATGAAGAAGAAAACATTTATGAAAGCAATTTTTATTGGAGCGTGTGCCACACTCGTATTAACAGCTTGTGGTGGCGGAAAAGGGAAAGAAAAAGAGTCTAGCAGTACAGGAACAAACACGGTAGCAATCGTAACGGATATCGGTGGGGTAGATGATAAATCATTTAATCAATCAGCTTGGGAAGGTCTTCAAGAATGGGGCAAAAAACACGATTTGAAGAAAGGTCCTAAAGGGTACAATTATTTACAATCTAAATCGGATTCAGAATACGTAACAAATTTAAATATCGCAGCAGGAAATGGTTTTAAAACAGTTTTTGGAATTGGGCATAAAGTAAGAAATGCTGTAGAAGATGTTGCTTCTCAAAAGAAAAATGTGAATTTCGTTATCGTTGATGCAGTCATTGATGATTTAGATAATGTTGCTTCGGTGGTATTCAAAGACAATGAAGCAGCCTTCTTAGCTGGAATTGCAGCGGCTGAAACAACAAAAGCAGAACATGTTGGTTTTATTGGTGGACAAAATGGGGAAGTAATTGACCGTTTTGAAGCTGGATTTAGACAAGGAGTTGCCACCGTCAATCCTGATATCAAAGTAGATGTCCAATATGTTGGTTCATTTGGTGATCCGGCAAAAGCTAAATCTCAAGCAGCAGCAATGTATAACGATGGAGTGGATATTATTTATCAAGCAGCAGGCAACTCTGGAAATGGTGTGTTCTCAGAAGCAAAAGATATTAAAAAACGAGATAAAAGTAAAGAAATTTGGGTCATTGGTGTTGATAGAGATCAATCAGCTGAAGGTGAAATCGATGGTGAGAATGTAACATTAACTTCTACGATAAAAGGTGTAGGTAAAGCAGTAATCGACATCTCAGATAAGGCATTAGAAAATAAATTCCCTGGTGGAGAAAAATTAGTCTTTGGCTTAAAAGAAGCTGGCGTTGATCTTTCTGAAGGTCAATTAGGAGAGAAAACTAAAGAAAGCATTAAAAAATATAAACAAGAGATTGCTGACGGAAAATTAAAAGTGGTTGAAAAACCTTCAGAATTAAAATAAGTTTCATTACTAAGAGTGAACTAGGAAACTATATCCGCTCCACTACTAATAGTTGATGTCAGCAAAAAGCCGTGGAACCGCTCTGAGTCCAAAGGTCAGGTCTCAGAGCTTCCAAGCTTCAAACTTGGGCTAAATCAGTAGTAAGCCCAAGTTTGAAGCTTGGATTCTTAGCACGGATACGGACACCAACTACTAGTAGTACCCCTGTTTTTATACAATGCTTTATGATTCATTTGATAAAATTGGAAAATGAGCGAATAAAAAGTGGGGGAAATCTTCCCAGAGCATCTTGGGAAGATAGTGAGGACAAGGAAGTAGAGTTTCTTAGATGACTTTACTAAAGTTAGAAAGGGGAACTATTTTGAACAAACAGCCCATATCCATTGAGATGATTGATATTGTGAAACAGTTTGGTGAGTTTAGAGCGAATGATGGGATTAATTTAAAAGTAGAGCGTGGAGAAATTCATGCTTTGCTTGGAGAAAACGGTGCGGGAAAATCAACCCTTATGAATATTCTATCTGGTTTACTGGAACCAACTTCCGGAACCATTAAGATTAATGGGGAAAAAGTAACCATTGCTAATCCTACAATTGCGAATAACCTAGGTATTGGGATGGTTCATCAACATTTTATGTTAATCCAAGATTTTACCGTTAGTGAAAATATAATATTAGGTTCTGAGCCAATGCAAGCGATAGGAATAAATAAAAAAGAAGCGACTAAAACAATTACAGAGCTGTCAAAAAAATATGGCTTAGATGTAAAGGTCGATGCCAAAGTAGTGGATATCACTATAGGTATGCAGCAACGAGTAGAAATTCTTAAAACTTTATATCGTGGTGCAGATATCCTTATTTTTGATGAGCCGACTGCGGTATTAACACCGCAAGAAATTGATGAACTGATTGTAATCATGAAGACCTTAACTAAAGAAGGCAAGTCAATCATACTTATTACGCATAAATTAGATGAAATAAAAGCAGTTGCTGATCATTGTACGGTTATTCGTAGAGGGAAAAGTATTGATACAGTTGCAGTTGCCGATGTTAGTCAACAAGAATTAGCTGATATGATGGTGGGACGTGCTGTTTCCTTTAAAACGGATAAGAAGGCTGCAGAGCCAAAAGAAGTCATTTTGGAAGTAAATGAGTTGTATGTCAAAGAAAATCGTGGCTTAGACGCTGTAAAAAACTTAAGCTTAACCGTTCGAGCAGGTGAAGTTGTTGGGATTGCAGGTATTGATGGAAATGGGCAGAGTGAATTAATTCAAGCGTTAACAGGCTTAACCAAAATTGAAAAAGGTTCGATTAAGCTAAATGGGGAAGAAATTAGTAATAAGAAACCTCGACAAATCACAGAATCAAAGGTAGGGCATGTGCCAGAAGACCGTCACAAATATGGATTGATTTTACCACTTTCTGTCGCTGAAAACATAGGACTACAAACTTATTACAAAAAGCCCCTCAGTAAACATGGTTTTTTAAACTATGAAATCATTAATCAGCACGCTAGGGAGTTAATAGAGGAGTTCGATGTAAGAACAGTGGATGAACTCGTCCCAGTCAAATCTTTATCAGGAGGAAATCAACAAAAAGCGATTATTGCTAGAGAAATTGATCGTAATCCAGATTTATTGATTGTAGCTCAGCCAACAAGAGGACTGGATGTAGGTGCGATTGAGTATATTCATAAACGTTTGATTGATCAAAGAGATTGTGGCAAAGCTGTGTTGCTGATTAGTTTTGAACTAGATGAAATACTAAATGTTTCTGATCGGATTGCAGTGATGCATGATGGACAAATTGCCGGGGTGGTTAAACCGGAAGAAACGACACAGCAAGAATTAGGTTTGTTGATGGCTGGTGCAACGATGGAATCAATTATGGCAAATCGGGTTTTACAAATGGAGGAAGAGAAGCAGAAACAGAAAGCTGCAGTGTCAGTGGGAGGCGAGTAAAATGAAAAATGAAAAACTAAAAGGAGCAGTCATCCCCATAATTTCAGTATTACTTGGTCTAATTTTAGGCGGAATTATTATGTTGGCTTTTTCATACAATCCAATTGAAGGGTATACTGCTTTACTTCAAGGATCTCTGGGCAGTGTTTTCTACTTTGGAGAAACCTTAAGACAAGCAACACCTTTAATTTTAGTAGCGTTAGGATTTTCAGTTGCTAAGAGTGCTGGTTTCTTTAATATTGGCGTAGCTGGCCAATTAGTAATTGGCTGGCTAGGTTCGGTCATGATGGCATTGATGTTTCCAACATTACCGAGTTTTATCCTAATTCCCTTATGTGTATTAGCAGGAATTTTACTAGGTGCTTTATGGGCTGGAATTGCAGGAGCCCTGCGTGCTTATTTTGGAACTAGTGAAGTGATTGTCACAATCATGTTGAACTACTCAGCCCTTTATTTGACCAATCATATTATTCGAAATGTTTTGACAAAATCTGATGATACAACTAAAAAAATTAGTGAGAACGCTAGTTTAAGGTCAGAAGCATTAACTACGATGACGGACTATTCAACGATCCATATGGGCATTGTGATTGCTCTTTTAATGTGTATTGTTAGTTGGATTTTAATGAAAAAAACGATCGTTGGTTTTGAGCTTCGTTCGGTTGGATTGAATCCTTTTGCAGCAGAATATGCAGGAATGAGTGCGAAGAAAAATATTATTTTAGCAATGTTAATTTCTGGTGGTTTAGCTGGCTTAGGTGGGGCAATGGAAGGTTTAGGGAACTTTCAGAACATCTTCGTTATGAGTAGTTTACCTGGAACTGGATTTGATGGAATGGCTGTTGCACTTTTAGGAAATGGGCAGCCATTGGGAATATTGTTATCAGGCATTCTTTTTGGGGCATTAAAAGTTGGCGGAGTGAGTATGCCAATGGCCTCAGGAGTTCCAACAGAAGTTGTGGATATTGTGATTGCATCAATTATTTTCTTTGTGGGAGCGAGTTATTTAATTAGACATATCCTAGATTTACTGGAAAAAAGAAAGAAGAAAGCAATCCTTCAGCCAAAAGTAAATGCACGAGAAGGGGAGGCTGGCTAGTATGAATGGGTTTATCTCAATTTTTGCAATTGTAATGTCTTCAGCGTTAATTTATTCTGCGCCGTTAATTTTTACTGCATTAGGTGGCACTTTCTCTGAGAGAAGTGGAACAATTAATGTAGGACTTGAGGGAACGATGGTAATTGGTGCCTTCAGTTCAATTGTGTTTAATTTATCATATGGAGATGTATTTGGAAGTGCAACACCTTGGTTGGGCTTGTTAATTGGTGGTTTAGTGGGGTGCTTATTTTCGTTGATTCATGCTGTAGCAACCATTACACTTCGAGCAAATCATATCGTTAGTGGAACAGTTCTTAATATGATGGCTCCAGCGTTAGCAATTTTTTTAACAAGGATTCTTTATGAAGAAAAAGGACAAACGGATTATATTAAACATAGTTTTGGAAAAATTGATGTTCCAATATTTAGTAAAATTCCGATCATTGGCTCAATCTTTTTTGAGAGTACTTCAGCGCCGGCTTTTGTAGCGATAGGGGTTGCGGCAGTCTGTTGGTATGTCATTTACAATACTCGTTTTGGCTTGCGTTTACGTTCAGTAGGAGAAAATCCACAAGCTGCTGATACATTAGGAATTAATGTCTATTTAATGAAATATGCAGGTGTCTTGATTTCTGGTATTTTAGGTGGTGTTGGAGGAGCAGTTGCAGCACAATCAATTTCGTTAAACTTCTCAATTTCAACGATTGCTGGACAAGGATTTATTGCTATGGCAGCCATGATTTTTGGTAAGTGGAATCCATTAGGGGCAATGGGGGCAGCCATTTTCTTTGGATTTGCTCAAAGTTTAAGTGTGATTGGGAGCTACGTTCCTATTATTAAAAACATTGATGCTGTTTGGCTTCAAATATCGCCATATGTATTAACGATTTTAGTATTAGTCCTATTTATTGGTAAATCTCAAGGACCAGCGGCTAATGGATATACTTATGTGAAATCAAAATAGCAATTTTTTAAGAAAAAAGGAAATAAATGAAGGGAAAATATATTTTTTCTTTAGAGTGAGAAATGTTTTCTTTAGTCTATTTCTTTTAGGAATAATGAACTATCTACTTATTAGCAAAAAAACGAAAAAATGTTAGAAGGGCCATAATGGATAAAAGGTTGAGACAGCAGTCGCTTTGGGGCGAGAAATTGGACCGCAAAGCGCACCATACATTTTATGGATTGAGTGATTTTCGGGAAATTTCCGAAGAGCCAGACTTTTGACCACCGTTTATTTCGATTTAGAAGATGAAACAAAACTGATTTTTAGTTTTGTCTCATCCTCTTTTTTTATTTAACTTAAAAAAACTTTCTCAGTTTATAATTAATATTAAAAGCGTTTGGAGGGTCTTTTTTATGTTTATTGTTTATTTGAAAAGGTTTGTATTGATAATGGTTATCAGTTGCGACAACTGATAACCATTATCATTCTCAATTAGAAAGTTTTATTATCATTTAGAAAAAAAGTGTGCTATGATGTTTTTGAGATGAAGAAGCGAAAATCCAAAATAGAAAGAAATGAGTCTATCTATTCAGGAAAATGCCCATTAATCAAAAAGAATGAAGTAGGAGTGATAGTTATGTCAAGTGAACAAAAGGCGATGGTCTCAACGGTTTTGTGTTTAGTATTTATGATCATTGGATTTACTATGGAGAAAATGGGTGTCGCGTATTTTCAGATTGCTTTTGTGTTGTCAATTATATTTGGAGGATTTAAGCAAACAAAGGAAGGTCTAATTGATACTTTTGAAGATAAACATATGAATGTGGATTTACTGATGGCTTTGGCAGCAATCGGTGCTTGTATTATTGGGAACTGGTTTGAAGGAGCAATGTTAACCTTTATTTTCTGTTTAAGTGGAGCCTTAGAAGAATATACAACTAACAAAAGTAAAAAAGAAATCTCTAATTTAATGAATATGCAACCGGAAAGTGCGCTATTAATTGGTGAGGATGGAAAAACAACAGAAGTTGGCGTTGCCGAATTACAAATTAATGATTTAGTTTTAGTTCCTAAAGGGGCAAGTATTCCTATTGATGGAGAATTAATTAAAGGATTTTCAACCATTGATGAAGCTGCAATTAGCGGGGAATCAGTTCCTGTTGAGAAGACAGAAGGGGCTGACCTATTTGGTGGAACAATTAATTTGGGAGATGCCATCACGCTTAAAGTAACGAAGACGAGTGATGATACTCTTTTTGCCAAAATTATTAAATTGGTGGATGAAGCTCAAAATACACCCTCACAAACAGCTTCTTTTATAGAAAACATTGAAAACAAATATGTTAAAGGTGTTTTGATTGTGGTTCCACTGATGATTCTAATTCCCTATTTGTTTCTAGGGTGGAGTTGGAATGAAAGTTTTTACAGAGGAATGGTTCTTTTAGTTGTTGCTTCTCCATGTGCTTTAGTGGCTTCAGCTACTCCAGCGACGTTGGCGGCAATTTCTAATGGAGCTAGAAACGGGGTACTATTTAAAGGCGGTATTTATTTAGAAAATCTTTCTTCATTGAAAGCCATCGCTTTTGATAAAACAGGTACATTAACTAAAGGGGTACCTGTAGTGACCGATTCTATTTTTAATCCTGGAATTGACGTAGAAGAAGCAAAGGCTGTTTTAGTTACGATGGAGGGAACGTCAACTCATCCACTTGCTAATGCAATAGTGAAGAGATTCTCAGGGGAAGTCAGTTCTCATTTTCAAGAAATAGATGTAAAAGATGTGACTGGATTTGGGATGGAAGCAGAAATCAATGGAGCTATTTGGCGTATAGGAAAAGGCAGTTTTTCTGGTGAACAAGAGTTCAATGAGGAAATAACCCAAAATGTTCAAAAGTTGCAAGAACAAGGAAAAACAGTCATTTTTCTTTCAAAAGGAGACGAAGTTGTTGGCTATTTTGGATTGCTAGATGTTCCTAAGCCAGAAGCTAGTGGCGCCATTGCCTATTTTAAATCAGTCGGCATCCATACAACGATGATTACTGGAGATCATAATTCAACAGCTAAAGCGGTAGGGGATAGTTTACAAATCGATGAAATTCATGCAGATTGTTTACCAGAAGACAAAACAGAGTTGATTAAAGCTCAAAAAGAGACCTACAAAATCAATGCTATGGTAGGTGATGGAATCAATGATGCACCAGCGTTAGCGAATGCTGCGATTGGAGTTGCCATGGGTGGTGGAACGGATATTGCAATGGATGTTGCCGATATGGTATTAATGCAAAATGATTTACAGAAATTACAAATGAGTCATATGTTGTCTATCAAATTAAAACGAATTGTAAAGCAAAATATTATTTTTTCAGCAACAGTCATTGCGATTCTGATTCTGTCTAATCTTTTCCAAGTGATTAATTTGCCTTTAGGAGTTATTGGACATGAAGGTAGCACAATATTAGTTATTTTAAATGGATTAAGATTGCTTAAAACAATCAAAATAGAGGAGAAAAGCGAACAAAAAGAAATTGGATTTCTACAAGAAAGTTTGTAATTGCAACGAAATAGCAATATATATATGGCATTGATTGGAGTGTAAACAAACTTTAATCAATGCTTTGCTATTTAAAAAAATCTTAATTTGTACTAAGTATTTATAATATTTCCATTATTTTTTCCTGTTGTTTTAGCAAAAGCATTATAATTTTTATTGCTTATTAGCCTAAGGTTTACTGTTAATAGGTAAGCCAATTGGAACATGGAGTTCAATAGTGAGGGCAATCTAAATTAAATGGAAGCAGGTGGGAATAAAGTGTTACAGAGAAAAACTATGTATTTGTACAGTGGAATGCTTTTCTTATTTTCTATAATTGGATTAAATGTAATAATTCAGACTGATGGTTTAAAAAAAATCGACCAAGTTGGAAGTCAAGTAATACAAAATAATCCTTCGTCTCAATTAACGGCTATTTATGAAAATATATCAGCAATGTCTAGTCCCACAACAAATTTAATTTTAGCAACAATTATTTTTCTAATGCTTTTTTTCATGAATAATAAAGTGAAAGCAATTTTCTTTTTCGGTAGTTTTTTAGTCAGTGGTGCAGTGATTCCTTATATCATTAAGCATCTAGTCCGTAGAGAACGACCAATACATCAACTGGTTTCTGAAACAGGGTATAGTTTTCCAAGTGGTCATGTTGCCAGTGCTGTAGCGCTTTATGTGCTGATTTTGTGGTTAGTTTTCCAAGGGAGTAAAAGGAGTAACTTAAAAAACGTGTCCGTTGTTTTGATAGTAGGCTGGATTATAATTGTTATGCTTGCTAGAGTTTACTTAGGGGCACACTACCTAAGTGATGTAACTGCCAGTTTGTTATTGTGTTCAGGTTTGACAGGGATGTTTATTTATTACAGTAAACCGTTAGAGGAAATAATTGGTAGAAGAATTTTATCATTGATAGAAAAATAAAAGGAATGAGCTGAAATCTTAGCAATTGCAAGATTTCAGCTCGTTTTTTTATCGAAGAATTATCCTTCTAATTCTTCTGCTTCTTTTTTAGTCTCTTCTTTTGTATCAAAAGGATGATTAGGTGGAGAATAGATAGAATAAACTTTCATTGGAACATCGCCTACATTAGTAACATTATGCCAAGTATTCGCTGGAATAATGATACAATCACCATCCTTTACAATTTTACTGACTGTAATATTGTCTTTTTCTCTACCCATCTCAACTTTTCCTGTACCAGCTTCTAGTCTAAGGAATTGATCTACATGGGGGTGAATTTCCATCCCAATGTCGCCGCCACCAGCAGGGATACTCATAACTGTTAGTTGGAAATGTTCCCCTGTCCACAACGTTGTACGATACCGTTCATTTTGCAAAGTAGCTTCTTCAATGTTAAAAGCAATCGGCTCTTTTCCATAATCTCTTAGTTCCATAAAAACCCCTTCTTTCTAACTTGATTAACTAAAACATAACACATGTACCAAAAAAGAAGAAGAGAAAGCGCTTAATTGATAGTGATTTTCATTTGCAGAAATAGTAAAAACGATTTCGTAAAGTTTCGTTTAAGAAATAGAGGGAAAACGCTTTTTTAGAAATAATCATCCTCATGAATATGGTAAAATAACTAGAGTTCTTTTTCTTATCCTTTTGATTCATATATATCAATGTGAAAAATTAGATAACATGATAAACTAAAAATGAAGCATACATATAGATATGAAAGAAGTAGCAGTTAATCGTCATTTTTTTCAAAATCACAAAAAAAATCAACGTTTAAAGACGTTTGAAAAACATGTTAAGAGCCTATTTAAATATAAGTAGAAGCACTATTACTTTGACCAAAAAATAATGTTGAGAGTACAGATATAGGAAATCAGACCACAAAAAAAGGGGAGTGAGTAACATAGATAGATTAAAGAAAAAGAGAGTATTTTTTTATTTAGGTAGTTTTTTATTGCCATTATTCATAGTTGGTTGTGTATATTTCTTATTAGAGTTGGCACCCTTTGGAAATAAAAATCTTTTAGTAAGTGATTTGGGAACACAATACATGCACTTTCTTAGCATGTTTAAGCGAATGATCCAAGAAGGAACGCTTTCTTTCTATTCCTTTTCCAATGTGATTGGCGGGACAGTTTTACCATTGGCGGCTTATTATTTATTAAGTCCATTTAATTTTATTGCTTTGGCTTTTCCTTATGAAGAGCTTCCAATTGCAATTTTATTGATTATAGGATTGAAAATAGCTTTTATGGGCTTAACGATGGCTTACTATTTAGAGAAAACATACCGAAAATCTACTTATATGACATGGTTATTTTCGACATCTTATAGTTTGTGTGGATTTGTAGTAGTTTACTGTTTAAATTTTATGTGGTTGGATGCATTGATTTTATTACCAGTATTAGTATTAGGTATTCAAAGATTATGGGATGAAGGGAAGTATTTACTTTACAGCTTGGCTCTTTTTGCTGCGATTGTAACGAATTACTATTTGGGCTACATGTTATGCATATTTGTCGTATTTTATAGTTTTTATTGGCGATTTAAAAAGGATAATAGCGGGTTTAAGAAAAATTGTGTTGCTTTTTTTAAAGACGGGAAATTATTTTGGCTAGCTTCGATACTCACTGGGGTGGCTACTAGTTTTATTTTAATACCTGCAGTTGAAGGGATGCTTCAAACTAAAAAAACGAATTTCGATAGTTCAACTTTTTTACCCTATCCTAAGTTTGGAACAGCGTTTTTTTCTCAATTTGGATTAGGGGCGATTAATTTTGAACTACGCCTAGATCATTTACCAACGATTTTTTCAGGAATTTTAATGACAATGCTTTTTATTTCGTATTTTCTAGAAAAAAGAATTCCTAAAAGAGAAAAAAAAGCTACTGCTTATCTGCTTGGTTTTATCTTCTTAAGTTTTTGGCTAGACGTTATCAATACAATCTGGCACATGTTCCAAAGTCCAGCAGGTTTTCCTTATAGGAATGCATTTATTTTTAGTTTCTTAGTCATTAAATTCGCTTATGAAGCTTATTTGAAAATGAATAAAAAGGAAGGCTTCTCCTTAAGTGTGCCATTTATCTTTTCAGTTCTGTTATTGTTAGGATACATCTCTTTAATGATATCTGAGACTCAAGGATCAATTGTATCTAGTGTCTATTTGTTAATAAGTCTATTCTTTATTTGGCTATACTACTTTATATTTAGGATTGAATGTAGAAAAAATAGTGGTCAACCTTGGTTAAAAGTAGTGCTGGTCTTGTTGGTTTGTTTGGAATTAGGGGGGAACTATTGGATTGCACTTAAAGATATTCCCTTTGGAAATCAGCAACAGTTTGCTTCTACTTATCGTTCGCAAAGTGAAATTATTGATGAATTAGAGCAAAAAAATGGTGGGCTATTCAGATTAAAACAAACTCTTGATTCTCAGTTTGCTGGATATAGTGAACAAAATAATGGCTATAACAATTCTTTCTTATATGGCTATGCAGGTGTTTCTGGTTATACCTCTACATTAGATGCGAACGTTCAAGAAATGCTGAATGATGTAGGCTTGTATGAAAAAAATGATCGCAGAATTAGTTACGTAGATGATTCGCAAGTCATTAATATGTTGTTGAATGTTCCTTATGAAATGATGCCGACAGTAAAAGAAAAAGTGCCGCTATCCTTTTCAACGAATAAAACGAATGTTTATGAAAATTCAGAAGCAATTGGTATGGGTTTTTTAGCAGCAAATGATTTTGATTCTGTTAAATTAAAGAAAAATGAACCCCTCGAAAATCAAGAAAATATTCTCCAAGGAATAAAAAAAATAGCAGAGCCGTATTTTAAATCGCCAGCTATTATTGATTCAGATGCTTCTCCAGAGGATAGTTATTCGCTGACGGTGAAACCAATCGTTTCGGGAAATGTTTATTTCAGAATTCCTGATGTAAAATGGAAAACGATCGATAAGCTTGTAGTAAACGGCGAAAAAATCAATCAAACGATTTATGTTGCTACGAATCAACTTTTCAATTTAGGCTATGCAGAAAAAGATGAGCTCCTTTCAATTCAAGTTTATACTAAGAAAAAGACTGATATAAATAAATGGCAACTAGCTACTTTGGATCAGCAAGTATTCGATAATTTTATTGAGAAAGAAAGAAAACAAGCACTTCAATTATATAAGAGAGATACAGGGACATTGCGTGGTAACGTTAGTGTTTCAAGTACAGAGAATCAGCTGCTCTTTCTCTCGGTTCCTTACGATCGAGGCTGGCAAGTCAAAGTTGATGGTCAAAAAGTAAAGACTTTTCCTGTTTTGACAAATTTTACAGGAATTCATTTATCCAAAGGAAACCATCAAATCGAAATGAAATATCGACCTCGAAGCTTCCAGATAGGGTTGGTAATTAGCTTAATTGTGTTAAGTGGTGTCGGAATTTATTACTTTATAGGTACTCTGTTCCGTTCGAATAAATTTGATTAAGAAAAAACGAACGAGAAAAAACTGATTTTCAGCTTTTTCTCGTTCGCTTTTTTGTTTACCCAATCATAACACTCTCATCTGGATACTTGAATTTAGCTTGTTGTTTTTGTCCTCTAGTCATTAAAGAGAAGCCAACAGTATAAATGCCAACGCGGCCAATATACATCATTAACATAATGATAATCTTTCCTATAAAAGTTAGATTCGGGGTTAGTCCCATCGTTAAGCCAACTGTACCAAAAGCTGAAAATACTTCAAAAGCAACATATTCCATTCCAGAAGTTTCTGGTATATTTTCCGTAATGGTTAGAATAATTATCGCGAACACGCACAGTGTCAATGTGATAAAGAACAAGGTGAAAGCTCTAAATACCGTAGATTCACGAATCGTTCTTCCTTGAATTTCAGCTCGAGTTCTGCCTTTAAATATCGATTTAATTTGAATAATTAGTACTGCGAATGTAGTCGTTTTTAGACCACCAGCAGTAGACCCTGATGTACCTCCAACGTACATTAAAAACATCGTTGTAATCAATCCAGCATTGGTCATTTGCATGTAATCAATCGAATAATAACCAGCTGTTCTAGGAGTGACTGACATGAAAAAGGTATTTGCTAGTCTTTGGAAAAAATTAGTTCCTTCTGTTAAGGTAGCAGCATTATTTTCAGTAAAGAAAAAGATTATAAAGCCACCAAGTAATAAGCTAATTGTTGTGATTAAAGCAATTTTTGAATGGAGGGAGAATTTTTTCAGTCGCTTAAATCCTAATAAATCTCGCCAAACGATGAAACCAAGTCCTCCTGAAATAATTAATCCTGCTACAACTAAGAGAACGAAAGGGTTCTGTTGGTAAGGAGCTAAACTGTCTCCAAGTAAATCAAATCCAGCATTACAGAAGCTAGATATTGAATGGAAAATTCCAAAGAAAATCCCTTTTTTCCAACCAAATTCTGGCACAAATTGGAAAGACAGTAAAACAGCACCAGTGATTTGAATAACGGCTGTTAATTTGACAATATACATCATTAAGCGGAAGGCACCTGAGATACCATCTAGATTCAACGCTTCTCTTAATAAAATTCTTGTACTTAAAGTAATTTTTTTACGCAAAATAAAATAGAGCATAACAGGCATAGTCATAAATCCTAAACCGCCTAATTCGATTAATATCATAATTAGCAACTGTCCAGCAGGGTTCCAGTGTAAAGCTGTATTAACCGTTGTTAAACCAGTAACACAAACCGCAGAGGTTGCTGTAAATAAAGCATCAATAAAATTGGTTGCCTCACCACTTCTAGAAAAAATTGGAAGAGTCAGTAAACTGCCTCCTACAAAGATTAATAGGAAAAACCCCAACGCCAACACTTGAACCGCAGATAAATGTTTATCTATCTTTTTTAAAATTTTCTTTTTTCTCATTTTCTTCCTCTATCCTCAAAATATTTATGAACTATTTATTTGATTAAAACAAGTTTACCATTTTTGTGAATAAATTCCAGTGATTATAAAGAATATCCCAGTAAATGAACAGAGAAATTTAATCAGTAAAATAACTTCCTTTAAGCTTTTTGAATTTTTTTTCCTCAAACATAGTAGCGGAAGAATAAATACTATATAATAGTTCAATAGAAAGTAGGATATTTAAACCATTTATTTAAGAGGGGGCAAGCATTATGGGAGTTAAAGTAAAAGATTTGTTGCAATTGCCTTCGTTAAGGGAAGCTCAGGTTTATGCAGGCGCAGAAAATTTGGAACGTTCTGTCACCTCATTATCATTTTTAGAAGTGTCAGATATGTTATTTTTTTCTAAAAATATTCAGATGAATCAAAAAGAA
Organism: Enterococcus rivorum; assembly: GCF_001742285.1. Classification (GTDB taxonomy): domain Bacteria; phylum Bacillota; class Bacilli; order Lactobacillales; family Enterococcaceae; genus Enterococcus_L; species Enterococcus_L rivorum. Next base: position 160,577 of record NZ_MIEK01000012.1, on the reverse strand, counting down.
TATTATGCGGGTGAATTACTAATTAGTTCCTTTTATAGCATCAAAGATGATGTGGATAAACAGTGCCAAGCGATTCAATGCTTGTATGACTTAGGTGAAATCGGGATTATTCTGTATTACGTAGGAATTGTCTTACCAAAACTTTCTCCTAAAGTGGTTCAATTAGCTGAAAAACTAGGATTTATGATTATCTGTATGCCTAAAAATGATCCTTCATTACGCTACAATGAAGTAATCTATGAAGTAATGAACGCAATTATTACAAAACAATCAGCCAACGATAGTTTTGTTAATGAAATATTGGAAAAAGTATCGTTGTTACCTGAACATTTACGAAGTGTTGAAATGACGATAAAAATGCTTGCTGACCGTGTGAAAACCAATATTATTTTGACAACAAGTCGTTTTGAAATCATTAATCAAGTGATGTGGCCAAGAAATTCAACGTTAGGTGTCCAACAAATCATTGAGAGCTTACAAATTGATAAAAAAGGAAAAGACAACAATTTTCTTATAGAAGACTTATCTGTTTACCAAAAAGAAATTCAGCAGAAAGACAATGGCCGAATGTACTTATTTGTCATAACTGAGAAGAAGGAACTACCTATTTTTGAATTGGATCAAGTGACTGAAGTGATTCAAGTGGCGTTGAACCTGTGGGGGAAAAAGCACGGTGAAGTGAGTGAATATGCTTTAGTCAAAGCAATCATAAATGATGAAAGTGAAAAAATGTATCGTTTAGCAAAAATTCTGTCTGTTAATGTGTCCTCTGTTCAGTTACTATGGTTAGTTCATATTAATGATCTTTCAAAAGAAAAAGAAATCAGAGCTGAGTTGATCGATCAACTATCTAAATTTTATCGGACTTGTGTGGTTCAAATGATCGATCATTGTTTCGTTGTTCTTTTAGGAAACTATATGCATAAGCATTCTGAGTTAGATATTACAAAAGAATTTATGGAGACGACGACACATTATTCAAGCATTAAAGATATTATTTTTTGCCCAAGAATGAGAAATACCAGTGATGTGCGTGAAATGTATCAATTGGTTAATGATGTCGAAAAGCTTTTCCCAGTTATTTATAAAGAAAGAAAAATATTTTCAGCCGCAGAAATCAAAAGTTTGAAGAAGGCAATGATGTTAGCGACAATGGGAGAGCAAAAAATCGCTGAGCATTTGGTTATTTTAGAGCCACTCATGGAAGATAAAGAAGCGATAAAAACATTATGTAGCTTTTTGCTAGATTCAAACGGTAGTTTCAGTAAATGTAGTGAATTGCTCTATGTGCATAAAAATACTGTAAAATATAGAATTAAAAAAATTAGTGAGCTTTTAGGTTATGATGTTACTTGTTTTTCAGAAACCTATGATGTGTACATGGCAACGATGATTTATCGTGTATTAAATCACTAATCAAATCTTGTTTGTTTTGTCTATTATGACAAAATAGGCAAGATTTTTTTTCTTTTTGAAAAAGACTTATCAGGCTTAGGTTATATATAATTGACAAAATGAAGGGGGAAGACAGATGAAAAAGAATGAAACGGAAACTCAATCATGGTTTAGCTTGGCTTTTGTGTGGGCGGGTGCAATGATTTGTGTTCCTAGTTTGATTATTGGCGGTACCTTAGTTTCGGGAATGTCCTTGTGGCAAGCTTTATTAGTTGGATGTATTGGTTATAGTATTATTGTAGGTTTTATGATTTTTCAAGGAATTCAAAGTACAGATTTAAGCTTACCTTCCGTAAGCGTGGCTTCCCAAGTATTTGGGGTGGTTGGTTCACAAAAAATTATTTCTATTATTTTGGCGATTGCTTGTTTAGGTTGGTTCGGTATTCAGGCCAATGTTTGTGGGATTGCTTTTTCAAATTTTTTGAACACGTATAATATCCAGTTGCCCGTTCAGGTTTCTTCCTTAATTTGGGGAGTCATCATGTTATTATCAGCAGTATATGGAATCAAAATTTTAAATATATTAAATTATTGTGCAGTGCCAGTTCTTGTGGCCGTCTGTGTATACGGTCTATTTGTTGCTTTAGGAGATAGTGGTTTTGAGGCTGTTTTAGATTATAAACCAACAGGCGAAGCTTCTTTTATGTCAGGGTTATCTATGACCATTGGTTCTTTTGCATTAGGAGCGGTTATTGCAGGAGACTATTCTCAATATGCGAAAACAAGAAAAGATGTTGTGAAAGCCGCAACGTTGGGGATTTTACCAGCCGGAGTCTTAATGATCTCGGTCGGGGCTATCTTGACGATTGTATCAGGAACGGCGGATATTACCATGGTTTTCATGAATCTAGGATTTCCTGTTTTAGGAATTATTGCGCTAGTCTTAGCTACTTGGACGACCAATGCAGTGAACGCTTTTTCAGGAGGACTAGCGATGATTAATGTGTTTAACATTCAGGAAAGTAAAAAGAAATTGGCGATTGCTGTGTCTGGAGGGATTGGAACTATTTTGGCAGTTATTGGGATTTTGGATTATTTTGTCCCTATTATGTCAGTTCTATCTGCCATGATTCCTCCTGTTGCGGGAGTAATGATAGCTTCATACTGGATCGTACAAAAGGGAGACAAAAGTAAATGGGCGACAGTCCCAGGTGTTAATTGGTTAGGAGTCTGTACTTGGTTGATTGGAGCGGCAATTGCCAGTATTCCTGTTATATTCAGCTTTTTCCCAACTTTACCCCAATTACCTAGTCAACCTCTAATTGGGATCGTCATCTCTTTTATCGCTTATATTGTAGGGGTTAAATGGGTTAGGACACCAGAGATAGAGGCGGAATAATTAGTAATCATTTGAATGCTAAATAAATGAAAGAAAGAAGAGGGATAATATGCGTTATTTAGATGCAGAAGCAATTGAGAACATAGCTGTTGGAGCAGCTTTTTTAGGAACTGGTGGAGGGGGAGATCCATATATTGGTAAAATGATGGCCTTATCAGCAATCGAAAATAATGGGCCTGTTCAATTATTATCTCCGGAAGAAGTAGAAGACGATGATTTCTTTATCCCAGCAGCGATGATGGGAGCTCCTTCAGTAATGATAGAAAAATTTCCTAATGGGAATGAATTTGTCCGTGTTTTTGAAAAGCTAGGTAGATATCTAGGCAAAGAAACGATTCGAGGAACGTTTCCTATGGAAGCTGGTGGAGTAAACTCGATGATCCCGATTGTTGTTGCTGCTCAGATGGGTATTCCTCTAATTGATTGTGATAGCATGGGACGAGCTTTTCCAGAATTACAAATGGCAACCTTTAATTTACACGGAATGTCAGCTACGCCAATGGCAATTACCGATGAAAAAGGCAACATAGGAATCATGGAAACAATTGACAACAAATGGACAGAACGTTTAGCAAGAGTTCAAACCGTTGAAATGGGGGCTAGTGCGATGGTCAGCATTTATCCAGCAACGGGACGTCAATTAAAAGATTATGGGATTCATAATATAATCACACTATCAGAAGAAATTGGCAAAGTTATTCGAGGTACTTATGAAAATGAACAAGAGAAAATGACTGCTTTATTAGAAGTTACAAATGGATTTCAACTGTTTCAAGGAAAAATAATTGATGTAAAAAGAGAGATCAAAGGTGGTTTTAATTTTGGCCGTGTGAAAATTTCCGGATTAAATGATAATTTAGGAGATGAAGCTGTTATCCATTTCCAAAATGAAAATTTAGTTGCTGAGAAAAATGGTGTACCAATTGCCATGACGCCAGATTTAATTTGTATGGTAGATTTAGAAACTTTAGCTCCTGTGACGACTGAAGCTTTAAAGTATGGCAAACGAGTTCAGGTAATGGGATTGATTGCTGATTCTGATTGGCGAACTGAAATAGGTATAGAAACAGTCGGACCAAAATATTTTGGCTATGATTTAGAGTATGTACCAATTGAAACACTTGTGGCAAAGGAGGACAAATAGATGTATAAAATTGGAATTGACGTCGGTGGAACCAATACAGATGCGGTTATTTTAGATGGCCAATTAAATCTCGTGCATAGTATAAAAATCCCAACAACTGAAGATATTCAAACAGGAATTGCTAAAGCAATGAGACAAGTTTTAGCAGAATCTGGTATTGACAGAGGGAAAGTCACCCATGCAATGTTAGGAACAACACAATGTACTAATGCAATTGTCGAACGTAAAAAATTAGCTAAAGTAGGGATTTTAAGATTAGGTTACCCAGCGACAGCTTCAGTTTTACCTTATACGGCGTGGCCTAAAGACTTGATTGCTTCATTGTCAGAAACCTATGGGTTAGTTAAAGGGGGATACGAATACGATGGGCAGCCTTTGACTGAATTAGATGAAGAAGAAATTAAGTCAGTAGTGAAAAGTTGGCAAGGAAAGGTACAAGCTATTGCAATTGTAGGTGTCTTTTCTTCTTTGAAAAACGAACAAGAGCTGCGAGTAAAAGAACTTGTGGAAGAGGTTCTAGGAAATGAGATACCCATTTCAGTTTCATCAACAATTGGTTCTGTTGGTCTTATAGAGAGAGAAAATGCGACCATTCTGAATGCGGCATTACATGAAGTAATCCAAATAACGAGTAATGGGTTTGAACAAGCTTTAATAAAAGAGAACATTCATCATGCAGAAGTCTATTTGTGTCAAAATGATGGAACTTTAATGTCATTAAATTATGCTAGACAATTTCCCATTTTAACGATTGCTTGTGGTCCAACTAATAGTATTCGAGGAGCTTCTTATCTTGCGAAGCTCAAAGATGCAGTCGTTTTAGATGTGGGAGGCACAACATCTGATATTGGTGTCTTGGTTGATGGTTTTCCTAGAGAATCTTCTTTAGCAGTTGATGTTGGTGGAGTCAGAACAAATTTCAGAATGCCTGACATCGTATCGATTGGCTTAGGTGGCGGGAGTTTAGTTCGTCAAGCGCAAGATGGAACCATCACAGTTGGACCAGATAGTGTTGGCTACCGTATTACAGAAGAAGCCCTAGTATTTGGTGGCAACCAATTGACGACGACAGATATTGCTGTTCGTTTAGGGCATGCCACAATAGGCAATCCCGAATTAGTCGCTCATATCGATCAAAATTTTGCTGAAAAAGCGTATCAAAAAGTAGCAGATATGGTAGGTGAAGCTATTGATAAAATGAAAACTAGTGCAACGGATGTGACCGTTGTTTTAGTTGGCGGTGGTAGTGTCATCATTCCAGAAGATATTATTGGTGTAAAAGAATTGATTCGCAATGAAAATGGTGGTGTAGCCAATGCTATTGGCGCATCTATTGCACAAATTAGTGGACAATATGAACAAATCTACATTTATGCTAAAACGGAACGAAGCGACTGCTTAGAAGACGCACAAAACAAAGCAACAGAACAAGCGCTTTTAGCTGGTGCAATCAAAGAAACAATTGAATTAGTAGAAGTGGAGGAGATTCCTTTAGCTTATCATCCAGAAAATGCTACACGATTAAGAGTCAAGGTTGTTGGGAAAATGGCTTGAGGAACTATTCATGAAAAATATCGCTAAAAAAACATACTAAGAATTAGAGGGGAAACTTATCAACGGGTAAGTTTATCCTCTTTTTTCCTTTTTAGATTTATAGTGGAGTCTGGGAAAAAAGTTAAAACTAATGTTATCTCGGACGGTATCCCTGAATAAACATTGGCCAAAAGTTAGGTTATTCGGCAATTCCGAAAAAAAACGAGCAATACCAAAAGCCTATTGTTGCTTTTTTCTCGAATTGCTCAAACCTAAAAGACTTTTGGACCAACCTATTTATTAGTATCTAAATATTTTTTTTACTTAAAGGTCTATTTTTCTAACAAGGTTTGATACAATAGAGAAAAATGATAAAGGAATGAATGATGAATGGGGAAAATTAGAATTAACAACATGAAATTTTACACTCGAAATGGTGTTTTGCCTGAAGAGCGTGTTTTAGGCCAGCAATTAGAAGTAGATGTCGAGTTAACACTGGCGTTAGAAAAAGCTGGAAAGACAGATAATGTGAATGATACGGTTAGCTACGCAGAAGTCAATGAGAAAATTATGCAGCGTTTGAATACTAGTTCTTTCAATCTGATTGAAGCGGTAGCTAGTGCTATTTTGGATGATATCGAAATAGAGCATGGTCAAAAATTAGAACAAGCTTTAGTTCGAGTAAGGAAATACAGTGTACCCATGCCAGGCATTTTTGATAATATTGAAATTGAGCTGGAGAGGAGTTTTCTATAAATGACAGTCGGCTATCTAGCATTAGGCAGTAACTTAGGCGATCGATTAGAAAATTTAAAAGCAGCAGTTGCTTTTTTAAATCAAGAGAGTCGAATGGTTGTAACGAAAAAATCATTGATTTATGAAACAAAACCGTATGGGGATGTTCCACAAGATAACTATTTAAATGCAGTGATTCAAATTGACACCGATTATGCCCCACAAGAATTATTAGTAGTGACTCAAACGGTTGAAAAAAAACTAAAAAGAGAGCGCTTAATTCGCTGGGGACCTAGAACAATTGATATTGATATTTTATTATTAGGGCAACAAATCGTGACGGAGCCTGATTTGGTGATTCCCCACCAAGAGATAGCAAAACGATCGTTTGTCTTGATTCCTTTAAAAGATGTCTATGTAGGCAAAACATTGTTTTCTCAGTCTTTAGAAAAATTAATTGATCAAACTGGAAATAAAAATGAAGTCTGGATTAGCGGAGAAAGTTGGTAATAATTATGGAGGCAGAAAAAAAAGTAATCATAGAAAATGCAGTTAGAGAAATATTGTTAGCAATTGGAGAAGATCCCGAACGTTCTGGATTAATAGATACACCCAAACGTGTAGCTAAAATGTATGGGGAGGTTTTTAGTTCGCTAAATGAACCAGAATTTAACGATTATGCGTTATTCGATAGTTCAAATAGTGAAGATTTAGTGGTTGTTAAAGATATTCAGTTTTATTCTATGTGTGAACATCATTTGTTACCTTTTTTTGGAAAAGCTCATATTGCTTATATACCAGAGGGAAATCAAGTCTTAGGATTAAGCAAATTGCCTCGATTAGTTGAGTATTGTGCAAAGCGTCCTAGCGTTCAAGAAGATTTAACAATCATGATTGCAAATAAATTGGCAGAGCACGTGGCCGTTAAAGGGGTTGCTGTGGCTCTTGAAGCTGAACATATGTGTATGACCATGCGAGGTGTTAAAACTCCCGTAAGCAAGACGAAAACCTTTCATTATCAAGGGGTGTTTAAGACTGATAGAGAGTGGAAACGAGATTTTTTAAGTGCGATTAATTCTTAAAGGTGTGAGTTAGTGAAGATTATTGTTGGAACAAATAACCACGGAAAATTACAAGAAATGCAGCAAGCAATAGATTCAGAAGCTGTCCAACTAGTCACTTATCAGGAGTATTTACCTGAATCAGTGGAGATTGAAGAGACTGGCAATACGTATGTGGAAAATGCCTTGTTGAAAGCTAAATTTTATGCTGAAAAAATCAATCGTCCTGTTTTGGCTGATGATGGAGGTCTTGAATTAATTGCATTCCCAGCCTTATTGGGCTTAAAGACAGCCCGTTTTTTTAATGAAAATTTATCAGAGCAACAGAAGAATCAACAGTTACTGGAACTATTTAATGGAAAGCCAGAACTAACGAGAGAGATTCAATTAAAATCGACTTTAGTGTATGCTTGGCCAGAAGGACACTATCTGACTTCTTCTGAAACCCTAAAAGGAGAGTTAGCCAAAAAAATAACAGGTGATTTAGGCTATGGCTTCGATTCGATTTTCTATTTACCAGAACTAGGTTGTACATTAGCTCAACTGTCAAAAGCAACTCGCGATACGTATAGCCCCAGAGTGATTGCGTTAAAAAAGATGATAGAAAAAATTAAGGAGGAAAATTGCGATGAAAACGAATCCCTTTTTCTCGGAGAATAAAACGCTTGTTATGGGTGTTTTAAATGTAACACCAGATTCTTTTTCAGATGGCGGTCATTATGTCCAAGTAGAAGAGGCTGTGAAGCGTGCGCAAGAGATGATTGCGGCTGATGTTGATATTATTGATATTGGAGGGCAATCAACGAGACCTGGCTATCATGAAATATCTGCTGTCGAAGAATTGCAACGCATTCTGCCAGTCATTAAGGAGATCCGCCAACTTACAACTACGCGAATTTCAATTGATACTTATTATCCTGAAGTAGCCGAGGCAGCATTGCACGAAGGAGCAACAATTATTAATGATATTAAAGGGTTAGACCAATCTGGCATGTTGGAAATAGCGCAAAAATATCCTGAATCTGGGTTAATTCTAATGCATTCTCGTCCTAGAAAGCCAAAGCTATCGGTTAAAGAGGATGTTCAACAATTTTATCAAGAAAAAGCTGTACTCTGCGAGTCAAAGGGGATTGAAGCGTCCAGGATTTGTTTTGATCCCGGTATTGGCTTTGGGAAAAGTTTAGAAGAAAATATTCATATCTTGCAACAGCCTCAGGAATTTCGTTATCAAGAGTATCCTTTGCTATATGGTGTTTCTAGAAAAAGAACAATCGCTGCTTTAATCGATGAAACAGACCCATTAAAAAGGGATTTTGGTTCAGTAGCAGCTTCACTATTTGTAGCCCAGCAAGGAGTGGAAATTGTTCGAGTTCACGAAGTCAAAGGAATGAAGGATGCTTTAGCAGTCTGGGAGCAACTAAAATGAACTAGGTAACTAGCGATTGATTTGTTAAGTGAAAATTACAAGTAGCTACTAAGTAAAATTGATTGAGACTAAATAAAAAAAAGAAACCTTTATCTAAAAGCGTCCTTGATTTTTAGTCCAGCTTTTAGATAAAGGTTATGTCAAAATTAGTATAAGTGTTAGGTGTTGTATTTTTTATAAATTGAAACTAGATTATTTAAGATACTCTTCTGTTAGTTCCATAAACTGAGTGACATCATTTAGAACGAGATCTATTCCAGCTTGCCAAAAATCAGGTTGCGTCAAGTCAACACCAAGATGTTTCTTTGCTAATTCTTCAGAAGTCATCGAAGCGGTATCTTGTAGAAGGGCGATATACTGGTCTTCAAATTCAGTTCCTTGTTTGGCTGCATAAGCATAAATCCCTAAACTAAATAAATAACCAAACGTATACGGGAAATTATAAAAAGAAATACTATCAATGAAAAAGTGCAATTTGCTTGCCCAAAAATGTGGATGGTACGTGCCTAAACTATCTTGATAACTTTCTTTTTGAGCCGCCAACATCATTTCTGTAATCTCATCTTCCCCTACAAACCCTTGTTGACGGGCTTGGTAAAAGTTGCTTTCAAAGATGAACCGAGTATGGATATTTAAAAACATGGCAATAGCGTTTTGCATTTTTGTGTCTAGTAAATTAATTTTTTCTTCAGGTGTTTTAGCTTCTTTTAATGTTGCATCAGCAACAATTAGTTCAGCAAAAGTACTAGCAGTTTCAGCAACGTTCATGGCATATTCTCTGTTTAACTTAGGTAATTCCCACATCACACTACTATGAAATGCATGCCCTAATTCGTGAGCTAACGTAGAAACTTCATTCATGGATTGCCCAAATGTCATAAAAATTCTAGATTCTTTTGTTTCAGGTAGTTCAGTGCAATAGCCACCAGGTCGTTTGTCAGGTCGATCTTCTGCTTCAATCCATTTTTTTTCAAAAGCATTCTTAGAAAAAACAGCCATTTTTGGACTGAATTTTTCAAAATTTTCTAAAATGAATGTTGCTGCTTCATTAAAAGTGAAGGTTTTTTCTTTTAAATCACCTAAAACAATCGGAGCATCTTGATCGTGCCATTCCATTTTTTCTTTTCCAAATAATTGTGCTTTGCGAGTTAAATAATCTACAAAGGGTTGCTTATTTGCTTCAATTGTTTGCCACATAACGTTCAAGGTTTCTTTTTTCATTCGATTATAGTTTAGTGGTTCTTCCAAGAAGTCCTCTACATTATGGAGCTTGTTTGTTGCAAGACGGAAGCCATCTAAATGGTTTAATGTGTCAGTTAAAAGGGGCGCTTTTTCAGACCATGCTTTTTCCCATTGCTGAAAAAGAGTTTTCCGAACGACTGGATCAGGATCACCCATCATGCGATTGAAGGCTTGACCAGCAGATAGGTGGGAAATAGAACCGTCTTTTTCTTCAAAAGGAATTTTGATACTAGCGACAATGGTATCATAGTGGCTACTCCAAGCGTTTAAACCATCTAAAGACAAAGTATTGATAATATTTTCTTCTTTTTCAGACAATAATTTGTTGCCATCTCTTCGAATTTCTTCTAAACGAAAAGCAATGGCTTTGAAAGCGTCCATGCTCACTAATTCTTGCCATTTAGCGGTAGAAATATCCGCTAATTTTTTAGTGAATATCGTTTCTGCTAGCTGGAATGAAGGTAGTGTTGAAAATAGATCATTGGATAAAACCTTTGCTTTGCTATCTTTTGTATCAGCAGATAAAAGACCAGTAATGAAGCTATGACATTGAGTAAAGCCATTTGAGATTGCTCCTTGTAACGCTAAAATGGATTCTAATTTAGAATAATCGTCATCGCTCATAGGGTTCCACAGTTCAACTGACTTGTGGTATTCAGCAATTTGTTGCTGTAATTTTTCTATACGCAAACGTAATTGTGTTGAGGCACTGCCTCCTGGAAAAATGGATTCTAAATCCCAAATTGTTGAGTAGCTCACTATTCATTCCTTCTTTCGTTTTTTTGTAATAGGGTATGCATGAAAATTCTATGCACAAATATTTTCAGACACGTCCTAGTATAACAAAGATTTCATTAAATTATGAATAAGTTGATAGATTTAAATCGATTGATTCTAGTAGAAATTGACCTACTCTTTTTTATTGAAAAAAAAGAAATTTTTTGCGATCAATTGATCTAAACGCATATTTTCTCTTTTTCCATTATATCATAAGGGATAAACAAGAGATTGATTGTTTTTTTTGAAAGAAAAAGATACTATAGTAAAAGAATGGAATGAGGTGTTCAATTGAAAAAAATATTTAGAAATAAGGACGTTTACATAGGAATTGCATTTTTAGTAATGGCTATTTTATTTTATAGTTCCTCTCAAACCTATGAACAACAATCTCAAGTTGGAGTTATTCAGAAATTATTGAGTGGAGAACCGTTTAAAGAGCAATTAAAAAATATTTCTTTTATTTATGCAGGTGATGAAGTCAGTATTCAGGCTAAAGGCTACGTAAAATTTGTCGAATTTTTTATTCGCAAAGGCGCTCATTTTGGAACGTATTTTATTCTCGGAGGAAGCTGGTTTTTGGGGCTGTTACCTCGAATAAAAAGTGTTTGGTTAACAGGAGTTATAGCGTGGTTAGCAGCTACTGGTTATGCAGGATTGGATGAGTTTCACCAAATGATGACAGGTGGCAGAACACCGTTGTTTCAAGATGTGATGCTAGATTCTGCTGGGGCTTTGACGGCAGTTGCACTTTGCTTATTGATAATTGGTATAAAGAAATTGAGGAAAAAATAAGAAAAGAATTCTTTTTATGAGGCTTAAGCCCGTAAAAGGAATTCTTTTTTGATAGGATGAACAGCTTAAATCCACTTATTTCGTCTTAAAATGAAGGTGGTTAAACTAAGAACTAAGAAACAGGCAACTAAAAAGAGGATAATTCCAAAATCAAATTTTAAAATCGGTGTTCCAATAAAATTCATAGCATATAAACTACTGATAAAAGTCAGCGGTGTTAAAAACATTGTAATCACGGTAAAAGTATTCATAAAAGCGTTGGTTTGTTCTGCAATTTTACTATCGTATACCGTTAGTAGATGCATACTAGTTTCTAACAGAGAGACAGAAAATTCATACATTTTTTTTGTCCGAATATTGATACTTTTAAATAAGTTTATATCACTTTCAAGTAGAGAACCGCCATCATTTGCAAGGATTTCATCACTTACGTAAGCAAGTAGGCGCATATTTCTTTTTATTTCATTTGCTGTTCGTTTCAACGCAATTAAGGTTGGGAACTCATCTTTCTGCACTTTTTTCATTAAAGCATCTTCTTTTGCTAACAAAATAGCTTCGAAATCCTCCAATTTAATAAACATTTCATGAAGAACAGAATGAAAAATATGATAGTATAGGTGATTGATTTTTTCTCGTCCAATAAAGATATCATCTAAACATTCTTTAATTTCTTTATTTAAGGTTTTTTCCATTCCTTGTACATCGTCAGTTAAAACAACAAGAGCTTGCTCTCCCAAATACAAATTTAATTTAGAATGTGTAAATTCCTCATCCTGCAAATCTAGATAAAGTAAACTCACAAAGTCAAAATTTTCATAAATTTGGAAGTGAATCATTTGGTCAAGGGTTTCTTTTTGTTCTTGATAATCATGAAAATGAAATTTTTTTTGAAGATTTTCCCGTTCTTTATATTCGCCAATCACAAAATAAATGGCTTGTTGGTCAATGATTTCTTCAAGGGAAGTCAGTTTCTTTTTTGCAGTCATATTATAGATAATCAAGACACCCAGCTCCTTTTATAACATTTTAGATTTCTTTAGAAGTACATAGATAATCCCGGTAATACAGCCAATCAATCCTAAAAGGAAAAAGTAGCCATATTTCAGTTTCAATTCAGGAATATTGACAAAGTTCATACCATAAATACCAGATAGAACTGTTATAGGAGTAGCAAAAGCAGTAAAAACAGTCAGCTTATTTAGAAAATTGTTCGAACGTTCGCTGACATTTGTATTATATAAATCCATCAGGTGAGCCGTTTTGTCATTTAAACTTGAACCAAATTCATATAAGCGATTCGTTTTGGCAGAGATATTTTTAAAGTATTTTAAGTTTTCTTCTTCAATTAAATTATTATCATTGCTAAGAATTTGTTCGCTAATATAAGTGAGTAAACGTAACTGTCTTTTTGCTTCGAAAGAAATAGCTTTCATTTGAATGATTTTCTCAAAGTCGTAATCTTTCGTGGTTTTTAATAAGCTCATTTCTTCCTCTGCGATTGATGTTTCAAAATGTTCTAAGGAGACAAACATTTCAGATAGAATGTGGTCAAGCATTTTAAAATAAATATAGGTTAAAGTATCAATTCCATTAGGTTGCTTGTCTTGATTAAGCTGGATGTCGCTAGTGACAGACTTGAATAAGGTTTCATTTTGGTCACAAACAAAAATAACATAACTTCTACTAAAGTATAAATAAACTTTTTCAAAAACCATTTGCTTGTCTTTCCATTCAAAAAAGGAAAAAGAAATCACATCGTAGTCAGCATGACTTTCAAAATGGACTAAATCAACTGCTTTTCGACTTTCTTCTTGATTGATAATATTAAATTGTTTGTAAATAGTGGAAAAGTTGTGGCGATCACAAATAACGAAGAAGCGTTCATCTTCAGTTACTTCTAGTATATCTTCCTCTGATTTTATATGATAGAATTTCATCGTTAAACCTCCTCCATCTCTTACTACTATCGTATCGAATAAGCTTGGTTCCGTCAATTAAATAGATAGATAAGGCTCGTAAAATAAAAATGTTATTATAAACAATAAAACCAATTAAAAAAAGCCAACCTTTTTGTCTCAAGAGTCGTCTAATAAATAAAGAAGGTGAAAGATAATGGGAAAAAGGCTTGTCCAGCAAGCAATGAATGGAGATTCAGAGGCATTAGAAATAGTATTGAAAGAAAATTACCAACAATTATACAAAACTGCGTATTTATATGTGAAAAATGAAGCAGATGCATTAGATATTGTTCAAGAAGCAATAATAAAAATATTGAAAAAACTTGATACGTTAACCTATCCAGAATATTTTACAACTTGGGCAGTAAGAATTGTCATATACTCTTCATTAGACTTCATAAAGAAAAACGGGAAACAATTTTCTGTGTTAGAGGAGCAAGTTATTGAACCAGAAAAACAGCTTTCAAGGGAAGAGTGCTTGGATATTTACGATGCAATTGCACGGTTACCAAAACATTTACAGGAAATCACGATTCTCCATTATTTTTGTGGAAAAAAATTGAAAGAGATTAGTGAGGTTATGCATGAACCATTAGGAACAACCAAATATAAATTATACGAAGCACGCTTGAAGCTAAGAAATTATCTTGAGGAGGATGACCAATGAAACTGAATCAAGAATGGGAAAAAGAATGGGAGTCCATTGACGTTCCTAAAGCAGAGTTATTTCAAATAATTGATGAACAAATAGGAAAACAAACGACTAAGAAAAAGATTAAAATTAGCAATTTTTTATCTCAATTAGGCAAATACCCAGCAGCAATTGCTGTTGTTGGGATAGTGATTTTCAGCTTAATTCTGATTATTTTTTATCAGGGAGGTCCGATCGGTCAAAACGCTGGGCAATTTAGTAAGGAAGAAGCATCTCAGCAAGTTGCAGACTCACAAATACCGGCACCAGCAGCGGCAAAGAATGAAAGTGCAGTCAATGATTCAGCCGTTAATTTACCAGAAGAAAAGAGCAAAAATGCGCAATTCTATACAATGACAAAAAGAACCGAAAAGCTAGACTTAGCCAATGATAAGCTGAAAAAAATAGTACAAAAATTTGACGGCTACATCGAAAAATCGACTCTTCAAAAGCCCGAAAATGGTTCCTGGGAGCAACAATCAAGTTATTACAAGTTAAGGATACCTAAAAAGCAAAGTGAAAAATTTATGGAAAGCTTAGATGAAATTGGCACAACAACCAGTGAGGAAGTTCAAACAGAAAACTTTTCTACCGTTTATTCTGATAACCAGAGTCGGATTGATGCTTTAAAGACAGAAGAGCAAGCCTTGCTGGACCTTTTAGCTAAAAGCGATGCTCTAGATGATATGCTGAAAATTCAAGAACGATTGGCTACTATTCGTGAAGAACGGGAAAACTTGACTAGGATGAATCAGGGAATAGATAATCAAGTAGAATATATTACTTTTGAACTCACTGTTGAAGAAAAAAAATCCTCTGAAAAAGAAAAAAAGAATAGCTCTGTATTTACATTGATCCAGAAGAACTGGAACAACCAGAAGAGCTTTTGGTCTGAAGCAGGAAAAAAGTTCCTTGTTTTTATTGCCAGTAACTTTGCATATCTTATATTACTTTTTATTGGAGGAATTATTTTCTACTCTAAACGAAAGAAAAATAGAAAGCTATAAAAAACGACGATCAAAAAATTCCTAATAGACTAAAAAGTTATTAGGGATTTTTTTATGAATAAAAGAAGAAAAAGTCATTCTTTAGTAGGATGGAATTGGTTATGAGAAAAGGTAGGATAGAACATAGGCAGTTTATTTTATTGGAAGGTTGTGACAATCATGAGAAGGTTTTTGACTTCAATCGTTGCAGGAATAACCATTGTTGTAGCAATTATTTTTGGTCTTTATTTCTATTCCTATAACAATACATCTGATATCGCTTCTTTGTTTGATCGAATCAATCCACTTGCTAAAACAGAAGAGGTTTATATTAAGGTTCCAAAAGAATATGAAGAGAAGTTTCCAGATGCAGTAAGTCGAATCGATAATTACACCTATATTCAAGAGAGTTACAACAAAGAAGGAAAAGCTCGTAAATTGAAATTTGTTTCCTTTGGTAAAGAGTTAAAAGCAGGGAAATATCTGCAAATTAGGATTAAAGGGCAAAATGTCAAGCAGTGGAAAGAAGTTCCAGAGAGCGAAATACCCCAAGAGGCTTTAATTAAGTTGAACCCAAAAAGCTAGTCATTTGTATTGGAACCTCTTTCTAATTAGACGATAGTTGCAACAAATTCGAAGAATAGTACAATAGAGGAGAGTTGACTATTTGACTAAGGGGGACTATTTTTATGGCAGGACATAGTAAATGGAAAAATATTCAAGGACGTAAAAATGCACAAGATGCAAAACGAGGGAAAATTTTTCAGAAGTTATCACGAGAAATTTATATTGCAGCTAAAGCTGGTGGGACTGATCCAGCTATGAATCCAGGGTTACGTTTAGTGATTGATAAAGCAAAATCAGCAAATATGCCTAATGATAACGTAGAAAGAGCGCTAAAAAAAGCCAGTAGCAGTAGTGAAAACGAACACTATGATGAAATTATTTATGAAGGATATGGACCGGGTGGAGTAGCTATTTTAGTGTATGCATTAACTGATAACCGAAATCGAACAGCAACTAATGTTCGAGTAGCTTTTTCAAGAAATGGTGGTTCTTTAGGGGAAACTGGCTCTGTTAATTACATGTTTGATCGTAAAGGTTACTTAGCTATTGAGCGAGAAGGCTTAGAAATAGAAGAAGATGCTATGTTTGAAAAAGTCATTGAAGCTGGTGGAGAAGATTTGGAAACATCAGAAGAAGTATTTGAAATTTATACAGCACCAGAAGATTTTACAGATGTTAGAGACTTCTTCGAAAAAGAAGGCTTCACTTTAGCACAAGCAGAATTGACGATGTTGCCTCAAACTTTCACTGATTTAGACGCAGAACAAACAGAAAAATTACAGAAATTAGTGGATAAGTTAGAAGAGGATGACGATGTTTCAGAAGTATTTACCTCGGCAGAACTACCAGTAGAATAAATCATTTATTGAATCCCAAGTTGACAAAGAGTTAACTATGGTGGTAGCATAAATAAATAACAACAAGAGAAAGGAGAGCATATCATGAAAAAGACAATAATTATTGTAGCAGAGAAAATACAAAAAATGATTGGATACAAGGCAAAGAGTTGCAACCAACACAAAAGATCTGTTTGTGTGTGCTCTCTTACGTAATAAATAAGAGTTTAAATATCTTATGAAAAGCCATCGATCATTTATAGGTCGGTGTTTTTTTATGGTCAAAATGAGCATCAGATAGTTGATTTAAGTAATATTTGGAGGTGTAACCAATGATTGGAATGAAAAAGGAAATAAATGGAACATAAAATAGAATGCAAAGAAATGTTGCATTCTAAAAAAGTAATTAGGAGATTAGAATGTTAACAATAAAAGGAAAATATAACGAAGCAAAAATTTATACAGATTTTTTAGACGATAATACCGTTGGGCAAATCATGTCTTTATGTAACCAAGAATTCGCGAAAGAAAGTCAGATTCGGATTATGCCGGATACTCATAGCGGCTCAGGTTGTGTGATCGGAACAACAATGACGATTCAAGATAAAGTGGTGCCAAATTTAGTGGGGGTCGATATTGGTTGTGGTTTACTCGTAGTAAAAATGAAAAAGAAAATCAAAACCCATTTTGATAAATTAGATCGTATCATCCGAAATCAAATTCCTACTGGGAGCCAAACCCATGATAAGCCGATTCATCTATTTGAATTAGGTGCGGTTCATGCGCCAGTTCATAAGGGCTGGGTACTAAGAAGTTTAGGTAGTCTTGGCGGTGGAAACCATTTTATTGAAGTGAATGAAGGCGCTGATGCTCTTTATTTAGTGATTCATAGTGCTAGTCGTATTTTTGGAAAAGAAATAGCTGAGTATCACCAAGAAATTGCTTATCAGAAATTATCACAACTTAGAAAAGAACTGAAAATTATGGCAGTAAATGCAAAAAAGAACGGGCAATATGATTTAATGGCACGACTTATTGAAGAAAGAGAAGCAATAAAAGTTCCTTATGAGATGTCATATGTGACCCAAAAGTCTTTAACAAATTATTTAAAAGATATGCAAATCGCTCAAAACTATGCACAACTAAATAGACAGTTGATGGCAAAAACAATTCTTAAAGGAATGAAGTGGGAAAAAGAAGTCGTTGATTCTTTTGATTGTCCTCATAATTACATTGATTTAAAGGAATTAATTTTAAGAAAAGGGGCAGCATCAGCTAAAACAGGGGAGCAAATGATTGTCCCTTTAAATATGAGAGATGGCAGTATTTTGGCTACCGGTAAAGGAAATCAAGAGTGGAACCAATCGGGTCCTCATGGCGCTGGACGAGTCTTAAGTCGCTCTCAAGCAAAAGCAAATATTAGTCTAGAAAGTTACCAACAAGCCATGAAACATGTGTGGACAACGTCTGTTTCAAAGAAAACAATTGATGAAGCACCAAAAGCATATAAGCCTAAAAAACAATTACTAGAAGAGGTAGAAGCGACTATGACAGTACAAGAAATAATTAAACCGTTGTATAATTTTAAAGGGTAAAAAAGGAAATAAATAGCAAAAGTTATTTACTAGAAGGGGACAGTGGATGAGCGAGAGAGTTATTATGAGAAAGCAAATTGTTAGGGAGTATAGTTTCAGTGAAGAAGTAAAGAGCTTTGAAACGAACGAAAGTAATAGAACGGAGCGGAGTAAACGATTAGCTAGGCATCTGCTTTATTCTTTTAAAGGAACGATTGATGATGAAGATGAAACACTAACAGATTGGTTTGAGGAAGTGGAAGCAAGTTTTGCTGGGAAATATGGGCCGATACTAAAACGCCATTCCTTTTATATTGAGGAAGGAAAAGCGATTATAGGTAGTGGAATTGTCTCCTTATTTAGAGAAATTCCTTTAATTATTTATCTAGCAGTAGATCCTGAAAAAAGAGGGCAAGGATTGTCAAAAAAAATCCTGCAGCAAATGCTCTATTCCTTTGAATCGTCAGAATATCAAGAAGTTTATTTGGTTGTAACCCCTGGAAATTTTCCAGCAGAAAAGTTATATGCTAAATTAGGATTTAAACCAGTTGGAACAAATTGGGATAAAGTTATGAAAAGTCCATTAGAGAAAGCAAATTAGTCTCATACAATAAAAACAGAGTTGAACTAACGAAAAAGATGAAATTTAATCCTTCAATAAAGGCTAATTTCATCTTTTTTTATTTTCTTTGAGCAAATTGCTGATAGGAAATGCCCCTACTTTCACACCAATGAATTAAGTCACTAGTGAGAATTAAATCAGTTGTTAGTAAATCAGCTGTCGTCTTTTTTCCCAGTAGAGTATAGAGTAATTGCAATTCTTCTTCCCATTGCTGAATGAAAGCAATGGTTTCCTCCAGTCCGTTTGTTAGTAACTGATTTAAAATAGTTCCAGAAATTCCAACACTTTTTGCCCCTAAGCTAAGGGCTTTGACAATATCTAATGACTGACGAACACCACCAGAGGCAAGAACTGCTATTTGTGATTGATAGCTGACGGATTCTAAGAGCGAGACAACCGTAGATTGTCCCCAATCATCTAAAAAGGATAACTCTTTTTTTAGCCGACGCGCATTTTCAATTTGAGTAAAACTAGTGCCACCATTTCCACTGACATCTACAGCCTTTACACCAATAGAGAGCAAAGTTTCAATCGTTTCACTACTCATACCAAAACCAACTTCTTTGACGATTACAGGAACAGAAAGATTCGCCACAATGTCTGCAATATTTTCCAGCCAATTAGAAAAATGGCGTTCTCCTTCAGGCATAACTAATTCTTGAGGTAGATTAAGGTGGATTTGCAGCCCATTTCCTTCAACTAATTCAAGTGCTTGTTTGGCATTATCCAAAGAAAGATTTGCACCGATATTCGCAAAAATTACACCAGTTGGATTTTCCTTTCGCATAATTTGAAAGCTAGAGGCCAGTGTTGGATTTTTTATAGCAGACCGAATTGAACCAGTTGCTATCATCATTCCCGTTTCTTTTGCAATCATTCCTAATTGCTGATTAATTTTTTCTGCTTGTTGGCTTCCACCAGTCATAGCATTAATATAAAAGGGCTGTTTAAAAGAAAAACCAAGAAATGACGTAGAGATATCAACTTCGTCAATTGAAATGCCAGAAAAAGAATGATGGATAAAACGCACCTGATCAAAATCATTTTTATTCTCTCTGTGAAAAGTGTGTGCTAGTGAAAGGTGTTCATCCTTTCTGTTCATTTTTTTTCCTTCTTTCTTCACTTATTCAATAATCATTCCCATGCCAGCCGAAATAATCAACGCTTGTTCTGGGCTGACTTTTACCCCACCTAGCAATTCTTGAGAAACAGCAATTTTTTGAAAGGTATTTTGAGAAAAATCTAAGTCCTTTAGTTTCGTTCTAAACCAGTTACTATCGGTCAAAGAGCAGTTTTCTAATATTAAATGTTTCCACTCCATTTCAAAAAATTCAGTACTGTTCAGACTATTTTCCTTAAAATGAACAATTTTTTGATTGGATGAGCTAAAGGAGGAATAGTCGGCTAAACAATTTTCAAAAAGACAATCTCTGAGATAACACTCTGCAAAATTTGTCCCTGTCAATTTACATTGCCGAAACTGAACTTGATGAAAACTGCCTCCAATCCATTCTGTGTTAGAAAAATCGCAATGATCAAAAATAACATTACTGCATTCAAAATGTTTGAAATGATTTCGATTCATAATCACTTTTTCAAGCTGACATTCTCTAAAGACTAAACCATTGATATCTTGATAGCTTAAGTCCTGATCTTTCAAATGCAAACCTTCAATGACTAATTCATCTTCTAAAGAAATAAAATCTGTTTCATCTAGGATAGGCATATTAGGTTTAGTAGGGTATTTTAGCTTCATTTTGTAAAACCTCCATATTATATAGTAGGAAAGTGTGAATAAATAACAGGATTATTGTGAAAAAGAGCCTATTTTCCATTAATAATAATTCAAATAAAGTAGCAAATATTCAAAAGGCAATGAGCTATTCATTTTTTAATAAAACAATCCGGTAGTTAGGGGTTAAAAAGCTTCATTTATTCTGACATTTTCCTTAGTTCTTTTAATCTACCATATTTGTTGCAATAAACCTAGTAGGCTGAAAAAGTGAAAAAGGTAAGAAAATACAAAGTTTTATCATGGAAAATCCATCAAATATTAAGAAAAGTTCAGATTATTCTTGATTTTTTTGTGTGAAAAATGTAAACTATACCTCATAGCAATTAATAATTATTAAATTCTGATTTTTCAGAAAAAACAAAAGACACTTAGGAGGCAATATAATGAAGTTGAAAAAGTCGGTTTCTTTAGGAATGGTTACTTTATTTAGTTTATCTGCACTTGCTGCATGTGGCAGTGGCGGAACAAAAACAGAGGATTCAAAAGCGGCATCAGGAGAAAAAGCGAGTGGTGAGCAAGTATTTCGTATTAATGAGAAAAGTGAAATGCCAAGTGCCGATTTATCGTTAGCAACAGATGAGATAAGTTTTAATACGTTAAATAATTCGTATGAAGGAATTTATCGTTTAGACAAAGATAGTAAACCTCAACCAGCTGGAGCTGCTGAAGAAGCTGAAGTTAGTGAGGATGGTTTAGTTTACAAAATTAAATTGAACGAAGATGCTAAATGGTCTGACGGAAAATCTGTAAAAGCAGCAGATTATGTTTATGGCTGGCAACGCACAGTTGACCCAGTAACTGCTTCAGAATATGCTTCTATGTTTGCAAGTGTTAAAAATGGTCAAGAGATAATTGAAGGTAAGAAAGACAAAGGGGAATTAGGGATTAAGGCAGTTAGCGATTATGAATTAGAAATTACACTAGAACAAGCCACTCCTTATATGGATTATTTATTAGCATTCCCTTCATTTTTCCCACAAAGACAAGATATTGTTGAAAAATATGGAAAAGATTATGCGACTTCAAGTGATAAAGCAGTCTATAATGGACCTTTTGTTTTAGCAGATTTTGATGGACCTGGAACTGATACTGAGTGGAATTTGAAAAAGAACAAAGAGTACTGGGATAACAAAACTGTGAATTTAGATGAAATTCAAGTAAGTGTTGTAAAAGAAGCACCTACTTCATTAAACTTATTCCAAGATGGTCAAGTAGACCAAGTTATTTTGAGTGGAGAACTGGCTCAACAGTTAGCGGATGATAAAGAACTTGTGACTGAAAAAGAAGCATCTACGGGTTATATAGAGTTTAATCAGCGTGAAGCAAATTCACCATATAAAAATGAAAACCTTAGAAAAGCTATCTCTTATTCAATCGACCGTAAATCTTTAGTAGAAAAGATTTTAGCAGATGGTTCTCTAGAGCCTAAAGGCCTTGTTCCTGCAAGTATGTCTTTTGATCCTAAAAATAAAAAGGATTTTACTGAAGAAGCAGGGAACGTAATTTCTTACGATCAAAAGAAAGCCAAAGAATATTGGGAAAAAGCGAAGAAAGAATTGGGAATTAAGACTTTAGAGATGGACATTCTTTCATCTGATACAGATACTGGTAAAAAAATGACTGAGTATCTTCAAGGTGCTATTCAACAATCCTTAGAGGGTGTTAAAGTTACAGTGAGTCCAGTACCATTTTCTGTTCGTTTAGATCGTTCGAACAAAGGAGACTTCGATACCACAATTAGTGGTTGGGGTGCTGATTATGCAGATCCAAGTAGTTTCTTGAATTTATTTGAAACAGACAACTCATATAATCGTGGGCATTATACTAACGCTGACTACGATAAAAATGTGAAGGAAGCTGCTACAACCAATGCTAATAATCCAGAAAAACGTTGGACAAATATGGTTGATGCAGAGAAAATCATTATAGATGATATGGGTGTTTCACCAATCTATCAACGAGCAACAACATTTATGCGTTCTGAAAAAGTGAAGGATGTTGTTTTCCATTCAGCAGGACCTAATTTTGATTATAAATGGGCATATATTTCAGAATAATCTGAAACGGTAGCCAATAGCAAAGGACCTTCGCCTTCTAGCTAAAAGGGCAAGGTCCTTGCTATCTTTATCTATAAAAAGTAAAATAGTAAAAAGCATAAGGCTATTATCAGTAAGATGCCTCCAGTTTCTAGCCAGAATAGGCGATGATCGTTGCCTATTATAGAAAGTGGAGTAAATTCTTGTGGATCATTCTTTTTTCTAAAGCGAAATGCATTTTTCATTGTTCGTTGAAAGGTATCAAAAAAGCCAGAGGACATAATCCATAAAGCTATACCGACAATCAAGAAAAAAAGTGATACAATAAAGAACGTATCTGATAAAGTTTGGAACGTAAAAGATTGCTTTACAAAGAGTAGGTACAAAGCAATACCTAAACTAGTAGAGGCAGATGTAATCAAGGGCCATTTTAATTTTTTCATGTGCTCATCCTTATCTCAGCATAATTTTTTCTACCCCTTACTTTATCGAAAATATCTGATGAAGTCAAAATAAACTCGGAGGTGTCCTTTTTGAACAGTTTTGGAAAGTATTTTCTTAAACGCGTTTTCTTTATGATTATCACATTGTGGTTAATCGCAACGATTACGTTTTTCTTAATGCAATTATTACCTGGTACTCCATATACAAACCAAGAAAAACTTAGTCCAGAAACAATTGCTATGCTGAATAAACAGTCAGGTTTAGACAAGCCTGTGATTGTTCAGTACGGTATCTATTTAAAAAATCTACTTGTAGGTGATTTTGGTATTTCATTCCAATTTAAAAATCAACCAGTCGCTAAATTATTAGCTGGTCGGATAGGACCATCACTGCAACTAGGGTTACAGGCAATTATCTTTGGAACAGTTGTTGGTATTTTATTAGGGGTAATTGCTGCTATGAGACAAAACACATGGGTAGATACTTTAGCAACCTTAATGGCAATTTTAGGTAGATCGATTCCAAACTTTGTCTTTGCTGTATTGTTGCAATATGTTTTTGCCATGAAATTAAAAGTCTTGCCAATTGCTATGTGGAATGGTTTTGCTTATACGATTTTACCAACTATTGCACTAGCGATGAGTCCAATGGCGGATTCCGCCCGCTTTATTCGAACGGAAATGGTGGAAGTTTTACATAGTGATTATGTGGAATTAGCACGAGCAAAAGGTTTAAGTCGTTGGCAAGTAGCCTTTAGACATGGGTTAAGAAACAGTTTGATTCCGTTGGTTACATTGTTAGGTCCATTAGCTGTGGGTCTAATGACTGGTTCGTTAGTTGTTGAAAATATTTTTGCAATCCCAGGAATTGGAGAGCAATTTGTTAAGTCAATTATGACGAATGATTATCCAACAATCATGGCAGTAACGATTTTATATTCTGCGATGTTAGTATTTGTTATTTTAATTGTTGACTTGCTTTATGGATTAATCGATCCAAGAATACGTGTTTCAGGAGGTGACCGAGGCTAATGGAAACAATTGATTTAAAAAATGTACCCGAGAAAATTCGGGAAATACCTGAAACTGAATTTCAACATCTTGATGCTTCGACATCGCAAGAAAGAGAACGTATTGCAACTCCTTCTCTAAGTTTCCTACAAGATTCATGGAGACGTTTGAAAAAGAATAAGGCGGCTGTTGTTTCAATAGGATTTCTAGCTGTTATTTTATTCATATCTGTCATTACAATTTGGGTTTCTCCTCATGACCCGACACAACAAAATGTATCTTATATCAATTTACCTCCTCGTATTCCCGGTTTAGAAGGAATTAACGGACTAAATGGAAAAGCAACGGTTGCTGGTCAAGTAGTTGATAAATATGCTCAAGCTAAAGTACCAGATGATCTTAATTTTTATTTAGGGACAGACGGTTTAGGTCGTGATGTTTTAAGCCGCTTGTTTATGGGAACTCGAGTTTCACTACTAATTGCCTTTATTGCTGCAATTTTAGATATTACATTTGGGGTAACCTATGGACTAATATCAGGTTTGTTAGGCGGACGTGTAGATACTGTGATGCAACGTATTTTAGAAGTATTATCAGGAATTCCTAACCTTGTTGTGATGATTTTAATGTTAACTGTATTAGATCCAGGAATTCTTTCTATTGTTTTGGCGATGGTGGTTACAAACTGGATATCAATGGCCCGGATTGTTCGAGCCCAGACCTTGAAACTAAAAGATCAAGAATTTGTATTAGCAGCTCAAACATTAGGTGAATCAAGATTGAAGATTGCCCTTAAGCATATCTTACCTAATATTTCTAGTGTGATTATTGTACAAATGATGTTCAGTATTCCTTCAGCGATTTTCTTCGAAGCTTTCTTAAGTTTCATTGGGTTAGGGTTAAGACCACCAATGGCTTCGTTAGGGACATTATTGAACGAAGGGTATAAAACTTTCCGTTTCCTTCCATACTTAATGTGGATTCCAGCAGCAACGTTATCAATCATTATGATTTGTTTTAACTTGTTAGCTGACGGACTACGTGATGCCTTCGATCCTAAGATGAAAGAGTAGAGTGAATGACTATGGAAAAAGTATTAGAAGTGAAAGACCTACAGATTTCTTTTGATACGTTTGCTGGAAAAGTAAATGCGATTCGTGGTGTTAGTTTCGATCTTTATAAAGGAGAAACTTTGGCAATTGTTGGAGAATCTGGTAGTGGTAAATCAGTAACTACTAGAAGTATCATGCGCTTATTAAGTGGCAATGCCAACATCGACAATGGAGAAATTCTGTTTAAAGGTGAAGATATTGTAAAAAAATCAGAAAAACAAATGCAGACAATTCGAGGAAAAGAAATCGCAATGATTTTCCAAGATCCTATGACATCATTAGACCCAACGATGCCAATCGGAAAACAAGTTGCGGAATCTTTGGTGAAACATAATAAAGTGTCTAAGAGTGAAGGGTTGGCTCAAGCATTAGAATTACTGAAATTAGTAGGAATTCCTAATGCTGAAAAGCGTTTAAAAAATTATCCTCACCAGTTTTCTGGGGGACAGCGTCAAAGAATTGTGATTGCAATTGCGTTGATTTGCTACCCGGAAGTTTTGATTGCCGATGAACCAACAACAGCTTTGGATGTAACAATTCAAGCACAGATTTTAGAGCTTTTGAAAGATTTACAAGAAAAAATTAGTACATCAATTATTTTCATTACTCATGACTTAGGTGTTGTAGCTAATGTAGCAGACCGTGTAGCCGTAATGTACGGTGGACGTTTGGTTGAAGTGGGAACATCAGAAGAAATTTTCTATAACCCACAACATCCTTATACTTGGGGATTGCTAGGGTCAATGCCCACAATGGAAGGCACTGAAGATAAGCTATATGCGATTCCAGGTTCTCCACCGGATTTATTAGATCCACCTAAAGGAGACGCGTTCTATCCAAGAAATGAGTTCGCGATGAAAATTGATACCGAACAAGCACCACCATATTTTGAAGTTTCGCCAACGCATCATGCTGCAACTTGGTTATTGGCTCCACAAGCACCGAAAGTAACTCCACCAGCAGAAATTGCTAGACGTTGGGCGCTTTATGCAGAACGTCACAATACAATAAATGCAGGAGGCGGTAAATAGTGAGTGAGAAAAAGAAAGTTCTTTTAGATGTAAAAGGCTTGAAACAGTATTTCAATGTTGGCCGTCAAGATGAAGTAAAAGCAGTAGATGATATTAGCTTTCATATTTATGAAGGTGAAACATTTGGTTTAGTTGGAGAGTCTGGTAGTGGAAAATCGACAACTGGCCGTAGTGTTATTCGTTTATATAATCCAACAAGTGGTGAGATTATTTTTGACGGTGAAGATATTAGTAAAATCCGTTCAAAAACAGCAATGCAAGAATTTAGACGAGAAGTACAAATGATTTTCCAAGATCCGTATGCCTCATTAAATCCTAGAATGAAAGTTAACGATATCATTGCTGAAGGAATTGATATTAATAATTTAGCAGAAAATAATGCAGAACGTGAAGAAAAAGTCAATGAATTACTTAAAGTAGTTGGGCTTGATCCAAGTCACGGAACACGTTACCCTCATGAATTTTCAGGTGGTCAGCGTCAACGTATTGGGATTGCTCGTGCGTTAGCTGTGAATCCACGCTTTATCATTTGTGATGAACCAATTTCAGCATTGGATGTTTCAATTCAAGCCCAAGTAGTTAACTTATTACAAGATTTACAAAAAGATGCCGGTCTAACGTATTTGTTTATTGCCCATGATTTATCAATGGTAAAACATATTAGTGATCGTATTGGTGTAATGCATAGTGGTAAGTTACTAGAAGTAGGTTCAAGTGATGATGTTTATAATTTTGGTGTTCATCCTTATACGGAAAGTCTACTATCTGCGATACCTTTACCAGATCCAGATTATGAACGTTCTCGTAAACGAATTGTTTATAAACCGCAAGTGGAAGATGGTAAAGAGCGTGATTTAAGAGAAATTTTAGATGGACATTATGTTTATTGCGCTGAAGATGAAGTAGCAGGTTACCGTCAAAAAATTATTGAAAAAAAAGAAAAAGCAGCTAATTAATTTCTCAAGCTTATAAAAATACTTACTGTTATTATCTTGGTAGGGGGGCATGTGATGAAAGTACTGAAGGCTTACAAGTACAGACTTTATCCTAACCCATTGCAAGAAGAGTTTATAAGAAAGACGTTTTCTTGTGTTCGACTTGTGCATAATCTTTTACTACAAGACCGTGTAGAAATATACCGAAAATTGAAAAAAGATTCTAAGCTTAAAATAAAATACCCAACACCTGCGAAATATAAAAAAGACTATCCGTTCCTAAAAGAAGTTGATAGTTTAGCATTATCTAATGCACAAGTCCATTTGGATCGGGCTTTTAAGAACTTTCATAAAAATAAATCGGTTGGTTTTCCTAAGTTGAGGCAGAGAAAAGATTCTGTTTCATCTTACACAACGAATAATCAAAATGGAACCATTAAAATACTTGATTCTAAATATTTAAAAGTTCCCAAGTTGAAAACACTGATTAAAATGAAGGTTCATCGTCCGTTAACAGGTGAAATAAAGTCTGCAACGATTTCTTTGAGTCCTAGTAAAAAATATTTTGTTTCTTTGCTTTGTGAGGAAGAAATTCCTAAAGCGCCTAAAACCTATTCCGCAGTTGGGATAACGTTAGGAACATCTGAGTTTGCTATTTTGTCTAATGGTCAGCGAATTGATAATGATAAATATACGCAAAATTTTCAGATTCGCTTGAAAAGAGAGGAAAAAAAATTAATACGCAGAAAAGAAATAGCCCAGTCAAAAAAAATGGATAT
Source organism: Enterococcus rivorum (assembly GCF_001742285.1). Taxonomy (GTDB): domain Bacteria; phylum Bacillota; class Bacilli; order Lactobacillales; family Enterococcaceae; genus Enterococcus_L; species Enterococcus_L rivorum. The sequence continues at coordinate 132,694 of NZ_MIEK01000012.1, read as the reverse complement.
TTCTCAACAAAAAAATTATCAAAAGCAAAAGTTAAAAATTGCTAAAATGCATGAAAAACTAATGAATCAAAGAATAGACTTCTTGAATAAAATTACAACTGAAATTGTAACCAAATACGATGTTATTTGTGTAGAAGATATTCATAAAGAAGATTTTTTTAGAAATAGTAAGCTAAATAGAGGAATCACGGACGTATCTTGGGCGATGTTCATTTCGAAGCTGGAATACAAAGCGCTTTGGTATAATAAAAAAATTATTAAAGTATCTGCTTGTCAAGATTCTAGCGTAATCGTTGAAGAAACTGAAAGTAAATTATTTACGCCAGATGTAAATAAGAAAAAAGCACTAGAAGATCCCGAAATAGCAGCAAGTGTTCAAGTTCTTTCGATGGGATTAAATGAAGCAATAGCTAATTGATTTTATGAACTGTAGGGACTACAGGGATAGCCTAGGGTATATAAGATAGATATAGCGATTAAATTCGATCATTTATCTTTTTCTAGGAAATTTCTATTTTAATAGAAATAGTTCACTAATTATTATTTGATAAAAAATTTACTCCATAGTAATTTAAGGCATTCATCGAATTTCTTAAACGACTATGGGGTTTTTAGTATTAATCTAGAACCAATTGCAGAAACAGGAGGACTCCTCTATACTTAATGTAAACAGTTTAAAAGACAGTCAAAATAAACGAAATAATAGCGGAAAGGAAAAAAATCATGACAATTAAAATGGTAGCAGTGGATATGGATGGTACTTTTTTGAATAGTCAGCAAGACTATGACCGGAAACGATTTGCAAATATTTATCAAGAAATGAAAGAACAAGGTATTCGTTTTGTTATTGCTAGTGGTAATCAGTACTATCAATTGAAGTCATTTTTTCCAGAAATTGCCAAAGAGCTGTCATTTGTAGCTGAAAATGGCGCTTATGTTGTTAGTGAAGAAAAAGAAATTTTTTATGGGGAAATTGATCCAAAAACGGTAGTTGATGTATTAACAATTTTGGAGCAATTTGAAGACGGACATACTATTTTGTGTGGAAAGAATAGTGCTTATGTAAATGAAAAAGAACCGGCTGAATTTATTCAACATGGCAGTAAATACTATCATCGATTAAAAAAAGTTCCAGACCTGCTTGAGATAGAAGAAGACATTATTTTCAAATTTGCTTTAAGTTTTCCTGTTCAACAAGTAGAAATAGTTTTAGAGCAACTACATGAAGCACTAGGAGACAAACTAGTTCCTGTTTCTAGTGGTCATGGAGACATTGATTTGATTATTTCAGGAATTCACAAGGCGAATGGTTTGATGCAGCTTCAAGAGCTTTGGGGGATTAATGCGGAGGAACTAGCTACTTTTGGTGATAGTGGAAATGATTTGGAAATGTTGGCTCATGCGGGACATAGTTTTGCAATGGGAAATGCCCAACCAAAAGTGAAAGAGGTAGCCCAAAAGACTATTTCTTCAAATGATGAGCAAGGCGTTTTAGTGACACTAGAGCAATTGCTTCAAAATAATTAATGATCGACTAAAAAACAGTTGACATAGAATCCTAATTATCGTACAATGTAAGAGTTGAGAAATGAAAGCAGAAGCACCCGCTTCTCGCCTTAGTAGACGTTGTCACTGGGCTAGATAAGAGGATTCCTACTATCACTTATGGTGGTAATTGAGATGGAATAGTCGCGGGTTCTGTAAGCAGAGCCTGTTTTTTATTGTCTTCTTAAGGAAGTCTTCAATGCACTAGCTTTTAATTTTCTCTTAAAAAACTTGGAGGTGAATGACCATAGCAAAGGATATGATGGTAAACGACGGCATTCGTGCACGTGAGTTACGTTTGATCGGACATGATGGGGAACAATTAGGTGTCAAAACAAAAGTAGAAGCACTGAAGATTGCTGAAACAGCGAATTTGGACTTAGTACTTGTAGCACCTACAGCGAAACCACCTGTTGCGCGAATTATGGATTATGGAAAATTCCGTTTTGAAACGCAAAAGAAAGAGCGCGAAGCTCGTAAAAAACAAAAAGTGATCAACGTAAAAGAAGTTCGTTTAAGTCCTACTATTGATGTGAATGACTTTAATACAAAACTTCGTAATGCACGTAAGTTCTTAGAAAAAGGGGACAAAGTGAAAGCTTCGATCCGGTTCAAAGGTCGTGCCATTACCCATAAAGAAATTGGTCAGAAGGTTCTTGATCGCTTGGCAGAAGAAACTGCGGATATCGCAACAGTTGAACAAAAAGCGAAAATGGATGGACGCAGCATGTTTCTAACGCTGGCACCGAAAAACGACAAGTAAATTGAGAAAACTGAGCTCGATAATTAGTCGATGTTAAAGAGAGTCATATAAACATTATATTTTAAGATAGGTTTATCAGGCTTCAGGATGACATACTGGATGTACTTGTTCAGTTGAACGAAAGATTTTGAGGAGGAAAATTAGTCATGCCAAAACAAAAAACACACCGCGGATCAGCAAAACGTTTCAAACGTACTGGTAAAGGCGGTTTAAAGAGATTCCGTGCATTTACAAGTCACCGTTTCCACGGCAAAACTAAAAAGCAACGCCGTCAATTGCGTAAAGCAAGCATGGTATCAGCTGGCGATTTCAAACGTATTCGCCAACAATTAGCAAGAATGAAATAAGAAAGCTGAGCTAAATTGCTAAGCTAGATAGTTTTGAAAAGCCCGAAAGGATTCTTTCAAAAAAATAACAGAAATTCAAAGAAATGATAGATATTTAGGAGGAATTAACCATGGCACGTGTTAAAGGTGGAACAGTAACCCGTAAACGTCGTAAAAAGATTCTTAAGTTAGCAAAAGGCTATTATGGATCAAAACATATTTTATTTAAAACAGCAAAAGAACAAGTAATGAATTCATATTACTATGCATTCAGAGATCGCCGTCAAAAGAAACGTGATTTCCGTAAATTATGGATTGCTCGTATTAACGCAGCAGCTCGTATGAATGGTTTAAGCTATTCTAAATTAATGCACGGTTTGAAATTGGCAGAAATCGATATCAACCGCAAAATGTTAGCTGACTTAGCTGTTCATGATGCATCAGCATTTACAACATTAGCTGACCAAGCAAAAGAAGCTTTAGCTAAATAATTAAACTAACGTTGTTCTAACAACGTTTTAACCCACTCTATTGAGTGGGTATTTTTTTATCTAGATTTTATTTATAGTTAACAAAAGTAGCGGCAGTTACGTATTTTAATTATGGGTTGCCTTTTGGATCAGATAGCGTTACTACCCCGTCTGGTGTACCCTTGTAAAAATAACAGTTCCTGAGCCTCCTTGTTTTAAGATGTATTTACTTTGTCTCTAGAAGAGATAGTCGTTTTTGATTCTTTTTAGAAGAGTGAAACTGAGATTATCGTTAGTTTCAAAACCTTGAGTATCAAGTGTTTTCTGCGGCGTTTTTTCTTTAGTGTCAATAACAATTATAGTAGTCTCTTAGGAGGTCTGTTGGTTGAGGATTTCTGGAGTAGTTGAACTTTTGGTGCTGGTTGAAAGGGGTGGTGATGATAACTCGCTTGGTATGTATCTTTCATTACTAGTTGATTTTGCAGTGGTTAAAGAGTTATTTTTTGAGCCACTACTTACCAAGAAAAGTCTCAAAATAAAGCAAGTTAGTATCATTTTTTTCAAAAAAATTTCCCTCCATTTTTGATTTTACAAATTATAACACACACATATATATGTTGATTTAAAAATATTGAATGCTCCTATTTAAAATTTAATATCTCTAAAAAATGTTAGAAAATAAAGGTTGACTGAGATACTGAAAGAGTTTAAGATGTTGGCTGAATATACTTTACAGGAAAAGTGAGGAATCAAAATGAAATATGAAAAAATTGTTCCAACAGGAAATTATCCATGTAAGATATTTACTTTTTATACGAAATCTCCAGATCGTTTAATTCCCTCTCATTGGCACGGAAGTGGGGAGCTGCTTTTTTGCATTTCGGGGGAGTTGGAAGTGACTTTTAAGAATACTTGTTATTCTTTAAAAGAAAATGATCTTTTATTTATTAATTCAAACATTGTCCATTCTTCCCGTAGTCCCATTCCAGGGGAGTGTTTAGCCATTCAATTTCCGCTAGAATATTTGGCAGAAGCCACGGAAGGTCAATATGGGAAAGACTTTATCTTTGAGCTGACGCCAAAACAGCAATCAAATGTGTTGAAAGAATTACTTTTATCTATTCGAAAACATTTTTCCAAGTCCTCATTGGCAGAACATCTATTGGTCAAAAGTAATGTTTATAGATTGTTATCAGAGCTTTGTAAAGAGCATCTAATGTCAGTAGCCAACATCAAGGAGATTCAATCGGTTAAATATCTGGAAAAAATGAGGGAAGTAAACGATTATATCCTTCAAAATTATCATAGAGATTTAGGAATTGAAGAAGTCGCTCAAGTTTTTAGCTACAATACTTCCTATTTTTCTAGATTTTACAAAAAGTTTATGGGCATAACATTTACAGAGTATTTACATTCGATTAGATTGGAAGCAGCTTACAAAGAATTGCGTGATACAGATGCTACAATTTTAGATATCGCTTATAATAGTGGTTTTTCAACGGTAAAGTCATTTTATAATGTGTTCAAAAAAAATTATGAGCTATCTCCACAACAATATCGCCAAAAATATTTTAAAAAGTAATTAAATTTCCGATTTCTTATTGAAAAACGAACTGATTTGTAATCGGTTTCAAAATATAATAAGAGTATCAAAGAATATTTCAGGAGGAATTGGAATGAAAGAGAAAATTACAGCTTTTTTTAACAAGGTAAGCCCTTGGTTTGATAAACTGGGTACGAATCCCTATTTACAGACAATTTCAGGTGCGATGATGTCAACACTCGGACCAGTTTTTATTGGTTCTATTTCAGTTTTATTAATTGTTTTACTGAACTTTATTCCAGGAATGAAAGAGTTGACAGCTTTTACTGAAATTTTAAGTAAAGTCAATCAAATGACGATTGGAAGTTTAGCTATTTATATTACTATTTTAATGGGGTATCATTTGGTTCGAAAATTAGATAACAAGGAGGACCCGGTTTCAGCGGGGGTCATCTCCTTAATGTCATTTCTAATTATTACACCTAGTGGGCAGATGATTGATAAAACAGCAGGAATTCCATTTACTTGGTTGGGTTCTCAAGGGATTTTTTCTGCAATGATAGTTGGTTTGGTAAGTGCTAGTTTGTATTTAAGAATTAAGAAAAAAGGTTGGACGATTAAAATGCCTGCTGGAGTACCGCCAATGGTAACAAGAATGTTTGAAGCATTAATTCCTGCTATTTTAATAGGCATCCTGTTTATCTTCATCAGTTTTCTATTTAACATGACTTCTTTTGGCAGTATGCACCAGTTCGTCTACTCAATCATTCAGCAACCTTTAAAAGGTATTGGTGGTTCAATCGGTGCGATGATTTTTTTAAGTTTGCTACAACAGATTCTATGGTTCTTTGGAATCCATGGAACGAATGTCATTATGCCTTTGGTAACGCCACTTTGGATGGCGATGGATGTTGAAAATTTGAATGCTGTACAAGCGGGACAAGTACCTCCAAACATTGTTGGTTTAGCCTTCTTTAGTATTATGACTTTTGGTGGTTTAGCACTGGGATTAGTTGTTTTAATGTTGCGAGCAAAAAGCAAACAGTTTCGTGAGGTCGGTAAAATTTCGATTTTACCAGCCCTATTTGGAATTACTGAACCAGTTATTTTTGGGATGCCGCTTGTATTGAACTTTAACTTAGCGATTCCGTTTATCACTAATAATACAATTGCTTTAATTCTGGCATATTTTTTAACAAAAATGGGATTGGTAGCTCGTTTTATTGGTGTACAGTCCATCTTTGGTTTACCGGTTGGATTACATGCAGCAGTTGAAGGGAGTCTTTCAGTAATTATCCTACAGCTATTCATTCAATTTATTCTATCGCCACTGTTATGGTATCCATGGTTTAAACATTTAGATAATATAACCTATCAACTAGAGCAAGAAGCAGCAAAATTGGAGGGACAATCATGAAAGAAAAAGAATTAAAAAAGTTAATGAATTCCCTAAGTTGGCCTGAAAAAATTGGACAACTAATTCAACTATCAGGCGATTTTTTTCATAGTGAGGCCTTAGCCGTTGGGCCAAAACAAAAACTTGGGATTACACAGGAGATTGTAGACCGGGTAGGATCAGTTCTTAATGTAACGGGTGCTGAGACAACGAGAGTTATTCAAGAAAAATATTTAGCTAAGAGTCGTCACAAAATACCTTTGTTATTTATGGCCGACATTATCTATGGTTATAGAACCATTTTTCCAATCCCTCTTGGCTTAGGTGCTACTTGGAATCCTGAATTAGTAAAGAAAGCATATAAGGTAACAGCATCGGAGGCTCGTTCAGCAGGTGCACATGTTACCTTTGCTCCAATGGTTGATTTAGTAAGAGATGCTCGTTGGGGGCGGTGTCTTGAATCAACAGGAGAAGATCCAGTTTTGAATGCTGATTTTTCGAAAGCAATGGTTGAGGGATTTCAGCAAGAAAAAGATGGAACGATCGAAGGAATCGCTTCTTGTGTCAAACATTTTGCCGCTTATGGAGCAGGTGAAGCTGGCAAAGAGTATGCAAATGTAGATATGTCTGAACGGCGGTTGCGTCAAGACTATTTAAGTGGTTATAAAGCAGCGGTTGATGCAGGTTGTGAGATGGTGATGACTGCATTTAACACCTACGATGGTATTCCAGCTACAGGAAGCGAGTTTCTTTTAAAAGAAATTTTGCGAGAAGAATGGGGATTTGAAGGGGTAATTATTTCTGATTACGCGGCTATTCAAGAGCTAATCGCTCATGGTGTAGCCAAAAATGATCGTGAAGCGAGCCTGATGGCAATCAATGCGACGACAGATATTGATATGAAAACTAGTTGCTATGCCAAGCAGTTAGAGCCGCTTATAAAAGACCAAGAGATTAATCCTCAACTAGTCAATGAAGCTGTCTGGCGTGTGCTTAAGTTAAAAAATAAATTAGGTTTATTTGAAGATCCTTATAGAGGTGCAACTGTAGAAAATGAAAAACTAATGTTACTAACAGAAAAAAATCGTGAGCTATCACGTCAAGTTGCCTCAGAATCGATTGTTTTACTTCAGAATAAAGATAATATTTTACCATTGGCTCCTAATAAGCAGAAGATTTTATTGGTGGGTCCTTATGGTGATAAACAGGATCTAATTGGGTTGTGGGCGGTTCATGGGAAAACTTCGGATGTAGTGTCTCTTAAGTCCAGTTTAGAAAAAGAGATAGTTGAAGAGCATTTTCATTTTGAGCAAGGCTGTGACATGTTAGAAAACTATGATTTTCTTGGTGAATTTGGTGCAACGAAAGAACAGATAGCATCTATTGCAATGTCTGGTGATGCTAAGAAAGAGTTTCTAAAAAAGGCTTTAGCTGCAGGGGAAAAGGCTGATGTCATTATTTTTGCTATGGGTGAGCATACGATGCAAAGTGGTGAAGCTGGCAGTCGAACAGATATTACATTACCAACGATTCAAAAAGAGTTCATCAAAGAAATGGTTACACTTGGAAAGAAAAATATTTTGATTTCATTTAGTGGGAGACCCCTTGTTTATACAGATGAAATAAAGCAAATGGATGCAATTCTTCAAGCGTGGTTTCCTGGAACTGAAGGGGGCAATGCGCTTGCTGAGATCCTGTTAGGGAAAGTCAATCCATCGGGTCGATTAAGTTTGGGCTTTCCATATCATGTAGGACAGTTGCCGATGTATTATAGCGAGTTTAAAACAGGACGTCCGTTGACTAGTTCGACTCACAAAGGTCGTTTTGTTTCTAAATACCTAGATTGTCCTAATAACCCACTGTTTCCATTCGGTTATGGGTTAAGCTATAGTGAAATAGAGTATTCTGAGTTAGCGTTGAGTACGGATATAATGACTGAAAAATTAACTGTATCTATCACAATAAAAAATACATCCTCTATTCCTTGCTTAGAAACTGTTCAATTATATCTTCAAGATGTAGTTGGTTCAGTTGTTCGACCAGTCAAGGAACTTAAGAAGTATAAAAAAGTTCTATTGGCTGCAAAAGCAGAGCAAACGATTTCTTTCACTCTGACAAAAGAGGATTTATATTATTATACACGTTCAATGGATTTTAATGTGGAATCTGGAGAGTTCCTTGTTTTCGTAGGTCCAAACTCAGAAGAGACACTTGAGAGTAGATTTGAACTAAAGTTGTAATGAATGAGCTAGGATGAAGAGAAGGTATTGATTTACAAAAGTCGCATTCTTCTATTCATACTTAGAAATTGATTTGATTGGTACTTTGTTTGATATGAATGTCCATTTTTTGATTAGGAGCTTTAAGTATAATTTGCAGAATTATACTTAAAGCTTTTTTATTGTCAGTGTTTTGATGGGTGGAAAAATAAATTTAGATTTGAATGATAATTGATGTCATAGTTTTATCAGTCAGTTTTTAACGTCAAAATTTTTCTAAACAATTTTGGTTCAATATTATTTTCTTGCTTAAATGAATAGAGTATAATTAAAAGGTAATATCTAAAGTTTTTGAAAATCAATAAACATAGCTAAAGGAGGGAAAGATGAAAATTCAGTTTGAGACATTTAAAAAGTTTTTGACTTTATTGCTAGATATACTATTAGGTATGTTGGCGTTGTTGTTAATTGTTTTTATGGTTAAGCAATGGGTTGATATTGTTCTATTTGTAAAGCAACCCTTAGCACCAAAAGTTTTTTCATTATTAATTCAGGAGATCACATCCTTTTTCATTCTTTTTGAGTTTGTGATTATGGTAATTCGCTATATTCAAGAAGGGCACCATATTCCCATTCGTTATTTAGTACTAATTTGTATTACTGCAGTTTTGCGCCAGTTGATGGTTATTCATGGAGATGGTATGCAGACGTTGTTGTTGTCATTATCAATTTTTGTATTAGTTTTAGTATTGTTCGTATTAAGTATACAAGGGAATAGTTTCCATTCGATTTCAAAAAAGCATATGAATGAAGAGTCGGAGGAGAATCAGCAATAAAGTAATTATTTTTGATTGATTCGCATAAACAAATTTATTCTTTTTAAAATAATTCAACTTTCTATTTTAGGATAAAAATTCAATTAAGTTGAATTTTTGTAAATTTTATTTTTTGTCTAGGATTAGGTTACTAGAGATAAAAAATTAAAAAAGTTTAGAACAAATATTTTTTGTTTTAAGCTTTTTTTTTATAATTGATCCTTCTATTGGTTTAAAATAATTAAAAAGAAAAAGAAATCAGACTGTTGAAACTAAATTTTGATACAGAAAAACCATATATCCTCTCGTTTTTTATTTTTATAAAATATTTTTTTTATATCATAAAAAAGAATAAAGAGATATTTCGCATTGACTTATTTAACTTTCGTTGGTAGTATAAATGTATAATATTATTATATAAAGCATGTTTTTATGTGTATTTTAGTTCTCATATAACGATATGATTTTTTTTATTTTCATTTTATTTAGGATTTTTTTAGAAGGAGGGAGGGTTTGAAAAAGTTAAATAAAATAATTGTTTTAGCGGTCTTCATTTCTTTTATTCTAAATAGTTGTTTTGCTGTTAAAGCTCAAGCAATATCAGAAGGGCAAACAGAAAAACTTGAGAAAACGGTAACAACATCTTCCAAGGTAAAAGATGAAGCAACTAGCAAAGAAAGTACAATAGAACCAAGTAGTGATTCTTCAGAAAATCCTGAAATAGTAAATTCAGATAAAAACATAGAAGTTCCTGAAACTGTAGAAAGTTCAGATATGACTTCAGAGTCTTCATCAGAAATACATAAGATTGAAAAAAGAGAGTATCTAGCGAGTAAACAAGATTCAGATTCTTATTGGCTGGTAAGCACAGAGGCTCAGTTAAGGACCTATCTTTTAGAAGGCAAGAAACTTTTCCGTTTAACAAATGATATTAATTTGGAAATGGTTTCGTACAAATTATCTAATGGTGTAGTCATTGACGGAAACAGCTTTAAAATTACCTATAATAAAGCAGGAAGTTACCTAGCTGGTTTTTGTTTAGAAGAATCTAATGCGACTGTAACGATTAAGAATACAAAGTTTGGTAATGTTGATGGCTCTGGTGCAACTGGTTATTATGGGATTGTCACCGGCAACTCAGGATTTAGCAACTCAACAATTATTTTTGAGAATGTAATTTATGTTAGTAATAATGGACAGCCTTTGTATAATCCACATGGAAAGTTTCTTTTTCGAGGAGAAAATATATTTGTTCAAATGGGATCTGGAAGCTATGCTCAAGAATGGGCGGAAACAAACTATGTGGAAATACAGAGTGGGACAACAACTGTCTACCATCAGACTACAACGACAGATGGTTTTATTTATTCCTATAGTACAGCAGCAGGAAACCCATATAAGAATAGTTCACAGGTTGTAGTTAAGAAAGAGGCGACGTTTGATGTTCAAACAAATCATACATTTCTTTATAGTTCTGCTAGCTTTGCTCAAAATATCACAGTTGAGGAAAACGGACACTTAAATATCTCACAAACAGAAGCTACTAACTTAGTGAGAAAAAGATTTATTTATCCAGATTTGAATACTTACGCAACTGCAAAATTTAATTTTGACAAAAACTCGAACGTAAGGTTAGATTTACAAGCGCCAATTCAAGTTAAAGCAGCTACGGGATCATTTATAGTCAATCCAAATGCTACGATAAATATGTCTGTAGCATCTGGTCCAACGTTTGATATCACTACAAAAAATAATTTTAAAATCATCATTTATGATCCTAAACTGGCGGATTTTACAGGGACAGGGCAAGGTACTTTTGGATTATTATCTGATAATGCTTCTGTTGATAGTTTAGCTGTATTAACTAGTAATAAGGTAAAAGTAGATAGTTACTTTAATTCCACAACTTGGTTATCTAATTTTGAGACAAAAACGACTATTTTAAATGCTAATGGAACAGTTTATCAAAATATTATGGGTGAGAAACTTACTGATGAGAATTTAAGGCTTTTGGGCCTTTCGAAACGGCTTGTTTTTACAAGTATCAAGATACCCATGATTTTATCAACACAAGTGAATCAGCAAACCGGAAATTCTGCTCAGTTGTCAGTGACTTCGGAAAATTATGGTAGCTCAGCAAAGGAAGTAAAATATCTTTTGTTTACTTCATTAGAAGACACAGGTACGTTGGAAAAAGCGAAACATATTGAAAATGTTACTGATTTTGAAGGAAAAGACACTTCAAACATGTTTACTTATGAGCATACAATCAATGGATTAAACCCTAACACTAAATATTGGTTTCAAGCAATGGTAACGAATCAAAATGGTCGAAGTGAACTTTCTAGTCCGGTTGCTTTTTCCACGAAGCCGATACTTAACGTGTTATATGCAGGAAGTGTAACAACGCATTCCGTTCTTTTATTCGCTATGCTAGACAGTGATACAGGAATTTGGACTGATTTTAGTAATGGTGAAGAGAATCCTATCAAAAATAAGCAGGCTGATTATGGTGGTATTTATACAAATCTATTTTTTGAATATAGTAAAGATAAAAACTTTGCAAATTATCAAACAATAGAACCGGTTTTAGACGGGAATAAGAATGAAATGTTTTACATCGAGTTAACTGGTTTAGATGATAATACTACCTATTATGTAAGGGTTAAAGGAACCGATGTTTCTGGAGAAGAATTTATTTTAAGCGAAACGCCAGTGAAAGAGTTTACGACTCAGCTTGAAGAGGTAATTGATGTGGAAATTCCAATTGAGATGGTTTTTCAAACGAAAAATAAGGATTTAGGAACAAAAGATGCTGGTGAAATTTATTCACAACGTGATGATTATCAGGTGGTGAATAAAGGGACGGTTCCAGTTCAAGTTAGTGTTTCTGATTTTAAAAAGCAAAATGTAGATGCCGAAACAATTGAGCTGACATCGGATTCGGTTAGTTTATTAGGGAAAGATGCGCTAAGCATAAAATTATCAGGTCTTGGTGCAACGACTTTTGAAGCTGATTTGGCGAACGTGGTAAATGAAAATCCTGTCTTGATAGGGAATTTAAATACAACCGATCAAAAGAAGATTCAATTAGATTTTTCAGGGAAATTCTTTAATCCATTACGGACAATGCTTTTACCGAAATATCAAATGACACTTAAATTTGAACCAGTGAAGTAGGAGGAATTTAAAATAGAAACGAAAACAGAAAATAAGAAAAATAGAAAAAAATGGTTACTATTATTGCTACTTGCTTTGATAGCAATTGGCGGAGGAACCTACTATTATTTTTCGCAAAAGGAACCTGTAAGAGTGGTTTCTGGTGACTATTTACCAGATAAAAAAGGTGCCAAGAAAATGACAGATAAAGAAGTCAATGCAGCGGAACAAAAAGAGGTTGATGCTAGTAAGTTTAATATGGTTATTAAGCCAGAAGCACTGTTTCAAAATGGCAATGATACTGGAAAACTATTTATTCAAAATCCTAAAGCCAATGCCTATCCAATCGAAGTCATTATTACACTTGATGAAGAAGGGCAAGAAAAAGTCTATTCTTCAGGAGCCATTCAACCGGGCTATGAAGTCACAGAAGCTAAATTAGATAAAAATTTGACTAAAGGAGAGTATCCAGCCACTGCTACCTTTAATATTTATGATCCTGAAACAAAAGAAAAAAGAGGTCAAGTGCAAGCGAGTATCACAATTATCGTATTAACTTAAAGTAGGTTTTACAGAATAACTGAAAAAATATAGTAGATAAAGGGGAACAAGAATGATGAAAACACACAACAAACTATTTGCAGCAACAATGATTATAGGGTTAGGTTTTACTGGCTTTAGTTCAATTAGTACAGCAGACACATTAGATGGTGTAAAAACTGGAGATATTGAGATCAAAGGAACCATCGGTAAACTAGACAATACCGATCCAACTACTGAAATCCCTGAAGGGTTTGATGATTGGATTAATGTAACATTAGATACAGCAACAGCTTTTCATACAACAACCGCTAGTAAACACAAAGATATTACCTCGGCTACATATAGTGTCGAAAATAACTCTGGGCGTGGAGTAGCAGTCTATGTTGAGAAAATGACAGGAACACCAAAATATGTAAAAGAATTAAGAATAAACCCGCAACCAGTATTTCCAGCAATAAAGAATGAACCGACTTCAGTTGGGATTGTTAATAATGGACAACTATTTATAAAGTCTGCTCCAGAGCTTCCGTGGTTAGTTTTAGCCAATAAAAATTATGAATTAGAAATTGGTAGTGGAGAAAGCTTGGGTAAAAGAGCGGAATTTAATTACTTAGGAGAATCGCAAAACTTACCAACAGATGCCGCAACAAAAGCAACGAATGAGAACTATACACTAACATTAAGGTTCGTTTCTATTCAAGCAAATGGAGAAAAAATTGGTAGATAGTTATACTTAAATATAAGGCAGTGAGGTGGAAATCATGTTCCGAAAGTTATTCAACTATTTCTTACTAGTTGTGCTGTTAACAGGAGGAATAGGTTTTTATCTAAATGATGATGTAGATGTATCTGCAGCTTCTATTCAAATAGAAGGTCGGATTGGTGGGACAGAGGATACTTCTTTCCGAGAATCAGCTAGTTCAGAATCTGTTGAGAAATTGGCAGAACCTCAAGAAGAACGAATTTTTTTGAAAAAATTTCCTGCTACAGGAGAATCTAAAAATTTCCTCTTTTTAGTTGGATTAATCATGCTAAGTTGTGCTTATCTCTTAAATAAAAGGTATCAAACTATTAAAAAGAGCTCTTTATAAAATAGGGCTGATACGTTAAATCGAAATAAGGTCAGAACAAAAAGTGTATTTTTTGTTCTGATTTTTTTGGTTCTATGTCAAATCCTGATGGTAGAACAAAAAACTGAATAAAATCGAAGAGCTTGAAACAAAAAACAGAGAATCTCTGGTTTTGTTTTAAGTTTTTTTGAAAGAAGAAAAACAGCGAGAATGATCTGGGCAACTGGTCGGAAGCGACTTGGCGAACCCTGTGCCAATTCCATTCCTACATCGAGTCAAAGCAGCTGTAAGAACATGGATACACAGCCGCTAATTCCCGATTTGCCCTTATAGCTGCGGAGATATTCGCCTATTTCTCCTGTTAATGCTATGAAAAAATAAGACCTTGAACAATGTAAAGACGTGAACGAAAATGATAGAAATTACGGTAGCCATAAGCAACCCGTTTGATTACCTTAATCTTGTGATTCACCTCTTCTGTAATCCCGTTAGAAAAAGAAAAACAGAAAGCGTTAGTCATTCCTTGTTTATGCTTCATGAAGAAACTCAGTTTCTTTTTGAACCATAAAGGCAATCGGGGATCTAGCGTATCAAGCTCTTCAAAGAAACACTTGTCATTTTGATGAGTAAATGCATATTTGAGAAATTGAACGGTATCGTAAGCAATACGCAAGGTTTGAATTGTGGCTGAGTAATTCATCGACAATACCGTTTGAGTGGACGGTACTGCTTCTGCTCTTGTGGAGAGGAATGCTGAAAGGCCTTCATGGTCTTTATCCACAGTTGATTTAAGGCTCGATTCATCTGTTGGACAATGTGAAAACAATCAGTGATGAGTTGGGCATTTGGAAACACCAACTTGAGTAATTGATCATAAGGAGAGATGTTTAGCTGCTAGTCCAAGTAAAATTCTGTTATTCTTATCCATAGAGGAACAACCTTTCTGATGATTTGTGGTTTTTGTCGATTTCATTTTATCAGTTTGTTGTTCCTTTTTTGTGTTTGAACACTCAAAAAAGTGCTGGTAGGTTTTCCTTTAGGAATTTCCACCAACGCAAAATAGTATAGAACCATTTTTTTTGTCCTTTTATATTGATTATCTGATTTTATTAGAAAAGTTTGTTTTATTATGTTGTTTAATAATTTATATCCATTGAGAATTTTGGACAGAAGCTTTTAGTTCTTTAAGCCAAGCAATGATTTTTCTACATCGAATCACGAGAAAAAACGGCGATAAGTGCATCTATGCAAATGGATTGCTAAGTCACATTCGTTACTTAGAGGGAGTTTTTCAAATTTTTACACTCTTAATTAGGCAACAATGTAGAAGGAACTTTTAGCATGCGGATTGCTTCATGGTAATTTGAGTTTATTTTTGAAGTAGCTTCACTTCTAAAGTGTAGATTTTTTCTTATAAAGATATAATCAAATTCAAATAATGCTACTTTTTATCGATTTTAAATCTATTTTATGATATATATTTCTGATTTTATGAAATAATTTATTGACAATTGATATATTTCTTTGTTAGTATTACAAAGTGTTTTTTTTTAGAACATCAAAATTTGTGAATAAGAAAACTTTGTTAGTTTTTTATTTGTAAATATATGAATGAAGGGAGTGAGTGTTTGAAAAAGTTAAATAGACTTGTTACTTTAGCAACAATTCTTCTTTTTCTCGTTAATTCTAATTCAAGTTTAATTGTAAATGCCTCAGAAAGAATAAATTTTAGTGATAAAATAACAATAACAGAATCTGATTCAACGGAAGAATCAATAGATGAAAGTAGTAATGATTCTGTCAGTGATTCAATAGAAATGTCTGAAATGACTTCTAATACATATGAAACAACAATGAGTTCTGAAACAATCTACGATACGAAGGAGCCTTCATCAAGTTTGATTGAATCAAACGATGATATGCTCAAAACTGAACTAGTAAGAGAAGATGCTTACTGGTTAGTAGATACAGCTACTCAATTAAGAACCTATCTTTCAGAAGGTAAGAAACTCTTTCGATTAACTAAGAATATTGATTTAGCGCAGAGTGGTTTCAAATTGTCTGATGGTGTAGTGATAGATGGAAATGGGTATAAAATTACATATAGCAAAGCCGGGAGTTATAACACTGGTTTTTATTTAGAAGAAAACAATGCGACAGTAACAATTAAGAATGCTGTAATTGGTAATACAGACGGTTCTGGTTCTGTAGGCTATTATGGAATTGTTACGGGGAATTCCACTTATTCTAATATGACGATTATTTACGATGGAATAAGTTATTACAGTGATAGTGGGCAACCTCTATACAATCCTAACGGCGCCATCATTTTGAGGGGAAATAATCAATTTATTCAAACTGGCAGAGGTTTATATGCTCAAGAATGGGCTGAAACGAATTATATAGAAATTGAGTCAGGTCGTACTACAGTTAATCATGATGCTTATTCAATTGATGGGCTAATTTATTCTTATAGCACAAATAGCAACAATCCATACAAAGATACGACCCAAATAGTAGTGCGAAAAGATGCCTCTTTTGATGTTACAACCAATCGAGCGTTTATTTATAGCTCTGCTAGTTTTGATCAAAAGATTACAGTAGAAGAAAATGGTTATTTAAGTGTCAAGCAAACGGATGTCTCGAATGCAACTAGAAAAAGATTTATCTATCCTAATCTGAATAATAATTCAACTGTAACCTTTGATTTTCAAAAAAAATCGTCAGTAAATTTATCATTGCAACTTCCAATTCAAATTAAAGATGCAAAAGGCTCATTTACTGTCAAAGAAAATGCCAAGCTAGACATGACAATTGCTTCTGGGCCGATGTTTGATCTTTCTTCCAATAATCAATTCAATCTAAACCTACTTGATCCAAAAAAAGTTGATTTTAGTGGGACAGCTCAAGGGACTTTAGGGTTATTGGCGAATTCTACTGCTGTTGAAAACGTATCTCTTCTGGCAAGTAATCGTATGAAAGTTGAAAGTTATTCAAATTCAAGTGCAAAGTTGGGAACATTTGATGCGACTGAGGCTCGGTTAAATGCTAATGGGACAGTCTATCGTAATCTTGGAGGGGAGCAACTTTCTTCTACAAATCTAAAGCTTTTAGGCTCGTCTTATCGGCTTGTTTTTGAAAGTATTTTAGTACCGAAAATTTTATCAACAAAAGTTGAGGATCAAACAGACAATTCTGCGAAGTTATCTGTTACTTCCGAAAACTTTGAAAGTCCAGCAAAAGAAGTGAAATACCTTTTATTTAATTCCTTAGAAGATACAGGAACCCTTGAAAAGGCGAAGCATATTGAGAATGTAACAGATTTTAAAGGGTTAGATACGTCTCATGTCTTTACTTATGGGTATCAAGTCAATGGATTAAACCCTAATACAAATTATTGGTATCAGGCAATGGTAACGAATCAAAATGGCCGCAGTTCTTTTTCTACACCAGTAGCATTTTCTACTCTACCTACTTTAGAGCATATTCATGTAAGAGAGATACGCGATCGTTCAGCTACTATTTCTGGAGTGCTTGCAAGTGATACTGGCGTATGGACAGATTTTAGCAATGGAGAAGAAAGCCCGATTCTAAACAATCCCGTAGATTATGGTGGTGTTTATCAAGCTGTAGCAATTGACTATAGTGAAAATAATAAGTTTACAACCTATGAAAGTGTAACACCAACTTCTACTGGGAATAAAAATGAAAAATTTTCTTATGAATTGTCTGGCTTAACTCCAGAAACGACTTACTATGTAAGAGTCCGAGTTACTGGTGTTTCAGGGGAGGAAATTGTCCTAACGGAACTGCCGATAACGCAATTTACGACTGGAATTGAAGAAATCATTGATGTAGAAATCCCAATTGAGATGGCTTTTCAAACGAAAAATAAAGATTTAGAGACTGTAGAAGCGGGTCAGATTTATTCCCAGAGTGATGAGTATCAGGTTGTAAATAAAGGGACTGTTCCGGTGCAAGTAATGGTATCGAACCTAAATAAGAAAAATGAAGATGCAGGTTCAATTCAGTTGGTGTCAGATGACAATGGCCAATTTGGAGAAGATAGTCTTAATCTAAAATTATTTGGGGTTGGAAAAACTAGTTATGAAACGGATTTAACGGAATCTGTAGGGGACAATCCTGTATTAATAGGAGATTTAAATACAACCGATCAAAAGGAATTCCAACTAGATTTTGGAGGGAAATTTTTTAATCCACTAAGTCCAATGTTAACGCCAAAATATCTAATGACACTAAAATTCGAACAAGTGAAATAGGAGGGAATACACATAGAAAATAGAGAAGAGAACAAAAAAAATAAAAAGAAATGGTTACTGTTATTACTTCTTGCTTTAATCGCAATTGGTGCAGGTACATATTTTTACTTTTCACAAAAAGAGCCCGTCAGAGTGGTTTCTGGAGAGTATTTACCAGATAAAAAAGGTGCTAAAAAAATGACCGATAAAGAGGTTCAAGCAGCAGAACAAAAAGAAGTTGATGCCAGTAAATTTAATATGGTCATTAAACCGGAAGCTATATTTCAAAACAGTAAGGCTAAAGGAAAACTATTCATTCAAAATCCGGAAGCGAATGCTTACCCCATTGAGGTTGTGATTACCCTTGATGGAGCAGAAGCAGAGCAGGTCTATTCTTCTGGAGCTATCGAGCCAGGCTATGAAATTACTGAGGCAAAGTTAGAAAAGGCTCTACCTAAAGGCAAATACCCTGCAACTGCAACATTTAATATCTATGATCCTAAAACCAAAGAAAAACGGGGTCAGGTACAAGCCAGCATTACAATTGTAGTGTCAAACTAAAAAAGATTTTACAGTAAAAACTGTTAAAAAATAGTATAAACAAGGGAGAAAAAATTAATGAAAAAATACAACAAATTATTTGTAGCAACGATGGTTATTGGAATAGCAACGACAGGATTGAGTTCAATCGCTCATGCAGAAACTTTCGATGGAATTAATTCCGGTGAAGTTGAAATTAATGGCTCAATTGGAAAGTTAGACAATACCGATCCAGAAACTAATTTACCTGAAGGTTCAGATGACTGGATAAATGTAACCGTTGATACCGCAACAGCTTTCCATACCACGATAGCTAGCAACCATGCTAATATTGAATCAGCCATCTACAACATCACTAATAATTCTGGTCGTGGGGTTGCTGTTTATTTGGATGGCATGAGTGGAACGCCTGTTTATGTCAACCAATTAACAATTAATCCAGATGATAGCAAAAAACCATTGATTACAACACCTGTGTCATTCGATTTAATTTCTGATGGCGAATTTTCAACTAAACTAGCAACTCCTTGGTTGCTTTTAGCTAATAACATGGGCGAGTTGAAGAAAGGTAGTGGACAAGATTTTGGAAATTCAGTCGATTTTAACTACACTGGAAAATCACAAAATTTACCGACAGATGTTGAAACAGTAGCAAAGTCTGAAAATTATAAATTAACATTGAAATTTGCTTCTATTCAAGCTGATGGAAGTACAATCGGTCAATAAACTAGCAACGATTCGACGATAAAACGAGAGGTGAAAAAATGCATCGTAAGTCAAAAAACTTCTTGTTAATCGTGGTGTCAATAATAACAGGAATCTACTTTCAAATAGGACTTTCTGACATTGTTTTTGCCACTTCTTTGACTATTGATGGAAAAATTGGTGGAACTATGGAAACCTCCTCGTCCAGTTTATCTTCATCTGGTTCGAAATCCGATGGAGAGGTAGTGGAGCCAAAAGAAGGCGAGATTTATCTCAGAAAGCTTCCTAGTACAGGAGAACATAAAAATAATTTTCTTTTTTGGGGAATCATTTTAATTTGTCTAGTATGGTTCTATCAAAAGAAAAGCAGAACTTCGTAGGCAAACAAATAAGATGGGATAAACATCTGTGGGAGAATTTTTACCACAAGTGTTTATCCCATCTTTAAAAATAAGCTATCCGATTCTTAAAAAACTCAGCAAAAGAAGCGCTAAAACTACTTGAACGGCTCCTACAGATAAACCGTAATACAAGAAACGTTTTCCTTCTTTGAAAAACTTTTGAAAATCTAAGCGTAGTCCGATGGCAGCCAATGCAGTAATTTCAAACCAACTACTAAAGAAATGAGCAGTTGAACTGATTTGAACGGGTAAGTGGAAAACACTATTAATAATACAAGCTAGTAAAAAACCTGCGACATACCAAGGTAAAGCTGATTTATTCGCAGCTGATTCAATGATTTGACTTTCAGGCAATGTGCCTCGGTTTTTAAATTGACTAAATAAGAAAACGACAACGACCAATAGCATAATGCGCATGATCTTAAACAACATAGCTAATTCTACAGCTTTTGAATCAATCATACTGGCACTAGCAACCACTTGACCTACAGACTGTAAGGTCCCACCAACTAGAGCACTTTTGGCTAATAAATTAGAGGGGTAAAGAATTCCTCCAATTAAAGGAAGTAGTAGCATCAAAATGGTTCCAAGTAGGTTTACTAAAGTAATAATTTGACCTTTTTCTTCTTCTTTAGCGTTAATTGCTGGAGCTATCGAAGCAACTGCTGAAGAACCACACACGGCATTTCCCCCAGCCATTAATAACGCCATATTATCTGAGAATTTCATTTTTTTCCCAATGATATAAGCGCCCATAATAGTAAGACTCATTTGGAGTAAAACAAATAGCCCACCTTTAAGCCCAATTTGAGCAATTGTTTGGAAAGTAACAGTTGTTCCTAATAAAACCACTGAAAATTCCAAGAGTTTTCCTTCGGCTACTTTAGTTCCTTTTTCCAGTATTGGATTTCTTAAAAACGTATTTCCTAATAGAATGCCCAGCAAAATTGCAATGGTTGCAGCGCCTAAAGTTGGTAGCCATTGCGCTAGAAATTTGCTGCAGACTGCTACTAAAAAGGCGATGCCTAATCCTGGAATAATTTCTAGAGTTCCTGTTTTAAGTTTCGTTAAGTTCATATTTCTTTTCATCTTCTTTCGTTTCTATATAAAAAAATTTTGCTATTTTTCTTTAAGTTTGAGAGAGGTGTGAAAGTTAAGGAATGATCTAATTATAGTTGAAATAATTGCATTTGAGAAATAAATAGTTAAAATAGTAACTATAAATAAAATGAATGGAAAGGGTATCTATGTTTAAACTACTGAGAACATTTCGAGTTGTCTATGAAACGAAAAATTTTTCAAAAGCTGCTAATCAACTTTTTATCTCACAACCAGCTGTATCAAGTCAAATCAAACAGTTGGAACAAGAATTAGAGGTCACCTTATTTATTCGCAGTGGTCGTCAAGATATTCAAACAACAAAGCAGGCAGATATTCTCTATATTCGTTTATTAAATCTTTCGGATGATTGGTCAGAAACGTTACAAGCTTTAAACAAAAAGGAACGTGCGCAAGAAAATTGTATTATAGCCGCTTCAAATACATTTGCAGTCCATTACCTACCAGAACTTATGAAGAGGGCTATTCAGGCTTTTCCAACTGTATCTTTTTCGCTAGAAATGGGAAATTCAGAAGAGGTGTTAGAAAAAATTGAGAAGCATCAAGCGCATTTTGGGTTTATCGAAAAACCTTTGATTTCTGAAACCGTGATTCGTAAAGAAATTATGCGTGATGAATTGGTTCTGGCAGGTGACTTATCTCAAGAATTATGGCTAGTAAGAGAAGAAAACTCTGGTGTTTACCATTATACAGAACGTTTTTTTTTAGAGAATAATTTAAATCCTGAAAAGCTACTTATTAAAAATAATGAAATGATTATTAAGTGTTTAGAACTAGGAATTGGTCAATCAATTCTTTCTAAAAAGGGACTTCCAAAGACTCTTTCGTTTAAACAATTAGGTGACGAATATTGGCGACCATTTTATTCTGTGAAACGTACACATATTAAATCTCGAGTATTAAATGAATTTGGTGAATTTGTTCATACTTACTATGAAAAGGGAAACTCAAACGAATTTGATTGAACGCATGCGATTTCTTTGTATTTTATTCCTTTATTTTGTACATTTAGGTTAAAGCTATTCGGTCATAGAAAGGATGAGTTTAATGCCAAAATTTTCCACATGTTTATGGTTTAATAATGAAGCAGAAGCGGCAGCAAATCTATACATCAATGCCTTTGAAGACGGGCAACAAGGCAAGGTTTCGTATTACGTTGATGATGAGCACAAACCAAAAGGTTCCGTGTTAACGGTTGAATTTACATTAGGAGAGATAGAATTTATGGCACTTAATGGAGGGCCAGAGTTCACTTTTACCCCGGCGATATCCTTTTTTGTGGACTGTGAAACAGAGGAGCAGCTTCAAAAGTTATGGAATACTTTAGTATTAGAGGGGAAGGTTTTGATGCCTTTAGATCAATATCCTTTTAGTGAAAAATTTGGTTGGTTAGAAGACTGTTTTGGCGTGTCTTGGCAGCTTAATTTGACTGGGAAAAAACAATGTATTACACCTACCTTGATGTTTAGTAACCAAAAATATGGCAAAGCAGAAGAAGCGATGAATCATTGGTTGTCTATTTTTGGAGATGGTAAAATAGAAGGGATTCAAAAAAATGAAGATGGAACGATTATGCAAGCGGCATTTACTCTGCGTGGACAGCCATTTCGTGTAATGGATAGTGCGGGGAAACATGATTTTGATTTTACGATGGCGACTTCTTTCTGTGTTTATTGTGAAAATCAAGAAGAGATTGATCGAATCTGGGCAGAAGTTACAGCTAAAGGGAAAGAATGGCCTTGCGGTTGGATGGAAGATCAATATGGTGTTTACTGGCAGATTGCTACTAGAGATATGAACACATTGATAGATTATTCCGACCCAGTTCGAGCAAATAGGGTAATGCAAGCATTGTACAAAATGAAAAAAATTGATATTGCAACTTTGCGGGATGCTTATAATAATAAGTAATCTGATTTGGAAAGTATGGACTTAGATTAGAAGGAACTGCTTCTAATTTAACTGTTTGTTCGATGAATAGGTATCTGAGACATTAGTTTTTGAAGTATGTCTCAGATGCCTATTTTTTTACACAATAAAGAAATGGAATTTCTTTATTGTATCTATTTTAATTTATATTGAAATGTAATTTCTTACGTGGTATACTCTGTTTGTAGAAAAGAAAGCGAATTCAAGGAGGGTAAAAAATGGAAGTCTCTATTGGTATCATTCTCATTTTATGTATTTATACTGTTGTTGGTGTGTTAGATCAAATATCTATTCAGATTGGTCCTTACACACCACTATTTGCTGCAACGTTTACTGGATTGGTTTTTGGGGATATTCAAACAGGTTTAATGATTGGCGCGACTCTGCAGCTGATGACGTTAGGTGTAGCAACTTATGGCGGAGCAACAGTACCTGATTTTTTATCGGGAGCAATTATGGGAACCGCTTATGCTATTATTTCAGGACAAGGAGCTGAATATGGCATAGGCATAGCAGTACCGATTGGTTTGTTACTAACCCAATTGGATATTCTTGGTCGAATGACAAACACATTTTTTCAACATAAAGCGGATCAATATGCTGAGGATGGTAATTACAGAGGGGTTGAGCGATGCAATGTTTTCGGAATAATTCCTTGGTCAGTTTCCAGAGTATTACCAGTTTTTATTGGTTTATTTTTTGGAGAACATGTGGTTAAAGTAATCAACGAATGGATTCCTCTATGGGTAATGAATGGTTTAAAAGCAGCAGGTGCGATTTTGCCAGCGATGGGTATTGCTATTTTGATGCGCTATCTGCCAATTAAAAAGTTTTGGCCGTATTTTATTATTGGTTTTGTTCTACTAGCTTATGGAGCAGAATTTTTCTCTGTATTAGGTGTAGCATTGATTGGACTAGCTTTAGCCGCGATTTACGTAATGAACCAAAACAATAAATCTGCCGTTTCAACAACTGGTACTATTGTTTATGAAGAGGATGAGGAGGTAGAAATCGATGACTAACAAATTAACTAAAAAAGATATTGATAAAGTTTATTTGCGTAATCTTTTTAGTTTACAATGGGGTTGGAACTATGAAAAAATGCAAGGGTTAGGCTATTCTTATGTAATTATGCCAGCGCTTAAACGATTATATGGAGATAACCCCGAGAAAATGAAGAAGGCACTCAAAACACAGTTAGGATTTTTTAATACGACTCCAGCGATGTCTCATTTAATTATTGGAGCTGATATGGCGCTAGAAGAAGAATTTGGAATAGAAGATGAAGCAGCAATTACAGGCTTAAAAACAGGATTAATGGGTCCTTTTGCAGGAGTTGGAGATACGATTTTTATTGCAATCTATCGTGCGATTATTTTTTCGATTGCCGCTTATATGGCCCAAGGAGGACAGGCTTTTGGATTAGCTATTCCATTGATTGCAGGGATTGCTGTTCTATGGGTACGCTATAAGTTTACTTGGATTGGCTATCATCAAGGGAAAAAAATTGCCACAGAATTTGCTGACAAAATGAAAATGTTAACACAAGCAGCTGCAATACTAGGATTAACTGTGGTGGGTGGATTGATTCCGTCGGTTATTACCTATAAACTAGATTTAGTATTTAAAATGGGAAAAGTGACACTGTCAATTCAAGAAATGTTAGATAAAATTTTGCCAGCCTTGATTCCATTAGGGATTGTCATGTTATCATACTGGTTATTAGGCAAAAAGAAAATGAATTCAACAAGATTAATTTTTGTTTTAATTTTATTAGGAATGCTTTTAGGAAATTTTCAAGGGATTTCTTCTTGGATGGGTCATATATTATAGAATGAAAGGGTGAAAAGTATGGCAATAGCGCACGCAAGAGTGGATGAGCGCTTGATCCATGGTCAAGTGGCAACTGTTTGGACGAATACCTTAGGAGCACAAAGAATTATGGTTGTGAATGATCTGGCAGTTAAAGATCAATTACAAATAGGTGCATTAAAAATGGCAAAGCCAGCAGGAGTGAAATTGTCTATCCTATCAAAAAGGAAAGCGATTGAAAAAATTTTAGCCGGAAATTATGAGGAAGAAAAAGTATTTCTGATTACCAAAGACATTAAAGATATGTTTGAATTGATTGAAGCTGGAATTCCTCTAAAAACATTTAATGTAGGGAATATGTCACAAAAAGAAGGCAGCAAAGCAATTAAAAAATCGGTTGCTTTAACCGAGGAAGACATTCAACTAATCAATCAGATGATTGGAAATGGGATAAAAATTACTGCTCAAATGATTCCTTCTGAATCGGATGAATCAATTACCAATTTTATTAAATAAGAGAAGTGGGGATGAAAAATAATGGATGCAATCAGAATTATCAGACAAAAATATAAAGGGTTTTCAAAAGTAAACAAAAAAATAGCTAATTACATTTTAAAAGATCCAACATTGGTTCTTTCATTAACAGCCAATGAAATTGCATCAAATAGTGAGACATCCCCTGCTTCAGTGACACGATTTTCAAAATCTCTTGGCTTTGATAGTTGGGAAGAAATGAAACTGTCTATTGCCACTAAAAAAGGCGCCGAGCAGACACCAACTATGATTGATCCAATTGTCTCTTCCGATGATTCAATTGAGATGGTTTGTGCGAAAGTAGAATCACTTTTAAACTCTACAGTAGCGGATCTGTTTAGTTTGATTGATAAAAATGATTTAACCCAAAGTATTGAAAAAATAAAAAAAGCTGAAACTATTTATCTTATGGGAATTGGTTCCTCATCGCTAACAGCCTATGATTTGTATCACAAATTTAATCGAGCAGGAAAAAGAGCTGTTTTTAATTACGATGTACACATGCAGTTTGAATTTTTGAATTATTCTACTCAAAAAGATGTTTTGATTGCTATTTCATATAGTGGTCATTCTAAGGAAGTCTTGATTGCTTGTGAGATTGCTAAACAGAATAGTACGCCAGTTGTTTTTATTACTAGGAATTCAAGTGAACGAATCACAGAGCTAGGTGACATTATTTTGTTAGTACCGGAAAATGAACATTTATTGCGAGTAGGAGCCATTGCATCGATTGCTTCTACGATGGCGGTTGGAGATGTTTTATATTTAGGATCTATTCAAGATGAATTAGATACAGTGGTGGAAAAAAATATGATTAATACAAGAAAACTTGTAGAGAAATTGAAAGAGAAGTAGGTGTACCAGGATGAAGTTAGAGGAGCTGACAACCGAATTAAGAAATGATGCCAGCATGGAAATTGATCAGTTATCAACATTAGACATGGTAAAAATAATTAACAATGAGGATCGAAAAGTAGCATTCGCTGTAGAAAAAGTTTTACCTGATATTGCAGCGGCTATTGATCGAGCATCTGAAAGATATCAAACAGGCGGCCGCTTGATTTATTGTGGTGCAGGAACTTCTGGTCGTTTAGGGACGCTAGACGCTATTGAATTGACACCGACCTATAGTGTTTCTCCAAAACGAGCATTTGGTATCATTGCTGGTGGAGAGGGAGCAATGTTTCAGGCGGTGGAAGGGGCAGAGGACTCTAAAGATTTGGCTAAAACGGATTTGAAAGCAGTCAAATTGACAAGCAAAGATGTCATTATTGCGATCGCAGCTAGTGGAAGAACGCCATATGCTATTGGAGCAATTGAATATGGCAAAGAAATTGGTGCTCTCACGATTGCTGTAACTTGTAACAAAAACAGTCAAATGAATCATTTGGCAGCTATCGGGATTGCTCCTGTAGTAGGTGCAGAAGTCATTACTGGTTCAACTCGCATGAAAGCTGGAACGGCTCAAAAAATGGTGCTAAACATGCTTTCTACTGGAATTATGGTAAAGGCAGGTAAAGTCTATCAAAATTTGATGGTTAATGTTCAACCAACCAACGAAAAGTTAGTCCAGCGTTCAATCAATATTATCTGCGAAGCAACAAAGGTTGATGCGTTAGTAGCTAAAAAATATTTAGAAAAAGCAGAGAACCATGTACCAGAAGCAATAGTTATGATTAAGACCAATACGGATTTAGAACATGCGAAGAAGTTACTGACACAATATCAGTATAAAATTTCAGATATACTAGCAAATGAAAATTAATGTTACTCAAAATAGATTCCCAATGGTTCATAGTGTTGCCATGTTGAGAGTCTATTTTTGTACAGCATAAATAAATCTAGATTATTTAGTGGAATTATCTGTTATAGATCAAAGGACGATCAGCAAAAAATGTATTTGATAAAAAAGGAGACTACAAAAATGAAGCCACGTTTAATTTTAATGAGCCATGGGAATATGGCATCTGAAACTTTACAATCAGCTAAAATGATTGTAGGAGATTTAATTTCTGCAGAAGTTATTTCCATGAGTGAGCAAGATGGATTGTCTGGAACGCAACAAAAATTGAATCAAGTTTTGGATAAAATTGGAAAAGAACCTGTTTTGGTTATTGCTGATTTAAAAGGTGGAACCCCTTGTAATGTAGCCATGATGAAATTGAATGACTATCCACAAATGAGAGTTATTTCTGGATTGAATTTAGCGATGGTTATTGAAGCGGCTGTTTCAACTCTGGATACGGTTGATGAGCTTGCGCTTTTTTTACAAGAGACTGGTCGGAATGCGGTAGAGAGTATCATAATACCAGAAGTGGATGATGAAGAAGAGTATGAAGAATAGCATAATGCAAAAGGAAGTATTCGAGAATGGGTTTAAAAGGAGATTTCTACTATAGTTTTCAGGTCTAATCACTGATTAGGCAAATAGTCTATTTTGATAATAGGGAACAAA
The DNA here is from genome assembly GCF_001742285.1 of Enterococcus rivorum. Lineage (GTDB taxonomy): Bacteria > Bacillota > Bacilli > Lactobacillales > Enterococcaceae > Enterococcus_L > Enterococcus_L rivorum. The sequence continues at coordinate 105,091 of NZ_MIEK01000012.1, read as the reverse complement.
TATTATTTTTAAGAAAAGTCTGTGTATCTTTTTATTCGCTACTAATTTTTCAATTAATTTCCCGTAGTTATCGCTTAAAATGTTTACATTTTATAAGGGATAGTGTACTATTTAAAGGTATGCATAAAATAAAATCATGTATAAAATTAAGTTATTCGGAGGGAAACAAATGTCTGCGAAATTTGAAAAAAAAGGTACTAACGATGGCGTATTAACTTTTTCTATCGAACCTGCAATGGTAGAAAAAGGATTAACACAAGCGTTTAATAAAGTGAAAAAGAACTTAAATGTCCCTGGATTCCGTAAAGGGAAAGTATCTCGTCAAGTATTTAACCGTATGTACGGCGAAGCTGCATTATATGAAGATGCATTAAATGCTGTATTGCCAGAAGCTTATGAAGCAGCAATTAAAGAAGCAGGAATTAGTCCTGTCTCTCAACCAAAAATTGATGTTGAAAGCATGGAAAAAGGGCAAGATTGGATTATCACTGCTGAAGTAACTGTTAAACCTGAAGTTAAATTAGGTGAATACAAAAACTTAACAGTTGAAAAACAAGACCGTGAAGTAACAGAAGAAGACGTAGATGCTCGCATCAAACGTGAACAAGAAGCACAAGCTGAATTAGTAATCAAAGAAGACGAAGCAGCAGTTGAAGGCGATACTACTGTTATTGATTTTGAAGGGTTCTTAGAAGGCGAAGCTTTTGAAGGTGGAAAAGGTGAAAACCATTCTCTAGAATTAGGTTCTAACTCATTCATTCCAGGTTTTGAAGAACAATTAGTTGGTAAAAAAGCTGGCGAAGATGTTGAAGTGAAAGTTACTTTCCCAGAAGATTACCAAGCAGAAGATTTAGCAGGTAAAGAAGCTATTTTCAAAGTGAAAATTCACGAAGTAAAAGCAAAAGAATTACCTGAATTAGATGATGAATTTGCTAAAGACGTAGATGATTCAGTTGAATCATTAGACGAATTAAAAGAAAAATATCGTAAAGAATTAACAGAGTCTAAAGAAGCAGCAGCAACAGAAGCCAAAGACGAAGCTGCTATTCGTCAAGCTGTTGACAATGCAGAAATCGTAGAACTTCCACATGTAATGGTTCATGATGAAGTACACCGTTCAATGGACGAATTCTTGAACAATATGCAACGTCAAGGAATTGCACCAGATATGTATTATCAATTAACTGGTTCAACTGAAGAAGACTTGCATAAACAATTTGAAGGTGAAGCAGATGTTCGTACAAGAACAAATCTTGTTATCGAAGCAATTGCTGATGCTGAGAACATTGAAGTAACACAAGAAGATATGGATAAAGAAATCAGTGAATTAGCTGAACAATATAACATGCCAGTTGCACAAGTGAAAAAAGTCTTAACTGAAGATATGTTAAAACATGATATTCGTATGAAGAGAGCTGTTGAAGTCGTAACAGAATCAGCAACTGAAAAATAAATTGGAATTTAGATAATTACTTTCCAGTGATAAGGGCCGCCCAAATTAAATCTTTGGGTAGCCCTTTTTTGTATGGTAATCAATTTATTTGGATTAACACGGTTTTAGTTTACGACCTGTGTACTGCCTTGTAAATATGATAAAATCAAAGAGATTGTACTCCATTCATCCAGCAAATAACGTTATGATATAGTTGCAAACTTTCTGGGTGTGCTAAATTATTGTCAAAATCATGAGGTAATTTTTCGATTTCTTTATACGTAGCAAAAGGAATTTTTCTAGCAGCATTTCTTGATGAATGTACAGGGATGTCTTGGTCTGCCACACTATGAGTTAAAAATGTTGGTGGAAGGTCTAGTAATTCATTTTCTGTTAAACTAAAGTTTCTTTTTTCAGGAATAGATGCTAAGCAATAATTTAACCAATTTCCAAATTGTCTTCCAGATAAATAGAGAGAAAAACCTTCATTAATTGACGCCGCTGTAAAAGGAGCAGAACGAATCAATGCTTGCGCCTCTAAAGGAGAGACTTTAGAAAACTTTTGATAATAAGGGCTAGGCTGGTTTAATTCAGGTAAGGTCAATTCATAATAGCTATAAAAACTAATTAATCCTTTTTGTTTATGGCAACGATGTCTAGCCGATAACAGATAGGCGAGATAACCGCCAGCAGAACGTCCAAACAAAAAGTAATCAGACGTTTTTATCTTCAATTGTTTTTGATAGTTAGCTTGAAACCAATCTATTGCTTGTTCCAAAAAAGCATAGATTGTTGGAAGTTTTACTTCAGGTGCTAAAGGGTAATCGATTGTTAAAAGGTTGTAGCCATTTTTTAAAAAGAGTTCAATAACTTCCGTAGGTAAGTCATCACGATTTCCGTAAAGTAACCCACCTCCATGTAGATAAAGAATTGTTGCCTTGGCAGAAGAGAATATCTGCTGAGAATAGAAAGTCATACATAAATTTAATTGGTCTAATTGCGCATATTGAACGACTTGTTTTTTCATAAAATCCTCCTATTTCACGAACTTGTCTTTATTTTAAACGAATTAAATCGAGCAATTATGTTTAATTCGCACAAAGATAGGAGTTAATTTGTGAAATATGTCCAGTGTGCACAAATGGGCAACCGCTTACAATGGTTATGATAATAAAAGAAGGAGATGAAATGAATGGATTTAGAAAAAGTACTAAAAGAAAATATAGATTGTCTATCTAATATAGGAAATGCTCCGACGGGAGGCATGACTCGTTTACTTTACTCCGATTCTTGGTTAGCTGCACAAAATACTGTTAAAGAAAAGTTAGAAGCAATCGGTATGTCTGCTTCATTTGATGAAGTAGGAAACCTTTTTGGGAGAGTCGAGGGAACAAAGTATCCAGAAGAAACGATTCTTTCAGGTTCTCATATTGATACAGTTGTAAATGGTGGTACGTTAGATGGACAATTTGGTGTCATTGCCGCCTATCTAGCAATTCAATATTTACTTGAAACACATGGGAAACCGCTACGTTCACTGGAAGTTATCTCAATGGCGGAAGAAGAAGGAAGTCGTTTTCCAACCGTATTTTGGGGGAGTAAAAATTTCGTCCAAGAAGCGAAAAAAGAAGATGTTCTTGAAATTGCGGATTTTGAGGGGTTGAAATTTATCGATGAAATGAAACGTTGTGGTTTTGATTTCAGAGATGAAAAAAAGGAAAAAAGAGATGATATCAAAGCATTTGTTGAGATTCATATTGAACAAGGAAATGTTTTGGAGAAAGAAGAGTTACAAATTGGTGTCGTAAATAATATTGCAGGTCAAAAACGCTATACGATTGTTTTGAAGGGCGAAGCAAATCATGCAGGAACAACGCCAATGGGTTATCGTAAGGATGCCGTTTATGGATTCTCAGAAATTTGTTATGAAGCGATCAATCGTGCATTAGAGGTTGGCGATCCACTTGTTCTGACTTTTGGAAAAGTAGAACCGAAACCGAATACAGTGAATGTTGTTCCAGGAGAAGTGCTATTCACAATGGATTGTCGTCATACCGATAGCGTTGCATTAGCTTCTTTCACTGAAGAAATCGAAGCACTGATGCAAGAAATTGCAAAAAAACATGGCTTAGCAATTGATATTGATTTATGGATGGATGAAGCACCAGTTCCTATGGACGCAACAATTGTTTCGACAATTGAAAAAGCAGCACAGTCTGAAAAAATGAAATACAAGTTGATGCATAGTGGTGCTGGACACGATTCTCAAATAATTGCACCACATTTTCCAACAGCAATGATCTTTGTACCAAGTATTAATGGGATTAGCCATAATCCAGCAGAAGAAACAAAATTAGATGATTTAGTTGCAGGGGTTAAAGTTTTAGCTAGTACGTTATATGAACTAGCTTACAAATAAAAGAAAGAAGGAAAAGAAAAATGGGTTATAAAAACGGTAAGATGGGTTATTTAGATGGTTTATTGTCTTCTCGATCAGTAATTAAAAAAAATAATTATGCGTTAATTACTCACGAAGGATTAGTCAATAATGTGATTCCTGGCTTTGAAAATTGTGATTGCTCAATTTTAGGCTCTAAACAATTAGGAGCGAATTTTGTTGATTATATTATCACAATGCACAAAGATGGAAAAAATGCTCGTGGTTTTGGTGGAGAAGGAATTGAAACGATTGTTTATGTCATTGATGGTGCATTAAAAGTAAGTGATGGCATTGAAAGTCATGAATTAACAAAAGGTGGCTATGTTTATTTACCTGAGAGTACTTTAATGTATTTAGAAAATGGACAAGCAGAAGATACAGAAATTTTCTTGTATAAAAAACGTTATCAACCGTTAGAAGGATATAAAGCGCATAAAGTGGTGGGCAATGTAAATGACCTAGAACCAATTGAATACGAAGGGATGAAAGATGTTCTTTTATGGGATTTCTTACCGAAAGATTTAGGTTTTGATATGAATTTCCACATTCTATCATTTGAACCAGGGGCAAGTCATGGTTATATTGAAACGCATTATCAAGAACATGGAGCTTATTTGCTTTCTGGTCAAGGAATGTACAACTTAGATAACGAATGGATGCCAGTGGAAAAAGGAGACTATATCTTTATGAGCTCTTATGTACAGCAAGCAGCTTATGCTGTCGGAAGAGAAGAACCATTGATGTATGTCTATTCAAAAGATTGTAATCGTGACCCAGAAATTTAATTGAAGAGGAAGTAGAAAAATGAATGAAACTGTTGCAGTGAAACCAGAAGAATTGCATGATTTAATCCAAAACAAATTAGAGAAGGCAGGATTAAAAAAAGAACATGCAACTGAAGTGGCGACACATTTGGTATTTGCGGATGCTTGCGGGATTCACTCTCACGGTGCTGTCAGAGTTGAATATTATGCTGAACAAATTTCTAAAGGCGGAGTAACACTTGATCCCAAAATAGAGTTTGAAAAGACTGGGCCTAGTTCGGGTATTGTTCATGGAGACAATGGTGTCGGTCAATATGTCGCTCTTAAAGGATTAGAACATGCGATTGAAATGGCAAAAGAATCCGGTGTAGCTGTTGTAGGCATTTCTAAAATGGCTCATAGTGGAGCTCTATCGTATTATGTAAAAAAAGCGGCTCAAGAAGAACTAATTGGCATTGCTATGTGTCAATCTGATCCGATGGTGGTTCCTTTTGGTGGCAAAGAAAATTATTTTGGAACAAATCCAATTGCGTTTTCAGCACCTAGAAAAAATCATGAACCGGTCGTATTTGATATGGCGACAACAGTCCAAGCCTGGGGAAAAATTCTAGATGCTCGGTCAAAAAACAAAGAAATTCCAAACACTTGGGCAGTAGACAAAGACGGGAATCCAACTACCGATCCATATGCTGTTAATGGTTTATTGCCAATTGCTGGACCTAAAGGGTATGGTTTAATGATGATGGTTGATATTTTGGCTGGGATGTTACTAGGCTTACCTTTCGGCAAACATGTTTCTTCTATGTATGATGATTTAACAGAAAAAAGAAATTTAGGTCAATTATATATTTTGATCGATCCTAAACGGTTTACTAATTTAGAAGTCTTTAAAGAAACGATTGACAGCATGGTAACAGAATTACACAGCATTCCGCCAGCAAATGGTTTTGATCAAGTCTATTATCCTGGAGAAATCAATCAAATTAGCTATGAAAAAGCTTTGGCTTCGGGAATCAACGTAGTAAAAAATATTTATGACTATCTGATAAGTGATGACATCCATTTTGATTACTACGAAAATACGAATGCGTTTGGTGAGAAAAAGTAATTTTTTTAATCGAAAAATAAAAAGGAAAAAAGAAAAGGAGGATTTTTATAATGAAAGTAAGTAAAACAGAGTTACATCAGTTAATTAAAAATAAAATTAATAAAGCTGGGTTATCAGAAGAGCATGCTTCAATTGTAAGTGACGTGTTAACTTTTGCTGATGCTAGGGGTATTCATTCACATGGTGCAATGCGGGTCGAGTATTATTCAGAACGAATAGCAAAAGGTGGCATTACAAATAATCCAAAATTTTCTTTTGACCAAACAGGCCCTAGTTGCGGTGTCTTTGAAGGAGATAATGGTTCGGGCTTTGTTGCTGCGAAGTTAGCAATGGATCATGCGATTGAAATGGCAAAAGAAAATGGTGTTGCAGTAGTTGGTGCTCGCAACATCTCTCATAGTGGTGCTTTGGCTTATTACGTTGAAATGGCTGCGGCTCAAGATATGGTGGCTCTTTCTGTTTGTCAATCAGATCCAATGGTTGTTCCTTTCGGTGGAAGCGAACCTTATTTTGGAACAAATCCAATTGCTTTTGCTGCACCTAGCAACGATGACCGGATGATTACTTTTGATATGGCAACGACTGTTCAAGCCTGGGGGAAAATTTTGCATGCTCGCTCTAAAAAAGAAGCAATCCCAGATTCATGGGCGGTAGATGAAGAAGGAAATCCAACGACAGACTCTACCAAAGTAAATGCGCTGTTACCGATTTCGGGACCTAAAGGCTACGGATTAATGATGATGGTCGATATTTTATCTGGTATTTTGTTAGGAGTACCTTTTGGCAAGCATGTTTCATCTATGTATCACGATTTATCGAAAGGAAGAGAACTGGGTCAGCTTCATATAGTTATTAATCCAGAATTCTTTATTGGGCTAGAAACCTTCAAAAAAAATATTTCAGCAATGTTAGATGAAATAAAAGCAATAGCGCCTAGTCCTGGGTTTAAAGAAGTAAACTATCCTGGTGAACGTGGCAGAATGCGTGAGAAGAATTACGAAGCAGAAGGAATTGAAATTGTAGATGATATTTACAACTATTTAGTTAGTGATGATATTCATTATGATCGTTACGATCATAAGAACAAATTTGCAGAATAGTGATTTTTGCAAAATAGAGCAACGGAGGAATGTTGATGCTACACACGATTATAAAGGAAAATAGTTACCAAGACTCGATTGTCTTAATGCTATTAACGAATAAATTAAATACATTAGAAGGCGTTGAAAATGTTTCTGTGATGATGGGAACTCCTGCGAATAAAGATATTTTTAAAACAGGTGGATTGTATACGGATGAACTAGAAGCAGCTTCTTCTAATGATATGGCAATTGTTTTAGATATTGAAAATAGTTCGCTAGTTGAGCAAGTACTAACGGAAATAGATGCCTTTTTAGAGGAACAGACAAAAGGTGGCGGTGACAATGCGAATGAAGAAGTCGTTAAAACACGGGATAAAGCTTTTGATTTAGGAAAAGATGCCGGTGTTGCAGTTTTTTCTATTCCTGGCACACACGCGGCACTGGAAATTGAGAAAGCATTAGATGAAGGCAAACATGTTTTTTGTTTTAGTGACAACATTTCAACCGAAGACGAAAGACGTCTAAAAGAGCAAGCTCATGATGCTGGCTTGTTACTAATGGGACCAGATTGTGGAACAGGAATTATTAATGGAATTCCTGTTGCTTTCACTAACGCTATTCGTAAAGGAAAAATTGGTGTTGTAGGTGCTTCTGGAACTGGGATTCAAGAAGTAACAACGCTTATCCATAAACTTGGTGGTGGTGTAACAAACGCAATCGGAACCGGTGGACGCGATTTAAAAGCTGAAATCGGAGGTATTACTTTAAAAGATAGCATTGTTACGTTAGAGAAAGATACTAACACTGAAGTAATCGTCGTGATTTCAAAACCACCTGCACCAGAAGTACGTGATGAAGTCTTAGGTCTATTAAGAAGTCTTTCAAAACCAGCTGTTACAATTTTCTTGGGAGAAAAACCAGTTAACCATGAGGAAAATCTTTATCATGCGTACACATTGGAAGAAGCCGCTGAAATAGCTGTTCAATTGTTAAAGAAAGAACCCGTTGTTCCAATTAAAGAAACGTTACTAATTCCTGAAAATACTTTTAGCTCTCAGCAAAAATTTGTTAAAGGGCTTTATTCAGGAGGAACTCTTGCCTATGAAGCAGCGATGCTTTTAGAAGAAGGGTTAGGTTTAGCTGAAAACCCAGCGACTCCTGCTGGCTTTATTTTAAAAGTCGAAGGGCATGAAATCATTGATTTAGGCGACGATATCTATACACAAGGAAAACCGCATCCGATGATTGATCCAACGAAACGCAAAGAGATGTTAGAAACTGCTGGAAAAGATGCTGAAACAGCGATTATTCTTTTAGACATCGTGCTAGGCTATGGTTCTCATCAAAACATGGCTCAAGAATTAGCACCAACGATTAAGTCAATCAAAGAGACAGCCAAAGCAGAAGGCAGAGACTTGGTTGTCATTGCTACCATTGTTGGGACAGATGAAGATCCTCAAAATATTCATGAGCAAACAGCGATTATGGAACAAGCGGGTACTATTCTTTGTGATAGTAATGCGCAAGCCGTTCGTTTGGCATTAGGAATATTGGGCCATTCTTTAGATTCTGATGAAAAATCAATTATTTCTCAATCTGTAGATAAAGAAGTAAAAATCGAACCTTCAGAAAAAATGTTGGCATTGTTAACGAACCAATCTTTTATCAATATTGGGTTACGAAGTTTTTCAGAAGCAATCGTAAATCATGGCGGAAAAGTAATCCAGTATGATTGGCAACCGATTGCTGGTGGCAACATTACTTTGCAAAAAGCATTGCAATTTCTAAATAAAGTTGAATTGGATAAATAAGGAGACGAAAAAAATGGTATATAAAACAATCGATGAAGCAAACCAAGCGGTAGCCGCAAAAATTGTTGCTGGTTCTCCTTTCTTATTAGATGTTGTTCCAGCTAAATCAGTTATTAGTCAGCTAAATGAAGGAAAAGTATTACTTCACGCTGGACCTCCAATTACGTATGACAAAATGGTTGATCCAATTCAAGGTGCTTGTGTAGGGGCTGTTTTGTTTGAAGAATGGTGTGAAACAGAAGCGGAAGCTAGAGATATGTTGGCAAATGGAGAAGTAAAGCTAATTCCTTGTCATCATGTTAATGCAGTCGGACCAATGGGAGGCATTACTTCTGGTAATATGGCTGTTTTAGTGGTTGAAAATAAAACGGATGGTAATCATGCCTTCTGTACAATGAATGAGGGAATAGGAGCTGTATTGCGTTTTGGGGCGTATTCTCCGGAAGTGATTAATCGTTTAAGATGGATGAGAGATACTTTAGCGCCGGTCTTAAGTGCAGCTTTAAAAACGAAAGAAGAAGGTATTAACATTAATGTCTTAGTAGCGAAAGCTATTGCAATGGGAGATGAATTTCATCAAAGAAATATTGCAGCCTCTCTTGCTTTCTTAAAAGAAGTAGCACCGAGTATTGTAGGGCTAAAAGAGATTGATCAAGTAATGAAAGAAGAAGTCATCCAATTTTTAGCAGATACAGATCAATTCTTCCTAAATATCATGATGGCAGCATCTAAAGCAGTGATGGATGGTGCTAGATTAATTGAAGAGGGAACGATTGTGACAGCAATGTGCAGAAATGGTTATGAATTTGGGATCCGTATTGCAGGTATGGGTGATGAATGGTTCACAGGACCAGTCAACACGCCACAAGGATTATATTTCTCTGGATTTAGTGAAGCCGATGCTGCACCAGATATGGGTGACAGCGCAATTACAGAAACTTTTGGAGTAGGTGGGATGGCAATGATTGCTGCCCCAGCTGTGACTCGATTTGTCGGTTCAGGCGGCTTTTATGATGCTTTAAATACAAGTAATGAGATGACGGAAATTTGTATCGATAGTAATCCAAACTTCCCAGTTCCAACATGGGACTTCAAAGGGATTTGTTTAGGAATAGATGCTAGGAAAGTCGTAGAAACAGGTATTTTGCCTGTAATCAATACAGGAATTGCCAATAAAAAAGCCGGCTTAGGTCAAATCGGTGCAGGAACCGTAACTCCTCCAATCGACTGTTTTGAAAAAGCTGTGCTAGCTTATGCTAAGAAATTAGGTTTTGCTGAATAAGGTGAAAAAATGTTTATTAACGTAGCAGCTATTGACCAGTATTTACTAAATGAATCATTTGCCTATCAAAATTGGCACGTTCATAGCATATATAAAAATAGTTTTAATCTTCAAACTGAAGAGAAAAAAGAGTTAGTGGTTGTTACGACCACTGACTATCCTTTTTTACCAAATGGCATTTATCTGAATAGAAATGATTTTTTCAACATCAGAGCAACAATCAAAATGGGGGACTCACTTCTTTGGGGGAAAGAGAGGCTTTCTTTTTCAGACCATCACTTAATTTTGACTCATGGGGAAACGTATACTTCAGAAATTGAACACTCAGGAGAATGGATGGAATCAGCAATGGAATATTTCACTTTCTATTGCAAAAAATTGAAAAAAGAAACTGGCTTTCAGCGTTCTTTGACTGAATTAATCGAAGTAGAAAACCCATTTATGCATGCTATTTCTATGCTTTCGTCAGAACAAATTGAAGAGCAAAGGCGCGGTGTGGCATTTTTTTTAGGACGGGGACCAGGCTTAACAACTACTGGGGATGACATGTTATTAGGGCATTTAGCTGCAATGACTCTGTTGAAAAAAAACTCAAAAAATGTGAAACTACTTTTACATGAAGAGTTGAGAGCAACGACATCACCTACAACAGATGTCAGTCTGCATTATTTAAAGTGCGGAATAGTAGGACGATTTAGCAGGCCAGTAAAAGATTTAATGCAATTATTGGTAGAAGAATGTAGTCAGGAACAAATGAAACTAGGGGTTGAAGCAGTAATTAATTTCGGTCATACTTCGGGGATAGATTTATTGGCTGGATTTTTAGGAACAGTAGCTTATTTTAGGGGGAAATGAAGGAGGATTTCTATGGCAAATCGTGTAGTGATTGCATTAGGTGGTAATGCGATTTTAAAACCAAATCAAGAAGCAACGTTGGAAGTTCAATTAGAGAATGTAAAAATAAGTGCTGAACAAGTGGCAAAAATAGAAGAATTAGATTATGAAATTGTACTAACACATGGAAACGGTCCGCAAGTGGGCAATATTTTAAGACAAAATGAAGAAGCGAAAGAAGTTGTTCCTCCGTTTCCATTAGATGTCTGTAATGCTGAATCACAGGGATTTATTGGGTATATGTTAGAACAAAGTTTGAAGAATACGCTAGAAGAAAGAGGACTAACCAGTAATGTAATTACGTTATTAACTCAAACAGAAGTCTCAGCACAGGATGAAGCGTTCGATCATCCAACGAAACCAATTGGTATTTTCTATTCTGAAAGTGAAGCAAAACAATTAGAGCAAGAAAAAAACTGGGTCATGATGGAAGATGCTGGACGTGGTTATCGTCGAGTTGTTCCTTCGCCTAAACCTAAATCCATTCACGGAGTAGACGCAATTGTTAATTTGTTAAATCAAAATACGATTGTGATTGCTGGTGGTGGGGGTGGCATCCCAGTTACTCGCTGTCAAAATGGCTTATTAAAAGGGATTGAAGCTGTAATTGATAAGGATCGAACAGGTAAAAAATTAGCAGAACAAATTGATGCCAATGTATTTATGATGCTGACAGATGTAAGTAATGTTTATATTAATTATGGCAAAGAAAATCAAGAGAAGTTGGCAACCATTTCAGTAGAACAAGCCCAAAAATATATGGAGCAAGGCCATTTTGCTGATGGAAGTATGGGGCCGAAAATGGAAGCCGCAATTGCTTTTGCAGAGCAAGGGAAAACGGCAATTATTTGTTCCTTAGAGGAAGCTGACCAAGCCCTGTTAGGAAAAGCGGGTACAAGAATAACTGGCTAAGATAAAGCGAAAGAAGTTAAAAAAGAGTGAATTTCTCTTTTTTAACTTCTTTTTTAGTAACTATTGATTAGAGCGATCAGAAAGCTCTAAAGCCAATCGTAAGTTCAAACTATTCGTTGGGTCTTGAATGTTTTTTCCAAGCAGTTTGGCACAATGATCGATACGATATTTGATTGTATTGCGGTGTAAGAACATCTCTTTCGCTGTTTTTGAAATCTCACATTGGAAACTTAGGTAACATTGTAATGTCTTCCGTAGCTCAATAAAAGAGTCCTCGATTGGATAAGCTAATTCCTTTAAGGTAGTTTCGCAGAAATAATGGATATCTTCAAGGCTCATTTTTTCAAATAAACTTTTCATTCCTTTTGGGAGGTAGCGATGGGTCAGTTTAAGTTCTGTTAGTGTCAGCATTTCTTCATAAGCTGTCTTGGCCTCAATAAATGAGCTAGCAATTTGTTCAATTGTTTCGTATAAGTTTCCTAAGGAGAAAGTTAACGTGATAGGCAATTTTTCACTGAGTTCTACTGATACTTCTCTAAGAACTGCTTCTAAATTATCTACCCGACTTTGGACTAAAATCGCTAAATGATTTGTGTTTTTGACTTTAAAAATACTGATGTTTTTAACACGTAAGGGTAATGTTTCTTGCAACCATTGGAAGGCAATATCACTTTCTTCTTGTTGGTATTTAATTTTTGTTGCAGTTGTTGACGTTTGATAACAAGCAGCATAGACAACTTGATATTGCGTACTTTTTTTGAAGCCGTAATTCGCACCTAAATCTAACCAATCACGTTTTGTTTGATGAGGTGTTTGTTGCGATTCGATTAATTGTGTTAAAAAATCGCTTTTCAGTAATTCAAGGGATTCTTGTATTTTTTGGTTTTTATAAAGCATAAATGATAGCACTAAGCAGGCTTGTTCTACTGCAAATTCTGACATTGGATAAGGAACTTGTTCTGGATTTAAAATCAACAAATAGTGAGGGAAATAACTATTGAATGTAACGGAAAAGCCAGCAATTTGCAGAGGCATTTGATTTAAATCGTTGATAATAAATGACGCATGGTTGTCCTCAATCCAACAATCATATTTTGCAGCTAGCTGTTCTACATAGTATTCTGCCGGCTTAGATGTTTGAGTAAAATGTTTTGAATGGGCAATCACTTTGCGATAAGGACTCAACAAGATAACTGGCGTGTTAATCATTTTCCCGAAATCAGCAATAAATCTGGCTATACTTACATCGTGAATTAGTAAATCAGAAAAACGTTTTTGAATATCTAAGGCATAACTAAGTTGCTCTGTTTTTGTATTCCATAAATAGTTCAATAATTGATGAAGCAAGGCACCTAAAGGTTGGGTACTGGGAATTTTAACAATTGGGAATTTTATTTTGTTGGCGTAGGCAATCACTTCAGGATCGATTGCCTCAATAAATCGGCCAACTTTGATACCAATTCCTGCAGCTTCCTGCTCTTTAAGAGAATCGATTAAGGCAATTAAGTCTTTTTGTTTATCTTTGTAAACCATTGCTGTAGTTAAAAGAAAAATTTTTTTAGGAATAAAATTTGCGACATCTGGTGTTTCAGAAATCTCAATACTTTCAACAATAGTATTTGCTTCGGTTGGTAGTGTAAGCAATGTTAAATCAGAAAATCTTGGGATTTTAAGTAATTCTTCTAATGTAGTCAAACGACATCCTCCTTTTGTACCTATTTTAAATGATAGCGCATTCCTATTCAAGAGTGTTTTGTGCAAAATGCCCTAAATTATATTTTTTTTATTTAAAATAGACAAGATGACATGAAGATAAAATTAGTGAAATGTCTGAAGATTGCAGAAATGAATGCACAATAGAAACACTTTGTATAAATAATCAAATGATTGTTTAAATTGCACAAATAATTTGATAAGTTTGTGAAAGATAATGATGCGACTTCTCTAGTTAACGCTTACAATTAGGTGGGATGATGAATGATTTCATTTTTTTATAGGAGGTAAATGCACAAACTTTTTGAGGATTTAAAGAAAATGTAAGGTTGGAGGAAAAAACATGGATAGAAAAAGTAAAGGTATCGGTATGGAGTATTGGAAAAAAATTATTATTTTACTTTGCTCAGGCTGGGTAACGATTTGGGTTTATCGTTCCGCTTTAGCACCAGCTTATCCACAAATTAATGCATCTTTGGGAGGAAATATCTCAGATACGGCACTAGGATCAATTTCAAGTTTTTATTTCTTAGGCTATGTTGCTATGCAAATACCAGCAGGATTTTTAGTCGATAAGATTGGAAAGAAAAAAGTATTGATTCCAGGCTTTATCGTTTTTGGAATTGCAGCGCTTCTAATTTCGCAAGCAACAAGCATTTCGATGATTTATTTAGGTAGTATTTTGGCTGGATTAGGCTGTGGTTCATTTTACGGATCAGCTTATTCTTTAACTTCTCAAAATATTCCACAGGAAAAAAGAAGTTTCTCAACAGCTATTGTCAACAGCGGTTCAGCAGTGGGGTCAGGGATTGGTTTAATTCTTTCTAGTTTCTTAGTAGTACAACTTAAAATGCCTTGGCAAACTATGATGTATATTTCAGTTGTATTGATTATTTGTATGCTAATTGCATTTATGCTAATTATTCGTGGAAACAAAGAAGATGCAGCCTTTTTAGCTCAATCGGCAGCGGCAGAAGCAGAAATAGCAGCTAAAGAAGCTAAAACAGAAGTTGTAAAAAAAGAACATGTATCATTTAAAAAATTATTCTCTCCCAAAATGCTATTTGCTTATATTTTATATTTTGCTACTTGCTATGCTTATTATATGACAGTTACTTGGTTACCTAACTTTTTAGGAACAGAAAGAGGGTTTGAAGGAGCAGCGATTGGTTTCTCTTCTTCATTGGTTGCCTTTGCATCAATTCCAGGAGCTCTTTTCTTTAGTCGATTAGCAGATAAATATATGGATAAAAAAGTAAGGTTTATTGTTATCTTGGAATTTCTGGCAGCAGCAATGTTATTACTAACTGTTCAAGCGACAAATTCAACATTCCTTTTAGTAGCTCTTATCTTATACGGATTTTTAGGGAAACTAGCAGTAGAACCAATTATTATTTCTTGGCTTGGAGAGAACGCTCCTAAAGTAGGTGTTGGAACAACATTAGGCGTGTTCAACTTCTTCGGAATGATGTCTTCTGTTATTGCACCAACATTAACAGGATCAATTTCTGATGCTACAGGCTCAAAAGTAATGGGCTTCTATATCGCGGTTATTCTATTAGTTTTAGGTACAACATTATTCTTTATTGCTAATCTTAACAAAAAGAAAACCACTATTTAATAAGCAATTATCGTTTAATTTGTAGTAGAATTATCCGTCATTATTCAAAAAGTGAGGAAATTTTTATGGACAAAATTCGTAAAATGAGTATGACAAATCAGGTAATGTTAGCTACAGTATTAGGTATTGCTGCGGGATTCATTTTTCAAGAAAAAGTTGAATTCCTAAAAATTGT
Organism: Enterococcus rivorum; assembly: GCF_001742285.1. Classification (GTDB taxonomy): domain Bacteria; phylum Bacillota; class Bacilli; order Lactobacillales; family Enterococcaceae; genus Enterococcus_L; species Enterococcus_L rivorum. Next base: position 89,857 of record NZ_MIEK01000012.1, on the reverse strand, counting down.
TGGGGATTTATTCTTACGGCTAATTCAAATGTCTGTTGTTGTGTTAATTATGGGGGCTGTGATTGAAGCTGTAGGAGGATTAGAAGCCAAAGAATTGGGTAAAATAGGACTTAAAGTCTTCCTTTGGTTCATGGGTTCCACTGTTTTAGCAGCTGTGATTGGAGTCGTGTTTGGTTTAATCCTAAAACCAGGTGTTGGTATAGCATTTAAAGGTTTTGAATCAACGACTATACAATCAAGCACAGAGAGTCTCCATGATATTATCGTTGGTTTTATTCCTAAAAATATTATTGAAGCCATGGCACAAGCGAATATGATTCAAGTCATTATGTTTTCATTACTATTTGGTTTAGCGTTGAGTCTTATCAAAAATGAAGGGAAAAATGGACAGATTTTAGATTTTGTCTCTTCCTTCAATAATGTGATTCTGAAAATGGTTTCTTTAATCATGAAATTAGCGCCCATCGGTGTGTTTTGTTTGATTGCACCAGTAATAGGAAATGTTGGTACGGGAGTATTAGTGACTTTAATGAAATTTTTACTGACATTAGGATTGAGTGCGATTTTATTCTTGATTGTTTGGTTGATTATTACGGCACTTTATTGCAAAGTAAGCTTAAAAAAATTGATCCAAAACATGTGGCGAATGTCTTTAGTGGCATTTACTACAACATCATCTGCGGTGACATTACCGATTCAAATTGAAGACTGTAAAGAAAAATTAGGAATCAGTGATCGAATATCAAAATTAGTGATTCCTCTGGGGATGACCTTAAACAGTAATGGTTTATCGCTTTTCTTATCACTATCAATTATTACTTTTGCCCAGTTCTATAATATTCAAATGGGAATTGGTCAGCTAGTTCAAGCAGTACTATTGTCAACGTTGGCTTGTCTAGGAACAGTTGTTGTTCCTGGAGGAGGCTTGGTGGCACTGGCAACTGTTATGCCAATGCTGAATTTACCGACAGAAAGTATTGCCCTTTTAGCAGGGATCGACTGGTTTTCAGGAATGTTTAGAACGTTGTTAAATGTCGATGCAGATACAACGGTAGCATTAATTATTGCAGCAGACGAAAAAGAGTTAGATTATGATATTTTTAATTCCTAAAAATAGTACGAAGTAAAAAAGTTATCTGCCTAGAGTTTTTAGAAACATTCTATTGCTATAGCTAATTTAGTAAAGTGACACCTATGAGCTAAATCATAGGTGTCACTTTTTTGCCTTGATTATCGTTCCATCTAATTACTAAGGATAATAGATGAAGTAAACAGATTTTTCCGATATACTTAGAGTAAGGAATGAGGTGGAAGAAATGAGTAAAACAAATAAAATGTACATGGTTGCTCAATTAGCTGGGTTCTCTTTAACTGATTTACAGCAAGAAATACTAGATTGGCTTAGTTTAGTGCGTATTTTAACCACCCCTAAAACCTTTCAATGGGGAACAGAGATAGCAACTGATTTTGATTTAAAAGAATTGCAAGCCAAGATTCAAGCATTATCTGAGGAAGAAAATTTATGGCTAAAGCTGAAATGTCAGGGTGGTGAATTCCAGCTTCATATAGCTAACTTGACACTTTTTATGAGAAATATTATAGATACCGAAATTTATTCAGAAAATGCTCTGATGATTGAAGATTACTTTGATACTCGCGTCATAAAAAATGGTATTTATGCTCAAATTCGTTCACTAGATGAATATTTGTACAATAATGTTGAAAAAATTGAGAAACGAAAATTTGACAGTGAAAAAGAAATTTCTAACCTACCGAAACGCTATAACAATGAAAAAGAAATTGTTATTGATTGTAATCAATTGGCTGGATACGATGTGGATTTTAGAGGGTTATCATTGACGTCTTGTTGGAAAATGTATTATTCCAATATCTATTTTCAAATAATTCCTAAGCAAGTTTTTTTAGAAGTCCAACAAGTTCAAAAAATAGAAGAGCTAGACCATGATGTTGTTAAAATCACTCTTTTTAATTCTCCAGAAAATTGGCAAATGGATGTTAATAAAAATTTTCAACGACTTTTTAGAGACCAAATGGGGTTTGACCAACTAGCATGGAATAACGGTGTGGGTGTTTTGCGAGCGCCCTTTATTGAATTTGCTTTTGTTGATGATATGATTCAAACTGTTCAGTATCAAAATGACCAACTACAGCCAGTTGAAAAAAAATCGGCAACTAATTTTGTGACGCGAAGTTATGATTATGTTCATAAGCGTTACTTAGAAAACCGAACCAAAGGAATCTTGAATGCACAAGCATATTTTCCGTGGATCGATCAAAAAAGCCAGAAAATGATGAACTATCGTGTATTAAATCCTGATTTGGCGATTGATGGCGGAGTGTCAGCCTATGAATTTTACATTCGTCAATTTTTGGAAATCAATGTGCTGGACGAGAATTATGATACGTTTACTTCAGTATTACGGTTTTACTTACCGAAAGAATCTGTTAAAAAGATACCATTACAGGCGCTACAAGAAAAACTGAAAGATATAACCATTACTAATTTAGAACAAAAAGAGGCCTCTACTTATTTTGATTTAAAAAAATCATCGAATCATCTACGAGTGGTTTTTCTTGATTATAGTTATTTAGATTCAGTGAATCAAACAGTTGAAGCAGTAGAATAAAAATGAATTATAGAAAAAAGAAATCAAGCGAATCTACAACTCCACTTGATTTCTTTTTTTATTTTATTTCCTGTGTTTGTTAAGGTATTGCATGATAGATAATGTTAGGCAGTTTTTGAAACGACCTCTTTTTGTTCGACAGGCTTTTTCACTATTCCCAAAATAATTGCTGAAACGACAGCACCTATTGCGATAAACAATAAGAATAAAATGGGGTGACTTAATAGTAAGACAACGAAAATACCGCCATGAGGAGCTAATAAACGAATGCCAAAGCCACCAACTAGGGCACCTGATAATGCAGAACCCACAACAAAACTAGGAATCGTGCGTAATGGATCGGCAGCAGCAAAAGGAATGGCTCCTTCTGTAACAAAAGACAACCCCATCACTAAGTTTGTTAAACCAGCGTCTTTTTGCTCTTTTGTAAATTTATGTTTAAATAGCAATGTTGCAACAAAAATCGCTAAAGGAGGAACCATTCCCCCAGCCATAACAGAAGCCATGATTGTACTTCCGCCCTCAGCAACGGTTGAAGCGATAGAAGCTGTACCAAAGACATAGGCAGCTTTGTTAATAGGACCACCTAAATCAATGGCCATCATACCTGCTAATAAAGCACCTAATAACGCTGCATTTGTACCACTAAGCCCTGATAAGAAGTCGTTTAGACCGTCATTTACAATTTTCATTGGAATATTAATTAGTAGCATTAATCCACCAGTAATCAGTAAACCAAATACTGGATAAAAAAGAATGGTTTTAATCCCATCTAACGATTTAGGTAGTCCTTTGAAGACTTTTTTCAAGAAAACGATCACATAACCGGCAAGGAAACCACCAATTAAGGCTCCTAAGAAACCTGCACCGCCTGTATTAGCAAGAGCACCTGCTGTAAAACCGACAATTAGACCTGGACGATCTGCAATACTTGAAGCGATAAAACCAGCTAACACGGGTAGCATGAAACCAAAAGCAGCACCACCAATTTGATTAAACCAAGCAGCAGGCTCATTAAAAGAACCTAATTTACTTAAACTATCTTGTGGTACACCCATAAATTGATCAATCATAAAGGACAAAGCAATCGCAATTCCTCCACCAATAACAAAAGGAAGCATATGGGAAACACCATTCATTAAGTCTTTATAAATTCTTGAACCGATCGATCCTTCAGCAGAAGAATTTTCAGTAGCCTCTTCTGAGTTATTGCCATGAAAGGTGGGTGCTTCTCCATTTGTTGCCAAAGTAATTAATTCTTTCGTCTTACGAATCCCGTCACTAACAGGTCGATTTACTAATTTTTTACCATTAAAGCGATTCATGTCTACTTTTTTATCAGCAGCAATGATCACTCCTTCTGCGCGAGCAATATCTTCTGTCGTTAAGCGATTTTTGATTCCATCAGAACCATTTGTTTCTACTTTAATCTCGACGTTCATTTCTTTTGCCATTTTTTTCAATGCATCTTCTGCCATATAAGTATGAGCAATTCCAGTTGGACAAGCCGTAACTGCCACAACAAATGTACGATTTGTTTCTTTGATTTCTGCTGAGCGTTCTTGTCGTTCTTCTGCTTCTCTTTCTGTTTCTGCTGCTTGAAAAAGCGCTTGAACTTCATCTGGTGTGTTGACTTCTTTTAGTTGTGCAACGAAATCTGGATTAATCAACAATTTTGATAATGAGGCCAAGGCCTGTAAATGAGTGTCATTAGCGCCTTCTGGAGCTGCGATCATGAAGAATAGGTAAGCTGGTTGTCCATCTAAAGAGTCGTAGTCAACTCCATTATTACTTTTAGCAAAAAGAACGGTTGCTTCTTTAACCGCTTTATTTTTAGCGTGGGGCATGGCAATTCCATCACCTAAACCAGTTGATGTTTGAGCTTCACGAGTTAATATCCCTTCTTTATAAGTTGCGATATCTGTAATTCGACCGCCGGCATACATTTTTTCTACCATTTCATCGATAGCACCTTTTTTATCCGTCGCTTGTAAATCCATAATCATAACATCTTTTACTAACAAATCTTTAATATTCATAATATACCCCCCTAAATTTTTTCGATTTTAACTTCATTGACTAATTCATTAATGAACTCCGTCGTAGCCAAGTCATCAGAGAAAGCTGTAGCACTGCCACAAGCAACGCCCCATTTAAAAGCTTCAACCGGGTCTTGATTTTTTTCGTAAGTTCCAATAAACCCAGCAATCATAGAATCGCCAGCACCGACAGAATTTTTTAATGGTCGTTTTAAAACATTTGATTTATAAATTCCTTCTTTAGTGAATAGAAGAGCACCATCACCAGCCATCGAGATTATTGCGTATTGAGCGCCTTCTAAAAGTAATTTTTTCCCATAAGGAATAATGTCAGAAATCGATTGAAAACTAGTTTTATAAAGTTCTGCTAATTCATGATTATTTGGTTTTACCAGTAGTGGTTTTTCTGGAAGAGCTCTCAGTAAATCTTCACCAGTTGTATCAATCACAAATTCAGCGTTCTTTTCTTTAATGATTTGAATAAGTTCTTCATAAAAACCATGACGTAAATTCGTAGGTGTACTTCCAGATAAAACCACAATATCGCCAGTTGAAACAGTGCTTAACGTTTCTTTCAATTCTTCCATTTCATTTAGGCTAATGTTAGGTCCAGAGCCGTTAATTTCCGTTTCAGCTTGGTCCTTTAATTTGATATTAATTCTAGTGTCTTCTTGGACAGACGTAAAATTTGTAGCGATCTTTTCACGTTCTAACCAGTCTGAGATAAATTGTCCCGTGAACCCGCCGATAAAACCTAAAGCAGTAGAATCAGAGTTCGTTCGTTTTAAAATGCGTGACACATTGATTCCTTTTCCGCCAGGCAATTTAAAATCATCATTCATGCGATTCAATTCGCCTAATCTTAGTTCTGCTACATGAACAATGTAGTCTATAGAAGGATTAAGCGTAACAGTATAAATCATTGAATAGCCTCCTTGATCGTCGTTTTTTCTTCAAATTGTTTGAAAACCTCTTTTGGACACTGGTCAATTAATAAAGTAACTTTTTCAATTCCAGTAACTTTTGTAAAACTGATTTTATTTAATTTCGTATGGTCAATTAGGACATAAGCCTCTTCACTTTGCTGAATAGCTAACTCCTTTAACGCCGCTTCTTCTGGATCAGGTGTGGTTAAACCAAAAGTAAGATGAACCCCATTCATTCCCATAAAGACTTTATTAAAGTAAAAGTGGCTTAACTGTTCCATACTAGTAGACCCAATAATCGCTTTTGTTGAAAGCTTCAAAGAACCACCTAAAATAATTGTGTGAATGTTCATATCAACTAATTTCGCAGCATGATGAACAGAATTAGTGACAACTGTCAGATTTTTTTGAGTAATAAAAGGCAACATTTCTAAAGTAGTTGATCCTGCATCTAAGTAAATGACATCACCATCTTGAATAAATTCAGCTGCTAAAGCCGCAACTTTTTGTTTTTCTTGAACGTTTTTGAACGTTTTTTCAGTCATGTCTTGTTCAAAACCTAGATTTAGAATTCTTTTCGCGCCACCATGAATACGTTCCAATAATTGAGCATCCTCTAATTCTTGTAAATCTCTTCGTATTGTTGATTCAGAAGCATCTAAAAGGATTGAAAGTTCTTGGGATTTAACGATTGGCTTTTGTTCTAATAAACGTAATATTGCTTGATGTCTCTCGTCAGTAAGCATTTTCACACCTCATTTCACTTGTATCATAGCACACTGTTATGAATGATGCAATCAAAATCGGTCAAAAACGTTCGTTAGATATGGATAAGAATAGCTCGTCAAGAAATACCTCAAAGCAATTTTCTTTTCATCTAACTGAAAGGCCTAAAAAATGGAGAAATTCAAGCGCAATAAAGCATTGAAACTAGTCCGAAAATATTGAGTGACGAGGATGAAATGTTTAGAAATTTTATGGGGGAACAAAAAATCTATACTTATAAAAACTTGTAGCCTATTTTAAATCTAATCAAAAGGGCAATTGCCAAACAAGTGCTGAAGGAATCACATTTTTATAGCGAAGTAAATTTTGCGGTAATAGAAATAAAAGTGTATTAAAGGTCTTTTTTATTTTGAATAATGATACACAGTTGGCGTTTAGTTGTATACTGTTAGATAGAAGAGAGAAGGCGTAATAATGAATAGTATGCAATACAAGATTACATTACCGAATGATTACGATATGACCGTAATCAGAGAAAGAGTTAGGAAAAATGGAGCTAAAACAGATGGTTTCGAGGGTTTATTATTCAAAGCGTATTTGATAATAGATTCTGCTGATAAAAAACAGTATGCCCCTTTGTACATTTGGAAAGATAGTGTTGGGATGAACAAATTTATTTTTGAAGGTTATTATGATAATATTTTGAAGTCGTTTGGTTGGCAAAAAATCAATATTGGGGTACCTTTAGATGTTCACATGTCCACTCAATTTAGTGAAGCTAAGTATGTTTTTGAGACAGTGAATAGTATTGAAGAAGCGACAAATATTTCCTATCCAACATTTTTAACTGAAGAAAAAGACTGTGTTGGTAAAGTTTTAGTTTACAATCCAGACAAATGGAATTATACTGCTTTTTATTTCTATAAAGAAGTGCCAACAGGAAAGAATACTCGTTTTGTTTATGAAATCTTACATTTATCGATGTAAAAATAAGAGAGAAGGCTAAAGCTTGTTTGATCAGCTTAACCTCCTCTTTTTTTAGTCCTTAGATGCACTTAAAATTTTAAAGTAGAAATAGGGGTTGGTTTTTGTGAACCATAATTGGCATCGAAATTCCGATTAAAGATACAAGAATAGAGAACATTTAGCACGTATTCAATTGCAAGTTGGGAAGAAAAAGTTGAAACTTTAAAAGCAGCCTTTTCATCGTTAGGAATTAACAGTAGTTCGCTAGCATAAGAAGCTAAAAGACTCTCAGGGTTTGAAGTTATGGCAATAATCGGGGTTCCATTTTGTTTAAATATTTTTGCTTCATTTACAATTTCAGCTGTGTTTCCACTATAGGAAACAATAAGCGCAACATCTTTTTTAGTCGCATTAGTGGCTAGGTAAAATTGTTCTGGCTGTAGTTGGGTTAAGCGAACATATAGATTGATTCGTAATAATTTTGTCTGAAAATCCACTAATCGAATGAAAGAGTTACTAACACCAATTGCAATAATATTTTGGGCTTTGAGTAAATAGTCAACACTTTTAGTCAGAACATCATTTGAAAGTTGGCTTTGGGTTGAGTTAATTGTTTCTTGCGTTAATTGAGCAATTTTTTTAGAAATCAGAAGATCGGAATCTCTAGCTTGGAAAGGCATATTCACATCAATGTTATTGATAGTTTGATAGTAAAGTTCTAGATCACGAGTCAGTTTAATTTTAAACTCTTTAAAGCCACTAACACCGGTCTTTTTGCATAACCGGACAATCGTAGAGGTAGATGAATTTGTAAATTTTGCTAACTCATAAATAGACATATGAAGTACTCGTTCGGTGTGTTCCAGAATTAAATTAATAATCAATTGTTCGTTATATGTAAAGTCAATTCTGGTTAATTGTTCAATAAGGTTCATAAATAAAGGCCTCCTATGTGATTGATAATCGTTAAGTTGATAAGATTTGTAGTCGCTAAGAAACATTGTTCCGCAATTAGTATACATGAGATTGATCTTTTGTGAAACATAGTTACAGAATAGTCTGAAGATATTTACTTTCTAATGAAATGTTTTACTATGAAGATATAAAAGCGTTTTATTGGAGGAGAAAAGATGGAAAAGTTAACAAATTGGGTTGAGCAGTCTTTAGTTCCAAAAGTATCAAAAATAACAAATTTAAGGTATTTTCAAGCACTTCGAAATGGTTTTTTTGCCATTATGCCCTTAACGATTATTGGGTCAATTTTTATGTTAATGACAGATTTTCCTGTTGCAGGGTATGAGGAGTTTATGGCTGGAATTTTTGGACCAAATTGGATTGGTTTTATTTCACCTGCTTATCGGGCAACTTTTAATATGATGGGCTTGATTTTTGCAGGAACGATGTCTTATAAATTAGCCGAAAGCTATAAAATGGATCAATTGACTTCGTTGGTTCTGGGGTTAGTGGCATACGTGGTTGTTCTGCCTAAGACTGTAATTACAGATTCGGGAGAAGTAGTTGAAAAAGTACTTTCCTTCAACTGGTTGGGAACACAAGGAGTCATTACGGCAATTATTATGTCGATTATTTCGGTAGAAGTGACCCGATTCTGTATTAAAAAGAACATTGTGATTCATATGCCAGAAAGTGTGCCTACGATGGTGAGTCGTGCATTTAGTGGATTAATTCCAGGTGTGTTTGTCGTCTTGGTTGCTTTAATTATAAATGGTGTCGGTGTGGTTGCATCAGATTCATTCCCAGAAATGATTTACGCTCTTGTTCAAGCACCGCTACAAGGAATAATTGGTCATCCTTTTGCAATTATTTTGGTTGCTGGATTAAATGGCTTATTGTGGTGGTTCGGGATTCATCCGACCGTTATCAATTCAATGTTGTATCCTATTTTGTACGCCAATGCGGATAAAAATCAAGCACTTGCTGAATTAGGGGAATTAACCACAAAAACAGGTAGCTTTGGTACCGTTCAAATGCTGGATCAGTTTGCGACGATTGGTGGTGCTGGTTGTACGATTGGTTTAGCGATTGCGATGCTTATTGTGGCTCGATCTTCACGAATGAAGGCTATGTCAAAAATTTCCTTTATTCCAGCACTTTTTAATATCAACGAGCCGTTAATTTTTGGTTTACCAGTTATTTTCAATCCCCTCATTTTAATTCCATTAGTGATAGCACCTGTTGTTTCTGTTCTAATTGCCTATATTTCAATGACGGTAGGATTTATGCCTTTATTTACAGGGATTCAGGCACCGTGGGCAACGCCGTTTATTTTCTCAGGGTTTTTAGTAGGGCATTGGCAAGGTGCAGTTACGCAAATTGTTGCAGTAGCAGCATCAGTCTTAATCTTTTATCCGTTTGTAAAAGCATTAGATAGTCAATACGAAAAAGAAGAGCACCATGAAATTCCAGATACGCTATAAAAAGGAGCAAGACTGATGGAAAAAAAATATGTAGAAAACATTTGTTGTGAAGTAGAAAAGGAATCGGTAAAAGAGTATCATGCAATGGCACCAGAAATTGTTCAAACCTCTTCTTTTCATTTTCCGACAGCTGAAGATTTTATCGCTTGTAGTGACGATGAAAAAAATAACTATGTGTATACACGAGGAACGAATCCTACGACCGAAATTTTAGAAAAAAAATTAGCTCGTCTAGAAGGCGGCGAAAAGTGTAAAGTCTTTTCATCTGGAATGGGCGCAATTGCTGCAACGATGTTTACCTTGTTAGAGCAAGGGGATCACGTCATTATGGTAAATACTATTTATGGCGAAGCGCTAGCTTTGATTAAGTATATGGAAAAATTTGGGATTGAACGAACAAAGATAGATGTTTCTTCAACAGATGAGATTGCGCTAGAAATTAAAAAGAACACGAAAATGATCTATTTTGAAAGTCCCTCTTCCCAAAAATTTGAATTACTGGATTTGGAAAAAATTGCAGCTATGGCAAAAAAACAACAAATTTTTACAGTAATTGATAGTACTTGGGCATCGCCATTGTTCCAGCACCCTTTATCCTATGGAATTGACTTAGTTATCCATTCTTGTTCAAAATATATCGGTGGACATTCAGATATTGTGGCTGGAGCAGTAATTGGTAGTGAACGATTAGTGGATAACATTTTTGAAAATGGACATCAATCTTTAGGGGCAACTAACAGCCCGTTTAACTCTTGGTTAGCGATTCGAGGGTTACGGACATTGGCTGTTCGAATGAATCATCAACATCAAGCAATTATTCAAGTATTGGATCATTTGCTGAAAGATCATCGTATCGCCAAAATTTTCCATCCGTATTGTGGAACAGTAGAACAAAAAGATCTAGCGGATAAGTACTTAAGTGGTTACGGTTCACTTTTTGCGATTGATTTAGTAGATGAAGATTTTGGGAAGTTGAAAAATTTTTTAAATGCTTTGGAAGTAGTGACAATTGGTGTTAGTTGGGGGGGCTTTGAAAGTCTAGCTTTACCAGCGTTTAAAGGCAACAATTTGGCAGCTATAGAAAAAAGAGGTCTTTCGCCAGCGCATGTTCGTTTATATGTTGGTTTAGAAGAGCCGATGTCGATTGTAGAAGATATTCAGCAAGCATTGGATACTGCTTATGGAAAATAACTAATTAATGGAGTGAACGAATCTGGGAAATCAGGGATAGTTCACTCCATATTTAATTTTCTGGTTTAAGACAGCTATTTCATCTATTAAACCATACAAAAATAATTAAAAAAGCGATGAAAAAAGGGGGTACGTACTTCAAAATCAAGTGACTGTAATTAGAACCAATTTCTTGTTCTTGTTGATAATAGGGGCTATTTAGATCTTCCCAATAATCTTTAAGCGTTCTAGACCAAAATAGGCCACCCGTTACTTTAGCTAAAAAAGCTGTTAAGAGGAGAATTCCTGTAAAAAGAAGACCATAGATTACAAAGATTAAAAAAGGGTAGCCACTCACTTAATTTTCCTCCAGATTATTTTTTTGTAATAGTTAATTGTTAATTCAAGTCACTAAAATCATGTTCAATAATTTCTTCTAGAATAAACTTTTCGCCATCAAAATGATACTTAAATAGAGAACAGTTTTGAATCCGACCACTTCTAGTAACCTCACTAGTATGCTCCCAACGACGATAAAAGTTGGCAATCGCTGCTCCGTGGGAAACAATCAAGATATTCTTCTCTGTTTTGTCCGCTACAATTAAGCCTATTTCCTCGCTGATTCGTTTTTCAACATCAACTTGGGATTCTCCACCAAATTGAACAAAAAAGTCTAGATAAGGAAGAGGGGGATTTAAATGTTCACCTTCTCCTTCATAGCTTCCAAAGTTCCATTCTCGTAAATTTTTTCTTCGTGTATAAGGAATATCTGTCAATATTTCTAAAGTATCACAAGCTCTTTCTGAAGTAGAAGAGTAAGCTTCATCAAATTGAATGTCTAAATTATCTAAATGTTTTCGAGCAATTTCAGCTTGTTTTATGCCTACTTCTGTTAAAGGGGAATCGCAAAATCCTTGGATTTTATGTTGTAAATTGAATAGCGTTTGTCCATGTCTTACTAAAAATACAGTGGTCATTTTATAGGTCCCTTCTAATTAAGTTGTCTAGTTATCTTTTGTTAAACTGTAGGGTCTAAAAACATTAGGAGTAGAATCATCCTTTTGAGAACGACTAAAAGGAACCATCAACATATTTCCATCTTCTAAGAAAGAAATTTTGTATTCTAATGATTTATCTTTTGTTAAAAAAGATAACAATGTATCTGTTTTTTCTAATAAAGTTACTTCTGTTTCGGTGTAATTTTCCTGATTTTGATTGCTTTTTTCTAACAATAGGATGGTTTTATTATGGAAAGTGGGTTTAATCATTATTTCAACAGGATAATCTGCTTCCGTAGATTTCCAAGAACCATAAATCTCTTCAATTTCGATTGCTGCTTTTCGCTCTAAATGAATGGGGGCGAAATCTCCTCCAGATGCAGGGTTTTTAGGGTCAAATTCAATTCTGTAAGAGGGAGCAACTGTTAATTTATCTTTTTCTAAAGAAAAGTGATAGGTCGATTTTTGATCTTCAAAAAGATGAGTAGTGATAGTATTATTATCAGTCGTTTCAATTACTAGCTTTTTTTCATCAAAAGTTAAGTAGCTTTCATCATAGGAAATTGTGTATTCACGTCGATTTTCAAACCAAGTGCCTGCTATTTCATTAACTAGAGATTTATCTATTTTAGAAGTAACTGCTTCAATATCTTTTTCTACCTTAGGGGGAGGATCGTTTTTACATCCTACTAGTAAGAATAACAAAATAATCAAGACATTTTTTTTCATTTCAACTCCTCAGGTTCCTTCCTGTTTTCTATTAATTATACTACTAATTAGAATGCGTTTACATATTTTTCTATCAATAAATTTCAAGGACAATTTTAAAGCGATAAGGTAGCAAAATTTATTTAGATAAAAAGTGTTTCATAACACGCCGTGAATAAATACACTACTTTTTTTAGTCTAACGTTATTTTTTCATTATTAAAGCTAGTTTTGAGCGATCGGCTATTTGATTCCGGTATTCTTTAGGTGAGTAGCTAGTTAACTTTTTGAAAATCCGAGAAAAGTAGTAAGGGTCTTGATAGCCCACCTTTTTAGCGATTTCATAAATTTTTAAATCTGTCATTTTTAGATATTTACAGGCTTGTTCAATACGTATCTCAATAAAATAATCGATTGGTGACTTGTTCAAGTATTTTTTGAAGATAGCGCTTACGTAACTTTGAGAAATATTTAGGTGTTTAGAAAGCTCAAATAGAGTCAAATCTTTTGAGATATTTTCATTCATGAAACGAATACTTTTAGTTAAGTAAGTGTTTTGTTGATTATGAGATAATCCATCTTTTAAGTAATGAATTTCAGTTAAAATTAGTTTCAATAGCTGAGTGGTGCAAATAATATTGTTCAGCGAGTTGTCTTTTTCAGCAATGTCAAATAAGTCAATAAAGTGTGTTTGTAAGAGTGCGTTTTTATGGGGCGTGTCAATGACAATTGGTTTCATATCGTTAATAAAAAATTCTTCCATTAAATTTGTTTCAAAATGAATCCATAATATGGACCAAGGATTGTTTACATCAGAATAGTATCGATGAGGAATATTTTTGGGAATACAGTAAAGGCTACCTCTGGCCAAGCAAAAAAGTTCTTTACCGATAATTTCAATCGTTCCTTCTCCTTCTAAGCAGTAAATCAGAATATTTTCCTTTTCTCCCTTGTGACGTTCCCGATAATGATACTTTGCGTCTGGATAATAGCCTAATTCATTGACAATAGTGTAGTTCACTAAAGCGTGACTTCTTGCTTCTTTTAAAAGCTTCGTTGGTAAAATGATATGTCGCTCATCTTTAAATCCGTCTCTCTTCTTTATAGAGTCCATTAAATCTCCCTCCTAATACCCGAATTTTATCAAATAAATGTAAAATAGTCCATGTTTAATTTGTTTATCCCATTTTTTTGTTTGCGTTTTCAAGTTAGTATGAAATCAACAAAGGGGAAAGGAATTGACCCAAAAAAGATTTCGTGTAAAAAAGAAGCAGTTATGACGTAAGCAAGGTATTTAGAATTACTAAAAAAATAGAAGGAGCGAGATAAAGATGACAGGAACAGTAAAAATCTGGGAAGAAAAGATTACAATGCCAACATATCTAACTTCTAAACCAGATAAAAATCCTCTTTTTTTTGAGAAGAGAGTGTATCAAGGGAGCAGCGGGAAAGTTTATCCCCATGCAATAACAGAAAAAATTTATGATGAGAAAGTATCCGTTGACTATCCAGCAGTTATTTTGGAGAATGATTATTTAAAAGTGGTAGTGTTGCCGACTTTAGGAGGAAGAATTCAGCGAGCCTATGATAAAACGAATGATTATGATTTTGTATACTATAATCAAGTGATTAAGCCGGCTTTAGTTGGTTTAATAGGACCGTGGATTTCAGGAGGGATAGAGTTCAATTGGCCACAACATCATCGTCCTTCCACGTACTTACCGACAGAATATGAGTTAGTTGAAAATAAGGATGGCAGTAAGACACTTTGGGTTAGTGAAATTGACAAGATGTATGGCACAAAAGGGATGGCAGGTTTTACCTTATATCCAGATTCTGCATATATTGAAATAACCGGAAAAGTTACCAATCGGACGGACACTCCCCAGACTTTTTTATGGTGGGCAAATCCTGCTGTTCCTGCCAATGATCACACCGTTTCAATTTTTCCGCCAGATGTTCACGCGGTTATGGATCATGGTAAACGTGCTGTATCAGACTTTCCAATTGCTACAGGAACCTACTATAAATACGATTATTCAGAAGGAATAGATATATCCAGATATAAGAATATAAAAGTGCCCACGTCTTATATGGCCTATCACTCAGACTATGATTTTATCGGTAATTACGACGAAAAAAAAGAAGCTGGCTTGCTTCATGTGGCAAATCATCATATTTCACCTGGGAAGAAACAGTGGGGTTGGGGAAATAGCGATTTTGGCTTGTCTTGGGATCGAAACTTAACGGATGAAGATGGTCCGTATATTGAATTAATGACAGGGGTATTTACCGACAATCAACCCGACTTCACTTGGTTAAAACCTTATGAAGAAAAAGAGTTCAAACAATATTTTATGCCTTATAAAGGGGTTGGTAGAGTTAAAAACGCTACGATAGAGGCCGCTGTTAACTTAGAAATTATAGATAATCAGTTAGTATATGCTGTGTATGCTACAAAAAAACAAGAAAAAGCAAAAGTGGTGATTACCTATAAAGATCAATCTATTTTAGAAGAAGTCGTTGAATTAAATCCGGCTTCCTATCTAAAGGGAAGTCTTGTTACACCAACAAATACTATGGATGATTCCTTAGTGATATCTGTTTATGATAGGGAAAATAGTTTGCTAGTTTCTTATACTGGCTTGAAGGAAGAATTGCAAGAACTACCGAAGCCAGCTGAAGCTTTACCAAAACCTCAGCTATTGAAAACGACAGAAGAACTTTTTTTAGCAGCGACTCATATTGAACAATATCGTCATGCCACATTAGATGCTGAGGACTATTATTTAGAAGGATTAAAGCGCGATGAGACAGATATTCGACTAAATAATGGTTATGGCATGTTTTTATATAAACGAGGACTATTTATTGAAAGTGAAAAATATTTCAAGCAAGCGCTAAAAAAACAAACATGGAAAACGCCTAATCCATATTACGGAGAACCTTCACTTAATTTGGGATTGGTACAAATGAAGATTGGAAAAATGGCAGAAGCTACCGATCACTTTTTTAAAGCAACCTGGAATGAAGATACTCAGGCGGCTGCTTTTTACCAATTAGCGATTATTTCGACACTAAAAGGAGAGTATCAAGAGGCGTTGATTCTGATTGACCAGAGCTTAGTTAAAAATAATCACCATATGAAAGCTAGAAATCTTAAAATTACGCTAAAAAGGCTGCTCAACCAAAAAATAGATGAATTAATTTCGGAAAACTTAGCAATTGATCCATTAGATTTGGGGACACATTATGAAAAATTTTTAAAAGAATCGACACACAAATGGAAAAAATTGATGCGAGATGAAGTCAACAATTATCTAGAGTTAGCATTAGATTATCTAAATTGGGGATTTTTAAGTGATGCTGAACAAATACTATTAAATTGCTCTGTTGAATTTCCGATGATTCATTACTATTTAGCGTATATAAAAATAAGACAAGGACAAGTTGATTCTGCCATTAAAGAGATAAAGAAAGCTGAAAGTATTAGCTCGACCTACTGTTTCCCCAATAAATTAGATGAAATTGAGATTTTAAACGCTACAATTGAGCTTTTGCCTGAAGACACAGGATTTGCTAAATATTATTTAGGGAATCTTTTCTATGACAAAAAACGGTATGAGGAAGCAATTACTCTTTGGGAAGAAAGTAGTTGTCAATTGAAACAATTTCCAACGGTTTACCGTAACCTTTCATTCGCATATTACAATAACTATGACGATCAAATAAGAGCCGAAGAGATGATTACTCATGCGGTTAATCTAGATAAGAATGATGCTCGTTTATTGCTAGAGCAGGACTTGATGAAACGTATCAACGGTGCTTCTAATGAAGAGAGAGTGAAGTTGTTAGAAGAACAAATGGCAGTCACTCAAGAACGTGATGACTTGTTTATTGTCTATATTTCTCTGTTAAATAGCCAAGGTCAATATGAGAAAGCACTTCATTGTTTAGAGAACAGACAATTTCATCCTTGGGAAGGTGGCGAAGGAAAGGTCAGTAGCCAATATCTATTCGCATTGATTGAAATGGCAAAAAAAATTCTAGAGCAACAACCGGAGCAAGCTATTGAATTATTGAAAAAATCTAAACGTTATCCTCACAATTTAGGTGAAGGGAAGTTGCCAAATGTACAAGATACTATAGCTGATTTTTATATTGCTAAAGCATATCAAGTTTTAGGAGACGAAGTTAATGCTCATAGCTATTTCATGAAAGCCTCGGAAGGAGATAGTCAGCCAGAAAGCGTTCTGTATTATTATGATCAGCCGGCTGATTCGATTCTTTATCGAGGAATGGCCTTTGAAGCACTAGGAAATGAGTCAAAAGCACGAAGCTGTTATCACCAACTGATTCGTTATGGAGAACTTCACATTTTTGAAGAAGTTACCTACGATTATTTTGCAGTATCATTACCAGAAACAGTAGTTTTTAAAAGAGATTTACAATTAGAAAATAAAATCTACTGCGAGTATTTAATCGCTTTAGGAAATATTGGCTTAAAAAATTATCAATTAGCCAAGGATAAATTGGAGCAACTCCTTCAAAAAGTGCCAGATCATCAAGGGCTAAAACGACATTTAGAAATGATTGAAAAAAATATATAGAGTAGAAGATGCGAGACAGTAGATTCAGAACATAAGGGTTTACTGTCTTTTCTTATTAAACTAAAAAAGTACCAGTGAAATACTGAGGAGTGATATTGACGTTGTGAAGCCGTTTAATGTAACTATCCATCGAAGCTATCCCAACTATCCAGAGTTAGTAAAAATCATGATAACGGGAGAGAGTATCGCTATCAGTTTACTTAATTATGGTGGGACTATTTCTAAATTAATGATCGCTGACCGATGGGGACAAAAAAAGAATATTGTTTTGAACTATCCAAATGAGTCAGAATATATCAGGCAACGCTCATTTATTGGAGCTGCGGTAGGCAGAGTTGCAGGTAGAATTAGCCAGGGGCTATGGTCATCTGATTACGGCAACTATCAGCTAGAAAAAAATGAAAATGACAGCACTCATTTACACGGAGGATCTGTTGGATTTGATACTATTTTTTGGAATTACCAAATTGTTGAGAAAAGAGATTATGTCCAAGTGATTTTTACTAAAGTGATCCCAGATAAGCTCGGTGGTTATCCTGGTAATTTAGACATGTCCATTTGCTACACTATTTTTGAAAGCAATCAACTATCTATTGAATATAAAGGAATATCTGATCAAAAAACGATTATAAATCCGACCAATCACAGCTATTTCAATTTATCGGGTAATTTTTCAAAAGATATTAGGGACCATATTTTAACATTAGATGCTTCTAATTATTTGCCGTTAAAGAAAGATAAAACGCCCACGGGAGAAATGTTATCAGTAAATGGAACTTCTTTTGATTTCAGGCAAGGGAGGCAGTTAAAAAATACATTGACTTCCAGTGAGGATCAAATTCTTCAAGAGGAGGGGCTAAATCATCCTTTTATATTGGATAAAGCTCGTGATGTTGATGCGAGATTGTTTCATCCAGAGAGTGGTAGAGCAATAGAAATACGAACAACGAATTCAGCAATTATTAGTTACTCTGGGAATCATTTTAGTGGAAAGCCTTTCGCAAAATATAGTGGCTTAGCTTTGGAAACTCAAGAATTGCCAGATGCGGTAAATCATCCATCTTTTGGCGCTATTGTTGTAGAAGCAAACCAAGTATTTTATCAGAAAACGGCATTTGAATTTTTTTCTAATTATTCTAGTAATTAAGTTTTTGGGTCAGAGATATTTTTATTAAATAACTTGATATTAATTATATTATTTATGTTAACATCATTGGATTAGATGATAAAAAATAGTGAGAGATTAGTGTAAAATAGTCTATCTTTCAAAGGTATCGTCCATTCATAAAATGAAAGCGCTGTAATATAATTTCATATAGTAGTGAATCATTGATAAACAAGGATAAAAGAGGAAGATGAATTGGGGGAGAATGTGTATGGATTATGAAATAGAATTTGATAATATTTCCAAATATTTCCCAGGAGTAAAAGCACTAGATGGAATCAGCTTTAAAGTTAAGAGTGGTGAGGTTTTAGCTTTTCTTGGAGAGAATGGCGCTGGCAAATCGACATTGTTAAAAGTAATTAATGGTGATTACCAACCTTCTCATGGGCGATATTTATTAAATGGTGAGGAAAAAAATTTCCATTCTCCTAATGAAGCAATTGAGGCTGGAATCAGTATTATTTATCAAGAACGTCAAATATTGATGGAGCTTTCAGTAGCTGAGAATATCTATTTAGGGAATTTACCTAAAAATAAAATGGGGATTATAAATAAAAGAAAATTAAGGAATAATGCTCAGAAAATAATTGATGAATTTGGTTTGGCAATTAAACCGAATACATTGGTAAAGGATTTAAGTATTGCTCACCAACAAATGGTAGAAATAATGAAAGCGTATGCTAGAGATAATTTAAAATTAATTGCGTTTGATGAACCAACCGCTAGTTTAAGTGATTTAGAAATTGAAAGTTTATTTAAAATCATTCAAAAACTTAAAAATGAAGGAAAAATGATTATTTATGTTACTCATAGAATGAAAGAAATTCAAGAAATTGCTGATAAAGTAGCAATTTTTAAAGATGGAAAATATGTTGATACCGTGAACCCTCGTGAAATAGACGAAGAAAAAATGGTGGAGTTAATGGTAGGGCGAAACATTGGAAACGTTTATTCTGAATTAGATCGAAACCAAAAGCTAGGAGAAGTTGTTTTAGAAGTCTCTGGGCTGACTACTGACTATGTGGAAGATAGCTCATTCTCTATTCGAAAAGGTGAAATAGTTGGTTTTTCTGGACTTGTTGGGGCTGGTCGTACAGAAGTGATGAGAGGAATTATTGGAGCTGATTCTGTTATAAAAGGATCTATTTCCATTGACGGTAAGCTCAAAAAAATTAATTCTCCTAGAGAAGCGATGGAGGCCGGAATTGTTTTAGTCCCAGAAGATCGAAAGACCCAAGGAATTCTAGCTAATTTAAGTGTGGGAGAGAATATTAGTGTATCAATGCTAAAGAAAAATAGTCGGCTATTTGGAATTATTGACCGGAAAAAAGAAAATACTCAGATCAAAGAGTCAATCAAAAATTTTAATATTAAAACGCCTGACAGTAAAAAGAAAATAATTGAACTAAGTGGTGGTAATCAACAAAAAGCGATTGTGGCAAGGTGGGTGAATACAAAACCAAAAGTGCTAATTTTAGACGAGCCTACGAAAGGGATAGATATTGGTGCAAAAGCTGAATTTTACAAAATGATTTGTGAGTTTGCTAAGCAAGAAATGGCGGTTATTCTTATTTCCTCTGAGTTACCAGAGGTTATGGGACTGTCTGATAGGATTATTGTAATGAAATCAAGAAAAATTGTTGGGGAAGTAAGAAGAGAGGATGCTAGTGAAAGTAAGCTACTATCCTTGGCAATGTTTGGTGTAGAAAAAGAAAAGGAAGTGAGTATCTAATGGAAACAAATAAATACGTAAGCAATGAAATTGCAGATGAAGGAAAGACAACCGGATTCAGTAAAGTAATCAAAAAAATTCCGAGTGATAAAATAGTGCTGTCTTTAGCGATTGTTTTTATCTTCATTCTATTTGCAAGTTTAAATCCGAATTACGCTTCTACAACAAACATTATTAATATTTTTGTGGCAGCTTCATTAACCGGATTAGTTGCAATTGGAGCTACTTATTTAATTATTGCTGGAATGAATGACCTTTCTCCAGGTTCAGTAGTTGCATTTACCTCTGTATTGTCTGCAGTTTTGTCAACCAACTTCAAATTGAATTTTGGTTTAGTTCTGTTAATTACAATTATTGCAGGTGGTTTAGTTGGCATATTTAATGCATTCATGGTTAATAAGATTCAGTTGGACCCCTTTATTGCAACACTTGTAACCCAGTCGATTTTTAGAGGAGTAGCCTATATTATTTGTGAAGGAAAACCTGTTCCTGTAAATAATGCTACCTTCAATGCTTTTGGAACGATGCGGATTTTTAATGTACCAATTCCTGTAATCATTTTAGTAATATGCCTCATTTTATTTGGATTGATCTTGTCAAAAACAGTATTTGGTAGAAGTATTTATGTTATTGGAGGAAGTAAAGATGCAGCTAGGTTAGCTGGATTAAATCCTCAAAGAATTGTTCTAATCTGCTACATTTTGATGGGAATTTTTTGTGCAATTGGTGGGATCACATTATCAGGTCGAATGAGCTCTGGGCAACCAGCTGCTTCAGTGGGACTAGAATTTGATGCTATCACGGCTGTTATTTTAGGTGGCGTTTCCTTTTCTGGTGGTGTTGGTGATATGTTTGGCACAGTATTAGGGGTACTAATTCTTCAAAGTTTTAATACGGGATTAATTATGACAGGCGTACCTACATTTTGGCAATTTGTTGCTAGAGGATTATTGCTATTGTTAGCGTTAACCTTTGATTTCTTCAGAAAGAAAAAACGTGAAAAAGGATTAATTGAAGCAAGTAAAAAAAATCTATAATAATAAACTTTTGGAGGAGAAAAAATGAATCAGTTGAAAAGAGTCATCAAAGTAACTGTAGTATTACTAACCCTTTTATTAATAGCTGGGTGTAGTAACGGGCAGAAAAAAGGTGCCGGAGAAAAGAAAGTTGTATATGGTATTTATAAAGCTGGAGATCAAACCTGGTTTATTGATGAAGGAAAGGCTGCTGAAAAAAAAGTAAAAGAAATGGGTGGCGAATTTATCTATGTGGATGCTAAAATGAATCCTGAAGAATATTTAAAAGCCATTGACAATGCGGTTGCTAATCAAGCGGCAGGCATCATTACCTGTATTCCAGATCAACAATTATCTCAAGCTACAATCAATAAGCTAAAAGCAGCTGAAATACCAGTTGTAGCGGTTGATGATGCACTTCAAGATGAGAGTGGGAAGAAGCTGGCTCCATGGGTAGGGATTGACGGCTATTCAATTGGTAAGAAAAATGCTGAGTGGATGGTTGATTATATGGAAAAAAACAAATTAGTGGATGATGCAGAAACGGAAATCTTAATTTTAACTATGGATACTGTTTCTTCTTGTGTTCCTAGAACGGACGGGATGAAGGATGTCTTGAAAGAAAGAATTCCAAATTATCCAAAAGAAAAAATAAATACTGCCGATTATAATGGAGAAACCGAAAAAGGATTCAATGCGGCTTCTGCAATCATTACGGCAAAACCTAAGGTAAAAAAATGGATGATTTTGTCTGCAAATGAGGAAGGCGCTATCGGTGCTGTAAGAGCGATTGAACAAGTTGGTTTGGAAGAAGAGTCTGCGGTAATAGGGCTAGGAGCTTATTTAGCAAAAGATGAATTTAACTCTGGGAAGAAAGCGATGAAAGCTGCTACTTATTTCTCTTCGGATGCTGTTGGAGCAGACTCGGCTGAAATGTTAATGAATCATATTAAAGATGGTAAAAAAATGCCTGAAGAACAGGCTGTAGATGCTGTTATTGTAACTCCAGAAAATTATAAAGAAGTGATGGGAAAAGCAGCAGAATAACAAAAAATGAAATTAGCTAAAAAGTCGCTCTCAAACTTTTATTATCCAGATAAAAGTTTGAGAGCGGTTTTTATTATTTTTTTTAAATGTTTGAAGAATTAAATTGGGATAGAAGTGATAAATTAAAAGTTAGTTGGATTGTTCCTCTTGATTTAGTTTGCCAATTTTAGCTAATTAAAGAGGTTTCCAAAAAAACTAGTTATATTTTCCCAAATTCCAGCAAAAAAGCCTTTTGAACCATCTAATTTCCCTTTAAGTAAATCTCCGAATTTGCCTAATTCATTGCCTAAATTATTGATAGTCTTTTCAAAGCCTTTGCTAATTTTGTCTAACTGCGCCAATGATTCTTTACTTAAAACTCCTTCTGTTGTTTGATACCTTTGCGCTAGAGCAACTAAGCTTGAAATATCTGCAGAACTTACATATTCACTAATGTTATTTTTTGCCAGAGCATCATCTACAATTTTTTGAACTTCTTCTTTTGTAGCAGTTTTCCCTTGTTGCTCTTTAAAATCAGCTAGAGCTTTTTTGATGTCTACTAAGGTTTGACTTAATTGAGTTTTTTGAGCTTCATCAAGTTTTTCTTGCTCAGAATCAGTTAGATTTTGATTCTCATTTACCTTGTTTGATTGATTAATAATGGATTGAGCGATTTGTGAGGAAATTTCTAATTCATCTTGTGCTAGTTGTGCACGATCTGCATTCACCTCTTCGCCATTTTTTTCAAAGGCTTTATAAACACCTGTCAAAGCACTCTCCCCAGTAACTCTTACTACACTTCCAACTTTAATCGTTGCATCAGTAATGCCGGCAGTAATTAAAGGGTTTTTATATTGATCGGCAGTGATGGAGGTAATGTTTTCTGGTGTTACAATGTCAACATTGATTCCTTTTCCCGCATTTTCCCTTGTTACGAGAACCGAACTTAGCATCACACTATCGTCGCCGCTGCCACTGCCTAAATATTTAATCAAGTCAGCACCTGTTGCAGTAGTTGAAGTAACATCATTTGGATTAACATCCAAAATTTTCATTGTTTCTTGTAATTGTGTAGAAGTAAGACCAGCTCCGGAAACAAAAGTTGGTTTACCCCATCGTTCATTTACCACAGGACTAGAATTTTCAGTAGCCAATGCTAGTGGTGTATTTAATTGTGAAACACCAAAGATAGTAACGGCTAAAAGAGCAAAACTTTTTTTGAAATTTATCATGGTTATCCTCCTATTAATAAAATATACATATACAGACTACTAGTAAAAGCAAAAGAATTAAATAGATACGCTCATCATTAAGAAGAAATTTAAGTTTTTATAACTAACTATAAAGAATGTATAGAAAATCGAATACTTGGTTACATTGGGTTAGTATCTGAGGATGGCCATCTATGTTTAATATATTCGATACTGATGAAGAATTTGCCTAGTGTCAAAATATCACCGAGAAAGCACAAAAATATTAATCAGCTATAGTTCAACAAGATCCGTTTATAGGTGCTGATATTTTACAGTACCTGTATTTGGATGACAAAAAATAATTTTAAAGGAATCGCCATCTTCGTTCACAAAAAAAGTGGGTCAATCAGCAAAGTTTTGTTGATTGACTTACTTTTTTATAGCATTTATACAATAGAGATCTGCTTAAAGGGAAGGTTTTCTTGATTTCCATAGTTCATTTAGTTCTGTGTATCGAGGTTCAGCTTGGATGAAACTCAAATCCAAGGGGGCAAATAGAGCGTCAAATGATTTTGATGGGAAAAGATTTCTTGTATCCACTGACTTACTTTCAATATGTTTGTATAAGGGAGAGTCGCTCGCGGTCCAGATTTGTAGCTGTTCTTCTTGTAATTTCTCTAAAAGATCTAATGTAGGATTGATTTCATTTTTATAGATACTTTGTATAAGCTCTGCTAAAATACTTAGCATTGGAGCGAGATCAAACATTTTGCTTGTTTGTTTAGCTAAATAGCAGTAATACTCAATTTCTTTAAAGTTGTTTAGTTCAACCGAAAGTTGTAATTTCGTGAGAAGTGCATTGTATAGGTGTGAAGCATCGTTTAGGATTGTTTTCTCAATCAGTTTATTTGCTTCCAAAAAGTCTTTTTTAGCAAGAGCTAGTTGAAGCTCTGTACTTTTTTTGTCCAAAATAATTGAGTCCGTCTTATCCAAAAGTTCTTGTGCTTCATTCCATTTTTTAGCTCGAATCAGCATTCTTATTTTTGCCAGTCTTGCTGAGAAACGAATCGTCGGCTCTTCACTGTTTTCAATAGAGGATAAAAAAATGTTGATTTTTTTGAAGTATTTTTCTTTTTCATGTGCCTCATAGTCTTTTGAAATCAAGGTTCCTTCTAATAACGTCGTTATTTTTATAATGAATACTTCATCACTAGGAAACTCTTTAACTTTTGTTTCTACTTGTTCAAAAGCTGATTCAAGGCTCTCATTTTCAATTAATTCAAGGACTTTTAACGAGAATTGGTTGATGTCATTTGGAGTCATTTTCGCTTGGAAGTTGAATAAAGTGTTAAGGTCAATCTTAAATAGACGTGCAAGAATTGGAAGTAAAGTAATATCAGGGAATGTTTGTCCAGTTTCCCATTTGCTAACTGCTGGAGTCGAAACCCCCATATATTCAGCAACCTGTTCTTGAGTTAAACCTAATTCTTTTCTTTTTTCTTTCATTACTTTGTTGAAAACCATCATAATTCCTCCTATTTAAAGCCTCTATTTAGATTCTATATTTAGAGTAACGCGAAGTTGATTCATTGACAATGGAGCATATGTTAATTATTACGAACAAAATTTAACAGGCAGTTATTTTCTAAAATAATCATTGCATCTAGTGAGAAGTTTTTTTGAGTAGACAAAAAGGACAGAATGGAAAGGAGTTGATGATTCACTTTGTTTATTTTATTTTTTTAGAGCAATCATAGGCACAATAGAAAGAAGCAGCGATCTGTTTTTTCTATTCTAACTGAATCTATAATCTATGTTTGATGAAAAGTGAAGCTATTTTATAGAATAAAAAATATTTTTTATTGAAAAAAAATTGTTGTATTAAAGGGCAGATATTGTTACTATTAAATAAAAGTGGTAACGCTTACAAAAAATGGTTGATGATTACGGGAGAGAGCAAAAAAATAATGCCGCCGAAGGAATAAACAGTGAAACATGCAGGCTTTTACTGTGAAGATCTCAGGTAAAAGGACCGTAATTTGACAAAACTCTGGAGAGCATAGCGCACCGAAGGAGCAATCCTTAAATTAGAAGGAGAATCTCTCAGGTTCATAACAGAGGATAACTGCATTAATGAATGCTGCTGTCCTCTTTTTGTGTTAGCCCAAAAGCGAGCATCAGTAATGATAGAAAGTGAGGAAAAAAATGGATAAAAAAGTACCTTTGCACGAATGGCATGTGGCGAATGGCGGGAAAATAGTTCCTTTCGCAGGTTATTTATTACCAGTTCAGTATCAAGAAACGGGGGTTATCAAAGAACATTTATCAGTCAGGAATCGAGCGGGAATTTTTGATGTATCTCACATGGGAGAAGTAATTTATGAAGGAAAAGATGCTTTAGCTAATATTCAAAAAATTCTTACCAATGATTTTTCTAAAATGACAGTGGGGCAAGTTCGTTACAGTGTTATGTGTAATGATGATGGTGGCGTCGTTGATGATCTGTTAGTCTACAAACAGGCAGAGGATAAGTATTTGATGATAATCAATGCTGGCAACAGAGAAAAAGATATTCAATGGATGAAAAAGCATTTATTTGGTGATGTTACATTTGAAGATAGGTCAGAACAAATTGGACAAATTGCGTTGCAGGGACCAGAATCAAAAGAGATTTTAGAAAAATTAGCAGATCCGGCAATGTTACCAAAAAAATATTACACTTTTGTCGAAAATATAGCCGTTGCTGATGTCCCTTGTTTGATTTCCAGAACAGGATACACTGGTTCTTTTGGCTATGAATTATATTGCCAAGCGGACGATATCCATCATTTATGGCAAGCTTTGTTAGAAGCAGGCAAAGAATTAGGCCTCACTCCTTGTGGTTTAGGTGCCCGGGATACATTGCGCTTAGAAGCTTCAATGCCATTATATGGACATGAGATGAATGAAGAAATTACTCCTTATGAAACAGGACTAGGATTTACTGTCAAAATGGAAAAAGAAAATTTTATTGGCAAACAAGCATTATTGGAAAAAAGAAAACCGCAACTTACTCGAGTTGGCATCGAACTAATTGGTCGGGGAATCGCTCGTGAAGAAGCGGACATTGTTTTAAAAAATGGACAAAAAATCGGAAAGACAACTTCTGGAACATATAGTCCCTATATTGCAAAAGCAATTGCGATGGCGTTAGTCGATAAAGAATTTTCAGCAATTGACACAGAAATAGATATTGTCGTTCGTAATAAAAAAATACCGGCAAAAATTGTTCAAACCCCATTTTACAAATGGTAATTAAATAAAAGGAGTGTTTTTAATGTCAGAATTGAAATTTACAAAATCACATGAATGGGTGAAAGTAGAAGGAGAAACGATGAAAATTGGTATCTCTGATTATGCACAAGAAGAGCTAGGAGACATTGTTTATATTGATTTACCAGAAGTCGATGATGACGTAACAAAAGAAGAAAGCTTTGCGGATATTGAGTCAGTAAAGGCAGCAAGTGAGTTATATTCTCCAGTGACAGGCGTGATTAGTGCCGTGAACGAAGAATTGGAGGATGCCCCAGAGTTAATTAACTCTGCACCTTATGATGCTTGGATTATGGAAGTAAAAGGAACGGTTGATCTGTCTGAACTGATGACAAAAGAAGAATATGAGGACTTTGTCAAATCAGAAGCGTAAATACTTGAAAAAGGAGGTTGAGAGATGGCTAATTACTTAGGGACAACACCCCAAGAGCAAAAAGAAATGTTGCATCAAATGAACTTGCAAACAGTTGATGAATTATTTCAAGAAATTCCTACTAGTGTCAAAATTGATAAATTAGCACTTCCCTCAGGTGAATCAGAATTAAAAGTCAAAAAGAAAATGCTAGAATTGGCGAATAAGAATAAGGTCTATTCAACGATTTTTCGAGGTGCAGGAGCGTATAGACATTATATTCCAGCAATTGTTAATCAAATAGCGAGTAAAGAGGAATTCGTTACCGCCTATACTCCTTACCAACCGGAAATAAGTCAAGGATTGCTTCAATCTATCTTTGAATATCAAACAATGATTTGTGAATTAACGGGAATGTCAGCTTCAAATGCATCGGTCTACGATGGAGCAACTGCGGCGGCGGAAGCAATCAACATGTGTATAGAGAAAAAAAGAAATAAAGTGCTGGTTTCAGCAACGATGCATCCGATGACTTTAGCCACAATCCAGACGTATTATAAGTCTAGAGATATTGACATCGTGATTGTTCCTGAAAAAAATGGTCAAATTGACTTAGACAGTTTAAATCAATTAATTGATGACACAGTTGCTTGCACTATGATTCAACAACCGAATTATTATGGTCTACTAGAAGAGGTAGAGACTGTAATTGAAGAGACTAAGCGATGTAAAGCTAAAGCGATTGTTGCTGTGAATCCAACGGCGATTTCACTGATAAAAAGTCCTGGTGAAATGGGTGCAGATATTGCAATTGGTGAGGCTCAATCATTGGGTTTACCGTTAAATTTTGGTGGTGCTTATATCGGATTTATTGCTACGACAAACAAAATGATGCGTCGTTTACCAGGAAGAATCGTCGGAGAAACAACTGATGTAAATGGAAAACGAGCATTTGTTTTAACGTTACAGGCTCGGGAACAACATATCCGAAGAGAAAAAGCGGCATCTAATATCTGTTCCAATGTTGCCCATTGCGCATTAACGGTTTCTATCTATCTAAGCGCACTCGGTCCAAATGGTCTAAAAAGAACAGCCCAACAATGTTACGACAAAGCCCACTATATGGCTGAAGAGTTAACAGCTTTGGAAGGGGTTAAGTTAGTCAATAAAGGGAATTTCTTTCATGAATTTCTAATTGAATTTCCGATAGATCAAGAAAAAATATTGCTTCAATTAGAAAAAAAAGGGATCTTAGGTGGTTTACCAACCGAAAGAGGGGTACTCTGGTGTGTTACTGAAATGAACACGAAAGAAGAAATTGACAAAACGGTAACTTTGATTGCTGAAATTCTTGCTGGCAAGGGGGAAAAATAATGAAATTGATATTTGAACGGTCAATTGAAGGCTATGAAAATGATTGGATTGGTTCAAGTGATGTCCCGTCTTATAATCTTCCCAATCAATTTGTACGGCAACAAGACTTGAAATTGCCAACCGTTTCTCAAAATGAGTTGAGTCGTCATTATACAGAATTAGCGAAAGCGACCTTTGGCGTTAACGATGGCTTCTATCCTTTAGGCTCTTGTACGATGAAATATAATCCGAAAATCAATGATGAAGTGGCTAGTTTTTCGGGTTTTAAAGAGATTCATCCATTGCAGCCAGTATCTTCGATTCAAGGATGCTTAGAAACATATGTTTTAGCTGAGCGTTGGTTTTCTGAAATCAATGGAATGGATGCATTTACTTTTCAGCCAGCAGCAGGTGCTCATGGGGAATTTACAGCTTTATTAATGATTAAGGCTTATCATCAAAAAAATGGAGACACTAAGCGAACGAAAATTATTATTCCAGATTCTGCTCATGGAACGAATCCAGCAAGCGCAGCAATGGCTGGTTTTGAAATTGTGAATGTCGCGTCGGATCAAAATGGTTGTGTCGATTTAGCAGCTTTAAAAGCGGCGGTAGGGGAAGATACAGCAGGTTTGATGTTAACGAATCCTAATACAGTTGGTATCTTTGACAAAAATATTTTAGAAATTACAGACATTGTCCATCAAGCAGGCGGTTTAAATTATTATGATGGAGCCAACTTAAACGCCATCATGGGTGTAGTCCGCCCAGGAGATATGGGCTTTGATGTTGTTCATTTAAATATTCATAAAACATTTTCTACACCTCATGGGGGTGGCGGACCAGGACTAGGACCAGTGGGCTGTAAAGGTTTATTGAAGGAGTTTTTACCAGATCATTATCCACTTATGACAGAAGAGGGACAGTTTGATTTTTCTACACCTAAATCAACGATAGGGATGGTAAAAGGTTTTTACGGTCACTTTTCTATTTTAACGAGAGCCTTGACCTATGTGTTAATGTTAGGGGCTGAGGGGATATCTGCTTCCTCAAAAACTGCGGTTTTGCATGCAAACTATATGTTAAACGGCTTAAAAGATAAATACGAAGTTCCTTATGGTAGTCACTGTATGCATGAATTCGTGCTTAGTTTAGAAAAAGTGAAAAAAGATACTGATGTTTCTGCTTTGGATATAGCGAAAGCACTTTTAGACTACCAAATGCACCCGCCAACTATGTATTTT
The DNA here is from genome assembly GCF_001742285.1 of Enterococcus rivorum. Classification (GTDB taxonomy): domain Bacteria; phylum Bacillota; class Bacilli; order Lactobacillales; family Enterococcaceae; genus Enterococcus_L; species Enterococcus_L rivorum. Next base: position 60,236 of record NZ_MIEK01000012.1, on the reverse strand, counting down.
CCAATGATTGTGCCAGAAGCTTTAATGCTTGAACCAACAGAAACAGAGTCGAAGAAAACAATGGACGAAGCCATTCAAGTGTATTTAGAGCTGTATGATTTGGCTTATGAAAATGGCGAACAATTCCATGAATTTCCTAAAAATACGTTAGTTGGTCGCCTAGATGAAGTAAAGGCTGCAAGAAGTCCGATAGTGCGTTACCAATTTACGGAATCGGGGGACTGAAGATGTACGATTTAATTGTCATTGGTGCGGGTCCAGGTGGATACGTAGCCGCCATTAAAGCCGCACAACTTGGGATGACGGTTGCTATTATTGAGAAAGAAAATGTCGGCGGGACTTGCTTAAATCGTGGATGTATCCCAACGAAAACCTTGCTACATGCTGCGGAAATAATTGAAGAAACAAAAATAGGAAAAGGAAGTGGCATTCACTTTGAAGAAATGAGAATCGACTTTCAACAGCTTTACCAAAGAAAAAATGAAGTGGTTAGTAAACTAGTTGACGGCATTGAAAATTTATTAAAGAGTAATGGGGTCGTAACGATTTTTGGAACAGCTGAAATTATCGGTGAACATGAAGTTCGTGTTGGAGAAGAGAAATTATCAGCAAAAAATATTCTCATAGCAACTGGTGGGAAACCAATCGTGCCGCCAATTAAAGGAATCAACTTACCCCAAGTGTTAACCAGTGATGGACTGCTAGCTGAGGCACCAAAATTTAAACAATTAGTGATTGTCGGTGGAGGGATAATCGGTGTTGAGTTTGCTAGTATCTTCAATGCGTTCGATTGTGAGGTATCACTTGTAGAAGCAAGCGATCGATTGTTACCGAATTTTGACAAAGAAGTATCTAAAAAAATGACTTTGCTCCTTAAGAAAAAAGGAATTGCTGTGCATACCAAAGCAAGTGTAACGGAAATCCAAGACCAAAAAGGAAAGTTAGCTTGCTTTTTCAAAAATAATAACGGCCAGGAGATGAGCATTGCTTGCGATAACCTTCTAGTTGCGACAGGTAGAAAAGCTAGTTTTACTCATTTATTTGCTGAACATATAAGCTGTGAAGCAAATCCACAAGGGCTTAAGGTTAACCCCTCTTTTCAAACTTCGATTCCATCTATATACGCTATTGGGGATGTTGTGAGTGGCAACATGCAATTGGCTCACGTTGCTTCTGCGCAGGGAGTAAATGCTGTTTTAGCAATGAATAAAAAAGAACCAGAGTACGATTTATCCCTTGCTTCATCTTGTGTTTATACGTCCCCTGAGCTTGCTTCGGTAGGAATCGATGAAGCTTTTGCAAAGGCAGAGGAGATCCCTGTGAAAATCGGCAAATATAACATGGCTGGAAATGCTAAAAGTATGATAGTGGGGAATGAATTAGGCTTTATCAAGGTGATTAGCCATGAACAGACAGGGGAGGTACTGGGTGCCCAACTTATGTGTGAACGAGCAACAGATATGGTTGCGCAATTTGCTGAAATGATTCATCAAAAAGTGACGCTTCAAGAGGCGCTTCAAGTTATTTATCCGCATCCTACATTTAGCGAAGGAATTGGAGAAGCCCTAGAAAGTTCTCTTGGGCAGGCGATTCACGTTGCACCTGCGAGAAGGAAGTAGTTAACTTGTTAACTAGGGAAGGAATTAAGTCTAATTTAATAGATAGGTCTTAAGTAAGAGCCTGAGCCGTAAAGTTAGAAGTTATGTCTCAGGTTTTTAGAATCTAACGAATTGCTAGAAAACAATTTTTTTACGCAAACGATTTATTATATAAATATTATTTTTCTCAAGAGAATTAATTTTTTTATGCTATACTGTTTTGTATAGAAAGTTGCCTAGTTGATCCATTCTATCAGTAATATCAAGTGAAAAAAGCTATGCAGCAAGGACTTAATACTGAAAGTGATGAGAATAATTTCGGGAAAATCAACGCTTTCTAAAATTCATTTTTTAAATAGGGAGGGAAAAGTATGAAAAACGGGAACAAAATATTTTATGGTTGGTGGGTTGTTGCAGGTTGTGTTGTTATTACCGCAACTGTTGTCCCTTTAGTGATGGCGCTCTCTGGAAAATATGCTCTTGCGGTGACAGCCGATTTAGGGATTAATCGTAGTCAATTTATGTTGGCAAATACGATTGTGCAATTAATGGGAATTATTTTATCCCCTATTGTGTCAAAAAGAGCTGCATCAGGTCAAATGAAATTATTACAAGTTGGAGGAATTATTGGTTTTTGTCTTAGTTATTTTTCTTATTCTTTTGCACAAAGCGCATTGCATTTGTATATCGCTTCTTTCTTTGTTGGAATCTTCTTTTGGTCATCTACGATGATTCCTGTTAGTTACATGATTACCATGTGGTTTAAAGAAAAACGTGGGTTAGCCATGAGTATTGCTATGGCAGGAATTGGTTTAGGCGGAGCAATTTTTTCACAAGTCGTGACATTCTTTTTAAATGATTACGGTTGGCGAACCACCTATCAATTGATGGCAGGAATAGCGTTAGTTTGTGCATTACCAATTGCCTTGTTTGTTTGTAAAAGCTCCCCAGCGGAAAAGGGATTAGTGGCTTATGGCGCTGACCTGGAACCTGAGAAACAATCAGAAGGAGCAATCGAGGAAAGTAAAGATTCTGCGATTACGGTGAAAGAATCTTATGGGAAATTATTCTTTTGGTTAATTATGTTAGGCATGTTCTTTAATGGTTTAATCAATACAGGTGCCTTAGCGAACTTTCCAGCGGCAATTCAAGAAATGCATGATCCAGTTACTTCAGCGAATATTATTTCCATTTACTCATTGGTGGGCATCTTCGGAAAGTTGATGCTAGGTTGGATTAATGATAAATATGGTTTAATTGCTAGTAGTGTTTTTGGTTGCGGGTCTTTTCTATTGGCTTTTGTTTTGATGATTTTCGGTCAAAACTTAGGCGTTATCTATTTAATGGCTTTTTCATTTGGATTAGGAACGCCGATTGGTACAGTTTCTCCGCCATTGCTTGCAGCAGGGGTTTTTGGTCAGAAAAATTATCCAGAAGCGTATGGTTTGATTAGTAGTGTAATGACAGTTGGAACAGCCCTAGGCTCTGTTTTTGTAGCAAGTATTTTGGATATGACGAGTTCTTATCAAATCGCTTGGCTCTTTATGATCGTCTTTACTTTCTTGACACTTGTTAGTTGGATTGGTTCTTATTTAACCTCTAGAAAATATTTTGGTCAGTCAAAGCCAATTGTAGAAGATATAGAATTAGCAGAATAAAGGAGAGCAAATCATGAATGTAAAAGAAAAATTAATCGCAGCACTACGAGAAAAAGAAACTAGAATGATTGACATCCGTCGCTACTTACATCAACATCCAGAATTATCGTTTCATGAAACAGAAACAGCAAAATATATTGCGAATTTTTATATCGAGAAAGGATTAGATGTAGAGGTAGAAACCGATGTAAATGGTGAACATGGAGTCATTGTAACCATTGATTCTGGCAAACCAGGGAAAACATTAGCGATTCGTGCGGATTTTGATGCACTCCCAATTGAAGAAGAAACCGAATTGCCTTTTGCTTCTGAAAATAAAGGAGTCATGCATGCCTGTGGACATGATGGGCATACTGCTTATATGTTAGTTTTAGCAGAAACATTAGCTGAAATGAAAGAGGAGCTTCATGGGAAAATAAAGGTATTCCATCAACCAGCAGAAGAAACACCACCAGGTGGGGCTATTGGAATGATTAAGGCTGGCTGTTTAGATGGCGTAGATAATGTTGTAGGAATCCATGTTATTAGCACAGCTCCTTTTGGTAAAGTCCTCTATTGTGAAGGAGAGATGCACTCCGCTCGTTCATTCTTTAAGTTAACCATTGAAGGGAAAGGTGGACATGGTTCTTCCCCGCATGTAGCGAATGATGCAATTGTGGCAGGTAGTTATTTTGTCACTATTTTACAAACGATCATTAGCCGCCGCATCAATCCTTTTGATATGGGCGTTGTAACGATTGGTTCATTCGATGGAGCAGGAAGCTTTAACGTTATTAAAGATAAAGTGACGTTAGATGGAGATGTTCGTGCCATGAGTGAAAAAGCTCGTAGTATTATTGATGCAGAAATTAAACAAATTTGTGACGGTTTAGAGGTTACTTTTGGCGTGAAATGTCGCTTAGAATATACAACAGATTATCCTGTAGTTTACAATGATCCTACGTTTACGAGACAAGTTGTTGATATTTTAAAAAATACGAAACTAGATGGAGTAGACGGGATTGAACAAACAGTACCACAGCCACCGTCAGAAGATTTTGCCTATTTTGCCGAAAAAGTACCTAGCACGTTTATTCACGTAGGTGGACAAGTCGAAGACAAACCAACATATTTCCACCATCATCCTAAATTTGACTTTAATGAAAAAGCATTGCTAGTCTGTGCAGAAGTGATGGGAAGTATCGTAGTTGATTATTTAAATGAAGCAAAGTAAGAATAAAGTAAAGCTAATGGCTGATTTCTTAATTATTTCAAGTAAATGATGAAGGGATGAAAGACTGGTGAAAGTAAAGATTAGAGAAAAATTTTTATTATTAATTGGACTTATACTAATTAGTACCTATTTGATTGCAAAATACTTTTTTTCTACAAATTTATCCAATATATATATATCAGGTTGTTTGCTGATTATTGCTGGTTCTCTTTTCCAAGTATGGAATATTGTGAAGTATGCGCAGAAAAAGTAGTTATTCTAGGATTAGTAGGATTTGTTTGCATTTATGGTTTATATATATTTGTTGTCTATTTGATTTATTCTTTAAACTAACGATTGAATAGTGGTTGACCAGAACAAGCAAAAATTATGCTAGTTCATTAAGTTGTCTATTTTACTGGACCAAACCGACCATTGTAGAGAAATTTTTTTGTCTCTGAATAACGAAGAGTTGTACCGAAAAACTACTACTTAGTAGTCTCGGTAGAGCTCTTTTTTTTTTGCGTAGAATTTGAGGCAATCGAAGCGAAGGTTAGATTTGACTCTCTATTTACCGCTTATTTGGATTTAGCGTACGAATAAATGGCGAGAAAAAAGTAGCTACAGTAGGGAGGTGATATGACGTTCCTTTTACCACTTTTTATAATGTAGTTGCTGTATTTTAGAAAGTTTTAATTCATGCTGTTAGCTACTTATTTATGAATGATTCACCGAATTTTAAATTTTTAGGTTGACCTGTAATTCTTTTTTCAAGGGAGCAATATTTTGAAAAACATGCATAACTAAAGGCTAAAGATAAGATGAGAAATAGCTCGTTTCTGTAGAAATATGTGCCGAAAGGAAGTATGATTGGAAAATCATATTTATATTGGAGGAAATAAAACCGTGAAATTACACTGGGATGGATTAACGAGTGAACAAGTCAAAGAGCAACGAGATAAATATGGGATAAATGAATTAGATAAACAAAAAAAGGAACCATTTTATTTAAAAGTTGTTCATACTATTTTGGAACCTATGTTTCTACTATTAATCGTGGCTTCTCTTATCTACTTTTTTTTAGGTGAACCAAAAGATGGCTTGATTATGTTAATCTTTGTGGTGGTTATTATTGCTATTGAGATTATTCAAGAGTGGAAAACAGACCAAACCCTAAATGCTTTAAAAGATCTTTCGGCGCCCAAAGTAAAGGTTGTGAGAGAAGGAAAAACCATTGAGATTCATAGTGAAGAATTGGTTCCAAAAGATTTGATGCTGATCGAAGAAGGTGTTAAAGTTCCAGCAGATGGTTTCGTAATTAAAGCCAATGATTTGAGAATTAATGAGTCTTCTCTAACTGGTGAAACAGAAGCTGTTTGGAAAATTATTTGTGAGGATTTTAAAGGTAATGTTAATGATGAATTAGATAATTATTGGCGTGAGGACTACGTTTATACAGGAACACTTGTTACTACGGGTAGCGGGACAATCTTAGTAGATAAAATAGGATCACAAACAGAATACGGGAAAATTGGTAAACATTTAGCGCACGCGGAAAATACGCCATCCCCCTTAGACCTACAAATAGGAAAATTAGTGAAAATTTGTGCTCTAGTAACATTGGCTTTTCTACTTTTAGTCGCTGGTGTTACCTTCATAAACGATGCCAGTCTTGATTTAAAAAGTCGAATTGTGCAAAGTATTTTATCCGGCATAACCATTGCTATGGCTATGATCCCAGAAGAATTCCCTGTGGTATTAATGGTATTCCTTTCAATGGGGGCTTGGCGATTAGCAAAAAAAGACTCCCTTATCCGAAAATTACCTGCTGTTGAGACGATGGGAGCTATTTCAGTTTTGGCAGTAGATAAGACAGGAACAATTACAGAGAATCGGATGACTGTAACAGAATTATGGCCACTATATTCCGAGAATCAAACAAGACTTACTGAAGTGATGGGACTAGCTAGTGAAACTGATCCATATGATCCTATGGAAATTGCTATTTTGGCGTATGATGAATCTGAAGGGTGGTCAAAAGAAAAGCTATTTAATGGTGAACTCGTAAAAGAATATCCGTTTACTGATGAATTAAAAATGATGGGACACGTTTGGAATAGAAATAATCAAATTGAAATTACTGTAAAAGGTTCTCCAGAAAGTCTTATCAATATTTCGACGTTAACGGATGCTGAAAAAAGAAGCACCTTGGAAAAAATCACAGCTTTTTCAAATCAAGGATTACGAGTGATTGCTGTGGGTGAACAACTCGTTCAAACTATAGCTGAAGTACCAGAAACTATTCAGAAGTGTCAGTTAACTTTCCTTGGATTAATCGGTTTGTCAGATCCACCGCGAGCAACAATCAAAAACGACATTATGCAGTGTAAAAAAGCAGGTATTAATGTAGTAATGATCACTGGAGATAATGGAATTACTGCAAGTGCTATTGCAAAACAGGTAGGGATTCCCAATGCAGACCATTCCCTAACTGGAATTGAAATTGATCGGTTAAGCGATGACGACTTAGGCGAACATATAAAAACAACGAACATTTTTTCTAGAGTGACACCAGAACATAAAATGCGCATTGTAAAAGCCTACAAACAAAACGGAGAAATTGTAGCGATGACTGGCGATGGCGTGAATGATGCGCCAGCTCTTAAGTACGCTGATATTGGGATCGCGATGGGGAAAAGAGGAGCGGAAGTCTCTCGTGAAGCTGCAGATTTGATTTTAATGGATGATAACTTTTCAACAATAGTAAATACAATTGAAGATGGCAGAAGAATTTATGATAATATAAAAAAGGCAATTGGCTATATTTTTGTTATTCATATTCCCATTGCATTAATTGCTTTTGTTGGTCCTTTATTAGGGATCCCACAGATGTCTTTATTCCTTTTACCGGTTCATGTTGTTTTGTTAGAATTAGTCATTGATCCAACTTGTTCGGTCGTTCTAGAAAGACAACCTAGCGAACCAGATATTATGGAGCGTGAACCAAGAAATCCCAAAGAAACGATACTAACAAAAAGCTTACTTGTTAAGAGTATCATTCAAGGACTAGTCATTTTTCTTATTTCTTTTTTTACCTACTATTTAATGCTACAACAAAATCCAAATAATGATTCATTGGCACGTACAATGGGTTTGACAATCTTAGTGGTGGCTAACTTATTTCTTGTTCAAGTGAATAGTTCAAATAGACTGTTAGCAATCCAAACCTTTAAAACACTAATCTATGATAAAGTAATCTGGCTAGTTTTGGGAGGCACAAGTATTGGTTTATTAGCGTTGATTTATTCCCCAATGAACGATGTTCTTGGCCTGTCAGCTTTATCATTGACACAACTTCTTGTGTGTATTGTATTAGGGATGGTTTCTGTTTTGTGGTATGACTTAGTAAAAATGGTTAAAAATAAAACGAGTATATAACAGAGAGTCCCATTGAATGAGAGATTGTTCCTATTTATTCTTGTTATCCTGTTCAGTAAGAATTTTTTATCAATAAAGAGACTATACCAAGCCACAAATAGAAACAAATACCATTAGTGTTGGATAAGCTAGATTAGACTATTCTGATCTTTCGATTTAAAAACGGGAGAGTAGGCTCCACTACCAACAGTTATTGTCAGTGAAAAACCGAGGACCGCTCTGAGCCCAAAGGTCAGGTCTCAGAGCTTCCAAGCTTCAAGCATGGGCTTAACTAGATACCAAGCCCAAGTAATTCACATTGGATTTTAGTCACGGATACGGGTAACAACTGCTATTTAAGATGTGTTTGGAAACGACAACGACGAATATTTTCGTGAATTGTATGTAACGCGTCGTCACAAAGCCTCGTTTATGTACCACATAAACTGCGTTTTCTTCCTAGATTTTCAAACCATTCACTGAAAAATTCGGATGTCACTGCCATTTTCAAACACATCTTAGCTCCGCTGTTTCTTTGGAAGCCCCCCTTTTTTTTAACTGGTTAAACGACCTGACTCATAATAAAATATCTTTTGAGTCAAATTTACTTAGTTGTTTATAAATTGGTGTGGGTTAAGATATGATTAATCAGATGAAATAGAAGGTACGGTATCCTTATTGATAAAATCATCAGAGTAAAAAAATTACCGGTACAAGTTGTTAATTTTGTAAACAGCTTTATCCTCTTTTTTATATTGGTTTGGTTGACTTTATTAGCTAGTAAAAGAGGAACGCACTGGAGACATATTGTTATTCATAATTGCTTTTCATTTTAGATTCATGACTATGCTATTTCTATCGTGCTCAATTTTAATGGATAAAAATGTACTTATAAAGACAGAAGTTCTATTCCTTTTTCTGTACTATTTGTTATTTTTAGTGAAATGAAGGAAAGATATTTTTTAGATGGCTACCAAAAGATTATTTCTAAAAATGAGCGATAAAGGTTATATCTAGATTTTAGGAGAATTCAAATTTTATTATATATATTTCTCTGAAAGCGTTGACATTGAGTTTGATGTAGCTTAAAATTTTGAAGGTAAGCTAAAATATTTTTTGGAATCTATTTGAAAGAAAAGAGGAAGTCTATTATGAGTAACGATAACGCAGTCTTAGCAAGAAATACAGAAAAAGCACCAACAAGCCCATTCCATTCTCAAACAGTTGCTTTTTCCCATTACAACAACTTTTCCGCTCAATTACCTATTGACCCAAAAATAGGCAAAGTAGTAGCTGGTGGAATAAAAGCACAGGCAGAACAGTGCTTTAAAAATATCAAGGCAATTTTAGCAAGCATCGATCACGTGATGAGTGATGTTGTTAGAATTACTGTTTTTGTTAAAAATATCAAAGATGTTGACGCAGTAGAAGAAGTTTATAAAAGTTTTTATCCAACCTATGTTCCTACACGAACTACAGTAGCTGTTGAAGCCTTACCAATGGATGCTTTAGTACAAATTGAAGCACTTGTTTCTAATGGTGAAGGAACGATCCCAAATGCGCCACAAGCAGGAGATCTTATTAAATTGACGAATAATACTATGAATGCGCCAATAAGTCCGTTATCCTCACAAACAGTATCTTTCTCCCATTATAATAATCTCTCAGCACAACTACCCATTGATCCAAAAACTGGTAGATTAGTGATTGGCTGTGTGAAAAAACAGGCCAGACAATGCTTGCAAAATATTAAAGCGATTCTAGAAAGTATCGATGTTCCTTTTGATGACATTGTTAAAATCAACATTTTTGTAAAAAATCTTTCTGATGTCGAAAAAGTAGATAAAACCTATGCTACTTTTTTCCCGGATTCAGCTATCGCTAGGGCTGTAGCCTATGTTCCAGCACGAACAATCATTGTTGTTTCTGACTTACCTATGGGAGCTTCAGTACAAATTGAAGCAGTTGTCTCTCACGGAGATGGTACACCGCCGCAAGCAATTGAAGATAGACATGGATTAATCATAGAAGCAAATAATACTGAAAAGGCACCAAAAAATCCTCTATCTACGCAAACAGTTGCTTTTTCACATTACAATCATCTTTCCGCTCAACTACCTTTAGAGCCGCAAACTGGTAAATTAGTATCGGGTGGTATCAAAGAACAGACTGAGCAATGCCTAAAAAATATTAAAGCGATTGTAGAAAGTATTGACCATTCTTTAGAGGATGTTGTAAAAGTAAATATTTTCTTAAAAAACATCACAGATATAGATGTTGTAGATGAAGTATACGCACAATTTTTCCCAGGTGGTATTCCAGCAAGAAGAGTCGTTGGCGTATCAGCTTTACTTGAAAATGCTTTAATTCAGATGGATGTTGTCGTATCAAATGCTGAAGGAACACCACCGATAGTCTAATGAATAACTGGTTGCTTAGGGAAGAGTTTTGGTATTAAAAAAAGAACATATAAGTGTTTTTAAACAATCTCTTTTATTCCAAAAGATTTAAGTGACTAAAATAGCATTAACAAAATTTAGTCAAATTTCTAATTGAATAGATTTCAAAAAACGCCTTGCTTTTTCTAGCAAGGTGTTTTTTGAGATTTCTGTAGCAGTGGAAAATGATAACAAGTTTTGTTTATAGGATTGAAAATAATACCGCTTTCATAATTAATTGTGATACTAGTTTCTAAATAGTGAAAATAGGTGTGATTTTGTTGAGGAGACTGATAATATTTAGTCTGTAAAAGCAATAAAATAACAATTAGGAGTGTATCAGATGGCTAAAAAAATAGTAGCGGTAACAGCTTGTGCTGCAGGAATTGCTCATACGTATATGGCAGCAGAATCAATTGAACAAGCTGCGAAAAAGTTGGGGTACGAAGTGAAAGTTGAGACAAACGGCGCCATTGGAGCGGAAAATGTTTTAACCGCAGAAGATATTGAACAGGCAGATTTAGTATTAATTGCTGCAGATATAAAAATAGATCCGATTCGTTTTACAGGTAAACCTCTATATGTTACAAAATCAATCCCTGCAATAGAAGACGCAGCATCATTAATCAAGACAGCGTTTGAAGAAGCAGAAGTATTTGGAAAAAAAGGATCTAAAGTTGGGAAAATTCAAATTGGAAATGACAAAGAAAAAATCGGCTTCTTTACTCATGTTATGAGTGGCATTTCTTATATGGTTCCGATGGTTATTGCAGCTGGGCTGATTTTAACCATTGCAAACATCTATGCGTTTCAGAAAGACGATCTTGGACGTATCGTGAAATGGGGGTTTGATTTAGATACAAATATGGGCTTTTTGATGTCTAAGCTATTCTACGTTGGACAAGTTGGGTTTAAATTGATGATTCCACTCTTTGCCGGATTTGTTGCAAATTCAATCGCAGACAAACCAGCCATTGCACCAGCCATGATGGGGGCTTATTTAGTTAATGACCCTGAATTTTTAGGAGCTGAAGCAGGTGGCGGGTTTATTGGAGCGATTATTGTAGCGTTCATCGTCGGATATATGGTTAAAGGGCTTAAGAAAATTAAATGGCCTAAGCTTTTGATACCAATTGTTCCCATCATGATTATTCCCTTTATTGCTACTTTGGTGATTACATTAATCGTTCTATATGTCATTGGTACCCCAATTGCGATTGGGATGGATTCGATGTATAAAGGATTGACCGCCTTAAATGACAATTATGCAGGTGCCCCAATCCTGATAGGAGCAATTTGTGGAGCGATGATCGGCTTCGATTTAGGAGGGCCAATTAATAAAACAGCGCTAGTATTTGGAACGGCTATTTTTACAGACACATTAACTAAGTATGGGATTGAAGGAGCAAATTTTGTTCCAGGAACAGCAACACAAGCAGCGATTTCAGTGGCTCCATTAGGCGTTTGGTTGGCAACAATCTTATTTAAAAATAAATTTAGTAAAGATGAAAAAGTTGCAGCAAGTGCCGCATTTGGTATGGGAATTGTTGGTGTGACAGAGGGAGCGATTCCTTTCGTGGCAGCCGATCCTGTTCGGATGATTTTTGCGAATGTTGTTGGTTCTGCTGTCGCAGGTGGTTTAGTTTCAGCGACTGGGTGCAAATTTTATGGTGGAATTGGTTCTCCATTAGGGACATTTATCGGCTATATCGAACAACCGATTCCTTTTGTTACATGGATTCTATGTGTCAGTGTCGGAATTTTAACCACTGCTTTGTTAATTGGGCTGACCCGTAATCCAAAACTAAAAAATATTGAAGAGGAAGTTGCTTCAATTTAATCAAGAAACAGAAATAAAGGAACATTTGGAGGAAGTAGAATGAATGCTAAAGTATTTAATCAAACACATATTTTATTTGATGATGGAGCAAAAACACAAGAGGAGGCTTTTAGAGTCATTGCAAACTTTGCTTTTGAAAAAGGCTTTGTAGCAAGTGAGGAATTTTATTATGAAGGGTTAAAAGCAAGAGAAGTAGAATCTACAACAGGATTTAAAGATCAAATTGCGATTCCGCATAGTAAACACGCCACTGTTTTGAAACCAGGCCTATTTTTAGTGAAATTTTCTCATGCAATCCCATGGAAGGCGCTTGATAGTCAGCCGATTAAAGTGGCTTTTGCCTTGACAATTCCTGAAGAAGGAGCGAAAGAGCATCTGAAATTATTGAGTCTAATTGCACGTAAATTAATTGACGATGAGTTTAGAGAAGGAGTCTTGAAGGAAGAGAGCCCAGAAAAAATTGCGGATATTGTCAATCAGATTGATTTTTAAGGATCATTATTTTGAAACGATAGAACAGAAGTCAGTAGAACAGAAGTCAGTTTTTTTCGATAGATAGTTTGATGGAAGGGAAGAGGAGGAAACATGAAGAAAAAAGTACATGTTATTCATCACACTCATTGGGATTTTGAATGGTATTTTACAACGAATGAATCATTTATTCAGCTTGCGTACCATATGGATGAAGTGATGAACGCTTTGGAAACAAACCAAATAGATTTCTATTTATTAGATGGTCAAATGAGTATCTTAGATGAATATCTTCAATGCTTTCCTGAACAAAAAGAAAGAATTAAAGATTTGGTTGTTGAGGGGCGTTTAAAAATCGGTCCTTGGTATACACAAACCGATGAGTTGATTGTTTCGGGAGAATCAATTGTTAGAAATCTGAATCTGGGGATGGATCTAGCAAATAATTTAGGTGGTTATATGAATATTGGTTATCTTCCAGATTCATTTGGGCAAAGCAAAGACATGCCGAAAATCTATAATGGGTTAGGAATCAATCATGCGGTTTTTTGGCGAGGGGTTCCTAATGATGTGACGACAGATAGAGAATTTGATTGGTTCAGTGAAGATGGTTCAAAAGTTACTGTTTCAAATATAAAAAATGGTTATTTTGTTGGCGTGGGGCTTATCACTGATGATAACTATCAAAGCTTGATGAACATAATAGAGAACGGGGCTACAAATCAGCAGTTAGTACTGCCTGTTGGAGGAGATCAAAGATATGTTGATTTTAATCTAAGAGAACGAATTGATCGATACAATGAAAACTTACCTGAATATGAACTAGTTGAGAGTTCCTATGAGCAGTTTTTTAAGGAAATTCAAAATTATCCTTTAGTTGAGGTGCAGGGAGAATTTATTTCCAGTTCTGTTTCAAAAATTCATCGTTCGATTTATTCTTCCCGATACGATCACAAATATTTGCATGATCAGGTTGAAAGACGGATGATCTATCAGGTGGAGCCTTTGATGACCTTAGCTGAAAAATGGGGAATCCCATATAAACAAGGCGCTTTGGATCGAATTTGGAAATTATTGAACAAAAGTCAAGCGCATGATAGCGCAGGTGGTTGTAATAGTGATGCAACAAATAAAATCATTTTAGACCGCTTAATTGAGGCGGATCAACTTTCAGCTTCCATTATCGATTATTTAACACGTAAGATTGCTGAATCACGGGTGGATGCTCAGCAAAATAAGCTGACCCTTTTCAATACATTGCCATGGGGAACTAAAAAAATAGTGACTGTTGCTATTTCTTCTGAACATCATGAGGTATCCATCCAAAAAGAGGGCGTCTCCCTCCCCATTGAAGTCCTTCAAACCGTTAAAGAATATAATGGTTCCATAAAAAGAAATGTTACTGAAATGGATCAAAGTCAGTTTTATTACATTCACACGATTATGTTTGAAGCAGAAATACCAGCGTTAGGATTTACAAGTTATCAAATTTGTAACAAAGAAACAATCGTTCCTACCAACAAGAAAACAGAGCCGAATATCGAAAATAGCCATTATCAGATCTTTCTAGTTAATGGACAACTCTGTCTAAAAGAGAAGCAAAGTGGTCAATTACACAAAAACTTTTTGAAAATCGAAGATAGTGGCGATGAAGGCGATACTTATGATTATTCCCCACCCTATGAAGACGATCAATACAATCTTTATTTTGATGAGGCAGAGATAGCTGTTCAAGCGAATCGTCTGCAAAGTAGGATGAAGCTGTCTGGACAATGGCTTATTGCGAAAAATCTTGACGAACGACAACGTAAAATCCGTACTCAGTTGGTTCCGTATACGTTTACCATCGTCCTTCAAAAAGAAAGTGAACAAATTCAGTGTCATCTAGAAATTCAGAATACAGCATATAATCACCGGATGAGAGCTGTTATACAAGTTCCTTACGAGAATCAATTTTCATATACTGACACTCCATTTGGAACCATAAAGCGTGTTGTAGAAGATCCTCATATAAATGATTGGAAGGCGCTTAATTGGCGGGAGGAACCGACAACGATTTTCCCAATGTTGCATTATGTAAATACCCATAACCATGAAAAAAGTGTTACACTATTTACAAAAGGAATCAAAGAATACCAGTTGATTGGAGAAAAGTATAATCAAATGGCCCTGACCTTATTCCGATCAGTTGGTTATCTTGGGCGTCCAGACTTATTACGTCGACCAGGAGTCGCTTCTGGTAATGAATTCAAACTCATTCCAACACCTGATAGCCAATTATTGCAAACATTGACTTTTGAATTTGCGATTCAGCTTGAAAAAAAATACAATCCAGCGAAATTAATGAGAAACTATCTTAATTACGCAGTAGCTCAACCCTATTATCAGATTCAAGAACTGAATCGATTCACAACAAAGCTGAAATATTTTGTTTCCAATCTGTTGCCAGAAAAAATAGATCCTAAGGCTGAGATGACATTGCAAAGTGAAAACTTAGTTTTTAGTTCATTAAGAAAGGCAGTAAAGGCAGAAGGTTCTGAGGTTAGACTTTACAATCCAAGCGATACACAGACTACTCAGGGTGGCAAAATTATACTCTCTAAAGAGCAACAGTATGAATACGTAGATTTAAAAGGGATGCCATTAAACCGGCGAGAAGTGGGTCAGGAAATTATTTTAGGTGAATTTAAGCCAGGAGAAATTAAAACGATTCGCATTATTTAAAAGAAGGTGTTCTCTTGCAAGATGATATTTTTATTTTGATGGAATCCTATCGTAAGGATTTTACTGTAGTAGAGCAAGTGATTGCTGACTACTTTTTAAGTAAAAAAAAGCCGTTAACAATTGATAAGCTAGCAAAAAAGTTATCAGTGTCAAAAGCTTCTATCACAAGATTTTGTAAAAAAATAGCTCTGAATAACTATAAAGAATTGATTTTTTTGTATAAATTATCTTTAAGTAAAGATCAAAATGAATGGTCTGCTTCTACAGCTGTCACAGCTTCCTACCATGCTTTAGCTACCAGAAGTGACAGTACTTACAATGAAATGGATGTAGATGCTTTTTGTGAGTATCTACATCAATGTAAAATTATTCACTTTTTTGGGAAAGGGTTTAACTCTTATGCAGGCCGAGACTTCCAGTTTAAATTTTCTAGATTAGGCAAATATGTTCGAATCATTTCTGATGAACATTCAATTATGCTTTCAGCGAACTTTTCGAAAAAAGACGAACTCATTCTTGTTTCTAGTTTACGGGGAAATGATGAAAATATGTTAGCAGCTATGCAAGTCGCTAAGCAAAGAAAAATCCCTATTTTGTTAGTGACTTCTAATCAACATTCGCCTTTGATTCCTTTTGCCAATAAAACATTATTTGCAGCTAGTTTTACGAGAGAAGAAAGCTTAGGGAATATTTCTCCACAAATTCCAATTCTTATTCAACTTGACACAATATATGAGCGATATATTCATCTATATTCTGACTCTGTTAATTATTGGATTGAATCAGAACGAATTCTATCTGAATAAATTGAAGTAAAGAAGTATGGAAACGTAGATACGAGCACTATTTTTTCGATGAGCTGCTAAGTAAATAATTGTAAAGAGAAGTTAAACGTTTTGCTTTTGAAATTAGTGTTGCCAACTAAATGAAATAGGATTGGCAGTTAAGAAGAAGGAAGTTGCAGAGTTAAAGAGACTTTGCAGACTCCTTTTTTTATTGGATCAAAAAAATTCCTTTTTTAGTAAAACTATTATTTTAAAATATTAGATTTTTCTGAAAATGTAGGTGTTACGGGTTCGCATTTTAGTAGGACTATTTTTACATTCGAACCAGTGGAAGAAGATGTTTAATTCCTATAAATACTAGATATTTTATTATCTATAATGATTAGACGAAGAGGCTAATAAATTAATATATAGTTTTTAACTATATATATCTATAAAAAATAAGAGTTATCCTATATTGAAATATCATGTTAAAGTAGACAAAACATTTATTTAATTAAATTTCTATTAGGAGGGCAAGAGATGAAGACGGCAATTACGGGTTTTCCCAGAGTTGGGGAATTAAGAGAATTAAAGTTTGTGACAGAACAATACTTTAGAAATGAAATTTCAGAAAAAGAATTGATAGAACAAGGGAAAAAAATCAGAGAGAAGCACTGGCGTTTACTTAAAGAAAAAACAATTGATTTTATCCCTAGTGGCGATTTTTCCTTTTTTGATACTACCCTAGATACTGCGGTATTATTGAATATTATTCCTAAAAAATATAGTGAACTGAATGTCACGGCATTAGAAAAATATTTTGCTTTAGCACGTGGGTATCAAGGCGATGCTGGGGATGTCACGGCTTTAGCAATGAAAAAATGGTTTAATACCAATTACCATTATATGGTTCCTGAAATTGATGATGAAACGGATATAAAATTAGTTGGGGATAAATTGTTCACAGAATATCAAGAAGCAAAAGCTTTAGGAATCGAGACTAAACCAACATTAATTGGGCCATTTACTTTGTTGAAATTGGCAACGTATCATGGTCAAAAGAAAGCAGCAGATTTCTCAACGGTGATAATTGCTGCCTACAAAGAAATTATCAAAAAATTAGCAGAACTAGACTGTCAGTGGGTGCAAATAGATGAACCAGCATTAGTTTTAGATTTATCTGAAACAGATAAAACCTTTTTTGTTGGCTTATACAAAGAGCTTCTTTCAGAGAAAAAAATGTTATCTATTCAATTACAAACGTATTTTGGTGATCTTAGAGATGTTTATCAAGAAGTTATAGCATTGCCTTTTGATGGCATTGGTTTGGATTTTATTGAAGGTCGAAAAAACCTAGCCTTGGTAGAAGAATATGGATTTCCAAAAGCGACATTACTTTTTGCAGGGGTAGTTAACGGTAAGAATATTTGGAAAAATAACTATGAAAAGACATTGGAACTTGTCAAGGAACTTCAAACTAAAGCAGAGGTAGTACTTAATACATCTTGTTCATTGCTTCATGTACCGTTTACATTGGAAAATGAACTTGAACTAAGTCATCAAGTCAAGAGACATTTTTCTTTTGCTGTTGAAAAATTGACAGAGCTAAATGAGCTGAAAAAAATTCTTCAAGACGAAGAGGATGGATCGTTTCTCCAAGACAATATGACATTACTTGCGGAAACTCGTTTTCACAAAAATCAAGCAGTGGAAGAAAACATTCGATCATTAAAAGAATCAGATTTCATTCGCCAAGCCCCACTTTCTGAAAGGGTCTTAGTTCAAGCAAAAGCATTAAATTTACCAGTCCTTCCTACTACAACAATTGGCTCTTTTCCACAAACAAAAGAAGTAAAACAGAATAGAGCGAAATTCAAAAAAAATGAGATTAGTGAAGAAGAGTATAACACTTTCAATAAAGAAAAAATTGCCGAATGTGTGAAATTTCAGGAAAAAATTGGGTTGGATGTCTTAGTCCATGGTGAGTTTGAACGGAATGATATGGTAGAGTATTTTGGAGAACGCTTAGAAGGCTATTTATTTACAAAAAGAGCATGGGTTCAGTCTTATGGAACTCGTTGCGTCAAACCACCAATTATTTGGGGAGACATTTCTCGTTCTGAACCAATGACAGTTGCTTACTCAACCTATGCGCAAAGCTTAACGACTAAACCAATGAAGGGAATGTTAACAGGCCCTGTAACTATTTTAAATTGGTCTTTTCCAAGAGAAGACATTAGCTTGAAGGCAGCTACTATGCAACTAGCTTTAGCAATTCAAGAAGAGGTGCTCGATTTAGAGGCAAACGGGATCAAGATTATTCAAATTGATGAAGCAGCATTAAGAGAGAAATTACCTTTGCGTCAAACGGATTGGCATTCTGAATATTTAGACTGGGCAATTCCGGCTTTTCGATTAGTTCATAGTAAAGTACAGCCAACAACACAAATTCACACACATATGTGCTACAGTGAATTTTCAGATATTATTCAAGAGATTGAGGATATGGATGCAGATGTGATTTCTTTTGAAGCATCACGTTCTAACTTAACCATTTTAGAGACACTAAAAGCCATCAATTTTCAAACACAAGTAGGACCAGGAGTGTATGATATCCATTCACCTCGAGTACCAAGTGTGACTGAATTGAAGGAAACTATAGAAAATATTTTGATTAATGTACCAAAAGAACGTGTTTGGATTAACCCAGATTGTGGGTTGAAAACTCGTGGGATTCCAGAAACAGAAGCAAGTTTAGTAAACATGGTGAAGGCAGTCAAGAAAGTGAGAGGAGAGATTTAAATGAAAATAGGTCCTTTGTTTAAGCAGAAAACAGTCTTTTCATTTGAAATTTTTCCACCTAGGCCAACAGCTTCTATTCAAACGATTTATTCTACATTAGATCGTTTGAAAGGGCTGGAGCCCGATTTTATCAGTGTTACTTTTGGCGCAGGAGGGAACATAAACGATCAATTAACTGTTGATATTGCTGAAAAAATTCAAAAGGAGCATTTTTTGCCAAGTGTCGCACATTTGCCTGCAGCTAATTTAACCAAAGCTGAAGTACGTGACATTTTACATGAGTTATCTGAAAAAAAGGTAAAGAATATTCTTGCCCTTAGAGGAGATCTATTACCAGATAGTACACCTAAAACCGATTTTAAATATGCCAGTGATTTAGTTCAATTTATTAAAGAAAATGGTGATTTTCATGTTGTTGGGGCTTGCTATCCAGAAGTTCATGCGGAAGCTAAAAATTCAGTTGAAGATATCAAGAGCCTAAAAATCAAGGTGGATAGTGGAGTAGATCAGCTAATAACTCAGCTATTTTTTGATAATCGTTCATTTTACAATTTTAAAGAAAAATGTGAGATTGCCAATATCGATGTACCTATCCAAGCTGGGATTATGCCTGTGGTGAACAAAAAGCAGGTTGAACGAATAGTCAAAATGTCTGATGTCAGTTTGCCAGAGAAGTTTATAAAAATGATGGAAAAATATGAACATAATCCTGAAGCCTTTCGAGATGCAGGAATTGCTTATGCGATAAATCAAATTGTCGATTTAGTGGCACAAGGAGTAGATGGCATTCATCTATATACTATGAACAACCCCTATGTTGCTCAGCGCATTAGAGTCGCGACTCGTAGCCTCTTCAATGTACCTAAAGAACCATCCTCTTGATTCATTTTTTGAATCAGAAGGATGGTTCTTTTACGTATAATGGTGAATGCAATGGAACTCAACCATTCTCTTCATTTATTATTGAAAAGCCATATTCTGAGATATGATTTTTTAGATAGCGCAAATACTCTTGAGCCATTGTCGAAAGGACTACCTTTGAAGGACTAATCCAACCAATCGTCATTCTCTCCTCTACTTTGAGAGGGATCGCAATTATGTTTTCATCGTTTAGCTCTGTACTAATTACTCCAGAGCTAATAGTATAGCCATTCAATCCAATTAAAAAATTAAAAATTGTCGCACGATCACTGACACGAATATTTTTTTTCAAATAGCGTGTACTTAAAATTTCTTCTGAGAAATAAAAAGAATTATTTTGCCCTTGTTCAAATGATAAGTACGGATAATCCTCTAAATCTTCCAAAGTGACAAATGGTTTTCCAACAAGAGGATTTGTTTTACTAACAAAAACATGGGGACGAGCAATAAAAAGGGGGTGGAAAATGAGCTCTTTTTCTTTTAATAATTTTTGAAGTACTTTTTCATTGAAATCGTTTAAAAAGAGAATACCAATCTCACTTTGAAAGGTGCTGACATCTTCAATAATCTGATTCGTTTGCGTTTCTCTGAAGGTAAATTCATATTCATTTTTTTCATAGGAACGGATTAATTCCACAAATGCATGAACTGCAAAGGCATAGTGTTGGGCCGAAACTGAAAATAAACGACGCCTTGTTTCTTTATTTTTGTATCGAACTTCCATTAAATCTACTTGTTCTAGAACTTGGCGAGCGTAAGCTAGAAATTCTGACCCATCATTTGTTAAAGCAACCCCTTTTTGGCTTCTTTTAAAAATTTGAATCCCCATTTCTTCTTCTAATTCTTTTATCGCATTTGACAAGCTGGGCTGCGTAATATATAGATGTTTCGCGGCTTCGTTAATGGAACCAAACGCTACAATTTTTACTAAATATTCTAGCTGCTTTATTCTCATGGTTTCCCCCAGTGATCTTTTCAACCAGTATAAGGCAAAGAGGGGGAGCCTGACAAGCAAAGAAAAATAAGGCGTTACAGCTAAAAACATTAGAACCTATGGAACATCAGTAATAACTCTCTCCATTCATTCTCTAATGGAAAAGTTGACAGCTTTACAATTTGTGAAAAGCTTAGTTCGTTAATGGGTTCAAAATTAATTACACAAATATCTACTGCTGCTTTTTCCAGTAAGAGATCATCAAGTGTATGATTGAAATGAAAAAATACCTCCATTTCTTTTGAGACGGTTCTAAGTGCTTGAACTTTGTTATTATTATATTTGTAAAATAAATTAAAATTAGGTCAAAATACGGCAATGGTTATGAGTCGAAAAAAGTTTAGTATCCTGATAAACTATGAAAGAAGGATTTTAAGTCAGTAAGAAATGGAGGCTTTTTTGTGAATAAAATTATCTTAGTAGGGAATGGTGATGTAGGATCCAGCTACAGTTTTGCACTGGTTGCTCAGGGAATTGGCACTGAAATTGGCATTATTGATTTAAATCAACAAAAAGTTTCTGGAGATATCAAAGATTTAGCTCATGGACTTGCTTATGTTGCACCTAAAAGTATCTATTCCGCAAGTTATCAAGATTGTTCTGACGCTGATTTAGTAGTGATTACAGCAGGAGCAGCTCAAATAACAGGTGAAACAAGGTTGGAATTGCTGAATCGTAACGCCAGAATTATGAAAACTATCGTGACTGAAATTGTTGAGAGTGGATTCCAAGGGATTTTCCTTATAGCCAGCAATCCAGTAGATGTTTTAACTCAGTATGTGAAAGAATTGACTGGTTTTCCAGCGAATAAAGTGATTGGCTCAGGAACTTCTCTAGACACCGCTAGATTAAGAAATACGATAGGTGAAAGAATAAAAGTAGATCCGAGAGACGTGAATATTTTTGTTTTAGGAGAACATGGAGATACTCAATTTCCGGTCTGGTCTCATGGGAATATCGGAGGGTTAAGTATCGAAGAGTGGTTGGACAAGCATCCCGATTTAAGTCGTAATGACTTAGATGAAATAGCCAAAGAAGTTAGAGAAGCTGCCTACACAATTATTGAAGCGAAAGGGTCCACCCACTATGGAATTGCGATTTCACTTGCTCGAATCACCAAAGCTATATTAAATGACGAAAATGCAGTGTTGCCAGTGTCGGTTCATTTAACTGGAGAGTATGGAGCATCAGATATTTGTATCAGTTCTACAGCTGTGATTAACAAAAATGGGATCAAAGAAATTATCGAGATTCCACTAAACGAAGAAGAAATGAAAAAAATGAGCACATCTATTGAGGCGTTGAAAAAAATGATCGTATGATAACCGATCAAAAAATGGCGAAGTCTAATAAAAATATATTTTATGAAAAAGCGACTAATTTACATAGTGGCTTTTTCATCTTTTCTAAAGAATTTTATCCAATTTTTTGCTATAATAGATAAGATTGAAAAAGAGAGAGGACGTTGTCAATGTCACAGAAAAACGCCCTGATCCAAGGAATGAATCCTAGACAGGCAGAAGCGGTTTTACATACAGAAGGCCCATTACTAGTCATGGCAGGGGCCGGCAGTGGAAAGACAAGAGTACTAACTCATCGCATTGCCTACTTAATTGAAGAAAAAGATGTGAATCCTTGGAATATTTTAGCGATTACCTTTACCAATAAAGCTGCCAAGGAAATGAAAGAACGTGTCAACAATTTGCTAGCAGTGGGAGGAGAAGCGGTTTGGGTTTCCACTTTTCACTCCATGTGTGTACGGATTTTAAGAAGAGATGTAGATCAAATTGGTTACAACAGTAATTTTACCATTATCGATCCTTCCGAGCAGAAAACATTGATGAAACGAATTCTAAACGAACTAAATTTCGATATAAAAAAATATGATCCTCGTTCGATTTTAGGCACCATCAGCAATGCAAAAAATGAACTACAAACGCCTGAAAAAATGGCAGAACTACAAGGAACACCTTATGAAGATGTAGCAGCAAAGTGTTATGCTGCGTATCAAAAAGAATTGCGAAAAAATCAGGCGATGGACTTCGATGATTTGATTATGAACACCATTCGTTTATTTAATGATCATCCAGATACATTGGCTTACTATCAAAACAAATTTCATTACATTCATGTAGACGAATACCAAGATACAAACCACGCGCAATACACGTTGGTCAACATGTTAGCGGAGCGCTTCAAAAATCTTTGTGTTGTTGGAGATGCCGATCAAAGTATCTATGGTTGGCGTGGAGCAAATATGCAAAATATTTTAGATTTTGAAAAGGATTATCCAGATGCCTCTGTGATTTTACTAGAACAAAATTACCGTTCCACAAAAAATATTTTATCAGCTGCTAATAACGTCATTAAAAACAATCGTAATCGTCGAGACAAGCAACTTTGGACAGAAAATATAGATGGGGAAAAAATTGTTTATTATCGTGGCGATACAGAACGGGATGAAACCCAATATATCGTTGGACAGATTCAAAAAGAAATCCGTGAAAACGAACGAATTTATGGGGACTTTGCGGTCTTGTATCGCACGAATGCGCAATCTCGTGTCATGGAGGAAATGCTTTTAAAATCAAATATTCCTTATACGATGGTTGGTGGACACAAATTCTACGATCGTAAGGAAATTAAAGATATTTTGGCTTATTTAAATGTCATTTCAAATCCGAGTGATTCGATTAGTTTGGAACGGATTGTTAATGAACCAAAGCGTGGTATTGGTAAAAGCTCCGTTGAAAAATTAAGAAGCTTTGCCAATATGCATGAGTGGTCATTACTAGAAGCGGCTCAAAATATTGAATTAGCGAATATTACTGGAAAAGCAGGGAAAGAGTTAGGCAATTTTGGTTTTATGATTCAAGATTTAAACCAAATGATTCCCTACTTGTCCATTACCGAATTAGTCAAAGAAGTGCTTGATCGTAGTGGTTATCGCGATGAATTAAAACGACAAGACAATTTGGAATCACAAGCGCGGTTAGAAAACTTAGATGAATTTTTAACAGTCACACAAGAATTTGATAAACGGTTTGCCCAACAAAATGAAGATGATGCCGATGCGCCAGAAGAAAAATTGGCGATTTTCTTAAACGATTTGGCTCTTGTTTCTGATTTAGATAGCTTTGAAGAAAGCTCTTCGCAAGTTACTTTAATGACGTTACATGCAGCAAAAGGCTTGGAATTTCCAGTTGTCTTTCTAATTGGTTTAGAAGAAGGAGTTTTCCCGCTATCACGAGCGATGTTGGAAGAAAGTGAATTAGAGGAAGAACGAAGATTAGCCTACGTAGGCATTACCAGAGCCGAACAAACATTGTATATAACCAATGCTTTTTCAAGAACGTTATATGGAAAAACACAATTTAATCGTCCGAGTCGTTTTTTAGACGAAATTGATGATGAATTATTAGAAATGCAAGGTCGACAAACATCTTCTCAAACACAAGCACCAGCTCGAACTTTCGACCCGAAAGTATTTAAACAACCTGCTTATTCTCAGCCGACGAAACAATCGGTCTCAGATAAAGTGGCCAGTGGTGGGGAATCGCTAGAATGGCAAGCAGGAGATAAAGTGAAACATAAAGCTTGGGGTACGGGAACGGTTGTCAGAGTAGGTGGAAGTGCCAAAGATTTAGAATTGGACGTGGCGTTTCCAGAAAAAGGAATCAAACGTTTGTTAGCAGCATTTGCTCCGATTGAAAAAATATAGGAGGGGTAGAGCATGTCAGAAAAACTACTTACATTAGAGGAAGCAACAGAGCGTTCAAAAGAATTAAGACAACAACTAAATCAATATGCTTTTGAATATTACGATGAAGATAATCCAACCGTAGAAGATTATATTTATGATCGTCTTTACACAGAGTTGGTTCAAATTGAGACAACCTATCCAGAGTTAATTACTTTTGATTCACCGACACAACGAGTGGGTGGAAAAGTGTTAAAAGGGTTTGAAAAAGTAACCCATTCAGTTCAAATGTACAGCTTAAACGATGCTTTTAGTAAAGAAGATCTTCTAGATTTTGATGAAAGAGTCCAAAAATTAGCTGGAAAACCTGTTAGCTATTGCTGCGAATTAAAGATTGATGGTTTAGCAATTTCATTAAAGTACGAAAATGGACGCTTCGTTCAAGGAGCAACCCGTGGTGACGGGAACGTTGGCGAAAATATTACCGAAAATTTGAAAACAGTTAAATCAATTCCAATGGTGTTAAAAGAGCCAATCTCTGTTGAAGTTCGAGGCGAATGCTACATGTCTAAGCAAGCTTTTGCACAATTGAACCAAGAGCGGGAAGAAGCAGGACAGGATGTTTTTGCGAATCCTCGAAATGCAGCAGCAGGTAGTTTACGCCAGTTAGATACGAAAATTGCTTCCAGTCGACAATTGAACACTTTTCTATACACCGTGGCTGATTTTGGTCCAATGAAAGCAGAAACACAATTTGATGCATTAAATGAATTATCTGCACTGGGCTTTAGAAGTAACCCAAAAAAGAAATTATGCGAAACTATTGAAGAAGTCTGGGCATATATTGAAGAATTTCATGAAAAACGTAGTGAACTAGCTTATGAGATTGATGGAATTGTGATTAAGGTAAATGATTTTGATATTCAAGATGAACTAGGTTTCACCGTAAAAGCACCACGATGGGCGATTGCTTATAAATTTCCACCAGAAGAAGCGAAAACAATCGTGGAAGAAATTGAATGGACGATTGGACGAACGGGTGTAGTGACTCCGACAGCTGTAATGTCTCCAGTGAGAATTGCAGGCTCAACGGTTAGTCGCGCGAGTCTTCATAATCCAGACTTCATTGCGATGAAAGACATTCGTTTAAATGATACCGTCATTATATATAAAGCAGGGGATATCATTCCAGAAGTTTCACAAGTATTGCAGGAAAAAAGAGTTGAAACGAGTGTTCCTTACCAAATTCCAACCCATTGTCCAGTTTGTAACAGCGAACTAGTTCATTTGGACGAAGAAGTTGCCCTGCGCTGTATCAATCCAAAATGTCCAGCTCAGATAAAAGAGGGCTTGAATCATTTTGTTTCTAGAAATGCTATGAATATTGATGGCTTAGGTCCAAGAGTTTTAGAACAGATGTATGATAAACAACTTGTGACAGATGTAGCCGACTTATATTTTTTAACAGAAGAGCAGCTGATGACATTAGAGAAAATCAAAGAAAAAGCAGCTAATAATATTTATACAGCAATTGCAGCTAGTAAAGATAATTCAGTTGAACGATTGATTTTTGGTTTAGGAATACGCCATGTAGGAGCTAAAGCAGCTAAAGTAGTAGCGGAACATTTTGGTGATTTACGGACAATTAGCAAAGCCTCAAAAGAGGAAGTCGTTGCTCTTGATTCTATGGGTGAGATTATTGCGGACAGTCTAGTCACTTATTTCCAAAACGAAGAGGTTCATGAGCTTCTTGATGAGCTGGAAAAAGCAGGAGTCAACTTTGAATATAAAGGGATTCGTAAAGAACAATTAGCAGAGGTTGAGTCACCTTTTAAAGAGAAGACAGTTGTTTTAACAGGGAAATTAACACACTATACCCGTGAAGAAGCCAAAGAAAAAATTGAAAGCTTGGGTGGAAAAGTGACTGGAAGTGTTTCTAAAAAAACAGATATCGTTGTTGCTGGAGAAGAAGCCGGTAGTAAATTGACGAAAGCACAAAGCTTAGGCATTGAAGTTTGGGATGAGCAGCAGATGGTAACCGCTCTTGATAATAGCTATATCCAAGACGATTCAGAGTAAAAAGGAGAAAAGAATTATTTTTCTTCAAGATGTTTTAATCACCGTAGCAATTTTATGATAAAATAGGAGAAAAGCTGTTTTTATATGAAAAATTGCTTAATAATTGATAATAAATGACACATTCAGTTAGTACAAATTACTGATACTGAAAAAGTGAGTCTTTAAAAATGGAAAGAAAGAAGGGTCTGTATGGCAATAAGTGAAGAACAAGCAAAACATGTAGCCAAGTTGTCTAAGCTGTCTTTTTCTCAAGATGAGTTAAAAGATTTTACAAACCAATTAGGCAAGATTATTGATATGGTTGAATTATTAGAAGAGGTGGATACAGAGGGTGTACCATTTACTTCAAACGTAGTAGAAACAATCAATGTTATGAGAGAAGACATTGCTATTTCTGACACAAAACACTCAGATTTAATGAGAAACGTACCTGAATCAGAAGATGGCTATATCAAAGTGCCAGCAATTATTGACAATGGGGAGGCTGGTGCATAATGACAAAATTATACGATAAATCCTTAACGGAATTACACAATTTACTAGTATCAAAAGAAATCACTGCAACAGACTTAACGAAAGCAACTTTAGATAGAATTAAAGAAACCGAAGGCGAAGTTGAGTCATTTATTACAATTAGTGATGAAAAAGCTTTAGAATTGGCAAAAGGAATTGACCTTAAAGGGATAACTGAATCAAGTCCCCTTGCAGGAATTCCCATTGCAATCAAAGATAATATCGTAACGAAAGATATTTTGACCACTGCGGCATCAAAAATGTTATATAATTTTAATCCAATTTATGATGCAACTGTAATGGATAAAGTCTATCAAGCGGATATGATTCCTGTTGGAAAATTAAACATGGACGAGTTCGCTATGGGTGGAAGTACTGAAACATCATACTTTAAGAAAACTAAAAATGCTTGGGATCAAACGAAAGTTCCAGGGGGCTCTTCTGGTGGTTCCGCCGCAGCCGTTGCGGCAGGTCAAGTACCGCTTTCTTTAGGAAGTGATACAGGCGGGAGTATTCGCCAGCCAGCAGCTTTTAATGGAATCGTGGGAATGAAACCTACTTATGGTCGTGTATCTCGCTTTGGTTTAATTGCTTTTTCTTCAAGTATGGATCAAATCGGTCCGTTGACTAGAAATGTTCAAGACAACGCCTTAGCATTAAATGCCATTAGCGGTTTTGATGCAAAAGATGGTACTTCTTCTGGCATGTCAGTCCCTGATTTTACAGCTGGCTTAACAGGTGACATCAAAGGAATGAAAATTGCTTTGCCAAAAGAATATCTTGGGGAGGGTGTAGACGCTGGCGTTCGTGAAGCAATTCTGAAAGCAGCTGAAACCTTCAAATCTTTAGGTGCTACAGTAGAAGAAGTAAGTTTACCGCATTCAAAATACGGGGTAGCTGTCTATTATATTATCGCATCATCAGAAGCAAGTTCTAACTTACAACGCTTTGACGGTATCCGTTATGGTTATCGCTCAGAAAATGTTGAAACTTTGGAAGATGTTTATGTGAATTCTCGTTCGGAAGGATTTGGAGTAGAAGTAAAACGTCGTATTATGCTAGGAACTTTCTCATTAAGTGCTGGATATTATGATGCTTACTTCAAAAAAGCTGGCCAAGTTAGAACCCTAATCAAACGTGATTTCGATCAAGTGTTTGCGGATTATGACTTAATCATTGGTCCATCTTCTCCAACGGTTGCTTTTGGACTAGGAGAAAATATTAATGACCCAATTACTATGTACATGAGTGATATCTTAACAATTCCAGTCAATTTAGCTGGATTGCCAGGGATGTCTATCCCAGCAGGTTTCTCTGAAGGATTACCTGTAGGTTTACAAATTATTGGAAAACATTTTGATGAAAATACAATGTATAAAGCAGCGTATGCTTTTGAACAAGCAACAGATTTCCATACGAAAAAACCACTGATTTTAGGGGGGAATGACTAATGAATTTTGAAACTGTCATTGGATTAGAAGTACACGTAGAATTAAAAACTAACTCTAAAATCTTCTCATCTGCACCTGCACACTTTGGTGCGGAACCAAACAGCAACACGAACGTTGTTGACTGGAGTTTCCCAGGTGTTTTACCTGTTATGAACAAACAAGCGATTGAATTTGGGATGAAAGCAGCCCTTGCTCTAAACTGCCAAATTTCACAAGAAACACATTTTGACCGTAAAAATTATTTTTACCCAGATAATCCCAAAGCGTATCAAATTTCACAATTCGATCAACCAATCGGACATGACGGCTGGATTGATATTGAAGTCGAAGGCGAGACCAAACGAATTCGGATTGAACGTGTTCATTTAGAAGAAGATGCTGGAAAAAACATTCACGGAAATGGTGGCTATTCTTTTGTTGACCTAAACCGTCAAGGAACACCGTTAATTGAAATTGTATCAGAAGCAGATATGCGTTCACCAGAAGAAGCCTATGCTTATTTAGAAGCACTACGTTCAATTATCTTATTTACAGGTGTTTCTGATGTGAAAATGGAAGAAGGATCAATGCGTTGTGATGCCAATGTTTCTTTAAGACCTTATGGACAAGAAGAATTTGGAACAAAAGCAGAGATTAAGAACTTGAACTCTATGATGTTCGTCAAAAAAGGCTTAGCTTTTGAAGAAAAACGTCAAGCAAAAGTATTATTATCTGGTGGCGAAATCCAACAAGAGACACGCCGCTTCGATGATTCCACTAACAAAACGTTATTAATGCGTGTAAAAGAAGGGTCAAGCGATTATCGTTATTTCCCAGAACCAGATGTACCACGTTTCGTGATTGATGATGAATGGGTTGAAAAGGTTCGTCATAGCTTACCAGAGATGCCAGCTTCTCGTCGTGCTCGTTATATTAACGAACTAGGGTTACCAGAATATGATGCAATGGTTCTAACAATTACAAAAGAAATGTCTGATTTCTTTGAAGCAACTCTTGCAGAAGGTGCAGATGCAAAACAAGCTTCTAACTGGTTGATGGGTGAAGTTTCAGCATACTTGAATAGTGAAAAATTAGAATTATTGGAAACTAAATTAACACCAGCTAATTTAGCTGGCATGATTCAGTTAATTGCAGATGGAACAATCAGTTCTAAAATTGCGAAGAAAGTATTTAAAGAATTAATAGAAAATGGTGGCGACGCGAAGCAAGTCGTGGAAGCTAAAGGTTTCGTTCAATTATCTGATCCAGCTCAATTACTACCAATGATTAATGAAATACTAGATAATAATCAACAATCTGTGGATGATTTTAAAAACGGAAAAGATCGTGCAGTGGGCTTCTTAGTAGGACAAATCATGAAAGCAACTAAAGGACAAGCAAATCCAGGGATTGTGAACAAGTTGTTGCAAGAAGAGTTAGCAAAACGATAGAAAGTAGCGGATGTATATATGAAAAAAGCAAGAGTCATTTATAATCCAACTTCAGGAAAAGAACTTGTCAAAAAAAATCTTGCGGATATTCTTTCGGTATTAGAAGAGTGTGGCTATGAAGCTAGTGCTTTTGCGACAACTCCAGCAGAAAATTCTGCAAAAAATGAAGCACAACGTGTAGCAGAACTAGGATTCGAACTAATTGTTGCAGCTGGTGGAGATGGAACGATTAATGAAGTCGTCAACGGCATTGCCCCGTTAGAAAATCGTCCTAAAATGGCGATTATTCCAGCCGGAACCACCAATGATTATGCTCGAGCGTTGAAAATACCAAGAGATGATATCGTGAAAGCAGCAAATGTTATTAAGAAAAATCAAACAGTGAAGATGGATATCGGGAAAGCTGGCTCAAATTATTTTATCAATATTGCAGCTGGTGGCCATTTAACTGAATTAACCTATGAAGTCCCTTCAGAGTTGAAAAGTATCTTTGGTTATTTAGCTTATCTAGCTAAAGGAGCAGAATTATTACCACGAGTAAAACCAATCAAAATGAGAATGACCTATGATGAAGGTGTCTATGAAGGCGGAGCTTCTATGTTCTTTTTAGGATTAACCAATTCTGTAGGTGGTTTTGAACAAATTGCACCTGATGCCAAATTAGATGATGGCAAATTTTCATTGATTATCGTTAAAACAGCGAATGTTTTTGAAATCTTGCATCTCGCAGCTTTAATGCTTAATGGCGGTAAGCATGTAGAGGATTCACGTTTAATTTATACTAAAACTAGTTACCTCTATGCGGAAACTTTAGAAGAGAATAATCGTATGATGATTAATTTGGATGGTGAGTATGGTGGTGACGCGCCGATGGAGTTTACCAACTTTCACCAACATATTGAAATGTTTGCTAATGCTGATGCGATACCATCGAATGCAATTATGGGCTCGATATTAGGCGAATATGCTGAAGAGGACGACGAAGATGAATATACCACTGCCAGTAAAGAATTCGTCAAGGAAGTTGAAAAACTGACAGATGAAGATATTGATGGCGATGGCACAATCGCAGGGCAAGAGAAGTAAAATGGAAAGTAATAGAAGAACTAGAAGTAAATAGTGCTTATTGAAGAACAATTGTAAAATAGTAAAAAATGAACAGTGCTTGGAGCAAAAGAAGAGGCAGCTAGCACGGAAGCAGCTCGGAAAAGACCCCCGATCTCATTCCTAATTGGAGTCAAACGAGCTATAAAAACTGGTAACATAGCTCGTAATTCCCCAATTGCTTTAGAAGCTGCTTGTTCTTGTCTTCCTAGCAAACTTCATTAACTGACTCATAAATCAATAAAAAAAGCTGTACATTCATTTCATTAAATATTCTAAATGAGTACCATTATATCAAGAATCGTAATTTATTTAGTAGGTAGCAAATATGATTGTTATCTCACTTTTTATACTTTAGAGACTTACAATAAGACTAATGAGATAAGCTGTTTTTTTCTTATCCTAATCTGTGATTGATTAGTTTTATTGAATTGTTGTTACGCTATAATTTAAATGTGTTATCTTGCTATGAAAATATACTAATAAGTATCGCTCAAGGAAAGTACAGTGCGAACAAGCTTAGATATGAAGCAATGATTCTTATAATAAATATGAAGCTGACCATCAACAAACTAACTGTTAGATGTTTTTTTTATCTAAAAAAACAGAAGAAGATAAAGCTCAGAGGTTAGGGGAGATAGGAAAGCAGATAAGTACCTTTTAAGAAATATGATATAATGAAGCGTAAGTAAAGATAGGTCTTTGAAACTTTAAAAATTGGTTATTAGAACTAACTGGGGGAATTAAAATGTCAAGTACTGCACAAAGAGCAGAATTACAAGCACAAATTTGGAAAATCGCAAATGATGTTCGAGGATCTATAGAT
The DNA here is from genome assembly GCF_001742285.1 of Enterococcus rivorum. Taxonomy (GTDB): domain Bacteria; phylum Bacillota; class Bacilli; order Lactobacillales; family Enterococcaceae; genus Enterococcus_L; species Enterococcus_L rivorum. Next base: position 28,311 of record NZ_MIEK01000012.1, on the reverse strand, counting down.
GGATGGGACTTTAAGCAATATGTTCTGGGAACGCTGTTTTATCGTTTTATTAGTGAAAATTTCTCTAACTATATTGAAGGGGGAGATGAGAGCGTTACCTACTCTGAACTACCTGATAGTATTCTAACTCAGGAAATCAAGGATGATTCAATAAAGACAAAAGGGTACTTTATTTACCCTAGTCAATTGTTTATTAATATTGCTAAAAATGCAAATACTAATGAAAGTTTGAATACCGATTTAGCTGCTATATTTTCAGCGATTGAAAATTCAGCTAATGGATATCCTTCTGAATTAGATATAAAAGGTTTGTTTACTGACTTTGATACAACAAGCAATAGATTAGGTAGTACGGTAAAAGAGAAAAATAGCCGTTTAGCAGCTGTCATTAAAGGTGTTGCAGGGCTTGATTTTGGAAATTTTGAAGAAAATCAAATTGATCTATTTGGAGATGCTTATGAATTTCTAATTTCTAATTATGCTGCCAATGCGGGAAAATCAGGTGGAGAATTCTTCACCCCTCAAAGTGTTTCTAAATTGATTGCAAAACTAGCTGTGCGTAACCAGAAAAGCATCAATAAAATTTATGACCCTGCAGCAGGTTCAGGTTCACTTTTATTACAAGCAAAAAAACAATTTGATGAGCACATTATTGAAGATGGGTTTTATGGTCAAGAAGTTAATCATACAACTTATAATCTAGCTCGTATGAATATGTTTTTACACAACGTAAACTATGATAAGTTCAATATTGCTCTAGGCAATACGCTTTTAGAGCCACATTTTGGGGATGAAAAACCGTTTGATGCAATTGTCTCTAATCCACCATATTCACTTAAGTGGATTGGTAGTGACGATCCAACCTTAATTAATGATGACCGTTTTGCGCCAGCGGGTGTCCTTGCTCCAAAATCAAAAGCTGATTTTGCCTTTGTTCTTCATTCACTTAGCTATCTTTCTGGTAAAGGGCGTGCTGCTATTGTTTGTTTTCCAGGAATATTTTATCGGGGTGGTGCAGAACAAAAGATTCGAAAATATTTAGTTGATAATAACTTTGTTGAGACAGTTATTTCGTTGGCTCCTAACCTTTTTTATGGGACATCAATTGCAGTGAATATTTTAGTTTTGTCCAAGCATAAAATGGATACCAAGATTCAGTTTATCAATGCAAGTGGAGAGGAGTTTTATAAAAAAGAAACGAACAATAACATTTTAACAGAAGAGCACATTGAAGAAATACTCAAAATCTTTGATTGCAAAAAAGATAAAGAGTATGTTTCTAAAAATGTGGATCATGGCAAAGTCGCAGAGGAGAATTATAATCTTTCCGTAAGTTATTACATAAAAGAGAAAGATTCCAGACCGCCCATTGATATTAAGGTGTTAAATGCAGAAATAGAAACAATTGTATCAAAAGTCGATGTTCTACGATCAGAAATAGCTAAGATCATTAAGGATATCGAAAATAGAAATGGGTGAGGAGTTAAATTTTAAAAGGGAAGTGTTCGGATACAGATAGAGAATAAATATATTATACAGGTAATTTCCGAGATGGGATTGATATGATATAGTTAACTTACTCTTACTTTAAGGAGAAAAAAATGAACAAAAAACTGATTGGTTTAGGTATCGTAATTTTAATAGTCATTGGAGGAGTATGGTATATGAAAAGAGAAAAGGATTTAGCAGAATTACATGATATTCAAACAGATTTGGCTAATTATTTGTATAACAACTACCAACTTTACACGTTTAACAAAGAAGAATTAGAACAATTAGATAAGGAATATGATAGTGGGAAAATGACGTTTCCGGAATATTCTAAACATGTAGATGAGATAGCTAAATACTCAGACATACAAAAAATAGAATTTACAGGGTTTTCTGTTGGGCCGATGAAGGGTTTAGTCGTTAATTTTAAAATCAATAATGTGTACTCAGACGATACGACATTAAGCACCATTTCTGCAGAAACAGGGAAATGGTTGTACAGTTTCAATTCTGGGAATAACCGAAACGGATATATTTTAGAAAGAAAAGAAAAAAGTACTGACAAAAAGATGTCTGAAGAAAACATTATCTACAACAACAAAGGGGTAGAATAATTATGGCTAATGTACAAAAAGAATTAGACGACTATAACAAATTATCGAATGAGTCTTACCAAGTGGAAAGTAATAACGTTCAAGTTGGTGACCGAGTAGTAGATGACAAATATTTAGTTTTAGATACCATAGACACAAACAAAGATACCTTAAAAACAGAATCTATCCCAAGAAAAAATAGTATGCAAGCTATGACGGTAGCGGAAATTAAAGATGAATATAAAATAGAGAAAAGATTAGAAAAGGTGCCAGGCTATCCAAAATCAGTCGTAAAAAAAGATATAACAATCGTGTATGCAGGAACAAGTAGCTTTAAGGATTGGACAACAGATTTCATAGAAATTGGTATGAATGCAAAATATGAAAATGGAGCGTTCTCTTCCGCGCTAGATTATGCTAATGAAATTGAACGAAAATATCCAAAAGAAAATGGCTTTACGATTGGAACCACAGGACATTCGTTAGGTGGTGCAGAAGCCATTTATGTTGCGGTGTTATTAGGATACAATGCATTTACTTATGGCGCTGCTGGGTCTGGATTATCAGATGAACAGATTAAGCAGTACAAAGGAACGATTGTGAATCTTTTCGATACAACGGATGCCGTGACAAGTGGTGTGTTAACCGGTGGTCGGAAAAAAATACCTTTTTTAAGTATAGGTATTGACAATCCATGGTGGCGAACAGCTGGTCATTCATTAGATCAGTTTCAAGTAGATAAAAAAGGGAATTATATTAACAAATACGGTGATATCGTCGTTTATTCTAATTTGAATGGTGGTATCTCAATCGAACAAACTCTTTTAGCGCAAAGTATAGTTGAAAATAATATCCAGATGCGCAGATTAGATCATTATGGTGTAGATAAAATGGGCGGTAAAAAAGAGTATCAACGCTTAAAAAAAGAAAATGAGTGGCTTCAAACGCAAATCGATAGTTTTACAAAATTAAATGTACTGCGAAAAAAACTAACGAAAAGCGGTGGCGGTTTATCTGGAAATGAACAAATCTATTTAGACGATAGCCAAGCGCTAACCATTGTGAAGCTTGCATCTTCAAAATTTGATATGGCAATGGAGAACGTTGTAAAGCTGTATAAAGATGCCGTTAGGGAATTAGAAGAAATGTGGCAAGAAGGACGTTCAACAATTCAAAGTAATTGTCCTGACTTATCTTATGGTGAAGTTTTAGATGCTATGCAGGCAATGGGGTGCACGGAACAAACAATGGTAACGATTCCTTCGCAAGAATTTCAAGAAAAGCTAAGTTTGGCGCATCGAATGAGTAGTAAATTTAGTTCCTTAACCAAAGACATTACTGCAAAAATAGGTGAATTAGTTCAACGAGACCAAGAATTAGCGAGACAACTCGCCTAAAAAAAGGAGCGACACGAGTATGAATCAAGAAGAGCAAGCATTAGCGGATTATCAAGAAACGAGACGACAACTTGAAGAAGAATCTGATGCATTGACAAGAATTAGGCGACAAGCGGAACAAGCAACGAATGATACATATTCTGAAATGCAACGGCAAATACAACGATTTGGTGAAACAAATGAGCCGATGGAATGGGCAAGGCGTGAACTATCACGTCTTGAAGAAAATTTTTTCTCAGAATTAGACAGAGAGAAACGAACCCTTTCGTTAAAAGAAGACGAAGCGGAACAAGCCTATCGTAAAAAACTTCAAGAACAAACTAAACCGTAAAAGGAGTATGATTACGTGTTAGAAGCAATCGAAAAACTATTAAAAGAATATAAAAAGAATTTACAAAAAATGAGCGCTCAAGCCACTGCAATGGCACTTGTTCAAAAAAAGATAGTTTGGTGAAAAAAACAAAAAAATCTGGAGAAACGGAATCAGAAAGTGCAAAAAGTTCCATTACTTCTGCAACAAGCGGTCTAGGGGAAACCGTAAAAGGGCAGTTTGGAAAGAAAGTAACACAAGTTTTAGAAGAACAAGGAAAAATGTTAAATAGACTCTAATTGTGAAACCTTGTAATTCAGACAAAGTCATGAAACTTAGTAGAAAGAAGTAAAATCACGCAATAGATGATACATTTAACACTCAAAAAATAAAAGAGAATAAAAAAGAATCGTATAGAAACTATGGTGGAATAAATGAGTAAATTAGAAGAATTGATTGAAGAACTTTGCCCTGATGGGGTGGAGTATAAGAAAGTAAAAGATTGTTTTACTAGGTTAAAGGGAACTTCTATCACCGCTGGGAAAATGAAGGAGATTGAAAATAAAAATGGAGAAATAAAAATTTTTGCTGGAGGAAAAACGGTTGTTAATGCAAAAGAAGAAGATATTCCCAATGCAAATATCACAAGAGTTCCAGCCGTTTTAGTTCAATCACGTGGAGTCATAGATATAGTCTATTTTGAAAAACCATTTACATTTAAAAATGAGATGTGGGCATATACTAACGATGAACAAGTGACGGTTAAGTATCTATTTTATGTACTTAAAAATAGTATTCAAATTTTTAGAGATTCAGCTTCAGGTATGGGGGCACTACCACAGATATCTTTAAAAGTGACTGAAGATTTTGTTTTTCCTCTTCCACCATTGCCAGTGCAAGCAGAAATTGTCCGAATTTTGGACAATTTCACGGAGCTTACAGCGGAGCTTACAGCGGAGCTTATGGCAAGAAAAAAACAATATGAGTATTATAGAATTTATTTATTTAATAGTGTAAAAAGCGTTCAAATGAAAACTTTGGATAATATAGCAGAAAATTGTGATTCCGAAAGAAAGCCTGTTAAGAGCGGTATTAGAGAAATTGGAGATATCCCGTATTATGGTGCATCTGGAATTATTGACCATGTGCAAGACTATATTTATGAGGGAGACTATCTTTTAATATCTGAGGATGGTGCAAATCTTTTAGCACGAACTACACCAATTGCATTTTCTATCTCTGGAAAAAGTTGGGTAAATAATCATGCACATGTACTTAGATTTGATGAGTACGCAACAAGAAGGTATGTTGAAATATACTTAAATTCTATTGATTTAACACCGTATATTACAGGTGCAGCTCAGCCTAAATTGAACCAAAAAAATTTGAATAGTATTGAAATTCCTCTTCCAGCACTTTCTGAACAACAACGCATTGTTGACATATTAGACCGTTTTGATACTCTGTGTAATGATCTCACAGAAGGTCTACCTGCTGAAATTTTGGCAAGACAAAAGCAATACGAATATTATCGCAAGCAGCTGCTTACTTTTCCTAAAGCGAAGATAGAGGTGTAATATGGGAAAAAATTTAAATCAAATTGCACAAGAATTAAAAGATGCAAGACATAGATCAAGGGCGCAAGCATCAAATGAAAACGAAGTAAAGGTACAATTGATTTATGCTTTTAACGGCACAGGAAAGACTAGGCTTTCAAGAGTGTTTAAGACGTTGATAGATGATTCAAACAATCAAGACATGGAACTTGCAAGCAGTAGGAAAATTCTTTATTATAATGCTTTTACAGAAGATTTGTTTTACTGGGATAATGACCTATTAAATAGCGCAGAACCAAAATTAAAAATACATCCTAATGACTTCACAAAATGGATTTTTGAAGAACAAGGTCAAGATGGCAATGTCATTAGGACGTTTCAACATTATACAAATGAAAAATTAGCCCCGCATTTTAATGCAAACTATACTATTACGAAAGAGGATGGAAGCGATACGATAGTTCCCGCGTTTACAGAAATAACATTCTCTTACGAACGTGGAAATGATGAGCGTTCCAGTAATATTAAAATTTCTAAGGGGGAAGAAAGCTGTTTTGTTTGGAGTGTTTTTTATTCTTTGCTTGAAGAGGTAGTCAGTGTATTGAACGTCCCAGATGAGATGGATCGAGAAACAAATCAGTTTAATGAATTAGAATATGTATTTATCGATGATCCTGTCAGCTCATTGGACGAAAATCACTTGATTGAACTAGCGGTGAATTTAGCACAATTAGTAAAATCTAGTCGGTCTAATCTAAAGTTTATTATTACAACCCATAACCCTCTTTTCTATAATGTGCTCCATAACGAGCTTAAAAAAGGGACCTATAAAAAATACATTCTAAAAAAAGATGAACATAACGAGTATGAGTTGACTCCTCAGGGAAATGATTCTCCTTTTTCTTATCATCTGTTCTTAAAGTCTGAAATTGAAAAAGCGATTGAAACACAACAATTAAAAAAGTATCATTTTAATTTTCTTAGAAATATTTTAGAAAAAACTTCAACGTTCTTAGGCTATCAAAATTGGGGTGAGCTTCTACCTCAACAAGAAGATGGTCGAGCTAATCCATATGAAAGTAGAATTATTAACATAGCTAGTCATTCTAAACATTCGGGAGACGAATTGATTGAATTATCACCTGCAGATGAACGTGTATTACAATATCTATTGGAGCAGCTAAATGACAATTACAAATTTAAGTAAGAGCCTAAGAAAGAGCATGCGATGAGGAGGGAAGCCGATGACAGAGTATAAACCTATTGCAGAATCAAATAATTTTATAGTCTTAGATAAATACACAAAATACTCCGTTCTACATGAAGCATCTGCTATTTATCAAACAGAGTCTTCTCTTGAGAAGGAGTTCATACAAGACTTAATGAATCAAGGCTATGAGTATTTGCCTCAATTAACGACACCAGAAGCAATGCTCAGCAATATACGGGAGCAACTTCAGATACTTAATGACACTCTATTTAATGAGGCGGAATGGATCAGATTTTGTGAGGAATACCTTGACAAGCCCAGTGATAGTTCTTTAGATAAAACACGCAAAATTCATAATAACTATGTGTATGATTTTGTCTTTGATGATGGGCATATTCAAAATATTTATCTAGTGGACAAAGTAAAGATAGCTAAAAATAAAGTTCAAGTAATTTCACAGTTTCAGCAAACAGGAGCTCAAGCAAATAGGTATGATGTTACTATTTTAGTGAATGGATTACCATTGGTTCAGGTGGAATTAAAGAAACGCGGTGTTGCAATTCGAGAAGCCTTTAATCAGGTCAACCGATATAGTAAAGAGAGCTTCAACAGTCAACATTCCCTCTACAAATATTTGCAATTATTTGTTATTTCAAATGGTACTGATACGCGTTATTTTGCAAATACGACAAAGCGAGATAAGAATAGTTTTGATTTTACGATGAATTGGGCAAAAGCAGACAATACGTTAATTAAAGATTTAAAGGATTTTACTGCAACTTTTTTTCAAAAAAATACGCTTTTGAGTGTGTTATTGCACTATTCAGTCTTCGATTCAAGTAATACTTTATTAATTATGCGTCCTTACCAAATAGCTGCGACAGAGAGAATTTTGTGGAAAATTAAAAGCTCTTATGAAGTAAAGAATTGGAAAACGCCCGAAAGTGGGGGATACATTTGGCATACAACGGGTTCAGGTAAAACCCTGACAAGTTTTAAAGCGGCTCGATTGGCGACGGAACTTGATTTTATCAATAAAGTATTTTTTGTAGTTGATCGAAAAGATTTGGATTATCAAACAATGAAGGAATACCAGCGTTTTTCACCGGATAGTGTAAATGGTTCAGAAAATACAGCTGGGCTGAAACGCAATATTGAAAATGATGACAATAAAATTATTGTTACTACGATTCAAAAATTAAATAATCTTATAAAAGATGAAGCAGATTTACCAATTTATGACAAACAGGTCGTTTTCATTTTTGATGAGGCACATCGTTCGCAGTTTGGTGAAGCACAAAAAAATATTAATCAGAAGTTCAAGAAGTACTATCAATTTGGCTTTACAGGGACACCTATCTTTCCTGAAAATGCACTGGGAGCTGAAACGACTGCTTCAGTATTTGGACGCGAACTACATTCATACGTGATTACGGATGCAATTAGGGATGAGAAAGTTCTTAAGTTTAAAGTGGATTATAATGACGTTCGCCCGAGATTTAAAACTCTAGAGATGGAACAAGACGAAAAAAAATTGTCAGCGGCTGAGACGAAGGAAGCGTTGTTACACCCTGAAAGAATTAAGGAAGTCTCTAAGTACATTCTAACTAATTTTAGAGTGAAAACGCATCGTTCTGGAATTGGTACAAATGGTTTTAATGCTATGTTTGCTGTAAGCAGTGTTGATGCAGCAAAGTTATACTATGAATCATTAAAAGAGTTGCAAAAGAATAGTGATAAACCTATAAAGATTGCCACCATCTTTTCTTTTACAGCAAATGAAGAGCAACAGGCTATTGGTGAAATTCCAGATGAAACGTTTGAACCAACAGCAATGGAGAGTAGTGCTAAGGAGTTTTTGACTTTAGCTATTAAAGATTATAATAGGCTGTTTTCAACTAATTTTGGTGTGGATAGTAAGGGGTTCCAAAATTATTATAGAGATCTTGCGAAAAGAGTTAAAAAGCAGGAAGTTGATCTTTTGATTGTTGTCGGAATGTTTTTAACAGGGTTTGATGCGCCGACTTTGAACACTCTATTTGTTGATAAAAACCTTCGCTACCATGGATTAATGCAAGCATTTTCTAGAACGAATCGCATTTATGATGCTACAAAAACATTCGGTAATATTGTTACTTTCAGAAATCTAGAACAAGCAACAATTGATGCAATTACTCTTTTTGGAGATAAAAACACGAAAAATGTTGTGCTTGAAAAAAGCTATAGAGAATATCTGGAAGGCTTCACTGATGTTTCTACAGGTGAGGCACGACGTGGGTATGTGGAAGTAGTCGATGAGTTGAATTTACGATTCCCTAATGTTGATAATATCGTTACAGAAAAAGATAAAAAAGCATTTGTTAAACTATTTGGTGAGTATTTGAAAGTTGAACATGTATTACAAAATTATGATGAATTTACTAACTTGAAAGCACTACAATTAGTTGATAGACATGATCCAGAAGCTTTGGAAACATTTAAAGAAACTCATTATGTGAGTGATGAAGATATAGATGCTATGGAAGGAATCAAAATCCTTGATGAAAGGATGGTTCAAGATTATCGTTCTACATATAACGATATTCGCGATTGGATTCGTCGAGAACAACTAGGGGAAGAAAAGGACAAGGCGTCAATTGATTGGGATGATGTTGTCTTTGAAGTGGATTTATTAAAATCGCAAGAAATAAATTTAGATTATATCCTTGAACTAATTTTTGAAAAAAATAAAAAAGTAAAAGATAAAGAAATTCTAGTGGAGGAAATACGTCGGATTATTCGCGCAAGCATCGGAAATAGAGCGAAAGAGAGTTTGGTGGTAGATTTTATTAATCAGACGGATTTAGACGAGTTTCAAGATAAAGCTAGTATTATTGACTCCTTCTTTTCATTTGCGCAAAAGGCACAAAAAAGAGAAGCTGATGAATTAATTGAAGAAGAAGAACTTAATAAAAATGAGGCAAAGAGATACATCCTTGCCTCATTGAAAAAAGAATATGTTAGTGAAAATGGGACAGAAATTAATGAAATTCTTCCTAAAATGAGTCCCTTAAATCCTAAATATTTAATCAAAAAACAGAGGGTCTTTCAAAAGCTTTCAGTTTTTGTTGAGAAATTTAAAGGTGTCGGTGGGCTATTATAAAGCAAAAGGAGATGTGATCAAACTTTCAAAGTTTGATTTCATCTCTTTAAAATTCAAATAAAAAGTCGTTCAGAAGCTATTTTGTACTATCTATCTTTTCTTTAACTTCACACATTAATCATTTTTATTATGTGATAATTATTCAGTAAATGCTAACGAGTTGTCAACAATTGACCGATCCAGACTGTTGAGTCTGTAAGATTATTTTTACTCATTAATTCATCAACAGACAATGAATGTTTTTCAGCAATACTAGAAAGCGTATCTCCAGATTGAACAATATAAGTTTTGTTTGAAGTAGGTGAATTCCCTTCACTTTTGTTTGATTCTTGCGTGTTTTGCTCATCTACAGATACTTGATTTGTTTCGTTTGTACTAGAATTAGTTGTATTTGATCCGTTTGTCATAGGTAAATTGTTTTTTTCTGAATTACCAAGAGCTACATTAGAGGTCTTTTTTAAAGAATTATCCAACAAAGCAATTTTGTTTTCCATTGTTTTTAAACGTTGATCTTGATTTGATGCTTGGTCAAATGAATAAAAAGCAAAAACGACTAATGTTCCAAGTGCAACGGTGTTAAGTAAAAGTAAGAGAATAACAATTGCAGAACCAGAAGGGGAAGATTTTGTGTTTGATTTTTTCTTTCTAGAATAGTCTCTTTCCATAATATATTCAACTCCTTTCGTGATAGATATAAGTCTAGTATATCATAATCAGAAAATCATGGAATAAAAAATATGTATTTGTTTGTTACTTCTTTATTAAAATAATAATCGGAACTTCCTTTTTAGTCTTTTGAAAGTCTTGTTGAAACGTTCTTCTAGAAAATCTTTCTGTATTCCTTTGTAAATAGAAGATCTCTATTGCTTTTCTGCCATTTTTTCATTAGAATGGGGAAAGCGTATAAAAGAAGGAGCTACTTATGAATAATTTTCCAGTACAAAAAAATGAAACCATCGAAGTTGAAATCATTGACCTAACTCATGAAGGAATGGGGGTTGCTAAGGTTGACGGCTATCCATTATTTATTGAAGATGCACTGCCAGGTGAAAAGATAGAAATTAAAGTTTTAAAAACAGGAAAAAGTTTTGGCTATGGGAAAGTCTTAACTATTTTAAAATCAAGTGAAGATCGTGTACCAGTAAAAGATGCTAACTTTACTAAAGTCGGTATTAGTCCACTTCAGCATTTAGCTTATAGTGCACAATTGAGTTTTAAAACTAACCAAGTAAAAAATGTCATGCAGCGGATTGCAAAACTACCTGAAGTTCCCGTTTTAGATACTATTGGGATGAGTAATCCTTGGGGCTATCGAAATAAGGCACAAATTCCTGTAAGAAAAATTGAAGGTAAATTAGAAACTGGTTTCTTCAGAAAAAATAGCCATCAATTAATTCCTTTAGAACACTTTTACATTCAAGACCCAAAAATTGATGATGCGATTATCAAAATTCGTGATATTATGAGAAAATATAGCGTAAAACCTTATAATGAATCAGACAATACTGGGAACTTAAGACATATAGTTGTTCGCCGTGGATACCATACTGGACAAATGATGATTGTGTTAATTACAAGAACACCTAAATTATTTCCAACAAGCAAAATTATTCCTGATATTTTAGAAACCTTACCAGAAGTTGTGAGTATTGTTCAAAATGTCAATTCTAAGAAAACAAATGTCATCTTTGGTGATGAAACCATTGTTTTACATGGAGAAGATCAAATTATAGATACTATTTTTGACTTAAAATTTGAGATTTCTTCTCGTTCTTTCTATCAAGTAAATCCAATTCAAACAGAAGTGATGTACAATAAAGTCAAAGAATATGCAGCTTTAACTGGCAATGAAATTGTTGTTGATGCTTATTGTGGAATCGGAACGATTGGTTTAACCTTAGCAAAAGAAGCTAAACATGTTTACGGTATCGAAGTGATTGAAGAAGCGGTGAAAAATGCCGAAAGCAATGCGAAGCTAAATAGCATCGAAAATGCGACATTCACTGCTGGCTTAGTAGAAGATGCGTTACCAAGATTGCTAGAACAAGAAATTACACCAGACGTTGTGATTGTTGACCCACCAAGAAAAGGTCTAGAAGTTAGTTTGGTAGAAACGCTAATTGAAACAAAACCACAAAGAATTGTCTATGTAAGTTGTAATCCAGCTACTTTAGCTCGTGATTTAGAGCTATTGGCAGAAGGTGGCTATGAAGTCAAAGAAGTCCAACCGATTGATAATTTCCCACAAACCACACATATTGAAAGTGTTGCTTTGTTAATCAAGAAGTAAGAGGATTAATCCTTTTTATCAAGTAGATTTAGGATAATAAATGAAAGACAGCTGAGACAAAAGGGTTACCTTTTTGTTCCAGTTGTCTTTCTATCTATTTATTAAATATCATTTTGACCCTTATCACAGACTGAACGGTCTAATCGTTCATTTGTTTGATTCCTGCTTCTAAAATCTCAATTTGTTCAATTGTTTCTTGGTCTTTTACAATTTTTGGCTGGCCTTTTTTTAGAGTATTATAGACACCTTGGTAAATACGGCTATAGTCACCTATTTCAGAAATAACTTTTTCTTCGTGATAGGTTCCATTATCATCTATATACGTTAAAGTACCATAATGCTCAGGTAAGTCTACACCAAAATCTTCATTCGTAGGCATGTAAAAGAGTTTCAGATGTTCTTCTTGGCGATCCTTTGTTTGCTTACAGAAGCTGCCTTTTTTTCCATAGACGATAAAACTTGGGCGTTCCTTTAATCGGAAAAAGCTAGATTTGACTGATACTTTCAGGTTGTTCTCATAAAAGAAATCTAAGTCAAAATAGTCGTTCATATGGTTCGTTCCTAATAGCTGTCTAACATCATAGTGTATATTTAAAGGCGTTCCGAAGTAGGATAGCACTTGATCTACAGTATGGCAAGCGTGACTATATAGAAAGCTATTCATTTTTTCAAAGTTTTTTGTCTGTTCAGGCACTTCTGGACGGAAATAGTCAAAATGCATTTCAACTTCTAAAATATCGCCTAATCGTTTACTTTCAATGACCTTTTGAACGGTTAAAAAATCTGAATCAAAACGACGATTTTGGTAGCACTGAATGAATAACCCTTTTCGGTGGGCTAAATCAAAAAGTTCTCTCGCCTGTTGAGACGTTTCTACAAAAGGTTTTTCTACAAGAACATGTTTTCCGCTTTCCAAAGCTTCTTTTGCAAGCTGATAATGACTTTGAGGTGGAGTAGAAATAACCACCAGTTCAATGTCAGCATCATCCCAAATTTTATTGATATCTTGCACATAATTGACACCAGCTATCGGTGTCCAAGGGGATTGCTCTTTTCGAGAGTAAATCGTCTTAATACGGATATCTTTTATCTTTTGAGAAAAAGGGATATGATAGCGATTTGTACTTTTTCCATTACCAATATATGCTATAGTTAACATGATTGTTCCTCCATTTCGTTAAATAAAAATTTTTCTAAGAGATAGTTTTGCTAAGGAAGTATTAGCGGGGAGAACTTAGTGCTTTAATTAAATCATGGAGAGTGATAAGTGTAAATCTGATTTATATAATTCAACATTTTATTCAAAAAAAAGAGCAAAAAAGTTCTGTTATTTGGAATTTTTTTTCAAGGATAGGTATTTGATAGATTGGAGGTTTTTAAACTGAATATAATGAGTGCACTAGAAGAAAAGAAGAATTTTAATGACTCAGAACAACTGTTAGCAGACTATATATTAGTAAAAAAAGAGAAAGTACTGGAGCAATCGATTCAACAGCTTTCAGAGGAGACGTTTACTTCAACATCGACGATTTTTAGGCTATGTCAAAAAATTGGACTAAAAGGCTTTAAAGATTTTAAAATCCGATTGGCTGCAGAGCTGCAAATGAACTATAACAAAATCACTAATATCAATCCAGATTTTCCATTTAATGAGGGAGATACCTATGGTGAAATCCCTAAAAAAGTATTGGAGTTATTTACAGATTCATTGAAGAATACATATACCATTATTGATAAGCAACAAGTTGAAAAAGCAGTTGCAATGATTTTGGGAGCTAAAAAAATTGGGATTTTTGCCTATGGAGATACCTTTTTGCCAGCATTGAATTTTCAAAATAAAATGATGAAGATTAATACAAATGTTCAGATTGGCACATTACCTGGGGAAAATCGTCATTTGGCTACTAATTTTACGAAAGAGGACTGTGCTATTGTTTTATCCTATAGCGGAGAAAGTAAAGATAATTATATGATTGCTAACATTCTCAGACAAAATCAAACGAAAATAATTGTCATTTCAGCCTATCCTGACTCTCACATCGCCAAGTTAGCTAGTTTAGTATTACCAGTGGCTAAAAATGAAAGTAAATCTGTAAAACTTTCTACCTTTTCTTCTCAAATTGCAATTGACTATATGCTAAATGTTCTTTATGCTTGTATTTTTATGTCTAATTACGAGGTCAATCAAAATAAGCGAGTGGCTTCAGAAATGCTCTTTTTGAATACACGCTTTGAAAAATAAAAATGGAGTACTAGAAAAAATCAACGCAGATTTAAAGTGAATAATTAAAAACATCGTTGATTTTACAGTGTAATGCAAGCCAATAAATATTCTTTTCTTGTGAATTTTTATTGTACTGGAGCTAATTATTCTAATAGTTTGAAGGATGTTTTAATGAGAAAAACTAAATTGTTTTGTATTGCGTCAAAAGATATTTCGTGCAGGACTTGTAGAGACAACGCAAAAGCTAGACCTCTTATTTCATTATTTTGAGGGCTAGCTTTTTTTGTATGTGTACTACATTTTAGGCATAACATTTATTTGTTGGCTATACAAACTAGCGTATCTTCTCGACAGATAATCAATGAAAAAGGCAAGAGGATAATTTCCAATGCGGACATAATTAGTAGTGGTAACATTAATTACTTGATCAAATAAATTCGTCAAGGTATTTTGAGTATGTTGTGTCAGCAAAACAGATTTTGCAGGACTGCTTATAATTTCTTGAATCAAGCGACTGCTTTTATTTAGCAGTGTACCGTAAGAAGAAATCACAAAAACCATCGAATTTTTACTAAGTTGTTTAACAAATCGTCTTTGGATTAGATCAGTTTCTCCTACAAATAATAGTTTTCGGTTAGACAAAAAAGAAACTTGCATATCTTTTGCTAATTCTAAGGTGGAGCTATAACCAATAATCAAAATCTCTTCAGCAGCATGAATATCCTTTAAAAGAGCATCAATTTCATCAATATTGATAGTGGCAATTGTATCGTTGATAGAAGCAATAATTTCTTGACCATAGGAAGCTAAATAGCTTTTCGGATCATTTTTTAAAGTCGTTAATTCAGCTTCTTTCATTCGCAGACCACTGTGTCCTTGCAATGTGCTAAAGGCACCTAAAGCATCTCTTAGATAAGGAAATGAAGGTATATTAAAATGATGGCAAAACCTAGTTAAAGTTGCTGGAGAAACATAACATTTTGCTGCAATCTCTGAGATGGTTAGAGAGTGTACTTCATCAGAATGGGTTAATAAGTAGATAATTATTTTGGAATAGGTAGCTTCTTTACTATTTTCGTTCAAATAATTAAGTAAATCATAAATATCAAGCATCTTACCAATCTCCTGTTCATTTTTTTCTATATACTCGTTGATAACATTAACCCATTTTCATAAACATGAAAATGATCGGGCATCATGAAAATACTACCTTGAATAAGAAACTCATTTAGGGCATGACTCATGTTACTATAAAACTGTTACGACAATTATACACTAAAATAGATCTTGAGAGGATGAAAAAAATGAGCAAATTTCCAGAGAATTTTTTATGGGGCGGAGCAACGGCTGCTAACCAGTTTGAAGGAGCTTTTTTAGAGGATGGAAAAGGGTGGTCTACCGCAGACACTGCTCGTTACAATAAAGATGCAGGAACCAATTTACACGCTTTGCTAAAACCAACGACAAAGGCTGATGTTGAGTTTGCAATGAACGATAAGAAAGCTGTCTATCCAAAGCGTCACGGGATTGATTTTTATCATAGATACAAAGAAGATATTGCGATGTTTGCAGAAATGGGCTTCAAAACATTTCGTTTGTCAATCTCTTGGCCAAGAATTTTCCCTAATGGTGATGAGCTTGAACCTAACGAAGCTGGTTTAGCTTTTTATGACAAGGTGTTTGATGAATGTTTAAAAT
This sequence comes from Enterococcus rivorum, assembly GCF_001742285.1. Lineage (GTDB taxonomy): Bacteria > Bacillota > Bacilli > Lactobacillales > Enterococcaceae > Enterococcus_L > Enterococcus_L rivorum. Next base: position 12,400 of record NZ_MIEK01000012.1, on the reverse strand, counting down.
ATGATATAGAGCCTTTAGTAACGATTTCCCACTATGAGTTTCCTCTGGGATTGGCGTTTAAACAAAATGGTTGGGAAAGCAGAGAAACGATCGCTTGTTTTGAAAGATATGCTCGTGTCCTCTTTAATCGCTATAAAGATAAAGTAAAATATTGGTTGACCTTTAACGAAATTAATATTATTGGTTTGACTGGCTATTTAAGCGGAGGAATTTTAGCTGATAATCATAAGAATATGAAACAAGCACAGTATCAAGCCGTGCACCATCAGTTTATTGCAAGTGCTTTAGCAGTTAAAGCCTGTCATGAAATTATTCCTGATGCTCAAATTGGCTGTATGTTAGCCAGAATGGAATCTTATCCAGAAACATGTCATCCCTTAGATGTAATGGAAAGTGTTTATAGCGATCATAGCAATTTATTCTATTCAGATGTACAAATTCGTGGTTATTATCCAAAATATATGGATAAATTTTTCCGTGATAATGAAATCGTCATTCAAAAAGAAGCTGGAGATGATGAGACTTTACTTGAAGGAACAGTTGATTTTATGTCCTTTAGTTACTATATGAGTGGCATTGCTTCTCACAAGAAAGACGGCGAAACAACAGCTGGTAACCTTTTAGGTTCTAAGAAAAACCCTTATTTAGAAGCAAGTGATTGGGGATGGCAAATTGACCCGGTAGGGTTGAGAGTGACATTGCATAAACTGTATGATCGTTATCAAGTGCCATTATATATCGTGGAAAATGGTTTAGGAGCGAAAGATGTTGTTGAAGCAGATGGAAGCATTCATGATAATTATCGTATTGATTATTTGAGAAGTCATATTGAGCAAATGGAACAAGCAATCGATGAAGGTGTTGATTTGCTAGGATTTACTCCTTGGGGATGTATTGACTTAGTTAGTGCGAGTACAAGTGAAATGTCTAAGCGTTACGGGTTTATTTATGTTGATTTAGATGATGAAGGGAAAGGAACACTAAAACGTTCCAGAAAAGATTCCTTCTATTGGTATAAAAAAGTCATTGCGACTAACGGAGCAGATTTGAAATAAAAGTCAAAAATAGAAGAGCTTGAGACAGAAGTCATTTTCGGGAAATTTCCGAAGACCCAGACTTTTGACCTCCGTTTATTCAGATTTAGAGGATGAAACAAAACTAATAATCAGTTTTGTTTCATCCTTTTTTTCAAAAAAATAACGATTAAAAATGGATAAATAATTATAAAATAAACCAATAAAATAAATGAGTAAATCTTTCTTTAAATCTTCTTTTTTTTTTCAAAAAAATGGTTAAATTCCTTTTAGGAGGTTGTTTTATTAGCTAATTTTGATTAGACTTTAGGTAGATTCATATTTTTATAAAAATGGAATACTTTTAAAAGGATAAATAGTCAAGAGAGGAGTGCGCACATATATTTCTCTGTTGTTGGGGGATAATGTTAGGTGAAGCGAATCATATCGATAGATTCAGCTAAAAAAACAATGGAGATAAACTGGTAGAATGGCTCCAAACATAAAAAGAATCGTTTTCAAATAGTCTAAAAAACGGTATCTTTTAATAAAATAGTAAGTCACATAGAGGAGTTGGTTAAGTGAAAATGAAGAAAGTTCTAAAAGTTTTTTTTGGCGTCATTATTTTAGCAATTGCAATTATTTTATCCTATGTTGGATATGTTTATTTTAGTTATTCAAGAATTAACGACAATATAGAGCTGACAGTTAATCAAAAAGCGAAAGAAAAGCAACTGTCATTAGAGAAAGAATACAATGTGACAACTTTCAATATTGGTTATGGCTCGTATACACCAGACTACACCTTTTTTATGGACGGTGGGAAGCAGTCGAAAGCAGTAGATAAAGAAACAGTCGAGAAAAATATTTCAGGTGCTGTTAAAACGATTCAAAAAGAAAAACCAGATTTCGCCTTATTTCAAGAAGTTGACGAACAAGCTACAAGAAGTCGAAAAGTCAATGAAGTTAATGAAATAGAGAATTCTTTTCCAGACTATTCTAATAGTTTTGCGGTTAACTATGATTCGGCTTACCTAATGTATCCTTTCTTAGACCCGATTGGTAAATCAAAATCAGGCATTTTAACACTAAGTAATACTATGATTGAAAATAGTATTCGTCATAGCTTGCCAATCGAAACGAATTTCAATAAATTTTTTGATCTGGATCGTTCTTTTACGGTGACTAAGGTGCCTGTTGAAAACGGAAAATTTTTAATGCTTTACAATGTCCATCTTTCCGCTTATATCAAAGATAAAGAAATTCAAAAAGCGCAAATGTTGAAGCTATTTGATCATATGAAAAATGAGTATGACAATGGAAATTATGTTATTTGTGGTGGGGATTTTAATCATGATTTGTTAGATTCTTCTTCGGAAACATTTGAAAATGAGACAAAAGAAGCCTACTCATGGTTGCAAGCTTTCCCTAAAGAGGACTTACCAAAAGGAATGAAGGTAGCTACTTTAACTGAAACCAAAGAACCAGTCCCTTCTGTTCGTAATTTAGATAAACCGTATGAAAAAGGGAAATCATTTGTGGCGGTTATTGATGGTTTTATTACATCTGACAATGTAAAACAAGTAAGCAACAAAGTGATCAATATGGAGTTTCAAAACTCAGATCATAATCCCGTCAAGTTAGATTTTAAATTGATTAAATAAAAAGCAAGAGGATGAGACAAAACTAAAAATCAGTTTTGTTTCATCCTCTAAATCTGAATAAATAGTGATCAAAAGTCTGTGTCTTCGGAAATTTACTACAAACGACTTCTAAGCTCTTTAGCTCTTTTTTTCTACTGAAATGAAGCTTGTTTAATCACTTCCAGAAACTTTTTCCGCTGTGGTAACCCTTCTTTTTTTATATGATTACAATGATACCAACGTACATTTTTAATGCCGATTCCCTTCAATGTTGAATTAATAAAAACACCTCTAATCGAGTTGCCAGCAAAATAGCGAAGATACCATTTTGGTGAATCAGAAGTAGTGATTACCGTTGCTTTTTTGATATGCGTTAGACGTCCTTCTAATCCAAATTTTCCAGTGGTATAGGCAAACTGTTTTAACATCACTTTATCAAGGAACCCTTTTAAAATAGCGGGAATATCTGCCCACCAAATAGGAAAAATAAAAATTAGCGAATCGGATTCTTTTAACAACTTTTGATATTTACTAACTAATGGATCTAAGTGCTCCCCTTTTGCAAATAGAGCCAGTTCTTCTTCTTTTAAAACCGGATTAAATTGATCTTTATTTAGATCAATCAGTTGATATTTTTGCTTTTTTCTTTCTAAGTTCCGGATTGTTTCATCCAAAATTCGTTTGTTAAAACTACCATGCCATGGATGTGCTAGAATAATCGTTGTTTGTTTCATATGTTAAACTCCTTTATGATTGTTTGTAATTAGTTGTATAAATTATAGTTAGTATTTAACCTGTTTTCTATATCTCGACGATAAACCTACGATTGTCATCAAGAGTAGGGACAAGACAGTAATTCCAAGAAGCGAAAATTTTAAAATAGTAAAGCTCCTTGTATAATTGGCTAAGAAATCCGTTTTTTCAGGAAAATTATTTAGCATAGTAAGAATGAAAATATTTTCAATCCAATCAAAAATCATACCCATAATTGTCACAAAAAATAAAGTATTCAGCTTTTTGTTTTCGGGAAAATAATGATTGACTAGATAGCCAGTCAAAGTTATTCCAAATAGCATATACGTGATTGGAAATAGGAAATCGAGTATTAACATAATTCTATATAGCGATCGACCTTCTGAACCATAATTAGCTATCATTCTATAGGCTGTTTCTGGAGAATAGTTAAGTGAAAAATCGAATATTTGCTCACCAGTATTCTTGGTTAGTTGAAAAGAAATGACATTTAATAGAATTAACATACTGATGAATAGTAGTGTCGTCACTGTTACTACTTTTCCAGTACTTTTTTCTCTTATTTTAGTTGAAATATTCAAGATAGGTTAGTCTCCTTAAAAATAGATTTATTATTTGCTCCTTTCTTTAAAGTTCAAGAGTGTGCACTTATGCATCTTTATGGGGGGAAAAAAGGAATTATCAAGAATTACGAGCTAATTCCTTTAAGCTGTTAGTTGTTTGATCGAACTTTTCAATCACAAATTCTGCATTTAAGTAATAAATGTATTCTCGTGATTTTTTCTTTTTTTCCAGAATGCCATAACGATTCATCAAGCTCAAGTGCCTAGAGATAACGGTTCTATCTTGCGGAAAGTGTTCGGCAATCTCTGAAATAGAACGAGCTCCGTTAGCACCAAGGTAGGCCATTATTTTAGTTCTTACAGGATCAAATAGCACCTTATAAAATTCATAATCTAAGGCTTTTTCAATTCTGTCTGAACAAACCTCATCGTTGATTTTTTTCTTGTCCATTTTTTCACCTCTAAAAACATTATATGTGCACACTTATGCATTGTCAAGTGTAAATCTAAAATAGTTTGATAAGCAAATACATTTGCTTACTTTTAGTGAGTGAGTTATACTATATAAAAATTAAAAAAGAGGACAATATGAACAGTTTAAAGACCTATTTATTTGTGCTAGGCTGTGTGTGTCTGGCGATCTTTTTTAGTGGTTGTGCAGATAAAACAAAACCTATTAAAGAAGAGACTACACGAGAAAGTTTACGAATGGATTCTTCAGTAACTAAGGCAACAGATCAAGATACATCAAGTATAAAAGAAATAGTACCGGAGAGGTTTTCCAATGGAACGCTTTTAAAAGCAGTTAGTAACAATGATTTGTTACTGGTAAAAAGAATTTTGCAAGATGAAACGTATTCGATTGATGAAGTAAATGAGAAAAATGAAACATCACTTCTAATTGCCACACATCAAAATTTGATTGAGATTGCCAAGGCTTTAATTGATGCAGGAGCAAATATTAATCAACAAGATGCAATTTCTGATAGTCCCTATTTATTTGCTGGAGCACAGGGTAGGACTGAAATTTTAGCTTATATGCTAGATAAACAAGTTCCAGATCAACAAAAATTTAATCGTTTCGGGGGAACAGCACTTATTCCGGCAGCAGAAAAAGGACATCTAGAAAATGTGAAACTACTATTACGAGATGGTCGAGTAAACCTGAATCATCAAAATCATTCTGGCTATACGGCTTTGATTGAAGCTGTGGCTTTAAGAGATGGTTCAGAAGTTTATCAAGAAATTGTTAAAGTGCTCTTAGAGAACGGTGCAGATAAAACCTTACGAGATAATACCGGTAGAAGTGCAGTAGATTATGCTAGACAATTTGGCTATGGAAATATGATAGAATTGCTACAAAGCTATTAAATGATTCCGCAGTTTTAAAAAAGTTGAAATAAAAAATATTGTAGCTTACCCCAGACTTCTATATTTATACGACCAAAAAAATTAATACTGACAATCGTTTAAGGTAATCGGAACGGTCTTTTTTTTCAACCAGCCAGCCACATGCAATTCAGTCAGACAGACGGAGATTCTAGATTGGGAAGTTCGACAAAATTTTGCTAAAACATCTTGCGTAATATATTTAGGTAATTCAATTATCTCTTCTTCAGATAATACTCCGATTCGATCATTTAAATAAGTTAACGCCTGCTTAACTCTGTCAGTAGTAGGAAGATGCAAAAAATCAAAATAGGTATAGTGCCGTTGCAAGATATCAGCAAAATTTGTTAGGATCATTTCATAATAAGTAGGTTCTTGATTTAGAGCAGCTAATAAGTGCTCTTTTTTTATACTAAAAATAACAGCCTGATCGCTAACAATTCTGATTGAATGAGCTTTTTGTTTAAACGTCGAAAAACTATCCAAACCAAATAAATCGTTCTCAAAAATAAAGCTTGAAATATATTGCTTCTCATGACCTAGAATTTCAACAACGCCAACCCCACTGTTCATAAAATAGATTCGATCTGACTTTTCAAATTCATTGATAATAGATTGCTCTTTGAGATATTTTTGCTCAATCCAGTTCGTTTTTGATAAATCATTACTTTTTAAAAAATGAATCAAAGCAAGGTTGTTTTTAAAGTATTCCAAAATTTTACCTCCGGATTCATTGATAAGATAATTAAATTATAGCATAGCAAGATAGACTATTTCATTTAGAAAAATTGCAAAACAATCCCGTGTTTATCTCAGTGATATAAATACGCCGGACAAATTCAATTACAATGAATTCCTATTAAAAAAGAAAGTAGGGATTTAAATGAATAAAAAACTTAAGATTTTTTTGATTTCCTTAGCAGTCATTATCATTGGAGCAGGTGGCTTTTTAGGCGTTTATCGGCTTCAAAGAATTCAAGGGAAAGCAACAAGTGAGGAAATAAATGCCTCAATCAAGAATAGAAGCAAGACGAATAAAGTTGTTGTTTATACACAAGATAGAGCTTTCAAAAATAGCGTTTTAGAAGAAGTAAAAGAGCAGATAAAAGATGAAAATATCTACCTTAAAATTGAACCTATTGAAAAAATTAATAAGAATAATCCATCTGGTTGGGATAAGGTTATAATTTTATCCACAGTCCAATCAAGTGACCCTCCAAAAGAAGCTTTAGATTATATCAATAAATATGAGGAAAAGGTAAATATCGGCATTTTTTTAACAGCAGACTCAAGAGTGTGGTCAAAACAACCAGATAACATTGAAGCGACTACGGGTGCATCAAAAAAAGAAAATATTTCAATTTTTAGCGAAGGTATTCTAGCGTTTATTGCGGATAAATAGCAAAAAATGAAAATAGCTTAAGATAAATAGCCATGGCTGTATGTCTTGAGTTATTTTTTTATTTAGAGTATCTGGCTATTGAAATAAGAACTTACGTTCTGTATAATGTGAATATGAAGGAGGGGACGTTTATGAAAGTAGATTTTAGTGTGACAAAATGGGAAGAACAACCAATCTCTCAGCATATGACCGGATTTCCAATTAACAGCGTTCATGCTGAATATCAAATTGAAGGAGAGCTTCAAGGCAAAGCAACGGTAGAATATTTGTTGTATTATTTAGAAAGTAATATGGAGGACGGACATTTAGCTACAGCAAGAACAGCTGGATTTCTTTATTTTGAAGGCACTTATAAAGGAAAAACAGGAACCTTTACTGCTGCTGAAAAAGGAATTTTTGATAAAGGTCATCTTGATTCTCCAGGTATGATTATTAAAAGTACAGGGAACCTATCGGAGCTAAAAGGTTCTTATCATTATCAGTTTATTGGTCAAATGAGTAAATTAATTTTGGATTTTAAAGGAATAGACTGAATTGAAATGATTGTGGGGATTAGTGATGAATAGCTTATCAAGATTATTTTATATTGTTTATTTTTTATCTCTCAACAAACAGGCGAAGGCAACAGAATTGGCAGAGAAGTTAGAAGTTTCCACAAGAACAATTTATAGAGATATTGATACTTTATCTGGATTAGGTTTCCCGGTCTATTCTCAAAATGGCAGAGGAGGGGGACTGCGGCTATTAGACAACCATCACGTACCATCAACCTTTGTTAGTGGAGAAGAACAAGACCAAATCCTCATAGCCCTGCAAAATTTAGCTGCTACCAATCTTAAAGAAGCCTCTCCTTTAGTAAATAAAATGTCGTCTCTATTTAATAAAAGCCCAGAGCCCTTAATGGCAATTGATTTTTCAAGTTGGGGTAGAGAGGAAGAATCAATAGCAATTAAAGTGATTACAAAAGCAAAAATAGCATCAAAGTGTGTCCGATTTTCTTATACAAATAGCAAAAATGAACAAACAATTCGTGAAGTGATGCCTAATAAATTATTCTTCAAAAAAAATGCTTGGTATTTAGTTGGCTATTGCTGCTTAAAAAAGAGTACCCGATTATTTAAATTAAAACGTATCACAGAAGTGGTTATATCTGAACGAATGTTAGACGAGACTTTACTGGTGAAAGAATACCAACCAAACTATGCTTACATCTATGTGGAATTTATTGTAAAGGACTCTTTATACCAGCGTTTAAGAGAAGAGTTGCGTGGAATAGAAGAAACTGAATTAATTGGAGATGGGATGATTAAAGTTAAAACTTTACAGCCAGAAGGAGATTGGCTAATTCATTATTTGTTGTCCTTTGGTTCAACAATAGAAGTTTTGCATCCCAAAGAAATCCGAGAAGAGATAAAGAAAGAATTAACCAAATTAAATCAACTTTATTTTTAAACTTGACAAACTGTTGTCACCTTTTTTTGTTACGATTCAGTTAGTTACAAAATAAATGAAAAGAGGATGATAACATGAAGCTTTATGAGATTGATTCAGTAAGAACAAATAATTTTTCAAAAGACGTGGGTGAAAAAATTGGCCAATTATGGTCACAGGTGATGTCACAAGTCCAAAATGATGATACTGTTATATATGGGATCTACCATGATTATGAAAATGATTATCATGGCGACTACACATTAACGATTGCTTCTGAGCAAAAAACAGTCAAAAGACTTTTGGACATACCAAGTCAAAAATATGAATTATTCCCTGTTGATACGACCTCTGAAATAGGAGTGATAGAAGCTTGGCAAAAAGTTTGGAGTTTAGAAGAAGAAAGTAAAATTGAACGTACCTATCAATACGATTTTGAAAAATATGATTTAGATGGAACTGTGACCCTCTATATTGGTATTCAATAAGAATTTATAAAATGAATATCAGAATAACTAAAGATTCATCCTTTTAAATCTGAATATGTTATACTATGCAGTATGTAATTGATATAGAAGGGTGAGTCTTATGGGCCAAGTATGGATGGAACGATTAATGAGATGGAATGCAAAACTACAACACTTTCTAAAAGGAAGATATGCACGAATGGATCAATTAAATAAAACAATGCTAATTGGTAGTATCGTTTTGATTATTGCAAATTCATTTTTGCCAACTTCTGTTTTAAGATGGATTGGACTTGCGCTAATTGTGTTTATTTATTATCGTTTTCTTTCAAAAAGAATCTATGTTCGTGCAAATGAGAATACTAAATATTTGAAGATTCATAATCGTATTTTCGGGAAAATAAAAAAGATCAAACTAAGGTTTCAACAACGGAAAATCTATAAGTATTTTACTTGTCCAAGTTGCAAACAATCTTTACGAGCACCAAAAGGTAAAGGTCAAATAAAAGTAACTTGTTCTAAATGTCATCAACAGTTTTCGAAAAAGGTTTAAACTATGCTTCTATAAGATAAAGAGTAGAAGCAAGCTATGGTCAAAATAAAACAAGATCAAAAAGTAAAAAGTGATTGGTAGTTTCAATTTTTAAATGATACCAAAAGAACATAAGATGATTGATTGGGAGTAAATAGAAACCCGAACAATCATCTTTTTTAATGATTATTTGTTCTGACTTTCTTATAAAAAATAAACAGAACTATGATATAATAGGGCAAACAATTTAGGAGGGGCACGTTTATGAGAGCTGTTTTAACAGTAATTGGGAAAGATAAAGTAGGAATTATTGCAGGGGTTAGCCAGAAATTATCTGAATTAAAAATTAATATTATTGATGTATCTCAAACAATTATGGATGAATATTTCACGATGATGATGATGTTGGAAATTCCGAAAGAAAATCATAATATTGAGCAAATTCGTGAAGACTTAAATCTTTTGGGAGAGAAATTAGGGGTTAAGATTAGTATTCAAAATGAAGAAATTTTTAATACCATGCATAAATTATAAAGAATAGCGATTAACTACTTAAAAATAGAGGTGAGTATCTTTGGAAACTAATCAGATATTAGAAACAATACGTATGATTGAAGAAGAAAATTTAGATATTCGTACAATTACGATGGGAATTTCGCTTTTGGATTGTATCGATAGTGATAGCGAAAAGGCCTGTCAAAAAATTTACGATAAAATCACACGTATGGCCAAAAATCTTGTAAAAGTCGGAGAAGAAATCGAATCAGAATATGGGATTCCAATCATTAATAAACGAATATCTGTCACACCCATTAGTATTGTAGCTGCAGCATGTAAAGATAAAGACTACGTCAAGTATGCTAAAACATTAGACCGGGCAGCTCAATCAGTCGGAGTAAACTTTATTGGTGGTTTTAGTGCACTAGTAGAAAAAGGTTACCAATATGGAGACGATATTTTAATTAATTCCATTCCACAAGCCTTAGCAGAAACAAATTTTGTGTGTGCTTCTGTAAACATTGGTTCCACTCGTGCTGGAATTAATATGGATGCGGTTAGACATATGGGGTACGTAATTAAAGAAACCGCTGATAAATCAGATATGGGCTGTGCTAAATTGGTTGTTTTTGCCAATGCAGTGGAAGATAATCCCTTTATGGCCGGCGCCTTTCATGGAGTTGGCGAGGCTGACTGTGTAATTAATGTAGGGGTTAGTGGTCCAGGAGTAGTCAAAAGAGCACTTGAAAAAGTCAAAGGAGAGCCTTTTGATGTAGTAGCCGAGGTAGTGAAGAAAACGGCGTTTAAAATCACACGAATGGGTCAACTTGTTGGAAGAATTGCCTCTGAACGATTAAATGTTCCTTTCGGTATCGTAGATCTTTCTCTTGCTCCTACACCAGCTGTTGGTGATAGTGTAGCGTATATTTTGGAAGAAATGGGCATAGAAAGTGTTGGTACACATGGAACAACAGCAGCATTAGCGCTATTGAATGATGCTGTAAAAAAAGGGGGCGTAATGGCTTGTAATCATGTTGGAGGACTTTCAGGAGCGTTTATTCCTGTTTCAGAAGATGCTGGTATGATTGATGCTGTTAACAATGGTGCCTTAAATTTAGAAAAACTAGAAGCCATGACTGCTATTTGTTCAGTTGGCTTAGATATGATTGCGATCCCAGGAGAAACAAAGGCTGAAACAATTGCAGCAATGATTGCAGACGAAGCAGCTATTGGCGTAATCAATCATAAAACCACCGCTGTTCGAATTATTCCTGCTAAAGGGACAAAAGTTGGTGATATGGTGGAATTTGGTGGGCTTTTAGGGCGAGCTCCCGTGATGCAAGTCAACAAATATGGGTCAACTGATTTTATCTTACGTGGGGGAAGAATTCCAGCTCCTATCCATTCCTTTAAAAATTAAATAGTTTTCTGCTTGAAAAAAAATATGTTATAATCAATAGGAAACCTCTTTGACAAAAAAATATAGAATATACAAAGAGTAGAATAAAGGAGTGTTAATCAAGTGGAAATTAAACGTCAGCAAGAGGTTGTAGAAGCCTTTCATTATGACTTAAGAAAAGAAAATGAAGAATTAGAAACAGACTTACGAGTAGGTTTTTCACCAATAGAACCAGATGATGAGAACTATCCTAAAGAAAATACAGTGATTGCTGCTCGTTTAGAATTTCGTTTAGTCTTTGATACATATGTACTATCTGGTGTAGTTAGCCAAATTAACCATATTATCAATCGTAAAATTGAAAAGCAAGAAGATATTGTTCAAGAAGAAGTAGACGAATTAGTTGGACCGTTGTTTAATATCGTGCAACGTATGGCTTATGAAATTACTGAAATTGCATTAGATCAGCCTGGTATTCAATTGAATTTTCAGTCTTCTGAAGCTGAATAAGAAAAAAAGTTTGTGATAGTTTTGGCTCATTGTCAACTAGTGTTGGTGAAGAATAACCAATAGAATAATGTGAAGCTAGAAAAAGTTTGTAGGGGAAAATTATTTCTCTACAGGCTTTTTCTTTTTCTGTGGATTAAAAAGAGTTGTTCCTAGGGTTAATAGAATTCTCAGTTTAAAGTTATAGAAGCTTCTAAAGCCGTACGCATTTCGTTTCAATACTTTTATGTGGTTGTTCAAACACTCTAAGGAACCGTTAGAATATGGCTGTTCAAGTGCGTTTAAAATACCTTCTTGATACTGTTTAAACGTCTTAATGGTTGTCGTGTACTTCTCTGGTAGATGAGAATAGTTTTGTTTTAAAAGCTCTTGAAACCAGTGAGAATCTTTCGTTCGAACCGCTGCTAGAAAATCTTGGTAGACACCATATCCTTGCTTGAGTTCCGGGCTATAGGAAAGCAAGCGGTCAACGACTTCTGATTCAGTCAAATGCGCCCGAAAACTAGGATGCAAAACCTGTTTTTTATGCTCTAAATGCCAAGCATTTTTCTGAAGTAATTTCCAATACTTCTTTAAATGCTTGTATTGTTGTTCTTCTTGATAATTTTTTCGATTCAGCTGATTCATCTGTTGAATTCGGTGCGTCAGAAAGGTACGTCCAATATGTTGAACAATATGGAAACGATCAATGATCAATTTTGCATTGGGAAAAAGCTTTTTTACAAGAGTGACGTAAGGCTTGTACATGTCAATGACAATATATTGAACGGCGGCTCTTGTTTTATAAGCATAGGAATAAAAGT
>NZ_MIEK01000011.1 GCF_001742285.1 Enterococcus rivorum | reverse complement strand
CTATTCCTAACTCGCTTCGCTCGAAGGATAGTGGCTCTCCTTCTCCTTGGTGGTCCGATGTCCTTTATCTCTACGTCAGCTTTGCTTCCTAGAATAGTGGCTCTCCTTTTTCTTAGTGGTCCGATGTCCGCTATCTCTACGTCAGCTTTGCTTCCTAGAATAGTGGCTCTCCTTTTTCTTGCAGGTCCGATGTCCGCTTTTCCTAACTCGCTTCGCTCGAAGGATAGTGGCACTCCTTTTTCTTGGTGGTCCGATGTCCATTATTTCTAACGAGTGAAACTCGTAAGAATAAGTGGCTCTCCTTTTTCTTGCAGGTCCGATGTCCTCTATTCCTAACTCGCTTCGCTCGAAGGATAGAGGCACTCCTTTTTCTTATGGGTCCGATGTCCGCTATTCCTAACTCGCTTCGCTCGAAGGATAGAGGCACTCCTTTTCCTTATGGGTCCGATGTCCTCTATTCCTAACTCGCTTCGCTCGAAGGATAGTGGCTCTCCTTCTCCTTGGTGGTCCGATGTCCTTTATCTCTACGTCAGCTTTGCTTCCTAGAATAGTGGCTCTCCTTTTTCTTAGTGGTCCGATGTCCGCTATCTCTACGTCAGCTTTGCTTCCTAGAATAATGGCTCTCCTTTTTCTTGCAGGTCCGATGTCCGCTTTTCCTAACTCGCTTCTCTCGAAGGATAGTGGCTCTCCTTCTCCTTGGTGGTCCGATGTCCATTATCTCTACGTCAGCTTTGCTTCCTAGAATAATGGCTCTCCTTTTTCTTGCAGGTCCGATGTCCGCTTTTCCTAACTCGCTTCGCTCGAAGGATAGAGGCACTCCTTTTTCTTATAGGTCCGATGTCCATTATCTCTACGTCAGCTTTGCTTCCTAGAATAATGGCTCTCCTTTTTCTTGCAGGTCCGATGTCCTCTATTCCTAACTCGCTTCGCTCGAAGGATAGAGGCACTCCTTTTTCTTATAGGTCCGATGTCCTCTATTCCTAACTCGCTTTGCTCGAAGGATAGAGGCACTCCTTTTTCTTATGGGTCCGATGTCCTCTATTCCTAACTCGCTTTGCTCGAAGGATAGAGGCACTCCTTTTTCTTATAGGTCCGATGTCCTCTATTCCTAACTCGCTTCGCTCGAAGGATAAAGGCTCTTTTTTTTACTATAGGTTCTTTGTTCGTTAGTCTCAATTTGTTACTTTTTTTAAATGTGGTTAGCTAAATTGGTTGCATTTATAATATTTATTCTTTTAACTATAGGTTTATACTTTAAAAAAATGAAAGTACCACTTAAACCAGCAGTACTTTCAACTATATCTATTATACTAAAATTTCACTTTTTTTCAATTCCTGTTGCTTAAGTCCACTTGGCAATTAAAGGGAGAACTTCTCTTGGATTACTAATACCTATGTAGTCAGCACCTGCCTGAAAAAGCAATTCTAAATCTAACAACGTTGGTGCTTTTACATTGATTTGAATAATTGCGCGACCACCACCACTTGAACGAAACATCCCAAGATCATAAATAGCTGCTTCAATTGGCAAATCCATTCCTAAAGAAACATTCTTAACACTGAAACGGATCATTTGTTTAAATAAGCGTTCTTTTTCAGCTTCTAACATTTCACGAGTATTGAATACCAAGCCTAAACGTCCTACACCAAAAGAAATGGGCTCTAAAGCTTCATAGGTCTGCTTTACATGTTTCTCAATAAACATATTTTCTGGTTCAAATGTTGTTTGAACAATGGTTGCCCCGTCTCGATATAATTGACCCGTTTCAAAGGCTTTTTTTGCAACAGTTCCCATTCCAAAAGGATAGTCAACAAAACTACCTATCTGAATTTGTGAATCTGCCAAAAGTTGTTTTGCTCTCTTCACTTGATATGGAAGGACAAAAACTGCCCGAATTGGAAATTGTTTAATAAATAAAAGCTCTTCTTTCAACATCTGATCTGTTAACGTAGGATCTAACAACATCACTGAAAATTTTTCTAATTCTAACTCCATAAAAACCTCCTACTTGACTAATTCGAGCTGATAGCTGATGGCGCTTAGCACATACAAGGGAGCTGTTTCCGCCCGCAAAATTCGTGGACCTAATCCACATAATATTGCTCCAGCATTTTGAAAATCAGTTATTTCAGCTTCAGAAAAACCACCTTCTGGACCTACAATAACTAAAACATTGTCCCCAGTCCCTAAAGCCGTTAATACTTTAGCAAAATTTCCTTTTTCTCCTTGCTTCGCTGATTCTTCATAAGCAACTATCACTTGACTATACTTAGGAAACCCATCGATTAGCGCTTGTTCCTTGTCGAACAAATGAACTTGCGGCACGATTTGTCGATGAGATTGCTCAGCCGCCTCTGTTGCAATTTTTTGTAGTCGCTTCGCCTTATTTTCACGTTTTTTATGATCCCACTTAACAACGGAGGTCTTTGCTGGAAACCCAATAAATTGATGGGCTCCAAGCTCCGTACCTTTTTGAACAATCCATTCCAGCTTATCTCCTTTAGGGAAACCGCAAGCAACGGTAACTTGAACAGGCATTTCTTTTTCCATGCTCTCTTTGCTAATTTCTTTTAATTCAACGGACTCTTCTGATATAGTGATAATCTCTGCTAAAATAGCAATTCCATCGTTAAAAACCAGAAAATTTCGTTCCCCAACGGACATTCGCATCACTCGCACGATATGATGATAATTCTCATCCTTGATCTCATAGTATTCTTTAGGTTCATAAGGCTCTTTCAAAAAATATCGTTGCATGCTACTCTTCCTCAGTCTTCTTTAAAATAATCGCGTACCAATCTCCTTGTTGGAAAATTTGATCTACGATAAATCCTGCCTCTACCATTTTATCCAACACCATTTCTTTTTTGTCTTGAATAATTCCGGAAACAATAAAAGTTCCACTGTTTTTCAATAGACGATACGCATCTTCAATCATCAGGGTAATAATATCCGCTAAAATATTCGCCACAATAACATCAGCTTCAATTGTGACATTTTTCAAAAGATCATTTGCTGAGACATGAACATCGTGAGCAACGGGATTCATATCCATATTTTCTTTAGCCGCAGTAACAGCAACCTCATCTAAATCATACGCATGAACTTCTTGAGCGCCTAAATATTTACTAGCTATACTTAATACCCCTGAGCCAGTCCCTACATCTAGCACCATTTCGCCACCACGCAAAACAACCTCTAAAGCTTGTAAGGTTAATCTAGTCGTTGGATGTGTACCTGTTCCAAAAGCCATGCCTGGATCTAATGTAATAATTTTTTCTAGCTCATCTTTCGACTCATATTTTTCCCAACTAGGAACAATTGTTAAGTAACGAGTCACGCGAACTGGATGATAGTATTTTTTCCATGCTGTTGCCCAGTCACTTTCTGCCACTTCACTGACAGTCATTTCATTTTTCCCTATGGCTAAACCAAATTCTGGTAAACGAGCAATACTTTCTTCAATAAACGGCATAATTTCTGGTAAAAACGTTGTTTCAGGGAAATAAGCCATCACTAAAGCGCCCTCTTTTATATGGGTAAACTGTTCTTTATCTAGCAGCTCCCCATACATGTCACTTTTAAAATTCTCAACATCTAAAGAATCCTCGATTGCGACGCCACTAGCACCAGCTTCCATCATAATATTAGAAATTGCTTCTACTGCTTCACTGGCTGTTTCAACTTTTACTTCTGTCCACTTCATTTAAGCACCTCATTAATAGCTAGGATAAGCAATATAGATTGTATTGCTATCCTTTTCTTCATATTTTTTTACACTCTGTTGAAAAGCCTCATCAGACCATTTTAATTCAAATACTTCTTGGTTCTCATCCGTTAAAAAGTCTAACAAATCACTTTGCCCTTCAATTAACACTTCATGAAGATAGCTAACAAAACCATCTAAAATCGATTTTTTCATCCCTTTTTTCCCTTCATAAGGAATGACAGCTAAATACTCTTCAGCATCTACCTCTTGTTTTTGAGGATTATAAAAAAGAATACCATCTTCAAATTCAATAATTTCCTCTTCTGAGACTGTTCCTTCGATATCATCAATTTTTTCCTGTTGGCTATTCTCTGCAAATAATCGGACAATTACTTCAATAGAATGAGTTTTCGTATCCCAATCAAGCGCTACATCATACTCTGTAATCTCCTTGTTTAAGCGTTGGTCTAAATAAGTTAACATTGTTTCTTTTTTCATGTTTATTTGTTCTCCTTCCAGCCAAATGTTTCTCTATCTATTGCTACTTGCTTTTGTTTTGTAACATACGGATTTCCTGCTACAACATAACGTAACGGCATCTCCGTCCAAATTCCTTTGTTGGGAATACCAATACGAGGCAAGCTTAGAATTTTCTTTGGGTATTTTCGTTTTTCAGGGATGATTTTTAACGAACTGTTGAAAATGGATTGTCCATAAAGTTCTTTAGAGAGTCCTAAAGCCGCAACTAGTTTGCCTGGTCCATTGGAAAGATTTACCCCTGTTATTCCTCGGCGGTTTTCTGCCATCTTTTTTATTCCTTCAACAGGCTCCAACCCACGAATCATCACACCTTGAGGCTTCCCTTGCTCTTGCGTTACCATATTTAAAATTAGGTGAGTGTGCATGGTATATAGGTAGATTGTTCCAGGTTTATCGTACATAGCTTTTAAGCGAGGTGTTTTTCTCATCCCAAAACTATGTGCAGCTTCATCTTCTGGTCCAAGATAAGCTTCTACATCTACTAAGTAACCAGATAAAATCCCCTCAGCTGTTTCATATTCTAAATACATTCCTAAAAGGTATTTAGCAATTTCTTCTGTCGACTTTGTATTAAAAAAATCAAGTGTTTCCTTCATTTTTTTCACCACTATCTATGATACACGATTTAGCCTTCATTATCCATTTAATTAGACATTTCAACTAAAAAAACGAATGTACGTTCCTTATGGTATAATAGAGAAAAACGGAAGGAGGATGGCAATGCAACAGCCTTTAGCTTTTCGCATGCGTCCAAGAACATTAGATGAAGTCGTGGGGCAGCAACACCTTGTCGGTTCAGGAAAAATAATTCGTCGGATGGTAGAAGCACGTATGCTGTCTTCCATGATTCTATACGGCCCTCCTGGCACAGGAAAAACAAGTATTGCTAGTGCAATTGCTGGTTCAACAAATTATGCTTTTCGCATGTTAAATGCCGCGACTGACACAAAAAAAGACTTACAAATTGTCGCCGAAGAAGCAAAAATGAGCGGCACTGTTATCTTATTATTAGATGAAGTCCATCGACTAGATAAAACAAAACAAGATTTTCTTTTGCCCCATTTAGAAAGTGGTAGAATTATCATGATTGGAGCAACCACTGAAAATCCGTATATTACAATTAATCCCGCAATTCGCAGTAGAACGCAAATCTTTGAAGTAAAACCTTTATCAGAGGAAGACATTCAAAAAGCCATTCACGAAGCTCTGATTGATAAAGAACGCGGACTAGGAAATTTTGATGTAGCTCTTGAAGAAAAAGCGCTTCTCCATCTTTCCAGAGCCACAAATGGCGACCTGCGCAGTGCCTTAAATGGTCTTGAATTAGCTGTCAAGTCAACACCAGAGAATGAACAAAAGAAAATAGTCCTCTCTTTAAAAATTATTGAAGAGTGTGTACAACGAAAAGCTATGACTCATGATAAAAATGGCGATGCTCATTATGATGTAATTTCAGCTTTTCAAAAATCTATTCGTGGTAGTGATGTAGATGCTGCTCTTCATTATTTAGCTCGCTTAGTAGAAGCAGGAGATTTACCGATTATTTGTCGGCGATTGATGGTTGTTGCCTATGAAGATATCGGTTTAGGCAACCCAGCTGCTGCTGCAAGAACGGTTACTGCTGTCCAAGCTGCTGAGAAACTAGGTTTTCCTGAAGCTAGAATTCCTCTAGCAACTGTAGTGATTGATCTTTGTCTGTCTCCTAAATCCAATTCAGGCATTGTTGCTATAGATGCTGCATTAAGTGATATTCGTGAAGGAAAAGCAGGCGATGTTCCCGATCATTTGAGAGATAGTCATTACTCAGGTGCAAAAGAATTGAATCGAGGGATTGGTTACCAGTATCCTCACAATTTTGATAATGCTTGGGTAGATCAACAATACTTGCCCAATAAGATAAAAAATGCCAGTTATTATCAGCCGATAGATACTGGAAAGTATGAGCAAGCTTTACACCAACAATATAGCCGAATCAAAGAATGGAAAAAAGGAAGAAACGGAAAAAAATAATCCGTTTACATTCTAAGGCAATCTCATTGCTGATTCTGTTTTCATGTGCTATTATAAAGATGGTAAATCTGTAATGTGCGAGTTGTCCTTTCACTGTGTTGACCGAACATTTTTATCAATATATTGGGATCCTTCTTGTATCGAAGTTGGTAACATGCCTTTTCATTTGGTAGTTCAATACTTAGATCGTGGAACCCACCTGCTAGATTGCGGGTTCAATACTATAGGACGAGTAACGGCATCAACGGATTTTACCTTTTATTAATGACTATTTAATCAGAGGTTGTGACAGAATTGGTTAGCTCCGAGAGCGCTGCTTCTGAAACACCGTTTGTTCAGTTTTAGGGGCTTGGGGCATAGTTATGCCACAGCCCCTTTTTATTATTATCAACTTTATGGAGGAAACGATGATTAGATTATTACTTGTTTTGTTTGTCGGTTTACTTTTTGGTGTTGGAACCTATTTGCTTAAAAAGCCAGAAAATCTTTCTATACTAATGAAAAAAGACAAGGAGAACGAAAACAAACAATTTTTAAAACAATTTAGCTCTATTTTCCTGTTCTTAGCTGTTTTAGGCCTCATGGTTATTGTTTTCAATCGAACGATTTTTTCTCTTAGCTATATTTTCTTTATTCTAATTCTTTCAACGACATTCAGTTTATTATTTGCTCAAAAGATTCATTGATTCACTTATTTCATTTCCCTTTTTAATTAGATTGCTTTACAATTAAAGTATAAAAGATTATTAGTAATTGACTTGTTTGAAGGGAGCGAGGATAATGTTACAAAATTATCAAAAAATCATGGTAGCTGTTGATGGATCAACTGAGGCTGAATTAGCTTTTAAAAAAGCGGTAAACGTTGCAATGAGAAATGATGCTGAATTACTTTTAGCACATGTTATCGACACGCGAGCGTTTCAATCTGTTTCTTCTTTCGATGGAATGTTAGCAGAACAAGCAACTGAAATGGCTAAGCAAACCTTAGAAGATTATAAAAAACAAGCGAAAGATTATGGTTGCGAGAAAGTTTCTAGTGTCATTGAATACGGCTCACCAAAATCGATTATTGCTAAACAAATTCCTGAAACTAATGAAGTTGATTTAATCATGTTAGGTGCTACAGGATTAAATGCTGTAGAACGCTTATTTATCGGCTCTGTTTCAGACTATGTGATCCGCAATGCTGCTTGTGATGTTTTAGTGGTGCGTACAGATTTAGAAAATAAACTTCCTGACAAAAAAGAAGAGGAATAATCAGATTAGAATAATTGATGAAATAGGGACTGTCTCTCTGGAGCTGGTCTCTATTTTTTTGACTATAATGCATACGCCAACCGAAAATAAAAAAGCATCTGGAATCTGTCAACAGAATGTTGACAGGTTTCCAAATGCTTTTAACATTTCTTATTTTCTTAAACGCTCTACATCACGAGCAATCATTAACTCTTCATCCGTTGGGATTAAAAATACTTTAACTTTTGAATCCTCCGTTGAAATAGTTGTTTGTTTGCCACGAACATTGTTTTTCTCAGCATCGATTTCACAACCGAACCAAGTCATACCTTTGATTACTTCGCTACGAACGTGAGCATCATTTTCGCCAATACCAGCAGTAAACACGATGGCATCTACCCCATTCATAACAGTCACATAGCTACCGATATATTTACGGATACGATCAGTAAAGACATCATAAGCTACTTGCACCTCTTCTTTATCAATATTCGCTTCTAAATCGCGCATATCACTTGAAAGACCAGTTAATCCAAGTAAACCAGATTTTTTATTTAAGATGTCAATCATTTCTTGAACATCCGTCAAACCAAGTTTATTCATCAAGTATGGTAACAATGATGGATCAATATCACCAGAACGAGTACCCATTGTTACACCAGCTAGAGGAGTGAAGCCCATTGATGTATCAACTGATTTCCCGCCATCTACAGCTGTAATTGAAGCGCCATTTCCTAAATGACAAGTAATGATTTTTAATTCTTCAATTGGACGACCAAGCATTTCTGCTGCACGTTCAGCAACATATTTATGACTTGTTCCATGAGCACCATATTTACGTGCTGAATATTTTTCATAGTATTCAGTTGGAATACTATATAAATAGTTATGTTTTGGCATAGTTGTATGGAAAGCTGTATCAAAAACAGCAACACTAATAATTTCTGGTAAAATTTTCTTGAATGCTTTAATTCCCATAGCATTTGCTGGATTGTGTAATGGTGCTAATTCTGCTAACTCTTCAATTTTCGCAAGAACATCACCTTCAATTATTGTAGAATCTTTGAAATATTCTCCACCAGCAACCACACGGTGTCCAACTCCTGTGATTTCATCGTAAGAAGATAAAATATTCAATTCAATTAATTTGTCTAAAAGCATTTTAACGGCTAATTCGTGGTCGTTAATATCTACCACTTCTTCATATTTTTTGTCTTCTCCGTATTTAATCGTAAAAATAGAATCATTTAGTCCGATTCTTTCCACGATCCCTTTTGCTACTACTGCTTCACTTGGCATTTCATATAATTGCCATTTTAAACTTGAACTTCCCGCATTGATTGCAATTGTTTTAGACATAAGTTTCTCCCTTGTTAGTAAGTTTTATTTTAAATTTGAAGACTTCCAAGTCTCAAATTGTTGAAAAAATTGAGTGATTTTTTCAGTATCTTTCAATGAAGCTAGCTTCACTACCAATACTTCTTTTGCTTGGCTGCTCTTATTACCTATGTTTTGAACAAGCAAGATACTTTTTCTCGAGTGTTCAGACTGGAATAGTTCATCCGGTAACTGGATAATCCCTTGTAAGAAGACATTTTTTTGCAACCAGTTTTTAAAATAGCCGCCTTGTTCTGTTTCAAAAATATTACTTGGAATTAAAAATAGCCCATAGCCGCCAGGTTTTACATAATTCATTGCTTGTTCCATTAATAAATGATGGGCATAGCTATGTGTGTCTTCAGCAGCTGAGTCAAAGTTCTTTGCCTTCTCATCATTTGGGTAATAACCAACTGGTAAATCACTAATAGCAACATCAACAGGATCCAATAATAATTCTTGCAATCCATCTTGGTGAAATAATTCGATGTTCGATTCCGTCCACTCGTTGTTTGTCGCAGAAACGGATAACAAGGTATCGTCAATATCCACTCCATATCCTTGAACTTCATACTTTGCTTTTCTTAAATTCAAAACAAGCGTTAGTAATAAATTCCCCATCCCAGAAGCAATATCCAGAATTCTTAGTGGTTCTTTTTTCCCATATAGCTGCTCTATGATATAGACAAATAGAAAACCAATGCTATCTGGTGTTAACTGGTGATTCGCTTGTAAAGCTTCCTCTCTATTCCCTTTTAACAAAATCAACTGAGTTAAACGACGTATTTCTTCTGAATCTAAATCAAGTTGTTTTAGCTGTTGGTAGACCACTTCAAGCTGTTTGACAGTTTCTTCGTTTGGCTCACCATCCAAGACACGCACTTGATAATTATCAATTATATTTTCGCCATTTTCAATATAAGCATCTAAAAAAGAAGTGTCTAGCGATTGCTTTAACAAAACGATGGCTTGTTCCATTAAATTGAAAGCTTTTTCCATTTTTTCAGAGAACAAAATAACACCTCATTTTCTACTCTATAATGTAACAATTTTCATACCTGTCCTATTTTAACGAAAAACAAGAAAATAATCAATCTATTTCATCATAATTATTTGCAAAGTAGCGACTTTACTTATTCAAACAAAAAAAGAAGCAAAAACTTATTCAATCTTCTTACTCCATCTGTATCAGTTCTATTACTCATTAATTTGATACACATTTCACAAATTAAGTTTAGTAACCGTCTTAGCCTTCTTATTACCTTTTTTCGTCTTTTTTATTTGCTGTGTACTTTTTTTTGAATTGATACTTTTTTTGGTTCACTGTAATATCTATAAATAAATACTCATCTTCCAGTCTATAAGAGAGTTTTCCTTCTGAATATTCAATCATACCAGTATTAGCTAATAGTTGTTGCTCTTGATTTATTTCGATACAAAACATACTATAAATAATCTTTGCAGAATAAAAATCCTTTGTTCTAATTGAAAAATGGTTTGTTAGTCGTGCCTCTTCGACCACCAAAGTGAATAGAAAGCTAAACAGCAGAACAAACAACAAGGCGGTTAATAGAACGCCTCCTTTATAGTGTTTGTTCATCCCTGTTCTCCTCAATAAGGCTCCATCTGCCAACAAACTTCTGATTATTTTCAAAAAGAACCGTCACTTCAACACTAGCCATTTTCTTATCAAAACTAGCTTCTTTTACTTTAATCAGCATAGGCTGGTATCCTCCATTCTCAACTTTAACAATTTTTCCTAATTTGTTTTCAATCCATACTAAATGTTTCGCTTGTTTCTTTTTTAATCCAATCTTATTAGAATACACTTCTTCAATAGAACAACCTTCCAACTCATTTTCTAGTTGAATTAAAAATATATGCCATGCTTTTTCTTCACTAGTTTCTAATTGCTTTATAATAGCTTGGGAATTCTCTAAAACTGAAAAGAACAGGAGGAAAATTAGCGATAGCATCATTAAAGCTACTAAACTTTCCAATAAGGTGAACCCTTTAAGATTAGTTTTTCTAAATTGATTCTTTCTCAATTTTAAATGTTCTTTTTCCATTCGTAATCTCCATTTTTAGAGGTCTTTGAGCGTTAAGTGAAAAGGTAATATCATACTCTTGATTGTTTATTGTTCTTTGCCGTTGCAGGCTCCCTCCATGATGCTCATATTGTTTGACCTCCTCATAAAGTATTCTCCGCAAAGTTATTTCATCAAAATTTTCCTGTTTGCTTTTCAGTAAAAATGTCATCAAGGAGAAATAATTTCCTATAATAAAACAAGTTAGCGTAAATGCAATTAGACTTTCTAAAAAAATGTACCCTCTACAATGAGAGGATTTTTTTGACATATTTTCCACTCCCCAATTGAAATTGAAATACCACTCGTTGTCTTTTTTCTGGCCAATCAAACTCATATTTTCCAAGTACTCCATTATTCCCTGTAATTTTTTTAAATGTCACTTTTCCAGGTCCTCTTCCCATTATGGCTTCGGGAATCTCCAACTGTCCATTTTTCTCCTCCTGCGTGACAAATTCAATGAGTTGTTTTTCTTCAGAAAATAAAATCTTCGTATCTACACTTTGAACTACCGCCATTTGCTGGGTAAATAAAATATTTTTTTCAACTGAATTAAAAAATTGCTCTACCTGTAATACTTGCTGCCATTCATTAATTGCCAATGTAGGCAATAATAAAAATAAAGAGCAGACAGATAAAGCTAGCAGTGACTCTAATAGTGTGAACCCTTGTGTAAAATCTTTGGCATTATTATTTTTGACTACTAATGTACTTATTGTATTGATCTTGCGTAATATATTTCTCTGAAAGTAATTGCTCAACTGTTGCGGTAGTATTTTTTTCCAAGGTATATAAATCCATCTGAGTCTCAACAATTTTGACAATCGCCTCATTCCCTTTTTTATCAACACTTTCTTTATGTTTAGACAAATTAGGTACAAAAAGTAAGATTAAAACAGAAATAATTAATAGTACAACTAACATTTCTAAAAGTGTGAATGCTCTAAAATCCATTTTCTTCCTTCTCATAAATATTCCTCCATATTTCCATAAATTGGTAGCAGCATCGCCGCATAAATACTAACAATTAGAAGAGCAACGACTAAAAAGATAACTGGTTGAATCCATTGAATCGCTTTTTCAATCCTTTGGAATAGACGATTCCAGCATAATTCACTATAAATAATTAATTCTTTCCCGAGATTCCCTTTCACTTCCCCTTGTTGAATAATCATAGCTAATTCTGCTGAAAAAAAAGGGTAGCTTGCTATTTGTTGATGCAATGCCTTTCCTTCTATTAGTTCTTTTTCAGTCTCAGTAGCTAATTCCTTCATTAGTGTTTGATAGCTGGAGTGACTCATCAACTGAATAATTGTTCGTGCTTCCAACCCTTGATAAAATAACTTCCCCCATTCTAGAGCAAAAAAAGCTGAAACATACTCCATATAAAATTGTTTCAAAATAGGTACTTTAGCAAAAAATGACGCTTTCTCTAATGCACTTTTTTTGTGAAGAACTCCTTTAATCAGTATATAAATCAAGCTGCTACTGATGATAAATCCTACTAAGTAATAAGGACTTTGTTGAATAAATCGAACGCCACTGTTGTCTTTTTGAATACTTTCATTTAACAAAAGCTGAGGCAGTAAAAATTGACGCATACAAAATACTATACCTATTAAAAATAAGAGTAACAGCATTGGATAAGTTAGTACTTTATATAATCTTTTTTGTTGTTTGGTCATGGCTTTAAGGTGCTGGTTAAGCTTTTTTAAAGTATCAACCAAGTTCCCATGCGCTTGAGCCAAATGGATTTGGATAATCACTTGTTGATTAAATCCTAACGCGTCTAAACTATAATCAAAGGACAGTCCTTTTTCCATGACATCAATGATATGTTGGATCGTTTTCACAGGAAAAGAAGCCGATTTTTTCATAAAAATAAAACTTTCATAAATCGTAAATCCATTCTGCAACATGTCGGATAATAGATGGATAAAATGCTGTTGTTGTTGCTTTGACAGCTTATGTTTCTGCTTCCTCTGCAAATGTCTGATTTGTAATAAAACCATACGTCCATGCCTTTCTTAGCACACCTTGCCATCTGGTTTGCTTTTTTTGTTCTCCTGAAAAATCGTAATCAAATAAAATGGCATTTTGATACTTTTCGTCAATTTGTAAAGTAGAAGGAAGAATCCTTTGGTAAATGATTCCTTTTAAACACTCTGAAAGTTCTCTTTTTTGACTTCCCAATTCAAGTAGTCGTGCATAGACACCTGCTACATTTCGGGCATGTAAGGTTGCAAACACTCTATGTCCTGTCAAAGCAGCGCGAATTGCTGCTTCGGCAGTTGAAGTATCTCTAATTTCACCAATAATCAAAATATCTGGTCGATGTCTCAAACATAGCTTAATCAACGCGTCATATGTTAATTCAATTTTATGGTTGGTTTGTAATTGAAGAAAGCTCTCTTCTTCTATTTCAACTGGATCTTCTACACTGATAATTTGACGACTCTTTCCACTTTCTTTTGCTAACTTATACATCGTTGTTGTCTTTCCTGAGCCGACAGGACCACAGAATAGATATAAGCCACGTTTCTTAATTTGCTTTTGAATCGTTTGGATTTGTTGTGGCAAAAAAAATCGTTCTGGGCTCTCGCCGAAAGAATGTAGAAAACGTATAACTAAGCTCTCTCTTTGTCTAAAATCACCAACTGTTGATAACCTGATTCTTCTATCTACCCCTGCTATTCGATAGGTAGCTGCTCCAATTTGCGTTTTTCTTTTTTCTCCAACATCCATCCCTCCGATAAATTTAAAATGAAAAATTAATTTCTCACCTAGTTCTTTTTCTAGTTCTTTATAAACTACTTTTTCCTGATCATAGCGGAAAGAAACAATAAACTTCTCTTCACTAGGTAAAACATATAAATCTTGTGCGTGGTTCTTTACTCCCCACTCAATCAGCTCTTGAGATATTTTTTTTACAGCCATTGTTTTTGCCCTCCTTAATAGGAAATACGCGTTTTTTCTGGAATTCTGCGAAAAATAAAAAAATGACCAACAACTCATAGCCTTTAGCTACGTTTTGTTAGTCATTTTACATATTTAAAGCAAAAAAAAATAGGAAACGTTGAAAAATCAGCATTTCCCATTTTATTAAGAGTTTTGATGCACTATCTTCCCCAAAATAGTATATCTCTTTGATAATTACATTATACTAGAATTTTTGTGAGAATACTTTTCAACTTTTATCAATATTTCTAAAATTTTTGAGAAAAAAAGTCTCTCACCTGAAAGGGTCAGGCAAGAGATTCTGCTTTATCTTAAGACAAAGACTTAGATCTCTTCTATTATACCAAACTTATTGGAATAAGACTTACAATATACTTATAAAAATTATTTTATTTTTAAAACAAGATTTATTCATCGCTTATTCAATTAATTATTTTCCCTTTACTCACAAGCGTCTATTTTATTACTTAATCAAAAAAATGACACTTTTTTCACAAAGTCGATAAAGTTCAAATTACGTTGCTTATCAAGAAGATAGCTTTTTAAGCTTTGCTTTGTTGAAAGAAATAAACTGGAACTCCTAATAATGTAATCAAAATTCCTGTCAATGCAAGAAATGGCTGTGTAAACAATGTGGTAACTAGAATAAACAAGCCACCTATAATTGCTACAATCGGAATCACCGGGTAAAAAGGAACTTTATAGGGTCTAAGTAGATCAGGTTCTCTCTTTCTCAAAATAAATACAGCCAGAAAAATAAGTATACTAAAAAGCCACATCACAAAAACTAACATATCTGTTAACAAGTCAAACGTTCCTAGAAACATCATTACCACAGCGATAAAAAATTGGAATAGTCCAGCAACATAAGGAACAGTAAATCGCTTCGATAGTTTAGAAAAATAACCACTAAACGGAATCATCTTTTCTAATGCTAAAGCATAAGGAACACGAATTCCTGTCATTGTGTAGCCGTTTAAAGCACCATAAACAGAAATTAAAATCCCAATGGTTACTATTTTTCCACCAATTAATCCAAAAATTATTGTCGATGCATCAGAAGCTGCATTTTTATTTCCTGCAATTGCTTCTATAGGTAATGTTTTTAAGAAGACAAAATTGATGAGTGCATAGATTCCAGTTATAAACAATAAGCCAAAAACAATTGCTTTAGGTAAATCTTTTTCTGGTCGTTTCATCTCACCAGCAACATTTCCAACACCCAACCAACCGTCATATGCAAACATAGTTGCTAAAAGAGCACCACTTAGGCCTTGGATAAACCCGACATTCTTTCCAGCAACTACTGGAAAAAGAGAGACTTCTGTTGTAGCTGGCATGAAAAGACCTGCAACTACTATTACTATGATAGGAATCATTTTTACAATTAAAGTAAATGATTGCACATTTGCTGCTATTTTTGTTCCTAATAGATTGATAATAGTCACTGTTAGCCCTGTTCCTATCGCTACAGGCAGTAAAAAATCATCTGAAAAATGAAATAGATGAATAAATTGGGTACTAAAAATAATTGATAGGGCTGCAATATTGGCGGGAAAATAAATAATACTTTGCGCCCAACCTAATAAAAATCCTGGTAATTTTCCATAGGTATACTCAATATACTTGATTGCCCCACCTGTCTTAGGAATCGCCGTTGCCAACTCTGCGCTAGTAAGTCCTGCACAAATAGTCAAAACACCACCTAAAATCCAAGCAAAGATGGTTAAACTTGCCGATTGAGCATAACTCACTACGGTTGCTGCTTTAAAAAAACACCGGCACCAATCACTGTTCCCATAACGGTAGCAAATGCTCCAAGTAATGAAATTTCCCTTTTTAACTGATTCTTCTCCACATAAATCCCCTTTTCAAAAATCACAAAAATAAAAACTATTTTTATAGTATAACTTTTTCAAGTCCAAATTCATAGTAGAAAAAGTTACTTACTTAGCTAACTATGGATTCTAAATGATAAAAAACATAAACGCTTAGTTTGGTAGCAGTTTTAAGTATTCTTTTTCAGCTCGTTTTATTGCTTGTCGTTCGGATTCTAAATGATTTAAACTTTTTTCAAATGATTGTTTGTACGACTCCTTATCTAATAGACTCCTTCAAATTTTATTAATTGAAAAAATAAACTTTCTCAATAATAATATTTGGTCTAAGCGATAAATTTTTTTCTCATAAAATTTTAGCCCTTATCTTCAGTATATGCAGGGATTAGCAATCCTATTTTTTCGTAATACCGAACTCTATATATTCGTTGGCTCTAACAAATTAGATAATTGGTTTATTGTCAAATAGTCGATGATCTCTTTCTCCTTCTCTAAGTTTATTTCATTATAAACTACGTGGTACCCACACAGTCAACGATAAAAAACGAGTTGACATAGGCTAGTATAAATTCTCTAACCTCTATCAACTCTTCTTAAGACACCTTAAGTCAACCTAGTATGTCATTATTAATTTTGTTAACTTAATACTTCAACTCACTATTTTTGCCCATAATAAGCCGTTGCGCCATGTTTTCTAAAGTAATGCTTGTCCAATAAATAATCAGGAATGGATTGACAATTTTCATTTATTACCTCTGTCATACTTGCCATGTCAGCAATTTCGTCTAAAACGATACCATTTTCAACTGCTTTTTGAGGTGTTTCCCCCCACGTAAAAGGTCCATGCCCATAAACTAAGACTCCTGGAGTAGCTAAAGGGTCCAGTTTATTTTCTGCAAAAGTTTCAATAATAACCTTACCTGTCTCTTTTTCGTAAGCTTTTTCCACTTCTTCGTTCGTTAACTGCCTTGTGCAAGGAACTTCTCCATAAAACGTATCAGCATGGGTTGTGCCATAGGCTGGAATTGCGCGCCCCGCTTGTGCCCACATGACCGCATTTTTGGAATGTGTATGAACAACAGATTGAATTTTGGAAAAAGCTTTGTAAAGCTCAACATGGGTCGCTAAATCTGATGATGGTTTCATTGTTCCTTCTACTACGTCACCTTCTAAATTGGTCACAACCATGTCTTCTACCTTCATTTCAGCGTAAGGAACACCACTAGGTTTAATGACAATTGCGCCGATTTCACGATTGATTTCACTAACATTCCCCCACGTAAGTTTGACAAGCCCAACTTTTGGTAATAATAAATTTGCTTCAAAAACACGTTTTTTCATTTCTCCAACTAACTGACTACGGTTCAAGATAACCTGCCTCCTTTAAATAAGGGAATAAAAAGTCCTTCGCCTGCTGGATTTCTTTCTCGGGGTTATCACTTGTTTCGCTCCACATTTCAATTAGAAAAGGACCGTTGTAGTTTAATCTTTTCAAGGTTTTCAAACAGCCGGAGAAATCAACGCAGCCCGTACCAAAAGGAACTTCCTTGAACTTCCCTTCAAAATTATCGGTTACTGCTAAAGTATCTTTTAAATGAATAGCTGAAATTTGATCAATTCCTTTTTCCAATTCATGACCAACATCATTTTCTGGCCAAGCAGATAAATTACCTAAGTCTGGATAAACTTGTAGATAAGGCGAACGAATTTGTTCTTTAATATTTAGATACTTTGAGATGGAGTTCATAAATGGATCATCCATAATTTCAATAGACAAGACAACTTCTTTGGCTGATGCCATCGCAACTGCTTCTTTTAAATTTTCTATAAAATACTCTCTTGTTGCTAGATTTTTTTCTTCGTAATATACGTCATAACCAGCTAATTGTATGGTTCGAACGCCAAGATTTGATGCTAGCGTCACTGCTTTTTCCATTAAAGTTAATGCCTGTTCTCGTTTTTGGTTGTCACGTGAACCAAAAGGAAAACGGCGATGACCACTCAAACAAATTGACAATATTTTAATCCCTGTTTCATGGATGGCATCAATAACTACTTTTTGTTCTTCGCTAGTCCAGTCCAATCGAGCTAAGCGCTCATCTGTTTCATCAATAGACATTTCAACAAAATCAAAGCCTAGCTTTTTTGCTAGTAATAATCGTTCTTTCCAACTTATATCTTTCGGTAATGCTTTTTCATATATTCCTAGTGTAGTCACTTGTTACTACCCCCAAATACGATCAATTTCATCCTTAAAAGCTTGTGCAGCGGCTTTCGGATCTTCCGCAGCAGTGATTCCTCGACCAGTGATAAACGTATAAACAGCTACGCCTTCAAATAATTTCAATGTTTCTACATCCAAGCCTCCTGTTACAGACACTCTGAACCCCATTTCAATTAATTTTTTCACTTTAGATAAATCTTTTTCTCCCCATGTTTCACCTGCCAACAACGCATCACGACTTTGATGATAAATGGCTTGTGAAATACCTGCGTCCAGCCATTTTTGAGCCTGTTCATATGTCCAATCACCATATAGCTCAACTTGAACTTCGCTTACTTCTTTGGCTGCTGCTTTCATTGTTGGAATCGTTGCACAGCAGATAACAGTCATCCAGTCAGCTCCTGCTTCCCGGCAATTTTTCGCTACCGTTCCTCCAGCGTCTGCACATTTGGTATCTGCAACAATTGTCTTTTTAGGATACAAAGCTCGCATACATTTAACTGCTTCTTCACCTGCTTGTAAACATAAAATTGTACCTACTTCGATAATATCTACTACTTCCCCAACAGCCACCACATCTGCAATTGCACTGGGCAAGTTGGAATGATCTAATGCGACTTGTAAATTTGGAATTCCCATTTTTCATTTGCCTCCATCTATCAATTAGATAGAAAAGAAAACCACCTACTTTCAGTGCTACTCTTTTCTATCTTGGACTATTCTATTTAAATCGTTCTGCTAAATTTGTTTCTTGTACTCGTTCACTAATTTCTTTCGCTGACATAACGTTTTTGACCCCTACGACTGTAATTCCTTTTTTCTGAGCGGCTTCAAACATATTCAAAAAATTCATGGGACAAAAAACGACATCATACTGACTAGCTGTACTTTTTCCTTCTGAAATCGCACAGTGATGGATGTTTGTAATGTTAAAGCCTAATTCCTTCAAGGCTTTTTCCACACTTTTTTTCATCATTAAGCTTGTTCCTGAGCCATTTGCACACGATACTAAAACTCTCATCTTTCTTCCTCCTTATTATTTAAGCTTCTTTTGCAGCCATTTTCTTTACATATTCATCATAATCTTCTGTAATTAAGAAATATCCCTCTGGATTTGCTCGATATTGTAATTGAGGAATTGCTAATAACGCTACTACCACTGCGGCAATCCCAAAATAGCCTAAGAATTTCATTGCTAATGTAATAATTGGCCAAACTGTCGCCCAGTCAAACATTCCGATATATCCTCCGTATTGGGAAAGTCCGATAAAGGTTGCAATTAATGCTGAACCTAATACTTGAATAATCCCTGAAATGAATGGGAAAATACATGCTGCTTTGAACCCACCACGGTTGTTAGCAAAAACGGCAATTACTGCATTATCGAAGAAAAGTGGAATAAATCCTGCAATAACAATCGTTGGGGATTTGAATAAAATCAACAATCCAATCGTAATAAACTGACCTAACGCACCGAATAGAAAGCCAATAGTCACTGCATTAGGTGAACCAAAACCAAATGTTGCTGCCACATCAATTCCTGGAACCGCTCCTGGAAGTAAAGTATTAGAAATTCCTTGGAAGGATTCTGTCAATTCTGAAACGAAAGTCCGAACACCTAGCTGTAAAATCGCTAAGTAAACTGCAAAATAAAGTGCTGTTTGTAAAATATAAAAGAAGAAACTTTGTCCTTCTACCATGAATTCTGCTTGAATCAAGTATTCTGGTCCTAGTACAACTAAAATAATGCCAAAGAAAAACAGCATCAATATGGAGGTAGCTACCATATTCTCATTAAAAATTGATAGGAAGCCTGGTAATTGTACATCTTCAAGTTTGCGATTATTTTTGTCTTTTTTCATTCTTTCAGAAAGTTTAGCAAATATATAGACACCAAACATTTGTTGATGGGCAATCGCAAAGCCTGCTCCTTCCGTTAATTCTTGCGTAATATCTACGGTCAAATTAGAACCTACTGCCCAATAACAACCCAAAATTAGACCCATTATCAGAAGGATTTGAATTTGTCCTAAATCAGGGAAACAAAATAGCAAAATCCAAAAAGCTGTTGCTGCCTGCTGAATTTGAACATTCCCCGTTGTAAAGACTGCACGAAGTTTCGTATATTTTTTAAAGCGAACCAATAGTATATTCATCACAAAAGCAATCAATAATAAGATCATTGTGTCACTAAAAGTTCTGCCAAACGTCTCTTCAATTCCTGCGGTTACTGCATTTTGTCCAAAATAGGGATCAATCACCATTGCATCTAAATTGAATCGTTCTTTTAACCCCACCAGAATCGGTCGGAAATTATTGACCAATCCACCAGAACCTACCGTTAAAATGAGGTAACCAACGGTTGCTTTTAAAAATCCGGCAATACTTTCATAAAGTGGTTTCCTCAATAGCATGTATCCTAAAAGAACAATAAATCCAATAAGAAAAGCTGGTTGCGTTAAAATATTTGCAGCAAAATAGTCCCAAATCCCCAATAAAAAATCTAAAATCTGATTCATTTTTTCCCCTTCTTTCTAGATGTCGAAAGTGTCCATAACTTTCTGATACTCTTCCATCGTCGTTACTTCCATTAAGGCTTCAATTAATCCTTCAGTCATTAGCATCTCTGATAATTTAGAAATATTTTCTACATGCTCTTCACTATTTTTAGCTGCTAAAGTAAAGAATAATTGTGCATTTTTTTCTGGATTGCCTTCTTCAAAAACAACCGAGTCATTCATTTTTGTAAAGGAAATAGCTGTCCCAAAAACACCTTCACTATCTTCAGATGAGTGAGGCATCGCAACTCCAGGTACGATTACAATATAAGGTCCATACTTTTGGACACACTCAATAATTTCATCCACATATTTCTGATTGATTATTTCTTTTTCCAGCAATGTTTGACAGCTGATTTTTACAGCTTCTTGCCACGTACTAGGGGTTTCTGAACAAAAACGAATAAGATCATTATCATAAAAATAGTTTAACATTCGGTTTGTAGCTCCTTTCCTATAAGAATGATGGAAACGGCGTATCATTTTCTGTTGTAAAAACATCCTCAAATCCACGGTAAAAATTAAATTCTAATTTGTCCTTATCATTAGGATACGTAAATTTTCCGCCAACTTGCCAAATAAATGGTTTAAATTTATACTCTAAGCGATCTTTTTTGAAATTCCATAGCTCAGTTATTTCTTTTGGATCAGCCATAAAGTTTGCCCAAATATCATAATGAACGGGAATTACTACTTTGGCATTCAACGATTCTGCCATTCTTAACATGTCAACAGAAGTCACTTTGTCGGTTATCCCTCTTGGATTTTCTCCATATGCACCTAAGCAAACATCAATTTTGTATTCATTGCCATGTTTTGCAAATAAATTAGAGTAATGTGAATCGCCAGCGTGGTAAATATTTCCTCCTGTCGTTTCAAATAAATAATTCACTGCAATTAGATCCATCTCTTGTGGCAGTTTTCCTTTTAAGGTCACTTCAGGGTCTTCGCAAGTAACTAAAGCTGTTCGATCGAATGCTTCTAAAGCAACTACCTCTACATCTTTAATTTTCACACGATCTCCCGGCTTAACAATGATCGTTTTTTCTTCAGGAATTCCCCACTTCAACCATGTATTTACCACTTCTTTAGGCCCAACGAATTTTGCTTCTGGACAATTTTGATGAACTGCAGCGGCTGTATTAATGTCTAAATGATCAGAATGAATATGTGTAACGACTAAAGCATCCACATTTTTTATTTCAAATGGATCAATCACAAATGGCTGTGTTCTCAAGTTAGGCTGCATATTTTCACAACCGCTCATACGCATCATTTGATGTCCTTTTTTCATTTTTCCATTTCCATGAGTTCTTTTACCTGTACCACACCATAAATCACAAAGAATATTTGTGCCTTCATGGGATTTTAACCAAATTCCTGTACATCCTAGCCACCACATTGCGACAGTTCCTACTTTTACTTGTTCTGTCTCAATCTCTTCATTCAGGTACGTTCCCCATTCTGGAAATGTTGCTAAAATCCAACTTTCTTTTGTAACATCATTGATTGTGACCATTCATATTCCTCCATTCCATTTATCAATTACAATTTCATTCTACAATAAAATAAATCGTTTTCAATCTATTTTTAAGTTCATTTATAACTTTTTAAGACCGAATATGCACTTATACATATTTTTAAGATTGAATTTAATTATTTAATGTTCATAAAAAAAGAATTATGATATAGTAGCGATGAGGTGATTATCATGAAAAAAATGATTTGGAAAAGTTTTCGCTTAGGAAAAAAAGTTTTTTGGTGGATTATTTTTCTTTTATTTTTGATGTACATTTTCTATCTAGTTAAAACTGCTGAGGGCTTTGCATCAAAAGCTATTTTTGGGGTAGTCGGACTAAGCGTTTTTGCTATTGTTTGTCTTTTTGAATACTTAAAAATGATTTATGAAAAAATGATCTATGCTTTAACTGTAGAATGTGATATTGATAGTGCCAAAAGATTAAAAGAAAAATTACAAAAAAAAGACCTATTTCACGGTTTCAAAAAATCGCTGGTTATTTTTGATGCATTACTACTGCTAGATGAAGCAAAATACTCTGATTGTTTAGATCATTTGAAAAAAAATGACTCTTTCTTCAGATCAACTTTAGATTATCTGTTTATTTATTATCATACTCAAATGCAGTGCTTCTTTTTTCTCAATGATTTTGATAAGCTTAATGAAGTACTAAATAAAATCAGCAAACTTAAGAATACAAATAAAAAACAACTACGTGGCTTGTTTACTTGGAATGAAATTGACGGAGTAAATTATTTTGCTCAAAATAGAAATAAGAAAAGTTATGATACGTTCCATTCAATTGATACTACTTATTTAAATAATAGGGAATTAACTTATATTCTCTACATGAAAGCGCAATGTCTGTTTCGTTTAGAAAAAAAATCAGAAGGATTCAGAATGATAAAAGAAATGAAGAAAATTGGAAATACACTTGCGATTACTCAACTTTAATTGTAAAAAGGAGGTTTTTTAATGAAAAGTTCGCAGAAAACAATACAGAAAAGACGAGAAAAACTGGTTAACTTATTAAAAAAATCAAGACAAACACTGCTAGTAAAAGAAATTAGTGAAAAACTTGAAGTCTCGGAAATAACCATTCGCAGGGATTTAACCGCTTTAGAAAAAATGGGTCTTGTTCACCGTGAGCATGGTAAAGCCAGCGCTGTTCAAAAAACAGGCATTGAAGATTACAACGAGGAAATTGAAGAATTGAAAAATGCAATCGCCAAAAAAGCCGCTGAATTGGTAAAAGAAGGAGACACTCTTTTTACCAATACTGGCTCTACTGCGTTATCTGCTTTAAAATATTTAGGAAATAAGCGTGTAACTATCGTCTCAAATAATGTCAAAGTAGCCAATTTAGATCATAACCCAAACTCTACCGTTATTCTTTCAGGAGGAGAAATTCGTTTTCCTAAAGAAGCATTAGTTGGCGATATCGCGATTGATTCCTTTTCAAAAATGTCATCTGACATCTCGATTATCGGTTGTTCTGGACTCAGCTTAGAAAACGGCATTACTACTCCAGTGCTGCACGAAGCAAAAATCAACTCATTGATTATTGAACGGACAAATGGCTTAGTGGTGGTTGTAGCAGATTACCGAAAAATTGGCTTTTCTTCTAATTTCACCAGTGGAAGCATTAAAGATATTAATTACTTGATTACTGATAGCTTTGCCCCGTTAGAAGTTGTTAGAGAAATTGAAAAACAAGGGGTACAAGTAATTCAAGTTGAAGGATAAAAAAAAGAAGTATTTGAGGTAAATAGTAATTATTCCCTCTAAAATACTTCTTTTTTTAATTTGTAGGCAAACTTACTAAGACCAAATAACAGATGATTAACTGGCAAATCAAATTCACCAATAAATTCATTAATAGTGGGATTGAAGTTCGCTTTAAATTTAATTAAACCATCATTAAGATTACCTTCTACCCCACCCATATTACAGCTCAGACATCCCCTAGAAAAACATTCTTGAATTGTCTCAAACCAAACAAAGTACGCTGGCATATATCTTTTATAACTTTCATCCATTCCCGCGTACAAAATCTCACTTGTAGTCCCAAACGTAATAGATAAGGTTCCAGCAACAACAGCCTTTTCTCCTGAAATAGCTATGTTTTGTTGTAATTCTTTAAGTTCTCTTGATAAAGAAGCATCCAGTTCTTCTAAATTATGCTTTTTCTTGACTTGATTTTCTTTCAAATTCTGTAAGTTTTCTTTATTCTTTTCATAACGCTGTTTGGTTTCAGCAAATCGCTCTTTTAAGTTCACTTCTGCTAGCATTATAAATGAATTATTTGGATAAATAGACAGTAATTTTTCAAAATAGTCCTTATTTCTTAATGATATTTTTTGTCGTTCTGTCGTCAATTCAATCATTTTGAAAAATTCTGGGATTAATTTTTCACGTCCAATACGGATAGTTACGCCCCTCTTTTTTGCCTGATTAATCATCTTTTTGGTACTTTTAGACAATTGCTCATGGCTAAAATCTTCCTTGTAGATATTGGCTTGAAAGCGTGGCTGAATCGTAGCACTCATTTCCATAGCTAATCCTTGATGTTGAGCACCAGCTTTTATTATAGAATTAACGGCGTCTTCCGCACATGGATTTAAGTCCACTTTTTCTCCCAGTTGAAAATCTCGATAGTGAACTGTAGGATCCATTTTAACAAAGAGAGCTCGTTTTTTCTTAGCATAATGCTTCAATTCTTTCATGAAAAAAGCTACTAATGATGCATCATTATAATCCAGAACAGGCCCTCTGGGGGTATACAGCATAGTCAATTTAAATGGCAATAACCGAATCAATACCAAACTGGAAGCAACTAATTTTCCCGCTTGATACACACCAATAATTTCTGAATCCCAATTATCTTTCACTTTTGCCCAAGAAGAAGACTGCAATAAATTACATAGTGCATGATTCGCCACAAATGCATCATGTTCTTCAGCAGCAATTCCTATTTCAAATTTGTACATACCTACACTCCTGTTCAAAACTTCATATTAAACATTCTATCACAGTTGTTTTTTTATATGTGAATAAATAGAAAAACGCACGCCGCCTTTCACTAAAGTTTGCTCTCTTTAGCTAAATCACAGAATACGTTCTTAATTCTCCTTCCTGAAAATGTATTTAGCAACTAGCAATCAAATTTTATTTTTTTATCTCGAACCCTTCAATTTTGAAGTCACTTACATAACCCTGCACTTTATTATCTACCATCTTAGCATTGAAAGAAACCTTGTCTCCTTTTTCAAGAAATCCAGCATTTTCGTAGTCTCGTTCATTTACAATATATAATAGTCCGTTATCCAAAACAAATTTAATCATTGTTGTTTCAGAGGTTGTGATTGGCGCAGTTCACCGTTGGACAGTCCCTGTCACCTCTACTTCAGTCACTTCGGAAGTAGGCTTCGCATTTACATTTTTTTCCTGCAGCTTCACTCGATAGGTTTGTAACGTTTGTTGGACTGTATCTTCCATCGCTAAAATATCACTGTCTGTTGCATTAACATACGCTATTTTTTTGAAAATCCCATTTTTATCCAGCATTGAAACAACCCATGTAGGAACCCCATCAATATTATAAAGGAGGGGCATATTCCCTTTTAACTTTTTCTCTGGATAAACAAGATTAACCAAAGCTAACAGTCCTTCGCTATCCATCATGTTTTTCTTGCTATAATAAGTTAATTCTCCAGTTCGCGCATTGATAAATGAATAGCCGATTGCTGAATCATCAGAACTAGAAGGAGACGTAAAATCAGTAAAGTAGAGCATTTCACCTTTTTCGTTAAATATAGGTGTCACATCATCTTCCGTTCCATTTTCAGTAGCTAGTTTAACCCCTTTTTTCGACAACTTGCTGTTTAGCCAACCTAGTTGATATTTTCCATAAACACTATTCAACTCACTAGCCATTTCTGGAGAGATTGGTGCATCAATAAACTTAGGAACATCTTTCAAATCGTAAACATTCACTTTTCCATCGACTGTATCCAAAACAGCAATCTTAATTTTTCGGTAATTAGGATTTTCAGATAAGCCCCTTGGTTTGTACAAGGTTTGAACGTAAAAAGCATGTCCATCATCATCTATTTCCAATTGCGGAGTTCCAATTGATTTATAAGTTGCTGTTGCAAAATAAATTTTACGCTCTACATCTTTAGAAAAATAAGCTGATGGTATATAGGTCATTTTATTTTTTATGGGAACAGGTTGTTCATAAACGTCTGTCGCTGACATTTTTAAATATCCTTCAGAACTTTCACCTTTCAACCAATTAAAAAACCTTTAAATTCTAATGGAGCAATATAAACAACTTCTCCATCCACTTTTTGGACTTGTAACTCCCCCAGATTATAAAATTGCTGGTTATCAAATTGGTTCATTGATTTCTTCATTTTATTTCGTACTGTTTTTGGTGGAATCGTAACTGGTGTATCGTCTTTATCCAACTCTGGTGTGTCTGTTCCTTCTACCAAGTTCAAGGTTTTATAGACTTGTTTTTTACTATAAATGTCATAACCAAAAGAAGCACCAAATAATAAAAATAGAGCCAAAACGAATGTAACTAACAATTTACTAAATTTAAAACTGGCAGTACTTCTTCTTCCTTTTCCACTTATTTGAACAGATTCTAAATTTTCAAGTAGACTTATAATTCCAATACCAATAATCCCTAGAAAAATATTGCTTAAAAGATAATTAAATAACGATTTACTTGGTAAAAAAAGCCAAATAAATCCTGCATTAATTACTTGAATCAATAAAAAGAGTGTCACGAGAATTGTTTTCTGCTTTTTTTCTAACTTAAATTTCTTACTTGTTAAATACCAACCTATTACAATCATCAATAGGATACTACTAATTACCAACTGTATAATCATTTTCATTCCTCCTTATGTTTCTTATTTTATCGTTTTTCTACTCAATTCACAATCGAATCAAAAATCTATGATTATTAAAGACAAAAAAACAGGACAAAACGCTTCTTGTTTAGTCCTGTTCGGGATACAATCTATTTTGTTTCTTCTTTTTTCATCTGTTTGCTGCGAAGCTGTCCACACGCCGCATCGATGTCGGTACCGTGTTCTTTTCTGATCACACAGTTCACACCATTTTTCTTCAAGATATCATAAAATTTCATCACATCTTCTCGTTTGCTACGACTATATTGGTCGTGTTCACTGACAGGGTTATACGGTATCAGATTTACATAAGCTAATTTCTTCTTATCTTTTAATAAATCTGCTAATTGTTGCGCATGTTCTGGACGATCATTAACCCCTTTTAGCATGATGTATTCAAAGGTAATTCGACGGTTTGTTTTTTCAAGATATTCATCTACTGCTTCCATCAATTTTTCAATCGGGAAACTGCGATTAATTCGCATAATTGATGTTCGAACTTCATTGTTAGGAGCATGTAGCGAGATGGCTAGGTTTACTTGCAGACCATTTTTTGCAAATTCTTTGATTTTTGGCACTAGTCCACTGGTTGAAACAGTAATGTGACGTGCACCAATCGCCAATCCCTTAGCATCATTAATGATGTGTAAAAAGTCCATTAAATTATTATAGTTGTCAAAAGGTTCGCCAATTCCCATTACTACGATATGGCTTACTCGCTCATCTTTCCCTCGCTCATCAAAGTAACGCTGTACGAGCATAATTTGGGCTACGATTTCTCCAGCAGTCAAATCCCGTTGCTTTTTCAACAAGCCACTGGCACAGAAGGTACAACCAATATTACAGCCTACTTGAGTGGTGACACAGACGGACATACCATATTCCTGACGCATTAATACTGTTTCAATCATGTTTTTATCCGGTAATTGGAACAAATATTTCACTGTTCCGTCTTTTGCTTCTTGAATAATTACTTGTTTCAAGGGATTGATAATAAAATTTTCTTCTAATAAGTCAATCGTGATCTTTGATAGATTTGTCATTTCCTCAAAACTATTGACACGTTTAATATATAACCATTCCCAAACTTGGGTTGCTCTAAATTTCTTTTCACCATGTTCAATGAACCATTCAATCAGTTCTTCTTTTGTTAATCCATAAATGGACGCTTTTTCCATTGCAGTTCCTCATTTCATTTAAACATTCGCTTCATACTATAACTTATTCCACTAATGAATGCAATAAGAAATGTAATATGAATCTAACAAACACATAGAGAAACAAGCAATAAGAATACGTTTAGAAGTCGCATTTAAATGTACTACAGAAAATCAAGTGCAAAGGAACTTCTTCGTATATTATTTACTTTGGGGATTATCCTAAAAAAAAACACAGAACTAGTCTGTGCTCACTTTCATTAACTTAAGCTTGAACCAATCTATATACTTTATTAAAATATGCTATTCTGGCAATTAGATAATAAACAAGCTGAATCAGTATGAATACCCCTAGAACTTGCCAACCTGCTAATTGCATGCCAATATTTAAAATGTGGTACATCGCGGTTAATGCCACCGCACCATGAATAACAGATACAATAATTGGCGTGAAAAAGAGAATCCCAACTTGTTGATAAATCATTTTTTTCAATTCTTTTTTTGTTAAGCCCATTTTGTAAATCATTTTGAACTTCTCAACATCAACATCCATATCACTGTAGAGTCGGAAATACAAGAAACTGCCTGCTGAAACAAAGAAAACAATTCCGATAAAAATTCCAACAAATAAAATCGGTGCATACCCGTCTATAATCATTTGTTGCGTATATGTTTTCGACATCAGATTATAATTTTCTTTTTGTGATTTTCCAAGACTAACTAGTTGATTAAAGCTTGCGTTTTTGGGTTGCCATACAATTGTTTGACTTGTTTCTAGCGTTGACAGATCCGCTGAATCAGGAACTAGCATCACTGTTCCATAGGCCGAAACAACTGATGTCTTTTCCATTTTTTCAATAGGTAGATTTGTACCATTAGGAAGTTGAATTTCTTTTAACTTCTCTGGCAACACCCCCATCACCTCTTTAGACATCAATTGAATTGCTTGACCATTGGTTTCTAATTGAGTTTCCCCAGCTATTTTAGCTAAACGGTTGTATTCGGATTCTTTAAAAAATCTCACTTGGTTTTGGTCTCTATAAGCCGTGATTTCTCCTTCATCAGCTTTGATCCCTTTTTCCGCTAATAGTTGGGTAAACTCTTGTTTCAATTGAGTCGTTTCTTCATTGGTTCCATCTAGTTGAAACTCATAAGGAATTTGATTGGTAGATTTTAAAATAATATTTTGAACCCCATACAGCGTTCCAATTGCCGCAAAAGCTACTGTAGAAATAACAGATACTAAGAAAAATGAGCGTGCATTGTCCTTCATTCGAAAAGCTAAATCAGAAAAAACTACCATATTGGTTTTTTTCCAAAAAATAGTTTTCTTTTTCTTCAGCCCTTCAATCATTGATACACTTAGCTGATTGAATAAGAAACGAGTTCCTAGGATAACTAAAAAAATCACTGGAATCATCACAAAAAGTATCATTGTTCCTGGTGTCACTAATGCAATAGTATAACCGACACCAATCAGTAAAATAGCTAGAACTGTTTTTACTTTAGAATTTTTTATCGTGCCTTTTCCCAAGTCCCCTGCTTTCAACAATTCCTGTAACTGTAACTTAGGCAGTCTAAATTGAATAAAAAATGAAATAGCCAAAAACAAAATAGAAAATGATAACACTGTTAAACCAAACGCCTCAACTGGAAAATAAAAACCTAAACGTAAATGCATTAACTGGTTGCTAACCCATAATATAAACTGCGAAAAGAAAATAC
Organism: Enterococcus rivorum; assembly: GCF_001742285.1. Lineage (GTDB taxonomy): Bacteria > Bacillota > Bacilli > Lactobacillales > Enterococcaceae > Enterococcus_L > Enterococcus_L rivorum. The sequence goes on along the minus strand of NZ_MIEK01000011.1, from coordinate 38,745 downwards.
CACCGATACTTCCTAATATCGTCGCAAAAAAACCAATGACCAAGTTTTCAATGAAAATCATTTTTTTCAGTTGCTTTGGGCTCATCCCTTGAATCATCAGCAATCCAAACTCTTTTTTCCTAGACTGAATAAAAACATCCATTGAATATAAGACAAACAGAAAAGCAAAACCATAAATAATAATGGCTGCTGCTAACATCCCCATTTGGACATTTTTATTGATTCCTTGAGAAAACGCTGGATGGAATGCAAATACCGTAAAGGTAAAAAAGACCATTACTGAAAAAAGAGTGCTGAGAAAATAAGCTAAATATAGATGCTTATTGCGAGTCGTGTTACGAACAACAAACTGATTAAAATTCATTCTCAACACCTTCAATCTCTGCCAGTTTTACCATAATCTCATCATAAAATTGTTTTTGCCCTTCTCTTTGATGAATTTCATCAACCAATTGTCCGTCTTTTATAAATACAATTCGTTCACAATAACTCGCTGCTAACGGATCATGAGTCACCATCAAAATCGTTGCTTTTTCTTCTTGGTTTAAGGTTTGTAAAAGCTGCATAACATCTTTTGAAGATTTTGTATCTAAATTTCCCGTTGGTTCATCGGCTAAAAGTAATTGTGGTTGATGAATCATCGCTCTAGCTACTGCTACACGTTGCGCCTGTCCACCAGAGATTTCAGCAATTCTTTTCTTCAATAAACTTGCAATTCCAAGACGATCTGCTAATATTTTTAACGCTTTATCCATCACCGCTATCTTCTCACCGTCAAGGGTTAATGGTAATACAATATTTTCTTCCACCGTCAAAGTTGGCATTAAGTTAAAGCTCTGAAAAACAAAGCCTAGCTCTCTTCTTCTAAACTTAGCAATTTCTTCTTGATTTAATTTATTGGGATTATTTCCATTTAATAATATATTTCCTGAAGTTGGCTGGTCGATAGTTGCTAATAAATTTAGCAAGGTACTTTTTCCACTACCAGAAGGTCCCATAATCCCAATAAATTCACTATCCTCTACGGTTAAATCAATTCCTTTTAATGCTTCATATTTAATTTCAGTTCCATAAGTTTTCCGTAATTTTTCAACTTGTAACATATTAATCGCTCCCTTTTCTTTACCTTATCAAGCTTAATATAAAAAATAGAAGTTGAACATTGAAAAAAATAACAAGTTGCTTACATTATTGTAAGTAACTTGTTATTTGCGTAATTTTATTCTATGGTATTAAGCTTTTTTACGATTCATATTCAATCACATACGGATGAACAGAAGTATTGTAAATTGCTTCTGAGTATTCTACTACAGCTCCCGAAGGATTGAATGATTTTCTAATCCGTTTTAAAGCGGTCGTTTCTGTTGTTTTGAAAGTCTGCTGCTGCTCTAGAGTCAATTGAATCGGTTGAAAACTGTCTTGAAATTTAACAATTTCTATTCCATGTTGATCCATTATACGATATAAGGATTCCTGGTTAAAATCTTCTAAAGTCACATCTGATAACATTTTTGATAAATAGTATTCAAAAAAGATATAGGGTTCTCCATCTAATATGTACAACCGTGATAATTTAGTGGCCGAAGAGCCAAAAAAAGGAAAAAGTTCTGAATCCTCGGATATGGTTACCTGTTCTAAAGCTACAGATTTTTTTTCAACCTTTTGTCCCGAATTATTTAAGTATTCCGTAAATGTTCCTGCTTTTGACAACTTGTTGTAAGGTTGATTACTTAGAACTGTCGTTCCTTTACCACTCTTCTTTTCAACTAGCTCTTCGTCAGCAAGCAGTTCTATTGCTCGCCTAACAGTAATTTTACTTACATCAAATAATTTTTCCAATTCTATTTCTGTAGGTAGTAACGACCCTACAGGATACTTTCCACTAATAATATCAGACTTTATTTGATCCGCAACTTCTAAATATAATACACTTTTTCTCCTCATTCATCTTCCATCCTTGTTTTATTTTTATTATACCAAATCATCTGGCACCTATAGAGATATTTACTCTTAATGCTTATCATTGAAACGTCAGAATCCATTCAGCTCTATCTATATAAATTCAAATTTTTTGCGTACTGTTTAAACATGTCTTTCTTGCTACAAAATAGCATGCTTGTCTGTTATTGGTTTTAGGTTCATTTAACGACGTTTCTCCTGTTTTTTCTTGAATTGTTCTTCCATAAATTGTTGTTTTCCTTCTTTGTTCCTTTTGTTTTTAATCGTTTTTAGCTTATCTCTTTGCTGGGAAATCGCTTGTTGGGATTTTGTAGATAAGACTAGTTTTTGACGTGCTATTCTAAGCATCCGTTGCATCCGTTTAGGATTTACCCGCTTTTGCTCTTTTATTTCTTTTATATCCGCATACCACTTTTGTTCTAATAATTGAGGCAAGCGTCTAGAAAGAAAGCTAAAAATTTCTTCTTCATTGGGCTCTTTCCAAAAAATATGTTGTCTTACTTGCAAATGCCCATCTGTATCTGTAAATTCTACTAACCCACACCTAAATTGCCCGTTAAAAAAATAGTTAATTGCATAAAAACTCCTCCTTTAATAAACCTTTGTAACGATTGTTTAAAAGAGTAATGGACGACCCAAGGAGGGGAAGGTTACTGACAATTCATCATTGCTTTGGACTACAAACCAAAAAATGTGTTTTTATACTCTTTTTATCTTTATTAATATATATATATATTATTATTCCTTCTTTCTATTATACACTATTGTTCAGCTCTACAACAATGACGATTGATTGTCCTCTTTTTTTCTACTATGACTTACTAAATTAGAGGTTAAAATAAAAAAGCTAGCTTATCAAGTTGCTCATATCCCAGCAAATCGATAAACTATACTAACCCACACCAATTTATAAACAACTAAGTAACACTACAACGAACAATCCGTAAAATAACCAACTATCCCCAAAGCAAAAGAGCAAATCAGTGAACAAAAGTTCCTGTTTTTGAGTTAAACTGATTCCCTTTTCTTCATAAGACGAAAGTTATGTCATTTTGAATCATTGTGTTCGCTGTAGTGGAATGCCTACTGAATAAATGCAAAATGATAAAAAATGAGTCCTACTTAAAGTAAAAGAAGAGGCAGCTAGTACGGAAGCAACTACGTTCAATGATGACATACTTCCACTCCGATTTCATTCCAAACACTGTTTGTCACAGGGTGACAAAGAAGGCAAATAGCACCTCCATTTTAGCTATAATGAAACAACGCTCACTGTGTTCGCCTTCCTTCAACTCTTAATGCTTTAGCATTTAGAGAGTTGAAAGGAAAGTGGCTAAAGCCACTTTATATTGTGCATCATCTGCTCTGCAAGCAATCGCAGTGATTCTCAACACTGCCTATCTGTGACGAGTTGTACTTTGCGAGGAAACAATTCCCCAATTGCTTTAAAAGCTACTTGCTCTTTCCTCACAGCAAACTCAGTTAACAAACCCAAAAATTAAAACACCCACACTAGGAAAACTCTCCAAAACAATTAAAGTGCATAGCTTTTTCCAGATTTTGAAGAAAAACCATGCAGTTATTTCAGTAAATATCCTAGATAAATGCTGGTGTATCAATATTTGTAATTTATTCAGTAGATATTAAGTAATTTTGACCCAAAAGATATTTTATCATAAGTCATGTATTTATAATAAAAAAAATTTCACAAGTGCTGCATAAACAAAGGTTCCTCTTCTAGATTTAACCCGTTTTAAAAAAAGGGTTGCTTCCAAAGAAACAGCGGAACTACCAGCAGTTAGTGTCAGTAACCGTGACCAGAAGCCAATGTGAATGACTTGGGCTTGCCATTTATTTAGCCCAAGTTTGAAGCTTGGAAGCTCTGAGACCTGACCTTTGGGCTCATTTTTTACTGGCAATAACTGCTAGTAGTGGAGCCTAGTCTTCTTTTTTTAATTGAAAGATAGGATTATTCTTATCTAGTTTATACAACACTAATGGTGTTTATTTTTATATATGATTTAGTATAGCCGGTTGGCAATGTTATAATTTAGTGAAGATTTAAAATGCAGCTACTAAATTATTTTTAGCCGTTTTTTTCATGATTTAAGAGCCAACGTTTTCTTTCTACTCCACCACCATAGCCACCTATAGTTCCATCTGATTGAACAACACGGTGACAAGGTATAATGATTGCCAATTGATTTGCGCCATTTGCATTACCAACGGCTCTCATTGCCTTAGGATTTCCTAATTTTTCAGCTAACTCTTTGTAAGTAGACGTTTTTCCTTTTTCAATTTTTAGAAGCTCTTTCCACACACTTTTTTGAAAATCTGAACCAATAAGCTGGTAGGGAGTTTCAAATTTTGCTAGACCTGTTTGAAAGTACACTTTCAATTCTGCTTCAATTTTTTCAGAGATTACTGTTTTTCCCGGAATAATTGCAGCATTTAACTTTTGTCTTAATCGTTCAATTTCTCGCTCTAACCCTCGTCGATCTACAAATTCTAATAAATACAAAAAATTTTCATCGGCGATACTCAGCATTGGACCTAGTTTTGTATCTATCCAGTTTCCATAAAGATTGATGGACTCCCTTGATTTATTTGGTGAATGTCCCATGATTTTAAAAAAAGCGTCATTGAAGCCACTAGAGGATTCATACCCAGAGTCGATTTGAGCATGGATGACTTTTTCACCTGCTTTAATCTCCTTCAAAGCAATTCCCATCCTTCTGGCACGAGCATACTGTACAAACGTCATTCCATATTTTTTCTTAAATTGTCTTCGAGCAGTTGCCGCGTGGATTCCTAAACGTTCAAAATCAGCGTCTTTCCATCTTTTATCAGGATTTTCTTCTACCAAACTGACTATTTGCTGAACAACTGGAGAAAGTTCTTTTGGATAAGAAAGAGGTCTACAACGTTTGCATGGTCTAAATCCAGAAAGTAATGCTTCCTCAGCCGTTTCATAAAAAGCACAATTTTCATATTTAGGTTTTCTTGCCGGGCAAGTTGCATGGCAAAATATTCCTGTTGTTGTAATGCCTGCAAAAAATATTCCGTCATAATTTGAGTCTTTTTCAAGCATCGCTTGATAGTATTTCTTTTTTGTCTGTTCATTTGTTATCATCTTTTTCACCTTTTTCAAAAAGTAATAGTTGAGATTTATCAAGAAAAAATTTTGTTACAGTAATTATAATAGAATTAACTTGAAGAAGCATACGAAAAATGAACATCAATTTCTCAAAAAAAGTGTTAAGAAAAGACACACGCTAAAACAGCCAGTCTGTTTAACGTATGTCTCTTATTTATTTCAGATTATGTGTTATTGCTCAGGCCCGATATCTTCAGAACTCTCTTCAGGTTGAGGTTCAATAAACACTTTTCTAGGCTTGCTTCCTTCTGATGGACCAATTACACCATGTTCTTCTAATTCATCCACCAATCGAGCCGCACGATTATAACCAATTCTAAAACGTCTTTGCAACAATGATATGCTCGCTGTTTGCATCTCAATCACTAGGGCTTTCGCTTCCTCATACAATTCATCTTGAGAGGCTTCACTAGAACCACTGGTCGCACTTTCTTCCGTTGGCATCATACTTTCTTGATAATCAGCTTCTTGCTGATCGGTTACAAAATCAACGATTCGTTCTACTTCATGATCTGAAATAAAGGCTCCTTGGACACGAATAGGCTTATTCTCTCCCATTGGTAAAAAGAGCATATCTCCACGTCCCAATAGTTTTTCCGCCCCGTTACTATCAATAATAGTTCTGGAATCCGTTCCACTAGAAACAGCAAACGCAATCCTTGAAGGGACGTTTGCTTTGATGATGCCCGTAATAACATCGACACTTGGGCGTTGTGTTGCAAGAATCATATGAATCCCAGCAGCACGAGCCATTTGTGCTAAGCGAATAATCGCATCTTCTACTTCGTTACTAGCTACCATCATCAAATCGGCTAACTCATCTACAATCACCACAATAAACGGTAACAGAGGATGATTTTCACCCATTTCCAAATTTTTCTGAGCGACAAATTCGTTGTATCCCGAAATATTTCTGACCCCTGTTGCCGCAAATTTTTCATAACGAAATTCCATTTCTTGAACAACTTTTTGTAACGCTTGAGCCGCTTTTCTCGGATTTGTTACTACCGGTGTTAACAAATGGGGAATACCATTATAAACATTTAACTCCACCATTTTTGGATCAATCATCATTAATTTTACTTCATGTGGTTTCGCTCGCATTAAAATACTAGCTATAATCCCATTAATTGCTACAGATTTCCCACTTCCTGTTGAACCCGCAATCAGCAAGTGAGGCATCTTCGTTAAGTCGGCAGACTGAACCATCCCTGAAATGTCTCTTCCTAAAGGTACTTCCAGCAATTTATCTGGGTTACTGGGCTGTGATTCAATAATATCTCTAAAAGATACCGTACTGACTGTGCTATTAGGTACCTCAATCCCAATTAGTGACTTACCAGGAATTGGCGCTTCCATCCGCACATCCTTTGCAGCCAAAGCTAATGCGATATCATCTGTCAAACTAACAATTTTGCTAACTTTCACACCAACAGCTGGTTGAATTTCAAACTTTGTTACAGCAGGTCCTAAACTTGCTTTAACGACTTTTGCATCCACACCGAAGCTATTAAATGTTTGTTCAAGAACACTGATATTTTTTTCAATTTTTTGATATTCGCCACTTTGATCCGCTGACGGAATAGAATCTAGTAAGGTTGAAGGAGGCAACTGGTAGTCCCGATCTTCTGCTTCTGCTAAAATATCAAAATCCAGTTCACCATTTTCATCTGCTTCAGATAGTTCGGCCATTGGTTGTTCTAATGGCGCGATATCTTCTGGTGCTTGATTTTGAAAGCTATCAATTGGTACTAACGTTAATTGTTCAGGTTCTTGCGGAATTTTTTCGGTTTGTTGCCATTCTTCTTCCGCTAATTTTTCCCCTGGTGTTCGCTCACGAACCGCATTTTTTAATCGCTCCTCAGCTAAAGCTTCTGCTTTTGCTTGTTTTTCAGCTCTTTTCTCTGAACGTTTTGCATCACGCTTTTCTTGTCGCTCTTGGCTATTGGCTACTGCGGAACTAATCTTCTCTCTAATTATTTGAAGACCACTAGTTACTTGTTGAAAGTCCAACATACTCATTAAAAATAAACCTAGTAAAACCAAAAAACTAGCTATCAGATAACTCCCTAGTTGAGCAACCAAAAAGTAGGTTCCGCTATATAGAACAGCCCCAATCATTCCGCCACCAACATTTTCTGATACAAGATTCCCTCTCAAATCCATTTGGAGAGTATTCCAAGTGGTCCCAATCGCATTGGGTGTGTGACCAACATTTCTAAATAAATAGGCATGCATAAATAATAAGATTCCTAAATATAAAATAATGCCACCAACGATAGGACGACTTTTCTTTATTGGAAAATCTTTTCCATAAATTATCAATAAAAGACCATATACCATTAATAGGGATGCTCCGATTGAATATGTATTTCCCACAATAATTCGCAAACAATTAGCAACTAATGTGCCTAGAAATCCTAATTTTAGTAATCCAAATAGTCCAAAAAATATAAAGAAAAGACCAATAAAAATGAAATTAAGATGCTCTTGTTGTTGCTTTTGTTTTTTTGTTTTTCTTTTTTTCGCACCTTTTCTTTGTGCCATTTAACATCCCTCTTTTCATCACTCTCTATTATACATAAAAATGGAGCCGAACAAAAGTGCCCCACTTGTTTTATTGATAGAATCTAAAAAGAAAACGTTTTATATTTTGTCTCTAGATAAAAAAAGAAAAAGCACTCAATATTCTTAGTAAGAATATCAAATGCCTTAATTTTTTTAATGATAAAAGTCAAAGCGACCTTTCGCTAACATTTCTTTGACCCCACCTGTTTCAAGTAAAGAACGATCTAGAATGACTTTTTTAATAACTGAAGCTGGATAGCCTTTGATTTCCTTTTTCCCAACAACCCCAAAAGCATGGGAATTACCAATAGATGCCACCGATCCTTGTGAACGGAAGCTAAATTCTGTTGTAGACTGGCCTTTGATTTGAGCTTTAATATTTTTACCAGCATGGGCCCCCATCTTTAATGCAATTTGAGCCGTTGTTGGGTAAGGTCGATTCGTTTCTTTATCCATAACTGCTGAGCAATCACCAATAATATATACGTTGTTGTGTTCTGAATCAGTCAAATCAGCTTTAACCATTACACGACCACGTTTTTCAGAAAACCCTGAATCTCCTACAACATGACTTCCACTGACACCTGTTGTCCAGATAATTGTTTTTGCTTTTAGTTCGGCTAGCTCATTGGTTTCTTGATTGTCTAAATAGACAACCGTGTCTTGTTTAATTTCTTTGATAGGTTTTCCTAGTAAGAATTTAACACCCCAATCTTTTAGGTGTCTAATCCCGTAATCGCCTAATTTTTCGCTAAACATTGGCAACAAGCGTGTAACGGCTTCAACACAATATAATTGAATTTTATCTGGTGATACACCAGCAATATCAGCTAACTTCTTTTTCCCTTCAACAAGGGAACCCAGTAGCTCAATTCCTGTAAAACCTGCACCACAAACAACGATTTTTAAGTTGTTCTCATCTTTTGTTTCTTTATAATTCTCCATTTGCTGAACTAAGTGCTGATAGACTTTTTCAGAGGTGGGAATATCCACCATTTTTAATGAAAACTCCTCTACACCTTTGATTCCAAATGATTCTGATTCATACCCCAAAGCTACAATCAGATAATCATAAGATACTTCTTCACGATCTTTCAGGCAGACAACTTGTTTTGAGCTATCCACTTTTTCCACTGTTGCTTGAATAAATGTGGTACAAGATTTTTTTACAACATCTTCAATGGGATACGTGATTCGTTCTGACGTTTGGATTCCAGCAGCAACTTCATGAATGGCAGTCGCTTCAAAATGATAATCATTTTGATCAATCAAGGTAATCTTGATTTCCTGATCTTCTTTTTGAAGTTCGTGCAATGCTCTAAGTCCAGCATATCCGGCACCTAAAATAACGACGTGTTTACTCATTAAAACTCTCCTCTTTTCACTCTTCTATAAAAAAATTATTCCTATACTAAAAAATAGTACTTGAGCCAATGCGCCTACAGCTAGTATTTTAATTGCACAACTAAATGTCTCTGTTTTCACTTGTTTTTTTAAAAATAAGCGTGTCTGTTTCCAAATAAAGGGTAGGACCAGCAGTGTCAAGAGCATCGTAACAGGAGTTAATTGAAACCATACTGCCACAAAGATAGACAAAAAAGCAATAACAATTAAGCCAACAAATAATAAAATAGAGACTTTTTTTCCTAAATAGTGGACTAAGGTGAAACGATGATTTTTCTCATCTTCTTCTAAGTCACAAATATTATTAGCTAACATCAAGTTAGCAATCAAACAGGTATTAGGTAACGTTACTAGAAAAATACTTCCTACGTTTACAAATGACCATTGGAAGATTTCGTAAGTGTTAATATAAATACAAATCAACGGAATCATAAAACCCATCGTTAATCCAGAAAAAACTTCTCCTAAGGGTAGACTTGATAAGGGTTTAGGGCCTGAAGAATAAAAAATACCAATGCTATAACAATATATTCCCATCAATAATAACGGCCAACCAACAATAAAGGATAGCCCAATACCCATTAAAGCTGACAGACTGACCATCCAAATGATCCAGCGGCGCAACATGGGTAAAGATAGGTTCTCACGACCTATAATATTCGTTTTTTCTTTATAATCATGCCCTTCTTTCGCATGAAGGTAATCATTATAATTGTCTAAAATATCTACCGCCATGTTAAAAACAAACATCGCAACAAAAAATAGTAAGACAAACCCTAAATGAAGACTTCGATAGTGATACCAACTAAAACAAATCCCGATGAAAAAGGGAAAGACACTAGCTGTCTTGGCTTTTACTTCTACTAGTTCAAAAAAAACTTCTCTATCCAAATTATACTCCTACTTTACTTTTTTTTGTAAAATAATGCCTATAAAATAAATTACTGTATTTCTTACTGAACTTCGTTTACAATCAATAGTATTGAACCATTGAAAGGATTATTGATTTATGAACGACTATTGGAAAGAGTTCCCGACGATTCAGCAAAATTTACAGGACACTTGTTCACTAATTGAACAACAAGTTAAAATACGTAATAAAGAAATTGAAACGGCACTAATTGACCTTACTCATTCAGGTGGAAAATTGCTGCGCCCAGCGTTCTTTTTTCTATTTTCACAAATGGGCGATTCTTCAAAGCAGGACCAAGAGCAACTAATCAAAATTGCTGCTTCACTAGAAATTTTGCATATGGCTACCTTGATTCATGATGATATCATTGATGATTCTACTTTAAGGCGAGGAATTGTGACCATTCAATCGAAATATGGAAAAGATGTTGCTGTGTATACTGGAGATTTGTTGTTTACAGAATTTTTCCAACTCTTGTCTGAAACCATGAACGGTTCTAGTTTCTTAAAAACCAATGCAAATGCAATGAAACGTTTATTACTTGGAGAATTAGATCAAATGCATACCCGCTACAAAAAAGACATGTCGGTTTCTGATTACTTGCGCAGTGTGAATGGAAAAACAGCCGAACTTTTTTCTTTGAGTTGCTTGGAAGGAGCCCATTTCGGTCACGCCTCCAAACAAGTCCAACGACTCGCACGTCGAATTGGTCGAAATATCGGAATTGCCTTTCAGGTTTATGATGACATTTTAGACTACACGGCTGACACTACCACACTAAAAAAACCAGTTCTAGAGGATTTGGCCCAAGGTGTCTATACCCTACCACTTATTTTAGCCATAAAACAGGCGCCAGAACGTTTTCAGCCTTATCTTGATAAGAAGGAAAAGATCACTGCTGAAGAGACGTTAGCGGTAGCTGAGCTAGTTTTAGAACTAGGTGGCATTGATGAAGCAAAATACTTTGCCTTGAAAGTAACCCAAAAAGCTTTGACTGATATTGATACGTTACCAGAAAGTGTAGGTAAAAGACAACTAGAAAAGCTTACAGAATTACTATTATCACGTTCTTTTTAGTGAATAGTTGATTTATAGGATGCACAGCCCCTTAAAAACAAGGGATTGTGCATCCTATTTTCTATCTATTTAGTTGGTTCCACGGTCAATAGCGTATAACTCCTGATAGTGAGTATTTTCTTTTAGCAATTGTGCTGGTGTTCCGCTCATTTCCAACAAACCATCCTCAATAAAAATCACACGATCCATTTTTTGAATTCCTTGTAAATGATGGGTAATCCAAATAATTGTTTTTTCACTTAATGCATCGAAGAAAGTATCTAATAGCTGTTGTTCAGTAATTGGATCTAAGCCCGTTGTAGGCTCGTCTAATAAAACAATCGGTGTATCTTGTAATAAAATCCGAGCTAATGCTAAACGATGACGTTCTCCACCAGAAAATCGTAAACCAGCTTCATCAACCATTGTTTGAAGACCATCTGGCAATTTTTCAATCATTTCTTTTAATCCAACTTGTTCAATTACTTGCCAAACTTCTTCTTCACTTGCTTCTTCTTTCCCAATCCGAATATTATTTAAAATCGTTGTATGGAAAAGATAAGGGGTTTGATGAATCACGCCAATTGATTCTGTCATACGATCTCCAAACGAAGCGGTTGGAACACCACCCAATAAAAGCTCTCCTTGGTTTGGCGTCAAATCGCCACGAATCAATGTTGCTAAAGTACTTTTTCCCGAACCACTTCGACCTAAAATAGCTAGCTTTTCTTTTGGTTCAATCGTTAAGTTCAATTGATTCAACACTTTTTTAGAAGAGCCTTTATAAGAAAATGTTACGTCTTTAATTTCTATTTTGGTATTTTCTAAAAGGATCGGTGTGTCTTCTTGGACAGACTGCTGTGGCTCAGGCAACTCATTTAATCGTTTAATAGAATCTCTATAAATAGTTGTTTCTTGTGCAGCAGCTGGCAACGGAGCAAACGCATCAATTAAAGGAAAGACGGTTAGAACAAACGCTGCAATCCAATTAGCTGCTCCGCCATGATTGCCAGGAAATCTGATACTTGCCCACGCTAGAACAGCAATCGTAATCCCACCAAAAAGAACCTGTAAAAGAAAATCACGTAAATGATTAAAATCCTTAATTTTTTTATCTATTTGATGGAGCTTCATCTCTTCTTTTTCATAGGAGTGAACAAATTCTTTGCCACGTTGACTAAATACCCAGTCAGAAACGCCTAGAATGTTATCTGTCAAATTCTTATACAGCTCATTTTTCGCTACTTTTTGCTTTTCTTGTCTTGCACCATTCACTAGTACGGACACCGCTGGCAATAAGAAAATCGCAATTCCTAATAGGAGCAGCATGCACAACCCAAACCACCATGAAAAAAGACCTAATCCTATAATAAGGAAAACATATAAAATCCAAGCAATAACCGTTGGAAAAATGGTTCGTAAATAAAGATTTTGTAAATGGTTAATATCTTCTGACAACAGACCTAGAATATCTCCTGTTTGATACTTCGATTTAAAGAAAATCGCATCTTTTTCCAAGACTTGATATAGCTTAAGTCTTAAATCAGAAGTCATTTTCAGTACCCAATTGTGACTCACTAAACGTTCTACATAGCGAAATACAGGACGACTGATTCCAAAAGCTCGCGTTAAAACAATCGGAATATAAATCATCAAAATATTTTCCGGAAGTGAAGCTGCTCGGCTTATTAAATAACCTGAGTTAAACATCAAAGCTCCCGCACTAAAAAAAGTTAAAAAGCCTAAAAAGATAGCAAAAAATAGCAACACACGATATTTTTTCAAAAAGGGTTTCACCCATTGATCCTGCTTTAACCATTCTTTGTTTGTTGGGGTGTTCTCCATTATTTCGTCCCCCTCATCTGATTCATTAATTTTACATAATAACCATCTTTCGCAATTAGCTCTTCAAGAGTTCCCATCTCAACTAGTTGTCCTTGATCCATTACTAAAATAAAATCCATTTCCTTCATCCAATGCAAGCGATGGGTTGCGAAAAACACAAGATGATTTTCCATTAAAGGTAACATTTTTTCTTTAATTTCTACTTCTGTTTCAATATCCAAATGAGCAGTCGGTTCATCGAACAACAGGATATGGCGTTGATTATCTAGAAAAGCTCTTGCTAGTGCTACCCGTTGCGCTTGTCCACCACTCAGCATTCTGCCACTTTCGCCAATTTCTGTATGGATTCCAGCGGTTAGCTCGTTTACTAATTGCCCTAAACCAACCAAATTAGCAGCCTTCAAAACATCTTCATCTGTCGCTTCTGGCGTGTAAAAACGAATATTGTTGGCAAGTGTATCTTGAAATAAATAAGGAGACTGCGGAATATAAATCACTTGTTTTTGCCAATCTTTTTGAGAAAAATGCGGCATTTTTTCTTGATTGATTTCAATTTTAGTTTCTTCACTAGTTGGAGCCAAAAATCCACTGAGTAAATTAATTAACGTCGATTTTCCTGAACCACTAGCCCCGATGATACCAATCTTATTGTAGCCTTTTGTAGCAAAGCTGACTTCTTTTACGGCTGCTTCCGTTGAGTCTTCATAAGCAAAGGTTAATTTCTCAATTGATAATTCAGAGTGTTGCTGCCATTTGTCTAATACAAGTTCATCCTGATGACTAACCTCTGGCAATTCTAATACACTTTTAATCGCTTGAAAAGAATTTTTCCCGTCTAAAGTTGCATGATAATCACTAGCAAAATCTCTAATTGGTAAAAAGAATTCTGGTGCTAAAATCAACGTTGTCAATGCGGAAAAAAGTAAAATACCACCATTCATTAAATTCAAGCCTAAAAAGACAGCCACCACGGCAACTGAAAGTGTCGTAAAAAAATCTAGTGCAAAGGTCGACAAAATCGCAATTTTTAACGTACTCATTGTTGCTTCTCTAAATCGTTCACTTGTTGTATAAATACTTTTTGCATATTTTTTACTCAATCCAAACAATTTCAGAGTGTCGAGTCCTCTTAAAGAATCAATAAAATGATTCGATAACACTTGAAAAGCTTTATATTGCTTATCAGCTTTACTTTGAGCTGCATAACCTAACACAATCATGAAAATAATGATAATCGGAAATACAACTAATAGAATAACTCCTGAACGAATATCCAAAGTGAAAACAAAAGCTAAAATAATCCAAGGGATAATCATCATATTCATCATTTTCATTAAAATTAAATGTAAGTAGTTCTCTGTTTGACTAATTCCTTCTAAAGCCATTGTTACCATGTTTCCTGTGCCGTTTTTTTGAACAACAATTGGTCCTAAACGAAAAATCTTTTGTAATAATTCTTCTCTAATTTCTTGGGAACGTTGATAGCTAAAATCATCTAGCAACTTTTCCCTTAAGTAAGTAACAACATGACGCCCTGTGTAAAATACAAAGAAAAAGAGGACGTTATCCCATTGATTATTTAAATGCCCACCATTCCATAAGCCAGTAATTGCCTTAGAAAGGTAAAAAGCTTGTCCGATAATAAAGACTGCTTGCAGGAATGAAAAACCTGCAAGCAAGACAAGAACTTTTTTTATTTTAGGCATTTTTAAGATGGCCTTATCAATCATCTGTTTAATACCCCTCTGTTATCGCTATATTCTTAATACGTTTTCTGAAAACAAAATACGACCAGCCAGTGTAGACTAACACAAACGGTAATATTGTAACGGTAATCCAAGTCATAATGTTTAAGGTATATGGCGTACTTGAAGCATTTTCAATTAGCAAATCATTTCCTGGTATAGAACTAATCATTACACGAGGGAATAATCCACTAAACAATAATGCCACTAAAGTAACTAATGTTAAGCCACTAGCAAGAAACGCCAACATTTCTTTCTTCTTGAACACACCCACATTCGCAATGACTGTTAAAACAACAATCAACGCAACCAACAATAAGGTTACTACGAAATGATTATCAAAGAAATCTGTATTAAAGTAAAGTAATACAGCAAAAACAACTAATCCAACGTAAAGTACCCAATAAAGTAAAGAAGCATAATTTCTAGCACGCTCTCTAATCGGTCCTTCTGTTTTCAACGTAATGTAATTTAGTCCATGTAAATAGCATAAAAGTGTTAACGCTACTCCACCAACCACTGAAAACGGATTGATGTAATCAGTAAAGGTAGCGGTAATATTACCATTAGCATCCATTGGCATTCCTTGAACTAAACTAATAAATAGAACACCAAAGAAAAACGGTACAATGAAACTACCAATTGCTAATGTCCAGTTCCACATTTTTTTTCTTTTTCCTTCTGGCATCCGATGACGAAATTCAAAAGAAACACCACGAATAATTAATCCCACTAAAATGATAAATAATATGAGATAGAATCCACTAAATAAAGAAGCATACCAGTAAGGAAATGATGCAAACATTGCTCCACCTGCTGTTAGTAACCACACTTCATTCCCATCCCAAACAGGTCCAATGGTTTCTACTACTTGATCTTTTTCACCATCGTTGTGGGCTAATGTTTGAACAGCCATTCCAACACCAAAATCAAATCCTTCTAAGAAGAAGAAACCTGAAAATAAAACGCCAATCAAAACAAACCATAATAATTGTAACGTGCTCATTTTTCAAATACCTCCTTATCAAACGGATCCGTACTTATTGACTGACTAGCAGCCAATTTTTTCTCTTCGTAATCCGGTCCTTTTTTCATTTCAACAGTAATTAAGTACACCATGACTGCACCTAATCCAGCAAATAAAATGAAGTAAATGATATTAGAGATAAGCAGCGATGTGACAGATACATTTGGTGAAACACTCTCTTCAATCGTAAATAACCCATAAACAGTCCACGGATATCTTCCTAATTCAGTGATTAGCCATCCTGTCGTATTTGCTATAAATGGCGCAAAGGTACATAACGCCATAATTCTTAGCATCCAACGTTTTTCATACAGAGATGGTTTTTTCTTTCTGGTGAAA
The DNA here is from genome assembly GCF_001742285.1 of Enterococcus rivorum. Classification (GTDB taxonomy): domain Bacteria; phylum Bacillota; class Bacilli; order Lactobacillales; family Enterococcaceae; genus Enterococcus_L; species Enterococcus_L rivorum. The sequence continues at coordinate 22,732 of NZ_MIEK01000011.1, read as the reverse complement.
AATAATCCCAAAGCTGAAACCATTAGCATCAAGACACCAAATCCAGCCATGATTCTAAAGCTCCAGAATATTGCATTTACTGGTGGGAAATAACTTAAGTCACCTTCACGTTCGCCATATTTTTCGATTAACGCTTCATTAGCAGTATTCATACCGTCTACAGCTCCAGAAGGTTTATTATAAGATAAAATGCTTAAGATATAAGGAATCTCAACACCAAATACTCGTTTATGCTCTTTCTCATCTGCCCAAGCGATTAATGTCCAGGCAGCCGGATCATCTGAATCTTCATAAATCCCTTCCATCGCGGCAAATTTCATAGGTTGTCCTTCAATTAAGGCTTTCATTTGTAAATCACCAGCAACTAAAACGGCTATTGAACCAATCAAGGTCACGACTAAACCAACACGCATTGAGACTTTATGGAAATCAACATCACGTTTTTTTAGCAATTGGAATGCAGCTAAACCTGCAACAATCATTCCACCCATCGTCACTGCTCCAGCAAGAACATGACTAAATTCATACCAAACTTTAGGATTCCCAATAATTGCTGCAAAATCAATCATTTCTGCTCGACCATTGTTAATAACATAACCTACTGGATGTTGCATGAAACTATTCGCTGCTAAAATCCAAAATGCAGACATCATAGAGCCAAAAACAACCAACCAAATAAACGTCAAATGGAGCTTAGGGCTCACTTTATCCCAAGTGAAAATCCACAAACCTAAGAATGTCGACTCTAAAAAGAATGCCAACAATGCTTCAACAGCCAATGGAGCACCAAAAATATCTCCTACAAATCGGGAATAATCAGACCAGTTCATTCCAAACTGAAACTCTTGAATAATCCCTGTAACAACTCCTACAGCAAAACTCAATAGAAAAATATTTCCCCAAAATTTTGCCATTTTACGGTAACGTTCGTCTTTCTTCGTTACATACATTGTTTCCATAATTGCTACTACAAGTGCTAACCCAATCGAAAAAGGTACGAAGAAATAGTGAAACACTGTTGTCATACCAAATTGGAATCGCGCTAACGAAACAATATCCAACATATAAGATCCTCCTTGTTTTATTTTCACAAAAAGAAAAAGCTTTTTCAGCCAAACAAAAAAACTTCACTGTTTACAATACGAGTAAAATAGTTAATCAATCAGCGCTCTACAGTATGACCCTCTAAACTTTTTTAGTCACCTACTGCTTTCATGTATTCCAAGTATCAAATTTCATATACCTTGTTATTTTTTGATTGTTCTATCCAATTACTTTTTATTCGGTCGTATTCAAAAGTCTTAAAAAAAATTCAGTGATTCTAGCTATTTGAGTTTTGTGAAAATTCTATGAAATAAAATGAATGATTTCAAGTAAAGTATACTCCTTTATTTTGAAATAGCCAAATGATTCAGGCTTATTTTTTACTTTTATTTTTCAACTTTTTCTTAAAATCCCGTGATTACTGAAAAAAATTGAGAATTTCACTTATCTTTTGATAAAAAAATCAACGCTATAAAAATAGCGCTGACTTTTTATATTTTTTCGTTATTTAGAGCTGCTTTTAGTGCTTGTGCTAATGCACTTTCTTGTGGTTCTTCTGCTTGAGAATACTTTTTCATCAAGCGACGCTCTTCTTGTTTTGTTAATTTCTTACTGCGTTCTTTTTTATCTTGCATTTTTTCAGTAATGGAACAATATTTACATTTGAAGTATGCGCCGTTCTTCCCATCAATAATTTCCATCTTTCGATGACATTGGGAGCATCTGTGATTGGATACTTTAGGATCTTTGCGGCGACGATAGCTACATTCTTGATTGGAACATACATAAATCTTTCCATCTTTGGTATTCTTTTCACGCAAATTAGAGCCACACTCTGGACATTTCTTTTGAGTAATTGAAAAGTCTTGGTATTTACTTTGGCTATTTCTAATTTCTGAAACCAGTTTTTTCGTCTCTTGTTCAATTTCTTTTAGGAAAACATTGCTGTTTTGTTTCCCTTTTGCAATGGCTTCTAATGTTTTTTCCCATTTTTCTGTCAATTCAGGCGTAACTAATGACGGATTAACCAGTTCCAACAACTGCTTCCCTTTAGGCGAAACACTCAAACCGTTTTGCGTACGCTCCATTAGTTCAGATTTGATTAATTTTTCAATAATTTCTGCTCGAGTTGCCGGTGTTCCTAAACTGTGTTTTTCCATCAAGCCAAGTAATGTTCCTTCTGTTAATGGTTTCGGTGGAGAGGTTAATTCTTTATTGATTGTAAAATAAGGCGCTACACTCATCCCTAGCTTCCAATCTACAGTTGTTTCAAGTTCTTCTTTTTCTTTCTTCCAACCAGCGACTTCTACTTTGCTTTGACGGAAAACAAATATTTCTTTACCAAAAGTGACAGTAATTTTGGTTTGCTTGGTTTTATGGGCTTCCGCAAATAAACCTAGAAAGCGAGTCACAATCATCGTATAGATTTTTTGTTCATCTCCACTTAGTTTTTCATAGCGAGGACGTTGTTCTGTTGGAATAAGGGCATGATGATCCGTCACTTTTTCATTTTGAAAAACTTTTCTTAACTTGACTTGTGCACCATTTTTTATATAGGTTTTTACTTCTGGTGAGAAGTCGCTAATAGCTTGCAATCTTTCTTTCATGGTGGCTTTCATATCTGTTGTTAAGTATTTACTATCGGTTCTAGGATAAGTAACAATCTTATGAATTTCATACAAACTTTGAACGAGAGAAAGCGTCTTTTTCGCGGAAAATTGATAGCGTTGATTGGCTTCTCTTTGAATTTCAGTCAAATCATACGGAAGTGGTGCTTGTTCCGATTTACTTTTCTCTTGAATATCTGTTACTTTCCCATTCCCTTTGCTTAATTCTTTTACAAAAGCCTCGACTTTATCTCTTTCTTTAAAAGCATAGAGATTTTGTTGAACCAACTTGGCTTTTTCTTTTTGGACTTGTAAGTCTACTGAAAAATACGCTTGTGGACGAAATCCTTCGATTTTTTTCTCTTGCTGACGGACTAAGGATAGGGTTGGCGTTTGTACTCGTCCAGCTGATAAACTATCTTGGTATTTAACGGTCAAAGCTCTAGTGACATTTAATCCAACTAACCAATCCGCTTTGGCTCTTGCTAAGGCGGAATAATATAAATTATCATATTCTTTTGCAGGTCTTAACTTTTTAAAGCCATCTTTAATCGCTTTATCCGTCTGGGAAGAAATCCAAAGTCTTTTGACTGGTTTACTAAAATGAACATACTCCAAAATCCAACGAGCAACTAATTCTCCTTCACGTCCGGCATCGGTTGCAATTACTGCTTCAGATACATCTTTTCGGTTAGCTAATTGTTTAATAGCTTTCAATTGATGTCCCGTTTTCGGCAATGGTTTAATCCCTAGGTTTTTTGGAATCATCGGTAACGTCTCCATCTGCCATGACTGCCATTCCTTATTTATATCTTCCGGCATCTTCAGCCCTAAAAGGTGACCAAGTGCCCATGTAACAATTACTGTCGGTCCTTCATAATAATTTTTATTCTTTTGTGTTGCTCCTAGTACTTTACTTAAATCCTTTGCTACACTAGGTTTTTCAGCAATAATTAATTGTTTATTTGCCATCTATTTTGCTCCTTCTATTTCTCTTCGTTAGGTCAGCTACACTTCTATAAATCGATTCATAATTATACGTTTCTTCGTACGGCTTCAATTTATTCCAACAGCTCTATTTTACCACACTCTGACTGTTCTCCTCTGATTTTATCTACCAAAATGAAAATAGGAATATTTTATTAGAAATAATGAAAAAGAAAACACCTTTGACGTCCACAAAACGTTAAAGATATTTTCTCGTTTTTAAAGCTTCATGTTTTTACAGCATTTCACTTTTCCACAATGATTATTACGCTCTTGTAAATCAGCACCATTTTCAAACGTCACGGCTTGATAATCTTTTAATAAGGCTAATCCTTTGTACTGCTGTAAATCCTCATCACATTCGTCGCACCAACGTTCGTCACCATCATTCCAAAAAGCTGCCAAATAATTTGCTTTAGTATTTATGTACTCATACGCCGAAGAAATCTCTTGCCATTCTTTAATATAATAGCGCTCTGCATCTTCTAAACAATCAAATTCTTTTTCATTTTCTATGTCTTCTTGCCAATCTTCAAAAAACCACCATGGCTCATTATCCCCATACATGGTAATGACTTGATACATCTCCACCACTCCAATTCTTTTGTACATATGTCATTTTAGTTACATCCTTAAAAACATGCAACTATACCGCTTGTGAAAAGCTTACAATCCCTTACGCCATTTTATCATTTTTTCTAGATCTATGGATAAAACTTGTTACTATTTTTCCTTTTAAATAAGAAAAAACTTAAAGAATAAAGACCATTTAAGACTCTTATTCTTTAAGTTCAATTTTAGATATATGGTAAAACTTTTTCTCCTTGGTAGGCTTGATCGATTAAGCCACCGCCAAGACAGACCATTCCATCATAGAAAACAACTGCTTGTCCAGGTGTAACTGCCCGGGCAGGATCGGCAAAAATAACTTTCGCCTTGGTTCCATCTTCCGTTAAGATGACTTTCACTGGAACATCTTGTTGACGATAGCGGAATTTTGCTGTACAGTCAAATTCTCTCGGCATTTCGTCTTCTATTGTAAAATGAATTTCACTAGCATCTAAATGAGTAGCATATAATTGTTCATGATGAAACCCTTGTCCAACATATAATGTATTGGTAGCCAAATCTTTGCCTATGACAAACCACGGTTCTTGAGAAGCACCACCTCCACCAATTCCGAGCCCTTGTCTTTGACCAATCGTATAATACATTAAACCATCATGTTGACCTTTTATTTCACCATCTATTGTCACCATATTTCCCTTTTTCGCAGGTAAATAGTGACTTAAAAATTGTTTGAAATTCTTTTCCCCAATAAAACAAACTCCGGTAGAATCTTTTTTCTTAGCCGTTGCTAAATTCGCTTTTTCAGCGATTGCTCGGACTTCAGATTTTTCCATACCACCTAAAGGAAACATCGTTTTAGATAATTGGGCTTGTGATAATTGGCTTAAAAAATAGGTTTGATCTTTATTGTTATCTACACCACGCAACATGCGTACCGTACCATCTTCTTTATGTTCAATTTGTGCATAATGACCCGTTGCTACATAATCCGCCCCTAGCTGCATTGCATACTCAAGAAACGCTTTAAACTTAATCTCTTTATTACACATCACATCAGGATTTGGTGTACGTCCTCGACGGTATTCCGTCAGAAAATATTCAAACACTCGATCCCAATATTCTTTCTCAAAATTCACAGAATAATAAGGAATTCCTATTTGATCTGCTACTTTTGCAACATCTTTATAATCTTCCGTAGCGGTACAAACACCATTTTCGTCTGTATCGTCCCAGTTCTTCATAAAGATTCCTACTACATCATAGCCTTGCTCTTTTAAAAGCAGTGCTGTGACAGATGAATCCACTCCGCCGCTCATTCCAACGACAACTCGTGTCTTACTGTTATCTGTCATTGTATCACCATCATTTCAATTAGATTCTGAAATCATCCACGATTTGAAGGTCGTAACTTTTCAGTAAATCTCATTATACTATGATTTGGTGGGATGTAAAGTAATTCTCTATACAAAAAAACTAGCAAAAACTTAAGAAAGCCTCTGCCAGTTCTAATTTTACGCTCTTTCCAATACACCTCTGCTAATCATGCCATCCATCAAGAAATAAAATTTTTCTTGACTCATTAGATGCTGTTCCCCTTTAAAAATGTTAATGGATTTCAAACCATTCGCTGTTGTAATTGACATTTTCAACGTTTTTAGGTCAGCAGCAATTGTCATTTTTAGTTTAAATCCTTCTTTACTTTGTGGTGTTGCATTCAAGGGACGAACCAATTGGAAGTTCCCAGAATTCGTTTCAATAAAACCATTATCTTTTAACGTATATTTTTTTGCATTTGGATTAACCACATAAAAAATAGTTGATCCTTCTACTGTTGCTTTGTCTTTAAATGCCATTTTTCCACCTCTTCTATTTCATTGTCTCTTTTATTATATTAGTTGTCTGAAACTTTTGCCAGTCAAACTCCTAACTTTATTTTTATTCCTCTTTTGTTTCTCATGTAGCAAGAGTTAACGACGAATTCTTTCAATAATTTGAATAAGTACTTCAGCAAAATGTTCTATTTGTTCAATCGTGTTATTTAACCCAAAGCTGATTCTAACCGATTCTTCTGTTGCCGGGTGTCCTTCTCCATATATCGTTTCTAAAACACGAGAGGGCTTTACTGTTCCAGCAGAACACGCAGAGCCAGTCGAAACTGCGATTCCTTGCAAGTCTAAATTCATCAATAGTAGTTCACTAGAAACGCCAGGAATCCATAGATTTAGAATGTGAGCTAGTCTATTCTCTAATCCGCCATTCACATGATACTCAATTGCCGCTGTCTCTAGTCTTTCCAAAATAATTTTTTGAAAGCTTTGATATTTCTCTTTTCTAAGTATTTTTTCCTCTGTCGTTAATAGCTTCACAGCTTGCGCTAATCCAGCAATACCCGTCAAGTTTTCAGTACCGGCTCGTCTTTTAGATTCTTGATCGCCACCATGTAGTAATGGTAACAATTGGACTACTTCACTTTTATAAAGGAAGCCAACTCCTTTCGGTCCATTAATTTTGTGAGCAGAAATACTAAACAAATCAATCCCAAATTCTTTGGGATCAACGACTTCTAACCCATAAGCTTGAACGGCATCCGTATGAAAAACAGCAGGATGATCTTTTAATATTTCTCCTATTTCTTTAATAGGTAGCAAAGTGCCCACCTCATTATTCCCATACATCATTGACACTAAAATTGTCTCATCTCTGAGTGCTTGCTTAAATTCCTCCAAAGAAATTTGACCCTTAGAATCAACCCTTAAATACGTCACTTCAAACCCTTGTTCTTCCAAATAAGCCATTGTTTTTAAGACCGCTGGATGTTCAAACACCGAAGTAATGATATGTTGACCAGATTCCTTCTTCAAAAATGCAGTTTCAATAATCGCCGTATTGTCGCCTTCTGTACCGCCACTATTAAAAATAATCTCACGGGGACTAACATTCAAACTATTGGAAATAATTTGTCTGGATTCTTCTAATTTAGTATGGGCCTCTCTTCCAAAGCTATGGACACTAGATGGATTACCAAATGTTTTCGTCATCTCCACTGTCATTTCTTCAATAACAAGCGGATGTATTGGTGTCGTTGCTGCATGATCTAAATAAATTCGTTCCAACAAACTCACCTCTTCTTTCTATTTTGAGTTATTCTAGCATATGTCACAGACAATCGTCAAAATAATGCTTTTCTACTTATTGCTGGTTAAATTGTCGTTCTTTTCTATACGTATGAATATTGCCATAAGTAAAAATTAAAATACCTAACCAAATCATTCCAAATGAAATAAATTGTCCCATCGTATATGGCTCATGAAATAAAAATACTGCAAACAAAAGCATTAACGTTGGATTCACATATTGAATAAATCCTAGAATAATATAAGAAATTCGTTTCGCAGCTTCTGCAAAAAATAATAACGGGATCGCAGTTACAATCCCTGCTCCTACCAATAATAAATTAGGCGTTAGCTCATAAGACATAAATCCTTGATTTGAAAAAAAGAGCAAATAGACTAAAGCAAAAGGCATAATCACAAAGGTTTCAATCGTTAAACCGGTATAAGATCGAACGTTTACTCCCTTTTTGATTAACCCATAAAGACTAAATGAAAAAGCCATAATCAAGGATGCCCAAGGAATCACACCTGATTGGATTGTCAATAAAAGTACGCCGGTAAACGCCAGAATGCAGGCGACCATTCCCCAACGACTTAATTTTTCCTTCAAAAAAATAGTTGCTAATAAAACATTGACTAGTGGATTCATGTAATATCCTAAACTGGCTTCTGTCACATGACCTGAGCTAACTGAGAAGATAAAAGTAAACCAATTAATGGAAATTAGAATCGAAGCACAAATAATCGCAAATAGTTTTTTCTTTTCAGTTATCACTCGCTTAACTTCTTCAATAAATTTTTGCCAATTTCTACTAATTAGAATGTAGCCTAGCATAAAGAGAAATGACCAAACAATTCTGTAACACAAGATATCAATCGGACTGACCATTGGAAGTAATTTCCAATATAATGGAATAATCCCCCATAAAATATACGCTAAAAATCCAAATAAAAGTCCTTTATTTCGTTCCTTCATCTCTTCCCTACTTCCGTTTTATTCCCTTCTAAATCAAAAATAGAGAGTAGTACAACGTTTTTTCGTCGCCCTAGCTCTCTACCAGTCACTATTTTTCTTCTAATCGAAACAAAGGACTCATCGGTGTATTTTCATGAATCCTTTTGACTGCTTCTCCCATTAATTCTCCACAAGAAACGATGGTTACACAATCCGGTTTTCTTTCATCAGAAATATAAACAGAGTCCGTTACACAAATTTGGTCTATCTCTGAAGCATCTAATTTCTCTTTCGCCCCTTTTGAAAGTAACGCATGTGAAGCACAAGCTAAAATCGTTTTCGCTCCTTGCTCTTTCAAAATTTTAGCAGCAGTGATTAGAGTATCCCCAGTATTTAAAATGTCATCTACTAAAATACATGTTTTTCCTTGAACATTTCCAATCACATAGCCTGAACGCTCTCCATCAACTTCTTCTTGATCGACAATAGCTAATGTTGCATCTAAATATTCAGACAAGCTTCTCGCACGCTGTACTCCACTGTTTTTAGGAGAAACTACAACGATATCTTCACCTGTCAGCTCTTGTTCCCGATAGTGATGCGCAAACAAAGGCATTGTAAATAAATTATCCACTGGAATATCAAAAAATCCTTGCACTTGAACCGTATGTAAATCTAGGGTTAACACACGCGTTGCTCCAGCTTCTTCCAACATATTTGCTACTAATTTGGCAGTAATAGGTTCTCTTGGTTTTGCCGTTCTATCTTGGCGAGCATAGCCATAATAAGGCAAAACAACATTAATTGTTTTCGCACTTGCTCGTTTTAATGCATCAATCATGATTAATAGTTCCATCAAATGGTCATTAACTGGTAAATTGGTGGACTGCACAAGGTAAACATGATCTCCTCGAATACTTTCCTCGATATTAATCTGAATTTCTCCATCGCTAAATTGCCGAACCGTACTTTCACCAAGTTTTGTGCCGACAACCTTGGCAATTTTTTCTGCTAATGGACGATTGGCATTCAAACTGAATATTCGCAATGTTGAATCTCCGTATTTTTGAGTCATGATTTCCTCCGTTATTTAAATGATAAGTAATACTAGAATGTATCTGTGAATTTTTACCATCATTATTTTACCACTGATTTGTAAAAAAAGCATGGATTCTTTAAAGTTTTCCCAAGTTTTTAGTTAAAAATAGCCTAGTAAAAATTTATATGCTATTTTCAAGAAATAAAACTTGTCATTTTTTTACGAAACAATAAAATAGAATTAATAGGGAGGTCCATCAATGAGTAAATATAGCAGCCAGCCCAAACATAAAGGAAAATCTCAAACAAAACCTTATACGTTCTTCTATCTTCTTTGTATAGTCCTCTTAGTCGGTGTGCTCTTACTTGAAATGTATACCCTATTTATTCAAGTAAAACGCCCTTCTAGTGCTACTCATCAGACTACCTCTGCTACTGGATCATTAACAAACAACAAGAAAAAAGAAGAGGCAAAAAAAGAAAATTTTGACCAACCAGTTGAGCCAACAACCAATTCAGCAAAAACGTTTGATGAATCCATTAGAAAAAATAATTTTATCGGAACTGCATTGATTATTCAAAACGGACAAATTATTTTACAAAAAGGCTACGGTTACGCTAATTTCGAACAAAAAATAGCCAATGTTTACAATTCGTTATTCCAAATCGGTTCGATTCAAAAAGCTATGACCGCTATTCTAATTATGGAACAAGTGGAAGCAGGAAAACTAAGCTTAGATGATTCTCTAAGTACTTTTTATCCCACTATCCCTACTAGTCAGCAAATCAGCATTCGCCAGTTGTTAAGCATGACCTCAGGACTCCATTCAACTGAACATCCAAACCAGCTAATGACTGATGACGAGTTGATACACTTTGCCGTCAATCATATTAAATCAGAAAATTATGGGACGTTCCAATATGACGCTATTAACTATACCCTCCTAGTTGGGATTCTGACAAAGCTTACTGATAAAGATTATTATCATTTATTTAGCCAAAACATATTGTCTAAATTAAATTTAAACCAGACCTTCTTTTATCAAGATTTTATAATACAGCCTAATGCTACCTCTGCCTACAAAAAAATAGGATCACAAGATTATGCTCAGTTAGTCAAGGAAACTCCTGTTGAATCAACTAGAGAACTTGGAACCGGAAATGTCGCTACTTCTAATGCGGATTTATATAGATTTTTTAGCTCATTTGCGCAAGGAAAAATAATTTCTCCTGATTTTATGGGATTACTATGGATTTCTTCTGAAACTGGAAATTATGCTGGTGGTCTATACAACTACACCAATTACTATTATGGACATGGTGTAGAATCTGGGTTCGAAACAGTGCTCTGCCTTTCAAAAGATGGACAAAATGCTGTGATTTTGTCCACAAATGAGCATCCTGACAATAGTTCCAACCAAGAATTAGGTAAGTCACTATTCAATCAGCTCTATTCAGCTCAGTAATTGTCGATATATTTTCTATAACATACAAAGAAAAACATAAAGAGACTGAAAAAAGCTCTTTATGTTTTTTTCATCTCTCCCACATTTTTAAGGCTCACCTAAAAATATATTGTGTTAAACCTTTTTTTGTATTATACTAATTTTAAGGTTAAACGAAAAGGAGAATTAAATATGCCTAAAAACGAAACAAACACTATTCAAATCAGCAATCTTTCCGTTTGTTATCAAGGAATGATGGCGTTGAATAATATTTCTTTAACAATACCTGCTGGAAAAATCACAGGAATTATTGGTCCAAATGGTGCAGGTAAATCTACTTTCTTAAAAGGAATGCTTGGTTTGGTTCAGGCTGACTCAAGTTCGATAAAAATCGGTTCCTCCAATTTAAAGGAGGAAAAAAAGCGCATTGCTTACGTTGAGCAGAGAAGCCTACTTGACCTCTCTTTTCCTATTAATGTTTTAGAAGTTGTTCTATTAGGTAGTTATCCCAAACTAGGTTTATTAAAAAGACCTAGTAAACAAGAAAAAAGCGAAGCATTAAACGCTTTAGAAACGGTTCAATTAGCTGATTTTGAAAAGCGGCAAATTGGCGAACTTTCTGGTGGTCAATTGCAACGTGTCTTTATCGCTAGAGTTCTGATGCAAAATGCAGATATTATCATTTTAGATGAACCATTCGTAGGAATTGATATGACAAGTGAGAAAGTCATTATCGACATATTAAAACAATTACGGGATCGTGGAAAAACAATTATTATTGTCCATCATGATTTACACAAAGTCTCTTATTACTTTGATGAGTTGATTATTTTAAATAAAGAATTAATTGCCAATGGACCCGTTTCAACAACATTTACAAATAGAAATATTCAAGAAGCATATGGTGATTCAATGGGAGACATCATAATTAAAGGAGTGGCTGACGCATGATTACAAATTTTATTGACGGGTTGATGCGTTATCAATTTTTACAAAATGCTTTGATAACATCAATCATTGTTGGATTAGTTTCAGGTATTATTGGTTCTTTTATCATTCTGAGAGGAATGTCTCTGATGGGAGATGCCATTTCACATGCCGTTCTTCCTGGAGTTGCTGCTTCTTATATGCTGGGAGTAAACTACATTTTCGGAGCCTCCATTTTCGGAATTTTAGCTGCTTTGTTAATTGGCTTTATCACTGAAAAAAGCCAGTTAAAAAATGATACAGCGATTGGCGTTGTTTTTAGTTCCTTTTTTGCATTAGGAATTATCATGATTTCTTTTGCTAAAAGCTCCACTGACCTTTACCATATTTTATTCGGAAATGTTTTAGCTGTCAGAGATTCTGATATCCTGATTACACTCATTGTTGGAATCTTAGTTCTATTATTTGTTGCTCTTTTCTATAAAGAATTACAAATCACTTCCTTTGACCCGACCATGGCGAAGGCTTACGGACTAAATGTTCAATTTTTCCACTATGCTTTAATGTTTTTATTAACACTTGTAGCCGTTTCTTCGTTACAAACGGTTGGTACTATTTTAGTTATTGCTATGCTGATTACACCTGCTGCGACAGCCTTTCTCTTAACAAATCATTTGCCAACAATGATTGGCTTAGCCTCTCTTTTCGGAGTTTTAAGTTCTATTATCGGTCTATTTTTTAGCTATTCATATAATTTAGCTTCAGGAGCAACCATCGTTTTAACTGCAGCAGGATTCTTTATCTTGGCTTTTCTATTCTCACCTAAAAAAGGGATTTTCTTTGTCAATAAAACAAAAACATTGGAGGAATAATATTTATGAAAAAGAAATTTTTATTTTTAAGCTCAATTTTTGCACTTTTACTTTTAACCGCTTGTGGTAGTAGTTCGTCAAAAGAAACCAAAGACGACAAATTAGCAATCGTTGCAACCAATTCCATCCTAGCAGATATGACCAGTAATGTCGGAAAAGATTTAATTGACATTCATAGCATTGTGCCTGTAGGGACTGATCCTCACGAATACGAACCGTTACCTGAAGATATTGCCAAATCAACAGAAGCAGATGTTCTCTTTTACAATGGATTAAATTTAGAGACTGGCGGAAACGGTTGGTTTCTAAAATTAATGGAAACCTCTAAGAAAAAAGAAGGCGAAGATTACTTTTCTGTCAGCAAAAATGTCACGCCTCTCTATTTAACTAGTGCTGGAAAAGAAAATGAACAAGACCCACATGCTTGGTTGGATATTCAAAATGGCATTTCCTATGTAGAAGTGATTCGAGATACCTTGATTGAAAAAGATCCTAAAAATGAAACTGAATATACAAAAAATGCCACCGAATATATTAACAAACTTAAAAAGTTAGACAGTGAAGCAAAGGAAAAATTTGCGGATATTCCTGAAAGCAAAAAATTATTGGTAACCAGTGAAGGAGCGTTTAAATACTTTTCCAAAGCATACGGCTTAACAGCTGCTTACATTTGGGAAATTAACACTGAAAGTCAAGGGACGCCTGAACAAATGACACAAATTATTGATAAAATTCATGAAACAAAAGTTCCAGCACTTTTTGTAGAAACAAGTGTTGATAAACGTAGTATGGAACGAGTATCTAAAGAAACTGGATTGCCTATCTACAGTACAATTTTTACTGATTCGGTTGCAAAAAAAGGAGAAAATGGCGATAGTTACTACTCTATGATGGAATGGAATTTAAACAATATTCATGATGGTTTGTCTTCAAAATAGCTAGAATCCTCTAAAAAAAATGGGCGCCGACAAATTAGTCTGGCACCCATTTTTTACTTAGTTCATTATTTTTTCTTTTTCCATATTGTGTATCCAATAACACCTATCACAAGAACCGCACCGACAATCACAAACACATTCCTTACTTGTTCACCAAATTTTCCTATTGTACCTTCTTTTTCATCTAACTTCTTAGGCTTTACAGGCACCTCTGGTTTGAGTTTATTTGTCATCGTCAATACTATCTGTTCCGGTTTTCCAGTTGCAGCTTTGTTAATAGTAAATACTTGCTTTTCGAGTGACAATTCATAGCCTTTTGGTGCTTCTTTTTCAATAAAATAGTACTCTCCTGGTGCTAATTTCTCTACTACTATTTGTCCTTCTTTATTTGTTTTTAAAGAAGAGGTAATTACTTTTTCATCTTTTGTGTATAACTCGAAAACTGCATTTTCAAGCGGTTTTTTCGCCTCTACTGAAAATTTATTTAGAAGAACTGACCCTTGGTAATTAGTAAACGCTCCAGTAAATGTGGCTCCAGCCTCACCAGCCCCTGCTTGATTGATAGTCACTGGTAAAACTTTTGGGTTATCTTCGAGAATATAGCCAGCTGGTGCTTTCGTTTCAACTAGATAGTATTTTCCAGGAGGAATTCCTGTTGCAAAAATTTCTCCATCTACAGCCGACAACTGCTCTGTTTCTAAGCCAGCTTTATTAAACACCTTGATTACCTGACCATTCTCATCTTGTAATTCAAATTGACCACCTGTTAATAATTGATTGTTCTCATCTTGTTTTTGAATTTGGATTTTCCCCTGATAGTTCACAATATTACCTAAATCTAAAATCAAGGGCTTTGGTTCCCCTACTACTGCTTCAATCGTAAATGGAACACCCTCAGTGTTTTTTACATACCCATCTGGTGCAGCTATTTCCACAAGGGTATAGCTGCCTGCTTCTAAACCCGTAACCTGAATCTCTCCATTAATACCTGATTGAAAATTATATACTGGCTGATTCTGATTATCATAAACTTGAACTGGTCGGTTATTTGAATCGAGAATCTCAAAAGTTGCATTGGCTAAATATTCAGGCAATGGTTGATTGCTGTCAGAAACTTTTCTTGCCTTAATACCAACCTCATAATTAATAATTGAAAAATTCTCAACCGGTGGCTGCCCTGCATCTTCTGCCTGAACGGTAAAATAGATTGGCTGAAGATTAATCAGATAACCTGTTGGAGCTTCAATTTCAATTAATTTATAAGAGCCTGGACTTAAATCATCAATCGCTAAAGTACCATTTGAATCTGCTTCGATATAATTTTGTCCATTCACTGGAACAAGCACTTCATTGCTACCAACAGCTTGATAAAGTTCGAATTTAGCTCCAGCAATCGGTAAACTACCTTGCCCAACCTTTGTTAAACCGACTTTCCCTTGGAAATTTTGGAACTGCTGTAAATCAATTGTATCTGGTTCCCCCTCTATAGTACTAGGAATCGTAAAATTAATGGGATAATCATTAATAATGTAAGCATCACCCTCAGCATCTACCGGCGCTTGTGTCTCTAACAAATAATAATTCCCAGGTGCTAAGTTTGCTTGGCTAACGATTCCATTACTATCTGATGTTAATCCAGATTGAACAACTGAATCATTGACTTTATTATAGAGTGTAAACTTCGCACCAGATAATGGTTTTCCTTGACTGTCTACCTTCTCCAATTGAATAGCCCCTTGATAATTATCCATCTCGACTTGAACCACTGTCGGCTCACCAGACGCGTTCGCTGCCACAACTACTTCCACTGGTTGAGTATTCAGAATATATTGGGTATTCGTACCTAGATTTTGTTCAATAAAGTAGTACGTTCCTGGAGTAAGATTGTCAATTTGCAAATTTCCATTGATATCTGTTGTTCCACTTGCCACAACTTGCTCCTGTGTATTTTCTAAATTGAATTGCACACCGCTGAGTGGTACTCTTCCACTCAAGCTATTCCCATATTTTGTTAATTTGACAGAGCCTTGGTAATTAATAAAGGTAGTCCCAAGATTAATTATTCCCACTGGTGAGCTTGCTACATTTGGAACCGCAATATTTGTCAACACTTCCGTATTTGTTAAATATCCGCTTGGACTGCTTTGCTCGCTAATTTCATAATTTCCCGGCCCTACATTTTCAAAAGTAACAGTTCCGTTAATAGCTGATGTCGCTGTTGCAAGTACCGTTGTCAAATCCTCTTGGTTATACAGACCGAATACCGCTCCTTGCAAAGGTAAGCCTTGATTATCGGTTTTATTGAAGCTAATTGCGGCTAAATAATTTGTATAAGAAGTCGGTAAACCGACTGCAACTAGTTGGTTTGATTCATTTACAACAATATTAAATATAATCGACTCGCTATTCCTTATATAGCCTTGAGGTGCTTGAATCTCAGTCAAACGATACTGACCTGGCGATAACCCATTGATAGTCAGGTTCCCATCAGTATCAGTTATCAAACTTTGATTTGTTCCAGTAATTTCCCAAACAGAAGTAATCGGATTAAACACTTCTAGTTGAAATATCGCTCCTGGAAGAGCCTGTCCTTGCTCGTTTTCTTTAATCATTTGGATTTTCCCTAGTTGATTTTGAATAACAATCGGAGTTCCTTGAGTCGTTGCCGCATTGATTTCTACTGGAATTCCATCTACTAATTGCTGACTAATTGTATACCCTAAATTAGTTAATGTATCTGTTTCTTGCAAGATATAAGAACCATAAGGTAGTGCACCAAATGTCAATAATCCATTCACATCTACAGTTCCTGAACGCAGAACTTGATTTTTATTTTTATCTAACAATTCAAAGGTTCCGCCTAATGGCAGCTTCTGTCCCATAGGATCTGTTTTTTGTATAGTCAAACTTCCTATTTCCCCAAAAGCAGCACCACCACCGCTCCCCACTACAACGTCCACACTAGAAGAGCGACCGCTACTAGTTTCTGTTGTTCCAGTACTACTTAAATCTATTTCATTTGTCACGCTACCGCTACTAGTTTCCAACAAAACCATCGTTTTATAGGTCAACATTAATGCTTGAGTTAATGTTTGATAATTATTAATTAAATCAATCGTCATTACCTGCTGTCCAGTAACATTATTCGTATCAAGTATAATGGAATAATCTTGACCTGCTACTAATTGACTTCCTTGAGTGAGATTCCCAGCTTGGTCTACAGTAGTATTAAACAATTGTACACTGCTCAAATCAATTGATTGATTGGCTGAAGGCGTATCAACAATTACAGTTTCATAGAGCGTTGACTGCCCTCCGTTGATGGTTGCCGACCATTCTACGTACCCTTGACTGTCCTGAACCCCACTCTTCGTTAACAACTCATCGCCATGATTAATTGTTACTTCTGCATCTAAGGTATAATCCGGGTAGCTGTCATTACTGTAAATAGCATCATTAGTGTAACTTGCATGAATCAGTTCGTTATTCAGACTCGTTTGATAAACGACCAAATACATATTTGGTAAATTATCTGCGAAGTTGATGATTAAGGTATTATTATTGCCTGCAGTAGGTAGCTGAATCCCTAATGCTAGATATTCAGTAGGTGTCAACTCCGCTCCCTGAATGATTGATCCATCAGAAGCTATTGTGTAGTGATAAATATGCATCGAACTAGGAACAAAATTTTGATTTCCTAGAATAGGATCAGTAATCTTAGAATTTTGAATATCTTCATCTCGATAGTTAATTGACACAGACCAAGTAATTAATTTTGTAATTGCATTGTAGCTTCCAGATTTCGATCCACTGTTTATTGTTGCCGGATTAGGATCAAAGGTTTGGCTATTTTCATCTGTTATTGTCTGTCCGCTAGTTGTTTCCCATTGCACTTGGGCAGTATTAACAAATTTCAAATTTGGCGATGGATCAACGGTTGTGTCATAATCATCTGTATAAGAAACAGAAAAAGTATGATTCGTTTCAGTGTAATTATTAATAAACGCCACACTAATAACTCTTGTCACAGAATCATAGGAAAATGTATAATCCTGTCCTGCTACTAAGTACTGTTGTGTATTTTGATCAAAAATTTTAAAGGTATTCGTTTCCAACGTCAAACCAACACTAGCTGTGTCAGTCAATTGCCAATTATTCATAGAATATTGATTGATATTGACAGCAATATTCCACGAAACGGTTTTGGCATCATAGTTGACTGCTCCTAATTTTTTTATAACATTTTGCTGAACATACGAACCAGTACTACCAGCTGTTTCTCCACTTTCCGTAATCACAGTATTATTAGCAGTAACCGTCGTATCTACGACCCCGTTATATCCAGTCTGATAATAAATATCCACAGCAGTCTGTAGAGTATTAAGGAACTCAATTTGAAAACCCTCTCCAGTTGGAATCAAATTATAATCTGTTCCTTCAATTAACTGAGTCCCTTCAATTGCTGTTCCATTGTTAGTAAAGGTTACAGGGTAAAGCTTCACTGAATTTGAAACCAAGGTCATGGCAGACATTTGAAATGTATCTGTAAGCATTCCATTCGTTATACTTTTTTCTCCATAATTATAATTAATTTTCCAATTAATAATTTGATTCTTTGAATCATAGTTTCCCCTAGTTTTATTAATTTCTTTACCATAATTTGCTGCTACGGTCGCTTGAGCAGTTGCACTATTTACTCCATCCGACTGCAAGACTGCGTTGTTTACAAAATTTATTTGTCCACCAGCTGCTGGCTTTGCATCATCATCTATGGATGTTGTATATTGAATCTGATAAGCATTTTGAATTGGATTAATGAATGTCACTGTACCGTTATTACCCACTGTATAATTGCTCGGATCTACTAAAGTTGCAGAACCTGCGACAACATTCCCAGAGAAATCAACTTGGACCTCATATACTTGAACGCTTTCAAAGGTCGTACCATTTGGAAAAGTTTCGCTCACCTGCGCATTTGTTAATGAATTGAGACCGACATTAATATCGACATTCCAAATAATTTCAGTAGGATTTTGAGCACGATCAAAATGGCCCGCTTTAGCAATATTATCACCAGTATAGTTTGGCTTAAGATTAACTGTTACTTGTAGCTCTTCATGCGTTCCAGGAATAATAATAATTGGACCTGGTCCCCCAATATTTATTTTGTTGAATGTTCCTGTAAAATGAAAGTTTCCATTTATATCTGAAGCATCCTGTACCTCATTAGTAAAGGTAATAGTCACTAACCCACTTGTATCAATAGTAAGCGTTGCATATTGGACACCATTACTAGACAACAGATATGTTTGATCCTGAGCAATTTTTACTGTGTCAGGCAATTGAATAGTATAATAATCGCCTCCCTGCATTAATTGTCGAACAGCCTCTGGTAAAACAAAGGTGAAATTAAAATTGATGGTATCATTTACTGTTGGATCAACTACTTGAACTCCATTTGAATCTTCAAAAGTCAAATTCATAGAGGTTAAAAAATTATCTGGCAATCCTAAAGAATTATAGATGTCATCAATATTCATCGCTGCCCGATAAGTTTGTTTAGGTTGAGCTTTCTTATCTTTATTATCCTTTTTGCTAGTTTGATTTCCAGCTTCTTTCTCCTTTGATATTTCCGATTGACTATCTATAGTTTTTGACTCCATCCAATCAATAGGCAATAGTAATTCTTTAGAAGAGTTTCCCATATTGAATAGTACTTTTTGCATTTTTGTACCTTCAGTAATTCCACCTTCAATGTAAAAACTTAACATTCCTTCTACATTATCATTAATGCTTAATTGGACATTATTTTCTTTTACTAAATAGGTACCTTGGATATTCCCTTTTGTATCTGTTAATTCTTTTGTATCCATAGCTTTTAATTTGAAATTAGCCGAAATACCAATTGATGCTTCTTGAGCCTGCATAGTTTTTGCGTTGACTGTTATTTTGATTTCTGCGCTATTTTTTGTACTGGTAGGTTCCATTTCGACATTACTTAAAGATACTTCTCCATCCCCATCCATAGTAACTGCCACTGCAATCAAAGGGGGGAAAAATTGAAAACAAAGTAGTAGTGTTAAAAATGCGGATATTATCTTTTTCATTCTTCCCCACTCCATCCATAGTTATTTTATCCCTATAGATTTAGCATAACTGGTTTTTGACTTTTTTTAAAATATTTCGACTATTTTCTAGTACAAAAATCAAAAAAATGATAGATAAAAAAGAAAATTCTAATAATCAATAGATTCTTATGTTAAAACAAAAATTGACTGATTATACCATCTCCTCAAAATTTATTATTCGATCAACTATTTCGCTATAAAACTCCTCTTCGTGAGAAACAATCAGCACTGTTCCTTGATAATCCCAAATTGCTTGTTTTAAACTTTCCTTGGCTACGACATCAATATGATTCGTCGGTTCATCAAGAAAAAGAATGTTACTAGATATCATCATTAACTCACATAACTTTACCTTAGTTTGCTCTCCGCCACTTAGTAAACGCAATGGTTGAGTCACCAACTTTTCAGGTAAGCCAGACTTTGCTAAATAAGTACGCCTCTCTTTTATCGTACTTTTTGGAAATTGATTGTTCAGATACGTCAATGGTGTCAGATAACTATTTTCCCACGTTAAGTCTTGAGAAAAATAATTGATTTTAGTATTTGCTGGATACTGGATTTCTCCATTTAGTGGTTGAATAATATCGACTAGTGTTTTAATCAAAGTAGATTTTCCAATACCGTTAAACCCTTTGATTGCTATTTTTTCTCCTGAATGGATTGAGAGATTAATTGGTGCTAGTAAAGGTTTTTTATAGCCTATTTCCAACTTATTTGTTACAACACCAAGTGTTGAGACAATTGGTTCATAAGGAAACGAAAATTTTGGCTTCATGATACTTCCTGGGGGTGTCAATCGTTCCAATCGATTCAATTGCTTTTGGCGACTTTTCGCCATTGTTGCACGGTTTC
Source organism: Enterococcus rivorum (assembly GCF_001742285.1). GTDB lineage: Bacteria > Bacillota > Bacilli > Lactobacillales > Enterococcaceae > Enterococcus_L > Enterococcus_L rivorum. The sequence goes on along the minus strand of NZ_MIEK01000011.1, from coordinate 2,256 downwards.
CTTCCTTATATTTTCGGATATATGCTTCAGATTTTTCTATTTTAGCTTGTTGAGCATGGTATTGCTTTAAATAAGATTCTTTATTTTTTTCTTTCTGTAAAAAAGATTTGTCAATATTCCCAGCATATTTTGTCAATTTTCCAAACTCAATATCACAAATACAGTTAGAAACATGGTTCAAAAAATTGTAATCATGAGAAACTAAGATAAAACTTCCTTTAAATTGATTCAAATAGCCTGTCAACCATTGAATATGGGTATCATCCAAATAGTTTGTTGGTTCATCCAATAATAAAACATCTGGTTCCTCTAATAAAAGTTTAGCCAAAATTACTTTTGAGCGTTGTCCACCACTTAGTTCATTCAAAAAACGATCCATCCCTATTGCTTGAATACCTAGTCCATTGGCTAAATCCTTAATAATACTTTCAATTCGATAAAAAGGACTCTCATCCAATTTCATTTGTAGATTACCTGCTCGTTCTAATAACTTTTCATCACCTAATTCTCCATAAGTTTCATAAAGTTCCATAATTTGCCGCTCTAATTTATAAAGTGGTTGAAAAGCTTGCTGTAAAAAATCTTTAATCGTCAAGTTTCCTGTTACTTCCATATATTGATCTAAATACCCCACTTTGCTATTGTTCTGCCATGTAATCTTACCTTCATCAGGTAAAATTTCTCCTGTCATTATTTTTATTAATGTTGATTTTCCAACACCATTTTGACCTGTCAATCCCATATGATCTCCTTTGTTGACTCGTAAAGAAGCATTCTCATACAACACCTTCTCACCAAATCCTTGGGTTAATCCTTCAATTTCTAATAAACTCATTGCTTTTTCCTCACTTCTCATAGCGAGCGATAGTTGCCCACGCTCTCTTAATATTTGTATTCAGGTTTCTGATTGTCCATTCTATCTTCATCTAAACAGACAACGTCTTCTTACGTTAGCTATTCTTCCCCTCATTAAAAAATAAGCACAAAAAAAGGAATAAATAGGTTGCCCTGATTCATCCCTTGTCAGCCAAAATAAACAAAGGACAACGCAAGAAACACGTTGTCCTTTAATAAGCACTATTAAGAATTACTTTCCTCGTTCTTTAAACCAACACTAAATAAGACTAGGTTTCAGTCTTAAAAAATAGTATTTAGTTAAGAACGATGAAGGTTTCTTTTATTAGGCTCCACAACAATGCTTCATCACATTCATTTGTTGGGAGCTGATTCTAGTTATAAAATTATATGAAAGAACAAACATTCTTACTCACCTTTCTTTACAGAATGTATTCTAACACATCTAATTCTGAAAAGACAGTTTATTTTTATTTATTCGTTATTCATTTAATTATTAATAAAAAAAGCAAATTTTGAAGTAATATTTTATCAAGGATTGGCCTATTTTTCCATTGTTCATTATTGAAAATTTCGCTTCTTTTTTTATAATCATTCTGTGACTAAATGATGGATTCTTGTTTTCTCATATGATAAAATATTTTTCAAAAAATCTGGTCTTAAATCAAACTTCTCTAATTCCTTCAATGGTAACCATACTAATGATTCTTCTGAACCAAATTCGTTGATTGACAAACACTCAACTACTTTCTCTTTTAAATCAACATAATAATACATGGAAATTTCATGATATTTTTCATTTGTAACTGAGGAGGTGAAAAAATTCTCGTGAATGATGCCTAACCTTTTGGTTAAAATATGGCAACCGGTCTCTTCAAAAACTTCTCTTTCAATTGCTTGGTCCATCGTTTCATTCATTTGAACCCGACCACCTATGGAGTAATAGTAATTTTCTTTTGAATTTGTTATTACTAGCATTTTTTCATCTTTAAGAATAATTCCACCCACACGATAATTAAAACGACCTTTTTTTGTCTTAAACGTACAATCCAACATCATCCCCACCTTTCACAATTCTCCACTATATTTCTACCATTCAGACTAAAAAATAATTAGTTGCCCCACTTATCTTCGTTAAATAAAAAAATCCTTTATACAAAAAGATTCAAAAAATAAATGCGTTTTCTATTCCTATTTATTTTACCATAATTTACCTAAGCAACAAGAGAGTGGGACAATAGTCAGAAATACATCTGATTGTTGCCTCACTTTTTTGATTTCTAAAAAAAGAGAATGTTCCGTTCAAAAAACAAGAGGGATCAACTATCAACGAAGAGGCAGCTAGCCGGAAGCAACTCGGCAAGAAACGAGCCGATTTCATTCCTAACTGGCGTCAAACGA
>NZ_MIEK01000010.1 GCF_001742285.1 Enterococcus rivorum | reverse complement strand
TCCTCATCTAATTGCTGGAGTGATCGTCTGGCAGAATATTCCGCCTCGGTGCCTTTACTATAATAAAGAATCTCTTCTAAAATGGCTTCTTGTTGTTTATACACTCGTTGTAAATCACGAATCAAGAAATTACTTTCGCTATCTTTTGCTTTGATCTCTCTGATTCGCTCTTCCTGCTGTTCTATTTTCAGTTGTAATTGTTTTTTTTCCATAATCGCCCTACTTTATTGCATTTTTTTCTGATTGTTTGATTGCTTGATGAATTTTCGATAAGTTCCCAATGTCTTTTGAAGCGTTGCTTTTGAAAGAACTTAGTATACTCCCTAAAGAAGACAAGCTGCTCTTCATGCCACTGGCAGCAGAACTTTCTGAATAGCTCATCTTTCCTCCTTGTTTTGGTTCAAACGTTAAGGAAGAAAGGCTGTTGGAGAACTGACTGGTTAAATCAGTGACAGTTGCTTCATCGGTACTAATTTTTGCCATGTATTTCCTAACTCCATTCTTTTCAATTTAAATACGAACAAAAAAGCCAGAGAATGAACACTTTCTCTGACTCCGTCATTCTTAACGATTATTAATGGCTTGTGAAATATCGTTATCTGTATCACGCATAATTTGCGCCACTGAACGTAACTGCTGATTGATTTGTTCCAGCAACTCGCCAAACTCACGAATCTTTGGTTGTAATTCTACAAATTGGTTATCAAAGCTTTCAAACCCGCTTCCTTCCCAGTTAGAACGGATAGCATCCTGCTCTCTTTCAAGATTCGATAAAACTGTTAAAATTTCTTCTGACCCTTGTGTATATTTTGTTGCGGATGTTTCTAATTCTTCTGGTGATAATTTGATTTGTGCCATTCTTTTTCCTCCAATAATAAAATAAAAACTATGTAACATTGAAAATGATTCTGATTTAATCATATCAATAATTATAATTAAGTGCAATGTTTTATTGAAATTAAAAAATTTAGAATCTCAGAATCACAAAATATCAATACATACTTTTTAATAAAAGAGATCTTTTACTTTAAAGAGATTCCTTCATCTCTCTTCTTGATTAACTAAATTTATTTTACAAACAATTCTTTTAAATAGAATCATAATATTTATTCAGTTTGAACTATACAAACACAAAATATTTATATACAAAAAAAGCAGGAGGTAAGTAAACTGCTGTGTTTACTACTCCTACTTTTTCTATTTTACGTTCTATATTGAATCGTAAGGCCTTTGAGGAAATTTCTAGCATAGCGATCGCCACATTCCTTATAATTTCGATGGCCTTCTTTTCTTAGAATCGCACTTAGTTCACTGTCTGAAGCATATACATTCGCCAAGCGTAACGCATCAATCATGTCATCACTTGTCAATTTCAAGGCAATTTTAACTTTTTTTAATAATACATTGTTCACTTGATTTTGGCTAGTAATTAAAAAAGTTGGCTTCATAGGTTGCCCGTCTTTAGTCGTTTGTCTGCCTCGTTTATAAATAATCAAACCATTTAGAAACGATTCTAATGTTCGATAATCACAAACGGCATCTCTAGGTAGTTCTTCATCTTCTTGTTTTGTTAATAATTCTCTAAGTTCTTTCTCGGTCATTGTAAGATCTCCTAGCGCAAAAATTTCTAGCATCGTTTGATCTTTTAAGTCTAAGGCATAGCGTAAGCGAATCAGTATATCATTATTATTCATTTCTATTTCTATCCTCCAAAAATACTTGTAAAATTCTCTTGCCTCTTTAAGATGTGTCTGAAACCTCTAGCAACGAATATGTGTACCTCGCTGTCATAAAGACTCGTCTACACACCACAAAAGCTGCGTATTCTTCTTAGTTTCCCACACAATTCTCTAAAAAATCGGATTTCCCCATATTTTCCAGACACATCCTAGTATAACGGTTTCTGAATAAGGATGCATGCTTTTTGTGTAAAAAGAATCAAAACACTGCCATTTTTCTTCAATGACAGTGCTTTGATTCTTTTATTTTCTTAGCTCTAAAAGGGCTTTTGTAATTTTATCAGCCGTTAATCCATAAACTTCCTTCAAATAGTCTAATTTTCCAACTTGCCCAAACTGATCGTTTACGCCAATTCGTTTCAATTTTACTGGATAATGTTCTGAAGTAATTTCGGCAACAGCACTGCCTAACCCACCAATAATGTTATGGTTTTCTGCGGTGACGATTGGTCCCATTTTAGCTGCTTCTAAGACAATTTCTTCATTCATCGGTTTAATTCTAAATAAGTCAATCACTTGGATAAATAATTGTTCTGCCTCCAATTTTTCAGCCGCCTGAAGTGCTTCCTCAATCATTATTCCGGTAGCAAAAATAGTCGCATCTGTGCCTTGTCGTAAAACTCGATAGCCTTTGGAAAAATCATCCGTTTCATCGTACAAAGTAAGTCCTTTTTTTCGAATAGTGCGAATGTAGACAAGTCCTTCTGAAACATGGCTTACTTTTAATAATTTTTTGAATTGAATAGGATCAGCGACTTCATAAATCGTAATTTCTGGGACAGTTCGCATTAAAGCCACATCTTCAAAAGGCATATGAGTGCCACCATTCATTTCTGCAGTTACCCCAGGATCACTTCCTACAATAACGGCATGATTCTTGGCATAGCCTAATGATAAAAAAACTTGGTCAAACGCTCTTCTAGTAGCAAAAGGAGCGAAGGTGTGAACAAACGGACGAAATCCTGTTACAGCTAAACCAGCTGCTAAGCCCATTTCTTGAGCCTCCATGATTCCCACATTAATGTATCGCTCTTTTAGCGTTGCCTTTAATTGAACGGTATCCATCGAACTAGATAAATCTGCTTCTAATGCCACAACTCTTTGATCCGTTTCTGCTAGTTCCAAAACCGTTTCTGCATATACTTGACGCATTTCTTTTTCAGCCATGCTGCTCCACCCCTTTCGTTTCCTTTGAAAGTTCTGCTATAGCCTTTTGAATAGCTTTCTGGTCAGAATCATTCGGCCGAACATGATGATTATTTGTCATCTTTTCAAAATAGTCGATGCCTTGCCCTTTCGTTGTATCTAAAATAATTGCTATCGGTTTGCCTTTTAAAGTCTTTGCTTTTTTGATTGCCTGACTTATTTCTGCCACGTTCCGTCCGTCTACTCGCCAACTGTTAAATCCAAACGCAATCATTTTCTCAACAAAATCAAAAGGTTGGCAAATTTCATCTGTGTACCCATCCAACTGCTTTTTATTATCATCAATCAAAACAACAAAATGGTCTAAGCGATGATGTGCGGCAAACTGAAAGGCTTCCCAACACTGCCCTTCATTTAACTCTCCATCCCCCACGATACAATAGGTATCGTTCTTTTTTCCTAAGATCTGATTTCCTTTTGCAATGCCGGTAGCAGCTGAAACACCTTGTCCTAGAGAGCCCGTAGTCATATCAACTCCTGGTGTCTTGTTCCGATCAGGATGTGAAGGTAAATTCGTACCATTTTGATTTAAACTATAAAGAAATTTTTCATCAAAATAGCCTGATAAAAATAGTGTTGCATAGAGTGCTGGACCAGCGTGCCCTTTGGAAAGTACGAAATAATCTCGATTGGGATCTTTGGGATGCTCTGACGATTGATTCATTGCTTCTCCATATAAAACTGCAAGAGCTTCTACAATCGATAAACTACCACCATAATGGCCAAAACCTAGATGATCCAGCTCTTTCATAGTATAATACCGAATTTGGTTAGCGAACTTTTTTAAGGACATTAAGCTGCTCCCTCCATCTTATCGTTTTTTTTCTTACCAAAAACTGTTAATGCTAACAACACCCCTAAAACAGCTAACACACCAACTACCACCGCTATCTGCCCACCAGTGTTCGCCAACTTACCTAAGAAAATCCCTGTTACTCCGTAATCAGTATCTGAAAAAGTCGAACCTTGTAAACCCATATCCCCCATGACAGGCATCAACAAGATTGGCATGAAGCTAATGATGATTCCATGAACAAATGAGCCTGCAATCGCTCCACGTATTCCGCCTGTTGCGTTCCCAAAAACACCCGCTGTTGCGCCACAGAAAAAGTGAGGAACTACGCCTGGAATAATCACTGTTGTTCCAGTTGCAACCATAATTAGTAAACTGACAATGCCACCTAGAAAGCTAGTTAGAAAACCAATTAGTACCGCATTTGGAGCATAAGGAAAAACAATGGGACAATCTAAAGCTGGGATCGCATTTGGTACTAATTTTTCAGAAATCCCTTTAAATGCTGGAACTATTTCAGCTAAAATCAAGCGAACACCTGCTAAAATAACAAAGACTCCCGCAGCGAATAGTCCTGCCTGTTGAATAGAATAAATAATGTAATTCGTTCCTCCGCTTAATTCAGTAGTAATAAATTCATTACCTGCAAATAGAGCCACAAACACATAGACAATACTCATCGTTAAGGTAATACTTACTGTAGAATCACGTAAAAAAGACAATCCTTTTGGAAAATTAATATCTTCAGTTGATTTTTCTTTATTTCCTACATATTTTCCAATCAATCCACTTAAAGCATAGCCGAAATTGCCTGTATGCCCTAAAGCAACATTCTCATTTTTCGTTATTTGTCGCGTAAACGGTTGAGCAATCGCTGGGAAAATGGTGTTGGCTAAACCTAAAGCAAGTCCTCCAACGAAAACTAAAGGAACCGTCCCCATTCCTGTTGCACTCATAATTACCGCAATCATACACGCCATATACAAAGTAGCGTGACCCGTTAAATAAATATATTTGTATTTAGTAATCCTCGCAATTAGAATATTGAACGCCATTCCGGCCAACATGATTAACGCCGTATAGGTCCCATATTTTGTTAAAGCCACCGCTACAATTGCTTCGTTATTCGGAACAACCCCTTGCATGTTAAATGCCTGTTGAAACATTTTGCCAAAAGGATCTAACGAATCTACAATTACGCCGGCACCTGCAGTGACGACTAAAAAGCCTACAAAGGTTTTGATTCCACCACGAACAACGTCAGATATAGACTTTTTCTGTAAGCCTAACCCTAAAACAGCAATTAAAGCGACTAAAATAGCTGGCGTACTGGCAATATCAATCAACACATCTAATAAACCACTCATTTTCTTATTCCCCTTTATGTTTTATTTTTATAGCAATCCTTTTTCTCTACAAACTTGCTCTACTTTCACTTTCAACTCATCCATGTCAATAATACTGTTTAACACGACAACTTCACCTAAATGCTTGGCACTATCTGCTAAATCACCAGCAACAAAAAAGACATCCGCTAAATCCGGTGTTGCACTTCCCATATCATAATGAGACACTTCAACGCCCGTCACACCTAATTCATTCAAAACACTAGTGATATTCATCTCGACCATAAAACTTGATCCTAACCCTGAACCACAAACTGCTGCTAATTTCATTTTTGCTTCCTCTTTTCTTTTTATTTTTTTACATTCTCTAGGTTTACTATTGTTAATTATCTTTCCGCTTTTTCACGACACTACTCTAGCAACTCAATTATTTCTTGCTTTGTTTTCGCATTTAATAATTGCTCTAAATTTTCCTTATTTGATAAAATCTTTGTTAAACTAGCCAAGGCTTTTAAATGCATTTCATTGTCAACGGCTGCTAGACAGATAAAAATAGAAATTTCATGTTTCTCATCCTCTAACAAGTTAACCGGATGGGTCAATTTCAATAACGACATTCCTAAACTTTTTACGCCATCTTCTGGTCTAGCATGAGGCAAAGCAATGCTTTTTCCAATATGAATAAAAGGCCCGTAGTCTTTCACTTTATCAATCATTGCCTCTATATAATTATCGGTAATTTTGTCAGAATCCTTTAAGGGTTTAGCGGATAAAACAATCGCTTCCTCCCAAGTCATTTCTTCATCAGAAAGTTGGATCATATCTTTTGTCAGCAAATCAGATAACATAGGTTTTTCATCTTCTTTCGATTTTAATTTTTTCATCATTTTTCGATTTAGCACATGATATAGCTTCTCTTTCGTAACCCCTTCTTTCAATTGAATATAGGGTAGTAAACTAGCCAGTATTTCATCCACAGAAGGCGCGACAATTCCGGGTATCAATACGTCCTTTTGTACGCTTCGTATCAATTGGTTTTTCTCAAGCTGAGTCATAATCGGGTTAATCACATAATGTCTCTTTAGTGATTGAATTGGTATCGTGGAAAATATTACATCATAATCCGTTTCAGCAATCGACTCTAACTGCTGAATCGTCGTCGTACTTTTAAAATCAATAGTAGGAAATAATTCTTTTAGTTCTGACTGCATAATTAACGAAGAACTGATCCCACTCGGACAAACAACCAAAGCCTTGTATCGAACCAACCGATCTAGCTGTCTTTGATTCCCAATTTCTCCACCAAATAAAATGGTAAAATAGCCAATCTCGCTTTCAGGAATAATTGTTTTCGTATACTCTTGAAAAGGACGTAAAGCAATTTTTGTTAAAGTAAACAATTCTCCATATTGTTCTTTTATTTCATCAATCAACACATTAGATAACGTAAAATGATATTTAATTCGAAAATAAGCTGGCACTAGATGATAAAAAAGATTCAACAGAAGTTTGCGAAATTCCTTAAATTCAATTGCTGCTAATCGTTCCATTTCATGAATCATTTTGCTAGCATATTCCAATAAAAACTCTAAAGAAGTATCTCTAATTTCTCCTTGAATAATTGTCATAAAGAGAAGTCCAAAGTAATCTGCTTCATATTCAGCATTTTTCAACTGGGGAAACTCACGAACAAATTCTCGGCTTGCTTGAAAAACATGTAAGCATCTAACTAATTGTTGCTCACTCTCTTTCGTTGAAAAAGAATAGTGCTCGCCTCGACATAAAAGATACGACATAAAGTAAATCGTTTCCTCTACACGACTAGGGACAACGACTAATTCATTTACCTCAATCGCTTTATAAAAATTTCTTTTAACATCTGCCTGTAATCTGTATGATTTATTTAATAGCCCTTTTGATAGCCCCCATCTACCAGCTGTAGTGGTAAAGGCCACCGTTACCATTTTATGGGCAACAATCCGTATCTGCTCTTCTTTTCCATCTAAGTAAAACCCATTTTTCCTTGAGTAAACAAACAGAATATTCTGTTCCTTTAAGTCCAATCTCAACTTTTTTATATCTGCTAAAATCGTATTTTTACTAACTTGAAAAAATTCTTGGAAATGAAACACAGACAACTCTTCAATCATAGAAAACGTTAAAAGATAAATCAGTGCTTGTCTTTCTCCTTCGTTATAATAAATATCCTCTTCCTTTTTTTCGAATTGAAGAGGTAACCAATAGTCAGGGAACCTTTTCGGTAAAAAAAGCGTCTGTCCATTCCACTGAATTTCTAGATTGTAACTCTTGCTTAACAGATTTTTTATTGTATCTAGTTGCCCCATAAGCTCTTCTTCATTTAAGTCAATCTTATCCACCAGCTCTTGCAAATCATATTTCTTGTCAAAATCCAACGACATAAGATAACTCATTCGATAATTAATCATTGTTTATCACCTGTCCTCACTATATAATGTAAACGCTACAAACTAAAGAATACTTGGGTCTAAAATCTATTCAGCTTTTTTTAATGACTGGACTGATCTCGCAAACATTAGCTTAAATATTTAGCTTTTTCAAAAAAAAAAACGACCTAAGAAAATGAACCCATCTTCTTGGTCGCATGTATCTAATTATGCTATTTTTTCCTAACACTCGATTAGTTAGACTCTGAAACAAATCTCGCTTCCACTCGATAAATCCGTTGTCCTCTGGAAGAAAATTTTTCTTCATATTCGGTCATAATGTTGTCTTCAAATTTACTGTTGTGTAAGTCTAGCCAAACTTGTTCAATAATCATTCCATATTTAGAAAAACTGCTTAAAGAGTACTCAAACAACCCTTGATTATCTGTTTTAAAATGAATCTCTCCATTGGGTTTCAAGATTTCTTCATCTACAGCTAAAAATGTTTTATACGTCAAACGCCGCTTTTCATGGCGCGTTTTTGGCCAAGGATCAGAGAAGTTTAAATAGATTTGATCGATTTCATTCTCAGCAAAATACTGCGTCAATGCTTCTCCATTTACATGTAACAACTGTAAATTAGGTAGTTCTTCTGCTAAGGCCTTTTCAAGAGCAATTGAAAGAACACTTAGCTGCATATCAATTCCTATATAGTTAATTTCAGGATGAGCTTTTGCCATACCAACCACAAATTGTCCTTTTCCCGAACCAATTTCAATATGAATTGGATGATCGTTTCCGAAACGTTCTGCCCACCGACCTTGCCACTTTTCAGGTTCATCTACCACTAATTCAGGGTGGCTAGCTAATAAATCCGCTGCCCCTGGTCTTTTTCTCATTCGCATTCTTTTCATCCTTTCACAAAACAAATAGACGGCGAGAAAAAACAACCGCCTCACCTTCTTTTTCAAAGCTAAGCTATTTTTTCTCGTCCTCTATCGTTAATAACCAAATGTTTGTTTTAATTTTAAAATTTCTAGATTCATTTCTCTACGCTCTCCTGATTGATAATAGCGAATAATTTCTTGTAAAAAACCAAAAAGAACATACCAATAAATTCTTTTTAAAGCTTCCTCACTAGGATAAAGACCATAAGCCAATAACCACTTTTTCCAAGCTTCTCTGGGAACATAATGCCCTAGCAACATGCCAATATCCAAAGCAGGATCTGAAATCATTACCGAATCCCAATCAACTAGATACAAATAACGATTTGAAACAATCCAATTTCGGTGATTAACATCTCCATGTACAACCATATATTTTTGCAAAGGAAAATCTGGTAGATTAAGCTTTAAATATTGAAGGACTCTTGTCAAATAAGAATTATTTCTTAATTCTAAAGGTATATTTGCCTCATAATCTTCCAATAAATCCGTTGGTGTAAATATTTGTCCACCAATTTTCCCTAACATATTTTTCAACATATTCGAATGATGCAAGTGATACAAAACATCCACTACATCGTTCCTGCTGCCTATTTCATTTGCTGTCAGTAAATAGCCGTCTAACCACTCTTGTGCCGTTAAGACATCACCATTCGCTGTTCGTTTTGTCCAAACTAGCTTAGGAGCAATCCCTTCTTTGGACAAAGCTGCCAAAAGTGGAGAAGTATTTCTTTTAATGAAGACTCTTTCAGTCTTTCTTTTACCCATGTATGTTTGACCAGTTGCACCTTTAATGGGCTGCAATCGCCATTCTCTATCCAACTGAAATTCCATGGAAACTATCCCCTATCTCACTTTTTAATTGCCCTTTTGCAGCACTTACCATTCTATCGCCCCTGGCGGTCTTCGTCAAGCATCTCTACTGTACTTTTAATAAAGATATCTATTTAATCTTTGCAAATACTGTTAACAGAAGCAATATAAGCCTCTTGAATTTTTTTAGTCCATTCACCTAATTGTCCAGTGCCAACAACTTGATCCTCTATTTGAACCACAGGAATCAACTCAATCAAAGAGCCGGAAATAAAACACTCATCTGCTGAGAATAACTCTTCTTCATTAAACGCTTTTTCCTTCACTGGAATTCCTAAGTCAGTAGCTAACTGTATAATCTTTTTCTTCGTGATTCCCGGTAAAATTAAATTTCCATCGGGATGAGTATAAATCACGTCATCTTTTACCAACCAAAAATTGGCAGCAGAAGCTTCTGTTACTTTTCCATCTCTAACCAAAACAGCATCATCAAAACCACGACTACGAGCATTTTCCAACGCTAGAACATTGCCTAATAAACTTAAAGATTTAATGTCACAGTGGAGCCATCGAGTATCTGGAACAACCCCTACTTTAATCCCCTTTAATTGCTTCTCTACTGGTCGCTCGTACGGAATAATATTTGCGGTCAATACGCCACTAACTTTCGTTGGATCTGGCAATGCGTGATTTCTAGGGGAGTCTATTCCTCTAGTCACTTGAAAATAGAGCTTTCCTTCTTGAATTCCTTCAAGAGCTACCAACTTTTTCAAGTTTGTTGCGAGCTCTTCTTTTGTAAATGGCAAGTGTAACTTAATTTTTTCAGCGCCAGTCCATAAACGGTTTAAATGCTCTTGAAACATAAATAAGTGCCCGTTATAAACTCGGACAACTTCATATAGGCCATCACCATATTGATACCCACGATCCTCAATATCTAATTTCACTTCATCACGTTGGACGATTTGATCATTCCATAAAACATACATCTATTAACCCTCCATTTTCTTTAAGCGATACGGAACATAAATTTTTGAAAAAAGAACAACTTCAACGGCAAGTGCCCCAATAATAACTAGTACTTCAGAAAAAACTGGCAAAGCAATGATAACAAAAATACTAAATAAAATTGCTGCAATCAACAATAACCATGTAATTAATTGACTCACCGCTTGTTTCTTTTGCTTCATAGGAATTGGATACAAATGAGTCATAATCATATAATCAAATCGAACATAAATCGGAATTAACTGAAACCCAATCAAATAAATAAATAGTACTGAAACACCTAACGAAATCCAAAACTCTTTTAAGAATAGTAAAATAATCCCACCAACGAATACTAGTCGGAGAAACAAACCACTAAATTCAGAACCTCTGATAAAACTTCTCCCATAAAGATAAAAGTACGTATTCGCCGTATTTTTTTTGATTCTATTTAAAAGTGGATCAAAAATTTTTCTGCGTTTCACACTACTAGTTATTTCAGGAACATCTGTAAATAAATGAATAAATTGATAAATTTGATGCATCCGATTTTTTTCTTTTTGAATCATACCTTCCCAATCTAAAGAAACTTCTTGTTCTTTTCTCTTCAGAATGAAATAGAAACACACCGACTGAAACAATCCCAAAGCCAGCCCCACATATGGAGATACATACAAACCACTCAAAATGATAAGCAAACTAGTCAATGCCCAAAGAATGACCCCTCCTTGACGCTGACTTGTGGAAATTTGATACAACTCATATTTCTGTAGCAAAAGATGGCTAATTTTCAAAAATGCCAATGTAGCTAAGAAAAAAAAGAAAGTTGAAAAAGTCCAGCCTGTCGAAATAACAACCAGTGGCATAGTCATCCCACTTACTAATAACAAGGTAATAAAAGGTAACCAAAAAGAATAACGGACAGCACGAAGCAAATAACCTTTCATTTCCGGCTCTTTTGGTAATATAAACACCTTGTCAGCCTCTTCAGCTAGTGTAGCAATCTTGCCAAACAACAAAGTCACTAACCAAATAACTGCGACAATCATTCTACCCCAAACAAAATCTTTCGGTAATGTTTTTAATGTCTCAGAATAATAAAAACCTAATCCTCCTAAAAGAAAAACGCAGACTAAAATAAAATGATCATTGAAGACATAGCGCATGTACTTCATCATTTTTTTCAAATGTCTGGATAATCGAGTGCTATAAAAACCAGTCATATTATCCCACCTTTTCTTCCTTCGTTAAAGCAATATAGATATCATCTAAAGAGGATTCAGGTAAATTGAACTCTTTCCTTAATTCTTCCATAGAACCAACAGCTCTTACTTCTCCCTCGTGAAGAACCACGAATCGATCACAATATCTTTCAGCTGTTGCTAAAATATGAGTAGACATTAAAATCGCTGCCCCTTGATTACGCATCTCGTCCATTAATTCCAATAATGCATGAATCGCTAATGGATCTAGTCCTAAAAAAGGTTCATCAATAATATATAAACTTGGCTCAATTAAAAAGGCACATAGAACCATCACTTTTTGCTTCATCCCTTTAGAAAAGTTTGCAGGAAACCAATCTAACTTGTTCTCTAAACGAAAAGTCTCTAACAATACGCTGGCTCTTCTAAATGCTTCTTCTACTGGAATATCATAGGCCATTGCTGTCACTTCAATATGTTCTCTTAAAGTCAGCTCTTCGTAAAGGGATGGTGTTTCAGGAATATAACCAATTTTTTTTCGGTAACTTTCTGGCTGCTCTTTTAATGTTTCTCCATCAATTGAAATTTTTCCCTTTTGGGGTGTCAATAGACCGATCACATTTTTGATTGCAGTACTTTTTCCAGCACCATTTAAACCAATTAATCCTACCATTTCACCAGATTTCACTTCGAAACTGATATCTTTTAATACAGGAATATGACCGTAGCCACCTGTTAAATGTTCAATCGTTAAACTCATTTCTTTTCCTCCAAACAGTTTTATGCTCGTTCATCTTTGAAAATGAGCAGCACAAGTATTTCTATTATACCACGAAGTTTTTAAAGGAAACATGCACTTTTTTTCCAAATAAAAATCAAGATATGGTAAAGTAAAGTTAAGCACTTATCTAATCTTTCAAAACGGTAACTAGAATGTCTCTGAAAACTAAGGTAAAAACCAGTTTTTCCAAAGAATTGTGTGGATAACTAAGACGAAAAGTAGCTTACGTGTTACTTAGGCGAGGGAACTTTTGTGACAACAAGTAACATACAATCCACTAAAATAATCGTCACTAGAGCTTTCAAACACATCCTAATTCCGCAATAAAATAAAAGAAAAGAGGGGTATCATGACAGATTGTATTTTTTGTAAAATAGTTAACCACGAAATTCCCAGTTATAAAGTCTATGAGGATGACAATGTATATGCCTTTTTAGATATTACGCAAGCTACGAAAGGTCATACACTTTTGATTCCCAAAAAACATGTTACTGATATTTTTGAATATGACGGGGACTTAGCCGCTACTGTTTTTGCTTGTGTGCCTAAAGTTGCTCGTGCGTTGGAAAAGGCATTTCCTGAAATGGAAGGGTTAAATATCATCAATAATAATAAAGAGATGGCTTACCAATCCGTTTTCCACTCCCATATTCATTTAATTCCACGCTATGGAAAATCAGATGATTTTTCTATCCATTTTGGTAATAACCAAAGCCAATACTCACCAGAACAAATGCAAGAAATTGCTAAAAAAATAGAAAAGCAGGTGATTCATTAATGTCAAGATTTGCAAGAGGTCTTTTTTGGGGTTCCGTTATTGGCGGCCTAGGTGGCTTGTTTTTGGCTCCTAGAAGTGGGAAAGAAACCCGTCAAAAAATTGTCGATGAAATTGATGACTTAACTGATTTAACAATGGATGTAAATGATAGTCTGGAACAATTCAAATCTTCCTTAGAAGAGGTTAGAATAACTGCCAGTACCTTAATTGAACCTTTCGTTGATGGCGTTCAAAGAGACGTGGATAACTTTCGCTTCCAAGCAGATCCAAGAATTGAACAAATGAATGAACAACTAGCAAAGCTACAAAATGATTTGCCAGATTTTCCTGAAGAATAAAACAAAAATACCAGTCAAACTCATTACTAAAACAGAGTTGGCTGGTATTTTTTTGTTTTAGTTTCAACCAGTTGTTACTAGTTTTCTTCAATAGTTTCTGCTTCCGCTAGTGTATTGTAAAAAGCAGCTTTAGTTGTATTAACATAAGGCGTAATCCATAGAAAACCAATCCCAAAGGTTAAAATACCTAAAAGATACCAAGGAATAAAACTAAGGTCTAAAATAAACAGTTGCATTTTATGCCCCTTCATCAATTGACGACTGGCAGTAATACAATCTGTAAAACGAAGTTTTTCACCAGTTGTAGCGTAAGTATCATAATAAATAAAATAGGTTTGTGAATAAGCATATCCTTTAATAAATCCTGGAATAATAAATAGCAGAGTCCAAAAGAAAATGAAAACGGCTTGCAATAGATACAAACCAATTATAGGACCTAAAAAGGCATCTCGAAATCCTCTTGTAGCATCTTTAAATGGTCTAATTTCACGACCCGGATTTCTTAACAAGTCCAGAAATGTCCAAGATATCCCTACTGTAAATAAAGCAGTCAATAATCCCGAAATCAGTCCTCCTCCGCCACTACTGCTAGCATTATTGGCATGGTCCATCGAAGAATATGAACTGTAACTATTAAAATCAAATAAACTAAAAAACAACATAAAAAGACTAACCAAAATAATAGATGCAATAATCATGATTGCTGTTGGAATTAGATTTAGCAAGACAGCCTCTTTCCAGCGGCCTTTTAACGTTTCTTTTGCTTCTTGTTTTAAAGCTTTTCTATTCATCACTATCAATCCTTTCATAAAAATAGATTTTTCAATTAAAAATAGAAGAACGACAATTGGAACATACAAACTTCCTATTCCTATTTTATAACCTTAAAGAAAATATAACAAAAATTCAGCATTGGATGATTGCGACTATTTTTGACTGTACTAACCCACCAGTAAAAACAAAGACAAATTAGTGTTGTATAAAATAGATTAGATTATTCTACTCTATCAATAAACAAAGAACGACTTGGCTCCACTACCAGTACTTAGTACCCGTGGAAAACCGTGGAACCAACTGCTGGTGGTTCCGCTGTTTCTCTGGAAGAAAAACTTTTTTGAAAATTTGTTAACCTAGTTTTCAAACCACATTCAAATTGACAATCGGCTATTTTGAACTTTTTGTAGCGTCAATGAATGTGCTTCAAGCTAAGAACAAGCAGCTTAGAAAGTAATTGGGTAATTGTTTCCTCGCAAAAGACGCCCGCCACAGTAAGACATTGCTGAGAATCACTGCGACTGCTTGCAGAGCAGATGATGCATGTTATAAAGTGGCAGAAAACACTTCATCTCCAATTTCCAAATGCTAAAGCATTAAGATTGGAAAGAAGGCAATCATAGAGAACGCTGTTTCCTTAAGTGTTTTAAAGATATTTACAGCTCTTTTGACTCTAATTATGTTCGTTCGTCTTAGGAAAGGGTTACTAGTCGAACTGTATGAGACTAATTTTGTAGTGAAGTTCTGCACAATGGATACGCTCTTTGCTTTCTTTGTCCCCCTATGTTATGGGATGAAATTGCATAGTTACTTCCAGCCAGCTATCTGCCCTTTTATTTTGAAGCATCCCCCAATTCTAAAGTGATCACAATACTAGACAGTGTTTGAACACTACGATGAAATTTTAATTTTCAAAAAATAGGCTAACAGGATCAAAAGAAAAAAATTATATCATACCTAATTTAAACTTTATAACTACTGGTTCACTAATTCTTCTTAAAAACGATGTGCTCTTAGAATTTTCAAACACCCTCTAAATATGTCTAAATATTGAATTTTCTTAGAAAGTATGTGTTTGGTATTTCTTTTCTAAAAGATTATATGGTATAGTAATATTCGTGAGAACTTATAGCTTACATAAAATAATAAAAAATTAGGAGTGCTAAACGAATGAAGAAAAAATTAATTTTAGCTGCAGCAGGCATATTTAGTATTTTTACTTTAGCTGCTTGTTCAAGTGGTACACAAGACATTGCATCAATGAAAGGTGCCACAATTACTGTTGATGACTTTTACAAACAAGTAAAAGGTAGTCAAGAAAGTCAAAATACCGTTCGTAACATGATTGTATACAAAGTTTTTGAAGACAAATACGGGAAAAATATTACCGATAAAGATGTTCAAAAGAAATATGACGAAACAAAAAAAGCAGCCGAAGCGCAAGGAACAAAACTTGAAGATTACTTAAAACAACAAGGTCTTACTGAAGCTGATTTCAAAAAACAATTAAAACAAAACCTGGCTTTTGAAGCTGGCTTGAAAGCAAAAGTAAAAATTACTGATGAAGATTTAAAAGAAGCTTGGGCAACTTTCCATCCAGAAGTAGAAGCTCAAATTATTACAGTTGCTACTGAAGATGAAGCGAAAGCAATCAAAAAAGAATTAACTGATGGTGGCGACTTCACAAAAATCGCTAAAGAAAAATCAACAGATGCCTCTAAAAAAGATGGCGGAAAAGTAAAATTTGATTCTCAAAGCCAAGAAATTCCAGCAGCTGCTAAAGACGCTGCCTTCAAATTAAAAGACGGCGAAATTTCTGAGCCTATCCAAGCAACAGATAGCACTGGTTACCAATCTGTTTATTACATTATCAAAATGACTAAAAACACAGGTAAAGGCAACGACATGAAGCCTTACGAAAAAGAATTGAAAAAAATTGCTGAAGAAGCAAAACTTTCTAATCAAGAATTTGTTGCTAAAGTAATTAGCGATGCATTAAAAGAAGCAAATGTAAAAATCAAAGATGACGCCTTCAAAGAAGTATTAACACCATACTTACAAACTGAAGATTCAGCTGCTAAAAAAGATAGCTCTGAAAAATCTAAAGATTCTTCTTCTGATAAAAAAGAAAAAGCAAGTGACTCTTCTGCTAAAGAAGAAACTAGCTCTTCAAGCAAAACAGAAGATTCTTCTAAATAAGAGAACAATTAAAAACCAATTGCCTGTTAAATCAGCAATTGGTTTTTTTCTATTCCTTCTATTTTTAACAACTGAAGATACTCTTTTTGTTTAGGCTCTGTATACTACTTCAAACAACTCATATACGACAGACATATCTTCTCTAAATTGCTTGTCATATTTCGCTAATTCAGCCTCAAAATAAGGTTGATGGACACTCCGCCAATAAGCTAAATCGCGGTCCCCTTCTCCTTCTAAATAACCATGAACTTCGGCTATTTGGTTATAAGGTAGCACATCAATCACCTTACTACAGATAATTGCTTTCGCTTGATTTTGTCCATCCAATATTACGCTGTAGTCACCTGCTTCAGGAATTTTTTCATTTTCTAGCTCATACAGACTATACAACGAAGAGGTGCCTGTTTTTTCTCCACTTAACACTAATGAAAGCAATTCATCAGCCATTGCAGGAGAATTGCCAAAGCTCCAAGCTTCATAACAATCATGAGTGACATGTTTTTCTTGCTTAAATTGTTGCCAAAGCTCTACTACAGATTGATTCATTGTTTTCAACTCCAGACTTTTTCAGCAATCTTTTGGTACATAAAAACTGCGATTTTCTAATCCAAAAATCCGATCCGTATATTGCCCTGGTTCTGTTTGTCGAATAGAACTTAACATCATTTGAATAGATGCATCCATATTATCGATTTGATGTAAAATTTCTGCCTCCATAATTCTTGGGCGAACAGGTGAACCGTATTCCAATAACCCATGATGAGCTAGTACCATGTGTTTCAAAATAATTACATCTTCCTCAGCTTCATCTATTTTTAACGCAGAACAAGCTTTACTAATCTCTTCTTCAGCAAGTACTAAGTGACCGATTAAATTTCCAGCCAAAGTATACTCAGTTGACATCGCTCCAGACAATTCTTTGACTTTCCCTAAATCATGCAATATTATTCCCGCATAAAGTAGTGGTGCATTTAGCTCTTCATATTCTTTACAAATCGCTTTACCTAACCGCAACATTGAAATCGTATGATATGCTAACCCATTGGCAAAAGCATGATGATTTCTTTTTGCTGCTGGATAATCGAAGAATTCTTTTTGATACTTGGTTAGAATATGACGAACAATCCTTTGCCAGTGAGCATTGGTAATTTCAAAAATCGTTTGATTCATTTCTTCAATCATATCTTCTCTCTTTAAAGGAGCTCTCTCCATATATAAAGTTGGCTGATTTGGTTCTTCTGGTTTTGCCAATCTCATATGAATAATTTTGACTTGCGGATTTCCTTGATATACTTCCCGTTTTCCGTTCAAAAGAATCACATTCCCTGCTGAGAAACGACTAATTTCTTCCTCAGAAGCATCCCAGTATTTTCCATCTATCGTTCCAGATGTGTCTTGAAAAGTAAAAGCAATAAATTTTTTCCCATTTTTTGCGATTCTTACGTCTGCATTTTTAATTAAAAGAAAAAGTTCAAATGTCTCATCGATTGTTAATTCACGTAATTTTTTCATATACTTATGCCCCCTCTAAATAGATAACACGTTGATTCAGCTCTTGGTAATAGCTTACCATTTCTCGGTCCGAAGAAAAACAAATAATTTGCTGGGTTTCACCAAATGATTCAAAAAGTTTGGCCAAGTGACGCTTTCTTTGTTGATCATAGTGTAACCAGCCATCATCTACCATAACTGGTGAAAAAATTCTCTTCCCTTGTAAATATAAAAACGCAAACCTAATCGCCATAATCAACTGGTCTCTTGTTCCTGTAGACAAGTCTTGGACAGTAAAATGTTGTTGTCCTTTGTCCACTAAAATCAATGAACCCTCTTCCAATTGAATTTCCTGATAAGAATCATTGGTTAAAATATTAAAATAATTCGTCGCTTTTTTCAGTAAACTAGGAAGTTGCTGCTCTGAAAGCTCCGTCAATAAATCCATTAAAAGCTGGCCCGCTAACCAAAATCCTGACCACTGTAAGGCTAACTCTTCAATCTCTGTTTTTAACATTGCTTGCTCTTGGTATAGCTCATCTAAAGTTCCATCTTGTAACATCTGTTGTTGCTGATATAACAATTCCTGTTCTTGTGTTTGCCATTCTTGCAACTGTACATTATCTTGGGACTGTTTTTCAGTTAATAGTTTTTTCTGTTGCACTAACCATTCTGCGGTCGTTCCTTCCTCATAAAGATCCCCTAAAATAGCCCTAATTTCTTGGTAGCGGTTTTTCCGTTTGTCTTGTGTTTGATACGCTTGAAGCTGTTGTGGAACGCTCTCGATGGAGACTATCCCATATTTTTTTAATAATGGACGAATCTCTTCAACTAAATCATGTTGCTTGGTTTTCAATTCTCTAATTGTTTGTCTAGAATACGCATCGGCTTGATACTCTTGTGCAAATTTAATTTTTTCCATTTGATCTGAGAAATGACGAATCTGTTCTATTCTTTCTTTTAATGGTTTTCTTGAAATTGGCAACCAAGCGATAAATTTTTCCGTTAGCTGCTTTACTTCTTCAAGATTTTTTTGATTTTCTTTTAATTGATTTGTCAGTTCTTTATTGGTATTTATTAAAATCAAGTATTGAGTAATGTCACTTCGATGATTCATCCACAAATCAACTCGATCTAGTTTACCTAAATGGTTTTCCTGTACTTTTTGCTGCAGTTCTTCCTCCGCTAACTGATTCGCCACTTTAACCTTTGTCAGTTGCTGTTTCACTACAATTAATTGCTCATTTAAATAATCCAGTTGAGAAAGCTTTTCTTGCCATTGTTTTTTTTCATTTTCATAATTATCTTTTGGCTGATAAATAACAGGCAATACCCCAATAACTAGAGGTAACAGGCTTACGCCATACAGGATGAAATTCATTGGTTTTGGTAAAAATAGTCCTATTAGAACCAGCACAACTGCTGCTATACACCAAACAATTTTTACTTTCTTTTCTTTTTTGCTAGCATCTTTTCTAAAAATTTCTTTGTTGGCTTCTTCAAAGCTACTTAGATTTTCTTCTCTAGTTTCTAAATCTTTTTGCAATAATTGCAGGTTCATTTCAGCATCTTGCAAATCAACTGCTCGGGCAACCTCCGCTTCTCTTAATTGTTTTACTTCCTGTTCATCAAAAAACAATTGTGGGGGTGTTTGGCTGCTCCAGTTCCACTTGCTTTCAAGCTGCGCCATCTCCTCTTGGTTTTGCGCAAATGATTGCTCCATCCATTCTAGCTCTGATAATTGTTTGTCTATCTCATATCGCCGATTCAACAACGTTTGAATTGTTTCTTCTTCCCTTAAATAAAAATTGAAAAGCTCCGTTTGTTCACTAGTCTCACTTTGAACGGCAATCTCATAGCTCAACCTAGCTAATTCCTCATTTAAGAATTGATTTTGCTGATAAGCAGCTTGTAACTCCTTCTGATCTTTTGAGTTTATAGAACCCTTTTCACCGACCGATTGATCCACATTTAATTGTTGTAGTTCTTCATATAATGGAAAATTCATTTGACGTTTTTCATTGAGATGTTGTAGCTCTTTATCAGAGTGAATCGAGCCTTGAAGTTGCGCAATTTCTTTTTGAAGGCTTGATAGTTTCGTAATAACCTCTTGAAAAGACTGTTCTTGTTTTTCTTTCGTATCAATTTTTTTCTGTAGCTCCTGAAACGCAATTAGCTTCTGATTTAATGGTGGCTGGCTTCCTTTGCCTTTATAAAGCATTTGGGCCTTTTTAAAATACTCTTCTCTACTTGTTAAAAGCTGATGACTGCCAGAGACTCCTAGTGATAAAAGTGATTTTTGGAGTTCTTCCTCTCCTAGCTTATTTAATTCATTCAGTTGCTCTTGTTGAAAAGTATAAACAGATTGAGCCAGTTCCTTCGTCAAAGGGTGTACTATTTTTTCTAGTAATTTTTCATCGCCTATTTGCTGGTTACAGTAGACTTTCGCTTGCCCTTTGCGTTGGTCTTTGAATCGCTCAATTTTCACTTCTCCATAGATTGGATGTTCTAGCCACAAATAACCGCCGTATAAGCCACCCTTTTTAGGCATATAATCTTTTTTATTCTTCCCTTTTGTAGGAAAACCAAAAAGCATTACTTGAATAAATTGATAAATTGTTGATTTTCCAGCTTCATTTTCACCATAAAACAATTGATTGCCTGCAGAAAATTCTATTTTATGTTGCTGCCATTTCCCAAAACCAACCATTTCTATCGCTTTCAATTTCATCAGCGACCCTCCTTGATATCAAAATCCTCTTTAATTTGCTGGTCAGCACTGATAAGACTCTTTTGGCGCCAATAATCATCAATCTTGACCGCTTTAGAAAAAGCTGGATTTTGAGTGAGCTCTTTCATCACATCAGAAAAAATATCCGCCTGCAAATAATTCTTTTCTAGCTGATGTAGCAGTTCTTTATCGGCTAAAATTAACGCTTTTTTCTCCATTAAAGCTTCCTTTACTACCAACTGAAAAGGAAATAATGTATTGTTAGAACGCAACAATACCTCTTCCTGCACGTAATGAAGCAATTCTCCATTTCTATATGAGAGTTGAAACTCTTCTCCTAAATGTTCTACTTCTTGCAGATGAACTTCTAGTAAAATAGTATCGGCTTTATTTATTTCCTCCAGCAAAATTGCTTTTGTTAAAAATTGTAGACTTTCTTTCAATGACTGACAGTTTGAAAGAGAATAAGATTTTTTTTGCCACCCCACTTGCGCCACAGGTTGAAAGTGAACCGTTGAATGACCCTTTCCAACATTTACCAAAGCTATCCCTTGGGCTGTAACTTCCTTTTTGGTATGCCCTTGGGGAGTTCCAGGATAGACAATTAATGGTTGTGCACTAACTATTTGTGGTTGATGAATATGTCCTAATGCCCAATAATCATAGTTTTTTTGTTTCATTTCACTAAAAGAAAAGGGAGCATAGTTTTGAGCGTCATGCTGGTTGCTGGTATCGCCATGATAAATCCCTAAATGAAGATCTACGGTAGAATCTTTTTGAGGAAACTCATTTAATTTGTTCTCATTGATCCAAGAGTGTTCATAACTGAAACCTGATATAGCGACTTTTTCTTGATGTTTCGTAACAAAATAATGAGTTTTCACTTGCTCTTTATCAAAAATATGAACATTCTTTGGAAAATCAAACCAGTAACGTTCAGCAACATAATAATCATGGTTACCGAAAGTAATGATGACAGGGATTTGCGCTTGTTCCAAACGCTTTAAGGCTTTAATAAAATAAGCTTGTGTCCGAATAGACGTCCTACTTTGATGAAACGTATCTCCAGCAAAAACAACTGCATCTACTTCGCTTTGGATAGCAACATCTATGATTCTTTCTAATACTTTTTGATTCGCTTGTTGTAGTTGATGAGCCACTTCTATTGGCATATCTTTCAGCCCTTCAAATGCTCGATCTATATGTAAATCTGCCGTATGCAATAATTTCATCAGCATTATTCTCCAATCATTTTTCATTACTTTTATCATATCATTTTAAAGAGTTCTGGTCAGTAATAAAGATACGAAAATTTGTTCGTTTTTCATTTTTTTATAAAGGAGAACGAATACGTTTCTATTTTGTTATACGATAATCATAATCCTTTCAGGGAATCTTTTTTTTCATTCAAATTCTGAAAAAAAATTGTAAAACATATAAAATTATTATTAAGTAAATATCAATATTGTGTTGACTATTAATAGCGTATTAAGGTAGAATTAAATGTAAGAACGAAAAATAAAAAAGGCGCCCTATAGAAAAACGGCAAATTCTTCTACAGAGCCCTGTATTATCAGCACACACTAATAATACAAGTTGCCTTCAGTTAATTTTCATTAACTACTTTCATTTTATTATAAAATACGGTAAGATTTTTAGTCTTTTAAATCTATTATGTATGAAATGATTGTTAGAAATGCTTATTTATTGAACTCTTGCATGGTATTAGTAGCTGACTAATATCATTTTTTTGTCTTATTAAGTGAGATAATTAGAGTGAAAAAATAAAATAAAAAGGCACTCCGAGAAAAGACGGCAATCCTTTCCCAGAGTCCTGTATAATTAGCACACACTAATCATACAAGTTGCCCAAGTCAATTTTCATTGACTCCTTCCATTTTACTTAAAAATTCGCTAAATTACTAGTCTTTTTTAGCATTTTTATTACTTGGATGTTGTTAATGCTTATTAATTGAACTTTTGCACAGTATTAGTAGGTGACTAATGCTGTTTTTTTCACTCTTTTTATAGTATGACTATCCGTTTTTTGGAGAATAGGTTTGCACGCTAACTGTTTTCTAATGATTGATAGTTATATCTTGAGAGTAATGAAAAATCAGTGTTCACCGCGTGATAGCAATCACGAGCTTTTACTAATTACCCCGAAGGCACGATGCTCAGTCAATTTTCGCTAAAATAAAATCCCAACTTTATTTAGAAAAAGGGTAAAAAAGCCGCTGATTTTTCGTTACAATCAAAATGAATACTTGTTTTGATCCCGTATGACTCTTTCTTCCAATGTCACTGTTGGACAAACCTGTATTTATAAACAATGCAATCTAGTCCTTCTTTCATTGCATTGACTTCCATGGAGCTGTTAATTTTGTATTCCCACAAAACAGAACGGTACAAAATTTTTAATCCGACAACTTTTTTATTATGATACTCGTTTCAAAAAAACTCTAATGTGGGAATACACATTAATAGCTCCTCTTTATTAACTTTTTTGTTATTTCAGCTTTATGTCAATCGCCACAATCTCGCTCTGCGTCCCGACCCTCATTGGCGGCCCCCAGACACCAACACCTGATGAAACAACTACTTGTGGAGCAACATTCTCTTTTCGATAATAGCCATAATCTACAGTAAAGTAGGCGTTTGTTACTAAATTAAAAGGAAAAACTTGCCCCTGATGTGTATGACCCGATACAATTAAATCAACATTGCCACCATATTCATTAATCGTTGAAGGTTGATGATCTAAAATGATAACAGGTAAATCTTCTCTCGCAGCTTTTAACTGTTTCTCAATACTTTGGCGTTTCCCATCTTGCGAACCAATCGGGCGACTATCTTTTCGACCCGCAATCAAAAAAGTATCCTCAACGATTGCTATTTCATCCTCCAACAACGTAATATCCGTTTTAGCCACCAGAGCTTTCATTTTCTTAAACGTTTCGCCAGCATCATGATTTCCCCAGCAAAGATAGGTTCCATAGTTAGCGTTCAAACGATTTAATTCTTTAATAATCTTTTGAGGTTCTTGCAAAGCTTCGTAATTCCCATCAAAAAGATCGCCAGAAATCAATACTATGTCTGGATGTAATGCATTTATTTTTGTAACTATTTTTTCAAATTTTTTCTCATCATTAATATACCCCAAATGAACATCACTAATCAGAACAGCACGAAGATTTTTTTTATCCGATTTCGCCCTCTTGTCAATATTCACTTGATAATGTGCCGTTTTAATTGCTTGTCCTTGCCAAAAACCATAGCCGATAAAAAGTAGAATAAATAACAATGCACCTAACGTTATTAGCGTCTCATTTTGATCCGAAAGTGGCATCAATTTACTAGCGATTCGATAGAACACCCCCGTCAGACCAAAAACAACTAACGCTGTCAGTAAAAAAGCAAACCAATAGCTGCCAAGTTTCCCTACAAAAGCCCCAACATTTTTATCAAATAGTAAAAAAGTAAGACAGGTAGACAAGGTTAAAAGGCTGAAAATCATCCAAAATAATACAGGCCATTTAAATTTCAAAAATTTTTCCAACAGAGTTAGAATCTTACTTCCTACATAATAACTACTTAAAAAAAGTAGCAGTGAAATAATCAAAACAGCTATTTTATTTATGTTTTTCGCCTCCTACTCCAATCACTTCTCCTAGTTTTATTCTAGTTTCTTGCTGATTACTTGTATTTTCAAGTATTTCTGAGGCAATCGTCACTTCTCCTTTTTGGAAAAGCAAAATCACTGTTGATCCACCAAATTCAAACCAGCCTTTTTTTTCAAAACGTTGACAAGTTCCTGATTCTTTCAAATTTTCTATTTTTCCGACCATCAAGGCACCTACTTCAATTTGTGCGATTTTACCAAACTGTTCTGTTTCAATAATGGTTACTTCCCTTGTATTTCTACTAAAGACTGGCTCATTATGAATAGCAATCGGGCGAACCGTGTGAAAAAGTCCTGATATTTTTTTATACGTAGAAATCCTTCCAGCGTCAATAAAATAGTAATGATGATAATCATCTGGAGTTAAACGCAAAATGACTGCCATTCCTCCTAACCATTCTTTTCCTAACGCGCTGTCTTCAAGTAATCCAGACACATTGTATATTGAATTTTTAATTTTAAAAACACTACTTGAATCAATAGAGTAAGCAGTAACTTTCCCATCACATGGAGCTGCTAATTGTTTCTGCTCCTTTGGAAAAGGCCTTGCCTCAGGTTTTATTTCTCTCATAAAAAATTTGTTAAATGAAGCATAGTCCGCCTTTTGGTACTCTTCCATCACAATCTGGTTTTTATTAATAAATCTTGGGATCATTCCTTTTGAAAAAAAACTGTCTAAATAAACACCAGCCAGCTTAGAAACAGCTGGCTGGATCATTAGTTTTAAAAAGAAACGCCCCAATCGGTTTTTATATAAAAAGTTTAACGATTGACTGTCATGTTCAGAAATAGCAATTGTTTCAAATTGTTTTTTCATTTCGTTTCTCCTTTAGTTTCACTTAGCGCATAAAAATAGCAATAATCGTTCCTATAAATAGACCCGCAGCTAATTTTCTTGGCTCCAATTTCTTGATTTTCACTTTTGAGATAAATAGCGTTCCTATAATTAGTAAAGCAAAAGGGTATAGAAACGGGAACGAGAACTGAAACCTTCCGCATAAAAAGAATAGTAACGGAATAAGAGCTGCACTACTAGTTACAGGTAATCCTTCATAATACTCTCGCTTTTTATTCTGAGAATCTCTTCGTTCCATCTCAGTCACATTGAAATAAGCTAAACGAATTAACGCAGCCAAAATGTAAAAAACAAATAAAGGTAAATAAATTCCTTGGGTTAAGCCAGCAGCATATGCTAACACTGTTGGAAATACACCGAAACTAATTAAATCAGCCAAAGAGTCAATTTGTATACCATAACAAACCTCACTTTTACTTCGTTTTTTAAAACTTGCCACAAATCCGTCAAACATATCACAAATCCCTGAAAATATTAGACAAATAATACCTGCTAAAATATTTTGATGAAGCGCATAATACATACCAATAATTGAAAATACCGCATTTCCATAAGTTAGTATGACTGTATAATCATAAATTCCAATCATAACCGTTTAATTCTCCAATTCTTTTCCTTTTACTTATTACTATATCACTAATTAAAGGAAGTTTGGAGATTTTTTTGTTTCTAACTGTCAAATTTAGGAGGTTACTTTCTTTGACCATTTGCTATGATTATAAAAATAGGCGTTTATAACTGATTAATTCTTCTTTAATGCTAAAGAATCTGTTCTACATATCTTGTTAAAGCTATACAGAAAGTCTAAAGTTAAAAAGAAAGCCTCTAGGCAATCTTTCTTTTGCCTAAACGCTTCCATCTAATTGGTTATTTATTTTTTACCACGCGATAAATTATTCATAACTAAGCTGTAATGAATTTTAAAATGTCTTTAGCAGCATTCTCTTTATTTTCACTTAAAAAAAGTTGATGCGTTCCACCATTATAAAGGTTTAACGAAACTCTAAAATCACAAAGTTTTGCAATATAGGTTGCACTTTTATAATAAGTCGTTTCATCCCGTTTATTTTGTAGAATAAGAATATTATCTTTCAAGTCATCTTTGATTCCTATTTTCAATTTTTTCTTCGTTGAAAACAATAAAGTAAGAAACTGAAAACACGCTTTAAATGAAGTTTCTCTTACTGAGCCAAAATAATAAGCTCGCTTTTCTTGATGCTTAGCAAAAATCGCTTGAACAAGGTCAGAAGTAATAACAGAAATATTGTAAAGATAGATTGGTGTATTACACAAAACAACTTGGTCAATCAAGTAGTGCTCTGACAATTGAATCGTTAAAAGACCGCCCATCGAAAAACCAATACAAGTAATATTTTCATAGTCCTTCTGGAGCTTTTTTATTTTAGATTCCACATCATTTAACCAGTCTTGATAAGTCGCTTTTGAAAAACTTTCTTTGTTTTCTCCATGACCTGTTAAACGTATCCAGAAAGAGTCCACTTGATTTTGTTCTAAGTAATTATGTAAATATAGAATTTCATGCTCATCTCCACCAAAACCATGAATAATTAAAACTGCTCTTTTTTTCATAAGCTATCCCCTCTTTATATTCTCATTGTACTTAAGAATAGATACGACAGGGCTAGAAATTGTTAATTTTATAAAAAATTTTAATTGTCCGTCTTCAACGCCTATCCTTTTTATCTTTTCTTGCGTTGCTAATTCTTAACAATCTTCTTGGCATCTAAGAGAAACAATGAGGCATCTTGATTCATAAAATTATTCTTACCATGATAAAAAGTTTTGACTTTTATCTCTGCAAAGCCGATTTCCTCCATAATTTCCATCAAATTCTCTTGCTTGAAACCATTATGAACTTTATCAGAAATAATCGATTCTGTATAGTTAAAATCAACAATTAGTATCTGTCCATTATTGTTTAAATGCTCATATAAATTTCTAAGAAAAGGTTCGATATCTTGTACATGTAGCAATACCTGTACTAAAAGTAGATAGTCCCCACTAAAATTAGGAACCATAGAAGATTCAAGATCTAAACACAGAGCTGTTGCGTTCTTTATCTGATTATTTTTAATTTTTTGTTGAACCAATGTAATCATGTTTTTTGCGGCATCAACAAAAAGCAGTGAATGGAACTCATTATATAACTCTAATCCAACAAGTCCAGTACCACAGCCATAGTCAATTGCTATTTTTTCCTTGCCAGAAACAATGTGGTTACGAATTTCATTTGCTATTATTTTTGACATTTCTATTCTTTCAAGTGAATCATATTTTGTTGCCATCGCCTCAAATATATCTATATTTCCCACGCTATTACTCCTAAATTCAATTTTAAAAGGTACAGGCTAAAACTAATTAAGCTTTATCCCATACCCTTTAATTAACTTATTTTAATCGTTATACAAATCACGAATTGGAGTCATAATGATTCGATTTAAATCATTAATGATTAAGCTAAACGCTTGTTCTTTTTCCATTAATTTATTAATTACTTCTGCTTGTTGTACTTGCACTGCTAATGCTTGCGCTTTTTCAGCATCTTCATCTGAAAATTCTTCGCCACGCATTTGTTTTTCTTGCAAGCTTTGTTGGAATCCTTGAAACTCTTTAAATAATTTGTATGATTCTTCTTCTGCTTTTACTTCGTCATAGGCTGCTTGTAAAGCTTTAAATTCTGCTAATTCACGAATTTCACGTTCAACTTGATTGGCTGTGTCATAAATATTACTCAATCTAATCCCTCATTTCTACTTTTTTCTACTATATTGTAACATTCTTTGATTCCTTTTCCTATCAATTATTGTCCGTTCAGTCCACCAAAAAAGTTTTTTAAGCCCTCTTTTGTAGCATCCCAGCCCTCTTTAATTTTACCACCAATATCATCAGCGCCTTCTTTCAGCTTTCCGCCAATGTCTTGCGCACCTTCTTTAACTTTACCACCAATATCTTGAACATTGTCTTTCCAGTCACTATTTGGTTCCTGTTGTCCTTGACCAGCCGCAACCATCTCGCCACCCGTTGCATAAGCATCCGCTACTGTAAATGGGGTTTGTTTTGTGTGAGGCATGATGCCACTTGCTTGACTATTAAAAATATTGGAGGCATAAGTAGCACTACTTCCTTCAAGATAGTGATTTTCATCTGTTTGTTCATAACCTAACCAAGTTGAAATAACCACATCTGGCGTATAGCCAACAACCCATTGATCATTCGTTTTACTTGGGTCAAAATCGGTTTCAGTTGTTCCAGTTTTTCCAGCCATTACATACCCATAAGGATTCGCATTTGCTCCTGTTCCATTACTAAATACACCTAAAAGCATACTAGTAATTTCTTCGGAAACTCCTTTGGTAATGATTTGCTTGGATTTAACTTCTGTTTTATCTTCTCGAACAGCCCCAGTTGAGTCAACAATTTTCGTAATGATATGTGTCTCTGGCTGCTTCCCCTCATTTGCGAAAGGCGCATAAGCTGCCGCCATAGTTAATGGCGAAACACCCGTCCTTAATCCACCTAAAGCTAAACCTGGATAACGATCCTCTTTCACTAAAGGAATCCCAAATTTTTGTGTTTTCTCAAATCCTTTGTCTACACCCATTTGTCGTGTTAACCAAATCGCTGGTAGATTCAGACTTTCTCCCAAAGCTTCATACATAGGAACTTCGCCTCTGTTTGTTCCACTATAATTTTTGGCAGGATAATAATCATCTTGTGGAACATCTTGTAAAATACTGCTAGGTTTATATCCCGACTCTAGTGCTGGTGTATATACTGAAATTGGTTTTATTGAAGAGCCCGGCGACCGTTTTGTTTGAGTAGCGTAGTTGAAGCCTCTAAAAACATGATCTCCACGACTTCCAACAATCGCTTTGACACCACCCGTTTTAGGATCTAAAGCAACAGAACCACTTTGAACTTTTACTCCATCTGCTGCATTGGGTGGAAATAGTGAATCATTTCGATACGTCTCTTCCATGGCTAATTGATAATTTTGATCTAAAGACGTATAAATTTTAAATCCTTTATTTAGTAAGTCTGATTCTTTAAGCCCATAACGATTGACCGCTTCGTCAATAACTGCATCAAAATATGAGGGATAGCGATAGTCAGTATTGGCATCAGAATAATTATCTTGTAACTGCCCAGCTAAAGCAATATTCGCTTCAGCATCTGCTTCCCCTTGTGACAGTTTGCCATTATTAACCATTAACTGTAAAACCGTATTTCGACGATTAGTCGCATTTTCGATATAATCAATTGGATTATAGATTCCTGGTCCCTTTAGCATTCCCGCTATAGTTGCCGCTTGTCCTGGTGTCACTTCTGCTGCACTAACCCCAAAATATTTGTGTGCGGCATCCTCCACACCCCAAACCCCGTTTCCGAAGTAAGAATTATTTAAATACATCGCTAAAATATCTTCTTTTGAGTATTTCTTTTCAATTTCAATGGCCAAAAATAATTCTTTCGCTTTTCTGTCAAAAGTTTGTTCTTGTGTCAAAAGAGCATTTTTTGCTAATTGCTGTGTAATTGTACTTCCACCACCAGCATTTCTAAAAGTTAGCTTACCAACTACTGCTCGTGCAATCCCTTGAATATCGTATCCATGATGGTTATAAAAACGTTTATCTTCAGTAGAAATAACCGCATCCTGAATGTAAGGTGAGATTTTATCTAACGTTACAAAAAAACCTTTATTTCCTAGTTTCCCTGCCTCATCATTATTTGCATCATAAACAATTGTCGACTGACTTAAATCTGATTTTAGCGTTTTAACATTCGCTGATTTAGCTAGATAAAACAAATAAATGCTTGTAATTAGAACTACAACCAGCCCTAACAAAAGAATAATTTTATTGATTTGGTATTTTTTCCAAACTCGTTTTCGCCATTGATGAAAACTTGAAAGATATGGTTTAATCCACGTCCAAAAACGTTTCAACCCAGCTAAAATTTTTCCAAAAAATGTTTTTATATCCATAATACTCCCTCTTTAGAAAGAATCAGATACTGACTGATTTCTTTTATGTATGTATTCTATTAATTAACTATTATTATGATGCAAAAAGTTTTACTTTGTCATTTTACCATACTTCATTTTTGATTCTATCCAACCTTAGCATGATTTTCAGAGAAATGACTTGTTCAGTATATTTTAGCATAGCATTCTTTTTATTTTATGTAAAAAAACTTAAGATTTTTTCAAGAAAGTGAAGATTTTAGGTTTTTCAGAAAAAAGTACATTTTCTTCAAACTTTCTTGTGAATTTTAAAGTAGTTTAACCACAAATTATTCACAATTTGCTTGTATTATATAACTATACCAACAAACAACCCTAACAAAAACTTTTTCATTTTTAACTCCTTTCCCACCTCCTCCCAGAGGTGGGTATTTTTTTATAGAAATTTTTCCAAAATTGAATCATTTTCCTTTTTACCACAAAACATTCCCTACTATTGATTTACACTAGGATGTGTCTGAAAATTATGGTAGAATCCAAGTACTCACATATAATCTAAAAAACTTTTACTCCCTATTAAAAGGTGGAAAATAAATGGAATTAACGATAACACTACCAAAAGATTTTCAAACAAAAACTGTCCGAGAACTTCTAGAAGCAGAATGGCTTGTCCCCAGAAAGGTCAGGCACTTTTTGCGTACTCGAAAAAATGTTTTAGTCAACGATGAACCCGCTTTGTTTCATTTTCAAGTCAACGCAAAAGATGTCGTCACTTTAATTTTTGAAGATAGCGACTATCCTAAGCCTCATTTACTATTAGGAAATCCAAAAAAAGTGAATGTTCTATTTGAAGATCAGCAGTTGATTATTTTGAACAAACCAGCTGGAATGAAAACACATCCGAATCAACCAGATGAAGCCGACACTTTACTGAATCATTTAGCTGCCTATCTAGCAGCTAAAGACCAAATCCCTTATGTAGTTCATCGTTTAGATAAAGAAACCAGCGGTGCTATTTTATTTGCCAAAAATCCATTTGTCTTGCCTATTTTAGGAAGAATGTTGGAGAAAAAACAAATTTATCGTCGTTACCAAGCAGTTGTTGCAGGATCGATCTCTAAAGAAAATTGGACCATCAATAAAAAAATGGGACGCGATCGCCACGATCGTAGAAAACGACTTATCGATAATAAAAATGGTGCTATTGCTATTACACATGTCCAAGTCGCTTCAAAAGTGAATAACCAGACTTATGTCTATTGTATTTTAGAGACAGGACGAACCCATCAAATTCGTGTTCACCTTGCTAGTGAAGGTTACCCTATAGTTGGAGACCCTCTTTATAATCCAACGGCGAAAGGAAGATTAATGCTTCATGCAATTGAACTACATCTTGTTCATCCTTTCAGCAAAGAAACCATTAGCGTAACAGCAGCACCTAGTTTATGGGAATAATCAATGAAGGAGCCGATTCAAATGGATTACATCATTCGACTTTTCCACCCTAGTGATGGAAAAGCTGTTGCAGACTTACTGGCTAGAAATTTTATCGAAATTAATAGTAAAGATTATCCACCTGCCCAAATAGAGAAATTAGTAGCAGAATATACTCCTGAAAAAATGACAGAACAAGCCACTTTTGCTCATACCTATATTGCGGAATCTGACCACCAAATTATTGGAACTGGAACGATTTGTCCTTTCTGGGGCTCTATGAACGAAAGTATTATTTTAAGTTTGTTCGTTCTGCCAGAATTTCATGGCAAAGGAGTCGGCTCTGCTTTGATGAAACAGTTAGAAAAAGATTCTTTTTATACTCGCTCGCTTCGCATTGAAGTTCCTGCTTCAAAAACGGCAAAAGATTTCTATTTAAAACTCGGCTTCCAATTGAAAAACTTAAAAAATAGCGAAGAAAAGCATGGATATATTCCTTTAGAAAAATTTCTTTCATCTCCTAAAAACCCTTAAAATCAAACGGGGCTGTGACATTAGCATGTCACAACCTCGTTTTTTATTTTCTTTTTCGCCACTTCATATTAGCTTCACAATAAGTTTGCCCAGCAATTTGAATTTCGTGAAGTGTTTTCTTTTCGTTCTCTTGTTCTTTTACTTCATAGTGACTTTCTATTTCCTGTCCATACTCTACTTCTTTATCAAATTTGATATTAATAAAGGTTGGCTCATGGTGTGTTAAGAAATCATAGCCTAAAACATCTAATAACCAATTAAAATAAATTGAGTTATTGACATGCTGGTTCCCATCAATATCGAAGAAACGCACTCGATAAGGTAAAAAGGTTCCAGACCCCACTTTTTCTATTTTTTCACCACGATAAATTTTGGTAATTTTCTCAGATGCATAAGGTTCGATAATTTCAGGAAGAACACTGCTCATTTTCCGATTCTTTTTGTCGATCAAAACAAACGTTGATTTGATTAAAACACACTCATTTCCCTCTTGATCGTGAATCCAAAAATGACGATAACAAAAATATTTATTATAAGCAATCGCTTCCGTCGTGATATCAACTTTCTCTCCTACTTTAGGCAAACGCTTAATATGAATTTCATAGTTTGTAATCACCCAGCCTAAACCAAAAGAAGAGACGAATGCTGCTCCTCGATCTAACCCATCACTTTGTTCTTCCGATGCTCTGATTACAACTGCCAACATGGAAGGCATCGTCATTGTCCCATTAATATCGCAATCATAGTAGGCTATTTCATAAGATGTTGTATATCTTTTCCCCATGCTGATTCCCCTATTCGTTACAATTTTCTTGTTCTTCTATACGTTGCTACTAGTAAAGTATAACATAGCTTAATTCCAATTAAGAGGAAAATAAACTCTAGCATACTATTTTTCCTAAAATGCTTTGACTTGATTCCATACATTTATATCTATTCAAATTATTTGAAATATATAAACTTCCGTGTTATATTCCAAATTGTATCGATACTAACCAAAATAATATGATAAACAGAAAGAGGAGAACTTAACAATGAAGTTAAAAAAGATTCTACCAAGTTTTGTTATAGTTTCAGGAATAGCCCTTAGTGGGTTGTTTGCGTCTATGCCTGTTGAAGCAACAGATTTCGCAAATGACATGATTGATGTTAGCTCAAAAAAAGTATTAGTTGGTTACTGGCATAACTGGGCCTCTAGTGGTCGAGATGGCTATAAACAAGGGGCATCTGCAAATATTCCGTTAAAGGATGTCAATTCAGCTTATAATGTCGTTTCAGTAGCTTTTATGAAGAGTAACGGACAGCGAATCCCGACTTTCTCACCTTATAATCAAACAGATGCAGAATTCCGCTCTGAAGTTTCTCAATTAAATAGTCAAGGCAGAGCTGTTGTTCTTTCTTTAGGTGGGGCTGATGCTCATATTCAGTTGCAAGCAGGCGATGAACAAGCTTTAGCAAATGAAATTATTCGTCAAGTAGAGACTTATGGTTTTGACGGGTTAGATATTGATTTAGAACAATCTGCTATTACAGCTGGTGCAAACCAAACAGTTATACCCGCAGCTTTAAAAACTGTAAAAAATCACTATAAAGCACAAGGAAAAAACTTTATTATTGCAATGGCACCAGAATTTCCTTATTTAAAACCAGGAGGTGCTTATGAAAAATATATCGCTTCTTTAGCAGGATATTATGATTACATTGCTCCTCAGTTCTATAATCAAGGCGGTGATGGGGTTTGGGTAGATGAAATCAGCAAATGGATTTCTCAAAATAATGATTCGCTAAAATATGAGTTTTTATACTACATGGCAGATTCATTAATTCATGGGACTAGAAGCTATTTACAAATTCCAAATGACAAACTTGTCATTGGTTTACCTGCTAATAATGATGCTGGTGGCAGCGGATATGTAAAAGATCCTCAATCTGTTTATGATGCATTAAACCAATTGAAAAAAGATGGAAATCCAATTAAAGGCCTAATGACCTGGTCCGCAAACTGGGATGTTGGTAAGGATGTTACAGGTAAACCATACAACAACGAATTTGCTAAAAGATATCAACAAATATTGAATTAAAGAAAAACATAGCTGCTTGAAATACTCTGTTTATTTTAGTTTGGAAAAATGCTACACCGAACGTTACAGAGCAAAAGCAGCTATGCTTTTGCTCTGTAACTTTTGCTTAACCAATCAATTTCAACCCAATGACTGAACCTAAAATAAGCACAATACAGAAAATCCTCCGCCAATTTTTGGATTCACCATAACGAACCATTCCAATAATTGCTCCTCCTGCTGCACCAATTCCTGTCCAAATAGCATAAGAAATACCCATCGGTAAAACTTGCATCGCTAAATACAGGAACAGAAAACTTCCACCAAATGTCGATAGGAGCATCAAAAATGAACTTATATCTCTTCTCTCATTAAAGCGACTAATCGATGCCACCCCTAACATTTCAAAAATTCCTGCAATCATTAAAAAGAACCAACTCATTATTCTTCTGCTCCTTTCTTATCTGTTAACAATTTCAATCCCATTACACCTATCAGTAAGGTCAAAATCAATATAATTTTTAAAATTTTAAAAGGTTCACCAAAAAATAAAATTCCTGACACCACAGTTCCAGCCGTTCCTAGCCCAACAAAAACGGCATACGCTGTTCCTACGGGCAACGTTTCACCCGCACGAATCAAGGCATAAAAGCTAATCACAATTAAGATAACCGTTAAAGCTATTTCCCACCATGTCTCACTGTACTTCATGCCTATTACCCATAATACTTCAAAAAATGCTCCTAAAAATAATTTTAACCAATCTTTACTCATGCCAATCTCCTCCTCAAACAAACAAAAAGTGCCAATCAACAATTCCAACTAAGGCCTAAGAATTGTTGATTAACACTTTTTACAAATAGTCGTCCGGCGACAACTATTAAAGTTTTATTTTATTTCTGTTTATTTTAGCACGAATCCTTTAAAAGTCAATAAAGATTATTCATTTTTGAATTAGGCTAGTGCACCCATTGGGTCCCAAGGTGCTAAAACAGTCGGTGTTTCTTCCCACACTTTTTGCATTTCTTGTGATAGAAGTTCCTTGCGAATCACGATTTGGTAAGTATACTCATCCATCCAAGCATCACTCATCACGAAAAATCCTTGATTACCAACTTTTTCGCCCCAACTATTTTCAACTTTCCATTTTGTTGATTTTCCTTCCACTACGTCAACCCCTGTTAAAACCATAGCATGAGTCATTAAGCTTTCCCCATAATCTAATCGTTCTGCTTTTGTTGTAGTAAAATCTATATCGAATAAATCGTTCATTTCATATGCATCTAGAGACATAATGCCTGTTGTTCGGGTTGAAGATTGCCCGACATCGCAACCAAACCAAATAGATTCTCCTTGCTCTAGCTGAGCTACTGCTAATTTTTTAAACTGATCCATATCAACATTAAGATACTTGACTTCTTTTCCACCAACAACATTCCCAAGCATTTCTACTGTGTAGGTTTTGTTGTATGGTTTATCAGCTGTTGGTGCATTAATCACACTAATATACTCATTCAAGTCAACACCAACATATTTATCATAAAATGATTGTGGCGTAAGTCCTTGATCTAAGTGATAATTTTTTTGTTCATCACGGTATTCAAAATCAAAGGTAGTTGGCGGTGTTCCTAAAGAGGTTGCCAAGAAACGATAAATCTCTTCCAACATTTTTTCTTTTACTGCCTGAATCTCCATCATCGTCTTACCAGAAGCAATCAGCTCACGTAAAATAGACGCATCCTTACGTAATTTCTTATTTAAATAAGTATTTAAATCCCTTGAGTTTGAGCTGTTACTGCTTTCCGGCATAGCTGTTTTTGGTACTACTCCATATTTTTGGAAAATCGAAACAATCATGTCCCATTGGCCACCATCTTGTTGTGGCGTCGCCAATAAGAAAGCTACCTTGCGACTATCTAACGATTGATTCGCTGTAGCAATAATATTTTCATAAAAATAGTTCGATTTTTCATATTTATCCCAGAAAAAAGTGTAGTTTTGTGACAATTCAAAATCTTTTAACTGAAAGCTATCAATCATTTTGTGTCTAAAAGTATTTAGTGCTGCAAACATCCAACAACGACCGCTCTGCTTTTGATTAGACACTTTTCCAGTTGCAAGATCAATTGAAAATACAGGCACATTATTGATTTGAGCCTCTTGATTTTCAGCAGATGCGCTAATTCCATTTTTTATGACACTTCTTTGAATCACAGTTTGTTTTTTATTATTTAAAAACGCATCATGAAACTTCTTTGTTACTTTTGATTCAATTACTGACATTTTTTTCATCCTTCCAGATTTACTTATCTTTCCCATTATATTCCTCTTCTATGTTTCTCTCAACTGTTTCAAACAATTGATTTATTCTCGACTTTGTATTATACTCATTAATACAAAAACAAATGGAGGTTTATGCTATGTTACTTGAAATCAATCCTCAAAGCGACGTTCCTATCTATCAACAAATCTGTAACCAACTGATTATTGGATTTGCTCAAGGTAAGATTCAATCAGGGGAAATTCTTCCCTCAGTTCGACAGATGGCCGATGAGATAGGTGTAAATATGATGACTGTTTCAAAAGCTTATACTGCTCTTAAAAACGAAGGTTACATTGTTACAGATCGTCGAAACGGCACCAAAGTTGCAGAATTTCATCCACCCAACGAATCATTTAATAAACGATTTGAAGAAAGTTTAACATTGTTACTTGCTGAAGCAGCTATTCATCAGCTGTCTCAAGAAGAGATACAACAAACGATGGCAACTATTTATCAACAATTCATTCGCTAAAGGACGTGTTTATTATGAATTTTATCTTGTTATTAACTCTTATTAGTGTTTACTTATTGATGGCTTTAGTCGGGAGAATCCCAGCAAATCCTCATAAAAATGTACTTTTAGAAACAACCTTACCTGGAGATAAATTAAATCATCCCCAAGTTTTACAAATCAGTCAGACTTATAAAAAGAGATTATTGCAAGTAGCCACCATTTTTTCGGTGATAACCCTACCAATTCTTTTTATTCCTCTAGATTCAATAATAATGATTTTCTTTTTCCTTGTTCTTTTTGGATTTATTGGTACAAATTACTACTTACAAATTGTTTACATTCACAAAATGACTGCTCTAAAAATTGCTAATGGCTGGTTATTGCCAACTAGTCCAATCTTAGTGGATACCAAATTAGTTTTAAATAAAAATAACAAGCTACTCACCTTTTGGTGGTTCCTGCCAAGTTTTTTTATCACTCTGGGAGGCTGTGTTTACTCTATTCTTATTTTAGGTTTTTCTTTTATTAGCGTCTTATTTATACTACTAACTATCTTCATCACGGGACTATTTGTTCTTTCTTATTACCTTATTGCACGGTTGCCTGTCAAACCGCTAACTAGTGATGAAAAAATTAACCAGCAAGTCAATGATACGATGCGTCGTCATTGGTCTCTTTATCTTGTAATTTCAACAGTTGTATTGAGTCCGATTGCTTTTTTACCAGCGATTTCGATTGCTCTCCCTTATGAAAAAGCGGTTCTAATTTCATTAATATATTTAACTCTTATTATTCTTTTTATCGGCTTTACGTTCTATTACCTATTTGATATGCGGAAAAAACAAGATCAGCTAATTAGCCAAGCAAAAGAATATCGTTATAGTGATGATGATCAATATTGGCGTTACGGTATCTATATTAACCCGAATGATAAACGCATCATGATTCCTGACAGAGTTGGGATGAACCTCTCAATTAATCTGGGTCGTCCAGCAGGAAAAATTGCTTTAGGCATTACTGGTCTTATTGTCTTGGCCGCTCTAACTGTTGCAACAATTCCAATGCTAATTAGCGATTTTTCAACAGACCCATTTCAATTAACAACAACTGATAAAGGTATTACGCTAGCGGCTCCTTTAACAAGCACTAAAAAAATTCTTTGGGATGACATTGAATCAGTAAAACTAGTTGATTCTGTTCCCGAAAATCGTCTAAGAGTATTTGGAACAGCCTTAGACAACTACTTGACTGGTGAATTTAAGATCAATAATGAACCGGCTTATTTACTAGTTTTCACAAAAGCTACTCCTGTTTTGCAAATCAAAACAAACGATACTCTCATCTATTACACGAATAAAGAAAGTGAATTAACAAAACAAGCGTATAAAATGATTCAAAAAAAGCTAAAATAAGAAAACCTTTTTAATTATGATGTGTTTAAAGACTACGAGAAAATCCCAATCTAGCTAAAGTATACAAACATGCAACATAGCGTTGCCAGTTAAATTTTCCTTGCAACAAATTTATGCGTTGAATATCGTTTACAAGAAAGAGAGGTCAGTATATGATGGCAACAAACATTGGAACCCAATTAAAAACGATTCGGATTCAAAAAAATCTTTCTCAAGCAGATGTCGCAAAACAATTGAATATTTCCCGGCAAACACTGTCAAAATGGGAATTAGATAAAAGTCTTCCTGATTTAGATAGCTTAAAACAATTGTCTATAATCTACAATCTATCAATTGACTATTTACTTGAGTTACAAAAGGAGAAGATTAAACTGTTGCCAATCTATACTGAAGAGCATTTAACTGAAAGCCTTATAGCCAAAATTTGTAACAATAAGGAACCACTACAGGAGCAGATTCATTTTATTTCCAATGAAATCTGCTTGCCATTACTGCACTCCCGATCATCTGCTGATATCATTTGGTTTGCGACACAGAAATTAGTTATTTTACCAGGGCGGTACAGCTTAATTAATCATGCTGTCACCAATGAAAAATCAAAAAATTATCTTGATTTATTCTTTGGGCTTAATTACAAAATAGGCTTACTAACAAAAACTCAACTAAGCTTTTTTTCAATCATTGACTGGCTTGAAGAAAAAACACAAACGACTTTTTCATTATCAACAATGGATTTTATCGCAGTAGGAAAATTGTATGATCAGGATATTAAACTAGGCAATTCTTATGCTTTGGGCTATAAAACCAAAAAAGGAAATTATGATATCATTAACTTAAATAAAGATGAGGCAGAAAGATTAAAAACCATTTTGGCTATTCTCGACCCAGAAAAAAACTATTATATCGAACTAGAAAATCTCTGCGTAATGAATTTTATGAACAAGTATCGAAAAAAAGATACAATGAAAAATAGGAACGAATTAATAGAGGTTGAGACTAAATTAGTCTCAATCTCTTATTTCACCCACATGGCAACTTTTGATTTTCGAGTGATCCAATTTTTTTGCTAAGAGATGAATGTGTCAGGCTCAAAACTAAAGAACCGCTTTATCTCGGACTCAATGTCTCAATAGACGGTAGCCAAAAGTCAGGAGACGAATATCCGCGATGATAACTATTTCTTCACTCTCTATTGATCACTAGCAAGCATAGAACTAATTAGTTGATTGGGTAAAATCACTTTGGTTTGTGTTGCTTCTTGTAGTAATTTTTTTAGTTTAGGTTGATAGCCCATACAATCCAATATAATTAAATCACACTGTTCTTTTCTAAAAAAATCAATAGTGGCATTTAATTTGTCCTGTGTGTGTAATTCGTATGGAGATAAGTTCGTATAAACTACCGCTCTAATCCCTTGGTACTTTGGCGCAACATATATTTGTTGCTCCATTTTTGGAAGCAATACGCCCAACTTGAACTCGCCTTGGTTAAACACTTTCAATAGCTCAGAAATCACTTGATCTGGTTCAATCAAAAAACTTTTTTCTGTTTTTAACTCTGGAAAAGAACCCGTACAAAGTAACCAAATAAATTTACAGCCTTGCTCTTCTGCTTCAATAATTTTTTTTTTCAACAAAGGAAGAATTTTTTGTTGTGAAAGCAGTACAGAATGACCGTTTTTCAGCAAAGAGGTCAGCATCTGTTTTTCGTCAACTTCAGGTGCCAAAGACTCAATTTTTTCTGAACTTAATCCATCTAAAACGCCCACATGATAAATCACTTTTGGGTCAATATATTCATGAATAATAGGCAAAATGTCTGTTCTAGGTGATTGTCCTATTGTAATAATACCTATGTTCTTTTTCATGCTATTGTTTTCCTAATGTTTGTAAAACCTTAAAATCGCCATAAAGAGATTGTAAAAGTTTAAACTCTTTTTCATCAAAAAACGCACAAGTTCCTTTAGAAAACTCTTTAGCTACTTCAATTGCATACCTTACTGCTTGCGCAATATCTATTTCATGACTGGCTCCTGTTCCACAACCAGGAACAGCACTTTCGGCGGTAATTGCTACACCCACCACTGGGGCATTGGTCGCCACAGCAGGCTGTAAAATCGAATTGATATGATAGACACCATTGCCATAAGGTGTAATATCTTGCATTGTAATTGGGAATGTTTTCACCAAAGCACCCGTAGTCATTTCCATAATTCTAACTAAATCAACGCTCACTTTTAAAATGTATCCTTCTTTGACTGGCGGAGAAATTGCAATTCCTTTATGGTTGATAATATTATTGCCCTTCGTCGTGTCAATTGACAGAATCGCCTCCATTTCTGGACGCACTTCGTAACGATTCATAGTCAATATATCGACAGGTGAACCCATAAAATCAACTGGCTCATGGGGTTCAGTTGGTGCATCTGGACAAATATGTGTAGTTACAATCACATCTCCCTCTAAATGATCCCCTTTTTTCTTCATATCGCACAATTTAAGCGCAGAAGCTACTGCTGCAATTGCTCCATCCGCATCTGATACAAGCCCTACTCTAGAAGGTCGTGCACCTATACCACCTAATCTTCCAATAATTCCTAGTGTTTTTGCTGTTCCTCCAACACTTTTTCCTGATGTTCCAGGAATTAAAAACTCAACAAATTCTGTAAAACCTTTTTCTCCTTCAACTTTAGTAACGTTGATCTCTACATCATAATCAGTAAAAAGAGCTTTGATCTTCTGACCATTTACAGTTGCAGAATCCATTACGTCCATCACTTCCATCACTTGCTTTAACGCCATATTAATTTACCACCTTTTTTTTATTTTATAATACCAACAATTCATACTCATTTCTTTTATGCTTTTCTATCATCAAAAAAAATTGACAGAAAACTATTATTCCGCTACTCTTGCTATAGGAAGAAGGGGAGGATACAACATGTTAAAAACACTTAACCAATCACTTTTAGTTTTAAATCTTTTTACAAAAGAAAAGCAATTGTGGACTGCCCGAGAAGTTGCAGATACACTTAGTCTAAATCAGGTAACAGTTTATCGAATTTTAGAAACCTTTACCAAAAACCATTACCTTTCCAAAATAGAAGAAACAAAACAATATGAAATCGGATCTGCTTTAGCGATCTTCAGCTATCTTTCTTACGATAAATACAATATTGTTTCATTAATTCAGCCTTTTTTGTATAATCTTATGCAAGAAACGGGTGAATCTGTTTATTTGGTCAAGTATGATTATTTAGAGGCGACACCGATTGATGCTTATAAACCAGAAAATAAAGTCAGTTTTGCTGTCTCACTAAATAAACCAATGCCACTCTATTCCGGTGCTTCCTATTGGGCAATTTTAGCCCATCTTGATGAAGAAAAGATTGAAATGATTTTGAATGATCCTTTCGATCACCTTCGCAAATCAGTAAAATTAACTCCAACATTACTAAGAAAACAGATTGATAAAGTCCTAACAGATGGCTGGTGTGTGAGTCAAGAGCTGATTACTCCTGATGTTGTTGCCATTGCTGCACCTATCTTCTCAAACGATGAAATTATTGGCTCGATTACCGTTGGCAAACCTACTTATCGAACAACCAAAGAGGATATCCAGCCTTTAGGACAACTTGTTAAAACGACAGCAAATCAGATATCATGTATTTTATCTGAAAAAAACTTAAATTTTAATAGCTATCAATTCTTTAAAGAAAGGGCCCAACGACCAAATTAGTTTTGGTCGTATTTTTTTAGCCAATCAATCATTTCTTGTAAACGCACTTGACGTAAATTCGGTAAACCACTTCTCGACAACTCATGATCTGCATGATTAAAACGAACAAATCTTGCCTCTTTCTTCAAATACTTTAATGCTCTAAACCATTGTTCTGCCTGTTCCATTGGGCAACGATAATCTTGCTCTGATTGCATAATTAAAACCGGTGTCTCTACATTTTTTACATAAGCTAATGGCGATTTTTCCCACAGCCTTTCTGGATTTAAAATATCAGCATCGTTTTCTTCAACAAAAAAATGGTAACCGATATCACTTGTACCTAGCATGCTAACAAAATTAGACATAGAACGTTGCGTAATCGCTGCTTTAAATCGATTCGTATGAGAGATAATCCAATTCACCATGAAGCCACCATAACTACCTCCCGTAACAAATAATCGACCAACATCTATTTCTTCAATAGCTTCAATAACACCATCAACAGCGGTTAAAATATCTGTATAGTCTTCTT
Organism: Enterococcus rivorum; assembly: GCF_001742285.1. Classification (GTDB taxonomy): domain Bacteria; phylum Bacillota; class Bacilli; order Lactobacillales; family Enterococcaceae; genus Enterococcus_L; species Enterococcus_L rivorum. The sequence goes on along the minus strand of NZ_MIEK01000010.1, from coordinate 31,048 downwards.
GCCCATAACGTCCTACTACTCCATTTAAATGTTGCTGACCATACCCAAAACTACCTCTTGGATTAACCAGTAACACAAAATAACCTTGTGCTGCTAGTAGTTGTACTTCATGATGGAAAGTGTCTGCGTGCATAGCATAAGGGCCGCCATGAATATTTACCACTAAAGGATATTTTTTCCCAGTAATAAAATCGGTTGGTGGGACAATAAATCCTGGTACGCGTCCACCATCTGCTGCTTGATATTCTATTTTTTTATAGCTAGAGAAACTTTTCCCTTTATAGACTTCATCAATTATCTTTAGTTCTTCTTGCTGTAAAGTATCTAAATCGATTTTGATTAATTGGCTAGGAATTTGGGCAGTACTTACACAAGCCAACAGTTCATTTTTCTTAGGATTTAATGTAAAATCGGTGACATGTTGACTCTTTGAATTTAATTCTTTGATTGTTCCATTTAAAGTCATGCTAAATAACGAAACCCTTCCTTCCAGTGAAACAAGAGTGTAAAAACAATTTTGTCTTTTCGACCATTGTAACAGCGGGTTAGAGGTTGTTGCCTTGGTATCACTTACTGCAAAATCACTTACTTGTTGATCCAATTTTTCAGTTAACTGGACCATTGATTTTTCCATCACATTGTAGGCAAAAACACCAAATTGATTAACGGTTTGATAGGGTAGCGTAGAGCCAATCATTCCAATAAAATCATTGTTCGTAGTATAAGTCGGTTCTCCGAAAGCACCTGTTGAATAACTGTCAGTAATCTTTTCCTCTGAAAAATCCTCTAAATCGATTCGAAAAAGGCCAGAATCTTGATTAAACGCATCTGAACTATTCAACTTTTTTTCAACAACTAAATACTTTCCGTCTGACGAAAGAGCAAGGCTATTCTTTAACCCATATGCGGTATGATAAGCTGTTACAATCTTGACTTCTGCTCTGTCAATTGCACCTACGCAAATGACATTTTGCCCATCAGAACTGACTAAACCTTTTCCATTTTCAAGGTAGTTAATTGATTCTGTAATAAACACATTTGGATGCTCTTTTACTTCATGTTTCAAAACACTATTGTTTGTCCTTTTTGTACCAAAGAAAAAGTGTTGATCGTCTGTATGCCAAAGAACCTGCTGCACACCTTCTGAAACCTCCGTAAGTTGTTTGACCGTCTTTGTGAGAAAAGTGTATAAATACACTTGGTTTTTCCCTGTTTTATTAGACAAAAATAGAAATGCTGTACCTGCTCTATTCCATAACGGATGGGTATTCAGCGATTGATTCGCTATTATTTCTTTTGTTTCGCCCTTTTCGCAATTGTAAAGATAGATATTAGAATAATAATTATTTTCAGTTTGATTTATTTGGTTTACGACATACAAAAATTGGTTCCCGTCTGGATGATAAACCGGTGTTGCGATTGTTTTTAAGTCAAAAAGATCATTAATTGTTACTTTACTCATATTCTTTACCCTCGTCTATTCAAAAAATCAACAGCAGCTAACACATAAACATTGGCACAAGTCACTACTTGATGAACTTTTACTTTCTCATTAAACCCATGAATCGTCTCTAACTCAGCTGGTCCATATTGTAATACAGGGATATCAAATTCTCTAAAATGACGCGCATCACTGCAAGCCCATTGCAGAACCCCGTATGCTGGTTTTTCTAGCGTGTAGGTAATATTTTCAACAACTGCTTGGCAGATAGGATCTTCAGCAGGAGTGTAATTTGCTGAACTCTTAAACCCAAAACTCTCAATTGTGTAGTCGATTTCTAGTTGATCCAACTCTTTTTTGATATATGCCATTGTTTCATCATAGGTTGTTCCAAAAGGGAGACGGCAATCAACTTGTACAACACATTTGTCTGCAACCACATTGGAACTTGTGCCTCCATTGATCGTACCAACATTACAGGTAATTTTTTCAAAAACACCCTTCGTTTCAGAGCGTTCATTCTCAATCAAGTATTGATTAGAAACCGCCAATAATTTTTCTAACTCTTTTGGTGGCTGAATCGGTAAATCTGTCACCGTACGGATTTTTTCAATGGCTCTGATAGCATCAACAATTGCATTGGTTCCCACAAAAGGAGCTAGACTGCCATGTCCAGGTACCCCATTAACCGTAAGTTTGAACCAGCAAGACCCTTTTTGTCCGATTGTTGGGTTTAATTCACTAGAAGGTTCAGCAATTAAACAACCCTCTCCAGTAATCACTTTATTCTCCAACAACCAAGGAACCCCGTAGTCTCCACCGCTTTCCTCATCTGGCACTACTGCTAAAATCAATTGTCCATCTAAAGCAACATCATGCCGTTTTAAAAGAACTAAAGAGAAAATCAAGCCGGCTAACCCCGCTTTCATGTCACTAGCTCCCCGACCTAAAAGATAACCATCTTTTATTTCCCCAGAAAAAGGAGAAAAATCCCATTTATCCAAATCTCCTACTGGAACAGTGTCAGAATGACCACAATAAATTAGTTTTTTTCCGTTAGGATTCCCAATTTTAGCGATGATGTTAAACCGCTTCGGATCTGGCTCAAAAATTTCGGTTTCGATCCCATTCTCATTTAAATACTTCTCAATGAAGGCTGTAATTTCAGTGGTATCACCTTCTGGGTTTTCACTAGGAATTTGCAATAATTTTGAACAAAGTGTAATTAGTTCTTCTTGATTCTCTCTAACTAAAACACTCAATTTTTCCTTATCAAACATGTTATTCCTCCTCTGCTTTTTCAATTCTAGTTGGAATCGCGCCTAATAGTTTTTTCGTATACTCATGTTGTGGTTGATTGTAAACTGTTTCGGCATCAGCATACTCCACCACTTGCCCCATGTACATGACAGCAATTCGATCGCAAAAATAGCGGACAACGTTCAAATCATGTGAAATAAATACATACGTTAAGTTAAACTGTTCTTGTAAATCTAATAGTAAATTCAAAACTTGGGCTTGAATAGAAACATCTAAAGCAGATACAGGTTCATCACAAATAATTAATTTTGGTTTTAGCATCAATGCTCTAGCAATGTTGATTCGCTGGCATTGTCCCCCAGAAAATTCATGAGGAAAGCGATTAGCATAACCTTTTTGAAGCCCAACTTTTTCTAGCATGTCTAAAGCCATTTCTTTTCGTTCTGCTTTCGTTCCAACATTGTGGATTTCTAATGGCTCCACTAATAATTGTAAAACTCTTTTTCTTGGATCTAACGAGGCATACGGATCTTGAAAAATCATCTGAATGTCTTTACGAACTTCTCTAATTTCTTCACTTTTAATAGTGGTTAATTCTTTCCCTTGAAAAATAACTTTTCCAGAAGTCGGTGTAATCAAACGTGTGATTAAGCGAGCAAAAGTCGACTTTCCACAGCCTGATTCGCCGACAATCCCTAATGTTTCTCCTGTGTTTACCTGTAGTGAAACGCCATTTACAGCAGCTAGTACTTCGGGTTCTTTATTGAAGAGTGTTTTCGCTTTCAGAGTATATTCTTTTTTCAATTCTTTCGTTTCCAACAAGATTGTTTCTTCCATCTCAACTTCCCTCCTTAATCCTTAAAATCAACCTTTTCCTTAAATTCAAAATGCTGGTAACAGCTACAACGGACAAAATGCTCTGGTTCTACTTCTCTCAACTGTGGACTTTTTTCATGAGCACTGGCTGGAATCCAAGGAATTCGATCCGCAAAACGACAAGCATCTTTAGGAATATCAGATAAATTAGGAACATTCCCTTCAATTGTCGGTAGACGTCCCGCTTGCTTATTGGCTTTAGGAATCGCATTGATTAACAATCTCGTATAGGGATGGAGTGGATTGTTAAAAATAACAGTTGATGGCCCACTTTCTACTACTTGTCCAGCATACATAATCATAATTTTGTCCGCAATATCTGCCACAACTTCTAAATCATGAGTTATAAAAATAATGCTTGTATCCATTCTTTCTTGCAAATCTTTTAATAAATCAATGATTTGTTTTTGAACGGTAACGTCTAATGCAGTCGTTGGCTCATCTGCAATGATTAGCGAAGGAGTCGACGAGATTGCCATTGCTATCATGACCCGTTGACGCATTCCTCCTGAGAACTCGTGAGGATACAGTTTGATCCGCTTTTCAGGTTCCTTAATGCCTACTAATCCTAATAATTTAATCGCTTCTTGGCGCGCTTCTTTTTTAGATACCGCTTGGTGTAGTCGAATCGCTTCGACTAGTTGGTTCTCTACAGTAAACACAGGATTTAAACTTGTCATTGGATCTTGGAAAATCATAGAAATCTCATTTCCTCGAATCTTCCGCATTGCTTTTTCAGATAACGGAAGTATCGCTTGATCTTTATAAACGATTTGTCCTTCTGGAATTTGTGCATTTCCAGGCAATAGTTTTAAAATGGAGGTAACAGTCACGCTTTTTCCTGATCCGGATTCCCCAACAATTCCCAGTGTCTCGCCTCTTTTTATAGAAAAGCTAACATCATCAACAGAACGCAATTTCTTCTTATCACTGATAAATTCAACAGATAGATGCTCTACAGAAAGCAGTGGTTGATTCTTTTCACTCATTTTTTTCCTCCTTGGACTAAATTTTCGTTTTTGGATCTAACGCATCTCTTAAGCCATCACCAAAGAGATTCAACCCTAAAACAGAGAGTAAGATTGCTAATCCTGAGAACACGGCAATATGCGGCGCAATCACAAGAAAGTCTTTTCCTTCTTTTAGAATATTGCCCCATGAAGCAGTTGGTGGTTGAATACCTAATCCTAAAAAGCTTAATGCTGCTTCTGAAATAATCGCCCCTGCAACACTCATGGTTGCATAAACAATAATTGGCGTTAAACAATTAGGTAACACATGTCTAAATAAGATTCGCCATTTACTAGCACCCAGCGATTCCGTCACTTCAATAAACAATTCTTCTTTGACACCTAATACTTGCCCTCGAATCATTCTAGCGAAACCGGGAATATTACCGATTCCTACAGCGATAATTACATTTACCAACCCAGTTCCTAAAACGGTCATCAACGTAATTGCCAATAAAATGAAAGGAAAAGCTGCCAAAGCATCCATGAAACGCATAATAACAGAATCCAACAAGCCACCAAAATAACCAGCAATCAAGCCTAAGAAAATACCAATAGCTGCCCCGACAGCGACTGCCCCAATTCCTACAATTAGTGAAATTCTTGCACCGTAGACAATTCGACTAAACAAGTCTCGACCATAGTTATCCGTTCCTAAGAGATGTCCTTCTTGTCCCGGCTTCAACAAGGTTGAATTCATTGCCATTTCGTTTGGTTTGTACTGGGCTAAGACTGGAGCCAATATAGCTAACAAAACCATGATACTAACTAAAACTAATCCCACTGTAGCGAGTTTGTTTCGAAATAATTTTTTTAGAAATACCTTGCTTAAACTAGGTGTTTTTGCGGTTACTTCCATATTATTTGACCGCCTTTCCTAAGGTAACTTTTGGGTTGACTACTTTATACAGTAAATCTACACCTAAATTAATTAATACAAACAAAACAGCTAAAAATAGAACGGTTCCCTGAACCACCACGAAATCTCTTTTATTGATGGCATCCACAATTAAACGTCCCATTCCCGGCCAGCTATAAATCGTCTCTGTCAAAACCGCGCCTCCAAGCATTGATGATACTTGCATGCCCATTACCGTTAAAATTGGAGTCATCGCATTTTTCAACGCATGTTTTGTAATCACAATGAAGGAACTAACACCTTTCGCTTTAGCTGTTTTAATATAGTTTTGTTCCAAGACATCTAACATACTGGAACGTGTAATTCTCGAGAAGGTCGCCATCGGGATCGTAGCTAAAGTAATTCCTGGAAGAATCAGGTGTTTCATATACGCCCAAAGTCCGTCATCAATATTTCCGATTCCTGTCGAAGGAAACCAGCCTAAATTGACACTGAACAATAGCACCAGCATAATTCCTAACCAGAAGACTGGAACAGATACACCAACTAGCGAAATGAATGTAAATGAATAATCCAAAAAAGTTCCTTTTTTTACTGCTGAAATAATTCCTGCTGACATTCCAACCACTAATGATACAACTAGTGAAAACAACGTTAAAATAATGGTATTAGGAAACCTTTCCATAATAAGTTCTACTACGGGTCTTTTGTAAGCTAAGGAATAACCTAAATCAAAATGTAGTAAGTCTTGTAAATATTGAATGAATTGTTGTAATTTTGGCTCATTCAACCCTAGCTGTTCTCTTAGCTTATTTATTTCTTCGACACTTGCTTGTGGTCCTAGCATCGTACTGGCTGGATCTCCTGGAATCATTCGGGTAACTAAAAAGACAATAACCGTTACTAAAAACAAAGTAGGAATCAAGTCAACCAATCGTTTTGCTGTGTATTTTAACAAAATTATTCACCTCTTTATTAAAGATAAGGGCTGAGCGAAACCTCTCTCGTTTCATCTCAGCCCGCTTCCGATATATAACTACTACTGTTCTGTTTTTATTCTGATAAACTTACATTTGTATCGCCACTTACTAAAACAATTGTTCCATCTGCACGAACATGATATCCTTGGACTTTATTACTTAATCCCACAATAATATCTTGGTCATATAGATCTAAATGCGGCACATCATCTGTAATTAATTTTAAGGCTTTCTCATAAATTTCTGCCCGTTTTTCTTGATCTGTTGTTGTGCTTGTCGCTTCTAACAATAATTTATCCACTTCAGGATTGCTGTAGCCGCCACCGTTTCCTAAAGCCCCAATTTGTTTCGTATCAAACATTTGGTATAAGAAGAAGTCTGGGTCTGGATACCAACTCCATCCCATAATATACAAAGGTGCTTTTCCACTAGAAACAGTCTCACTAAATGTGCCCCATTCTACTGCCTTGATGTCAATTTTCACACCAATTTTCTCCATTTGCGCTTGAACAATTGTTGCTACAGGAACTCTTGCTTCTGAAGTATACAATTCAATAGCAAAACCATCTTTATAACCAGCTTCTTCTAGCAATTTTTTGGCTTTATCAATATCTTGTTTATTCGCTTCTTTTACTTCGTCTGCTACTTTTTCACTATATCCCCAAGAAGTACGTGGTAATGGTAAATATGCAGGTTTTGCTTCATCATATTTATAAATACCTTTAGTTAACTCTTCTTTATCTAGCGCTAAGCTCATCGCTTGTCGAACTTTAAATTCTTTCGTTGGACCTTCTTTTACATTAAAAGATAGATAACCAATCGATAGGCCGTCTGTTTTTTCCAGACTTAAATCTTTATTTTTTTCAATCAATTCAACGTTTTGACCACTAATATCCGTTGCAATATCAATATCCCCTGATTGAAGAGCATTTCCCATCATATTTTTATCTGTAATAAACGTATATTTCACTGAGTCGAGTTTGGCTTTTTCTTGCCAGTATTTATCGTTTCTTTCTAGCTTAACAAAGTCATCTGCAACCCATTCTTTGAAAGTAAATGGACCTGTTCCTACTGGATGTTGTCCGAATTTGTCGCCCCATCCTTCCACTTCTTCTTTCGGAATAACCGCATTTCCCATATCTGTTAACATTGCTAGGAAAGCTGCATATGGCGTTTCCAACTCAATCTTCAACTCATTGTCATTCACTACTGTGATTTCTTTCACATTTCTTAAGCGATTCATTGCCGAATCATTCAACGAGCGTTCTAGAGAATATTTTACATCCTCAGCCGTTAGCTTACGCCCCTCTTGATATTTTCCTTTTTGGAAATAAACATCTTCTTTTAACTTAAAGGTGTACGTTTTCAAGTCATCAGAAATTTCCCATTTCTCTGCTAAAGAAGGAACTATTTCTTTCAATTCTTTATCATAGGTAACCAATGTGTCAAGGATACTTCTCATAACATTTGATTCATACAACGCTGTATAAGAGATTGGATCTAAACTAGCAATACTTGATGATAAGGCAATTTTTAATTCTCCACCTGAAGCCTCTTTATTGGAACTGTCGGTTGATTTCTTCCCTGAGCTTGATCCGCAAGCTGTTAATAACGCAAACAGACTAGCCAGTAATACCAATTTGTAGCCTAACTTTTTCATCTTGAATCCTCCCTTTTCATAATAAGAAATATTTTTTCAAAACTAGAACCTTGAATGGATTTTATCAAAATTTTCATCAAACTTCAACCGTTTTTTAATGTAATTCAAGAGAAAGCTTCCATTTATCTTGTTTATTAGAAAAATTTAATCAAAAAAACAATTTTCATCCCTCAAAGAAGCTTTTCCTTTTTAATTAAATGAATTTGAAAATCATGTTACACTTAATTTAATAACATTGGTTTGATTCTATATGATTGGAGTTGATTTTTTTGAAAAAAGACAAACAACATTTTATCTTCATCTTATTTTTACTGCTCCTCTTTGCCTTCTCTAACTTTGTTCTCTTAATGCTGGGAGAATCTTCTAGAGAAATTGTCTTAAATTTATTTTCTGGTATGGCTTTTGCACCAGTAGAGGTTTATGCAACAGTTTTTTTTCTGGAAAATTTTTTACGTAAACGTGAAGAAGAAATGGAGGAAATAAGAGAAGATACTGATTATTTTTCAATTGCTAAAGAAGATCAGCTACAGCTTATTTGGACAATCAAGTATTGTCTATTAGAAAATTTTTATACGACACCTTACTCTGATGTGGATGAAGCGTTTCAAAGACTTTATGAAGACCGAGAGACCATTCTTTCTCCAAGCTTTTGGGAAAATACTCTATTGAACGAACATCTCCGCCCCCCAATCAAAAAATATCAGCTACAGACCTTTGGAGAAGAAACACCTTATTTATCCGTATTAGAACTCTCTACTGAAATTGGAAACTACATGCGCAGTGAGATTACTGATTTTTATGCAATTTATCTAAAATTCATTCCGTTAGATATTTTTAAAGAACTTCATGGTATTTATAAAGCAATTGAAATTAGCCTGTTATTCAGCGATAATCCCTATGTTTTACAAACAAAACAAGGCTTAATCCAAAAGCAAAAGGAGCACACTCTATCCACAGAAGAATATGAGCGCTTAGCAGAAATCTCACAATTACTATTAAAAGACATTCATTCTCACATGCAAAATATTTCAGCAATGACTTTAGATCATTATCGAAAAATAGAGTAGTGTTATTTTATTAGTAAGTAATCTGATTGAATTAATGCCTACTGAATAAGTACTAAATGATAAAAAATGACTCCTACTTAAAATCAGCTAGCAAAGAAACAGAGCGGCAAGCTCAGTTAACGGATAAGAAAATAAAAAGAATCTGTATAATTATATAAATTGAAAAATACTTAAAACGAACTAAACGTGCACGGTTTGTGGTCTATTCAGTAGATATTAATTGATTTTTTTCCATAAAAAAGATTCTACCACGAAGTTAAAATGGCAGAATCTTTTTTTATTAAAATCTAGTATATTCACAAAATTATAATTAGGTAAGGCTCAAAATCAAAGAGCAGACAGCTTAAAGTATCCCTCAATTTTAATAGCCTAGTCTCTCTTTTTTTATTGAAAGATCAGAATAATCTGATGTAATTTATGCAAAAACACTAAAGGTATTTATTTTTATATGTGGCTTGGCATAGTTTTTTAGTCACTAACTATAAATTTAGTGTCTGCTAACGCTTCTTTTAAAAGGTCAATTGATAGCTCTTCTTCACTTTTGATTGTAGCTGCTTTTTTTTCCAAATCGATTATTACAGACGTGATCCCTTTTATCACTTCGAATTTTTCTTTGACAATGTTTACACAACCATCACATTTCATTCCTTCTATTGAAACTGCTTTTTCCATTTTTTTTCATCCCTTTTCTATTTATTTTTTCCACCTATCGTTATTTAATTGAAGATGGTTTAAACCTCTTTAAGCGCAATGCGTTGATTAACACTGATACAGAACTAAAACTCATCGCGGCTCCTGCTATCATTGGATTTAGTAATGGTCCTCCGAACAAATGAAGTACGCCCATTGCCACTGGAATTCCAAGGGTATTGTAGGCAAATGCCCAAAATAGATTTTCTTTAATATTTTTTATGGTTGCTTTACTTAACTCTACTGCTGTTGGTACGTCCATCAAGTCACTTCTCATTAAGACAATATCCGCTGATTCCATAGCAACATCCGTACCTGAACCAATTGCGATTCCGATATCAGCTTGCGCTAATGCAGGAGCATCATTAATGCCATCGCCTACCATCGCAATCTTTTTCCCTTCCTGCTGTAATTTTTTAACTTCTGCTGCTTTATCTTCTGGTAACACTTCACTTAAAACACGATCAATCCCTACCTGTTTAGCAATCGCTTCAGCTGTAAGTCGATTATCACCAGTAATCATAGCAACCTCAATTCCCATTTGTTGCAGTTTTTTTATTGCTTGTTTACTATTTTCTTTAATCGTATCAGCAACTGCAATAATTCCTGCAATTTCACCATTTTTTGCAATAAACATTGGTGTTTTGCCCTGTTCTGCTAATTGATTCGATTGAGTATTAAGCTCTCCCAAACTAATTTTTTTATCCGTCATTAGTTTTTGATTTCCTAGTATAAAGGTGTTTTCCTCAATGCTAACCTCAATTCCATGTCCAGGAATCGCTTCAAAGGAATCCGTTTTAGCTAGTAATAAGCCTTTTTCTTCTGCACCATTCACAATCGCTTCTCCCAAGGGATGTTCAGAACCTTTCTCAGCAGAAGCCGCTAAACGTAAAAGTTCATCCTCAGAAATCCCTGAAACTGTGACAATATCAGTTACTTTAGGTTTCCCTTCAGTGATTGTTCCAGTTTTATCAAATACAATTGTCTGTAGCTTATGAGTTGTTTCAAGAGCATCACCACTTTTGATTAAAACTCCATTTTCTGCCCCTTTACCTGTTCCTACCATAATAGCTGTTGGCGTCGCCAAGCCTAGCGCACACGGACAAGCAATTACTAGTACTGAGATCGTAATCGTTAAAGCGAAAATCCAAGATTCCTGACCTAAAAAGTACCAAGCTAACCCAGACAAGACTGCCAAACCGATAACAATTGGGACGAACACACCAGAAATTTTATCCGCCATTTTAGCTATTGGTGCTTTAGATCCTTGGGCATCTTCTACAAGTTTAATAATTTGAGATAGCGCTGTATCCTTCCCAACTTTTGTTGCCTTAAAATGGAAAAGACCGTTTTTATTAATACTGGCACCAATCACTTGATCTCCGGCTTTTTTCTCTACAGGAATACTTTCTCCAGTCAGCATTGATTCGTCAATTGAGGTGTTCCCAGAAATAACAACTCCGTCTACAGGTATTTTTTCACCAGGTTTTACAATAATGATATCCTCTACTTGAACAGCATCAATCGGAATATCTAGTTCTTCATTATTTCTTAGCACACGAGCATTCTTTGGTGCTAAGCCCATTAATTTTTTGATGGCTTCTGAGGTCTTCCCTTTAGAAACTGCCTCAAAATACTTTCCTAATGTAATTAAGGTTAAAATAACAGCAGCCGATTCATAATAAAGCATCATGGCAAAATGAGTGTCTCCTGAAAAAATCATGACTGTACCATATAAGCTATAAAGAAATGCTGCACTTGTACCTAAAGCAACTAACGAATCCATGTTAGGATGCCCTTTAAATAGGGACTTAAAGCCAACAGTGAAAAAGCTTCTACCTAAATAAAGTACCGGAAGTGTTAGTAATAATTGAGTGATCGCAAAAGTAGCTCCATTTTCCATTGGTGCCAAGGCACTTGGCAGAGGAAGTCCAATCATTTCCCCCATAGAAATATAGAGTAGAGGAACGGTAAAGACTGCCGATACCCAAAAGCGTTGCCACATATTTGCAATATGCTTTTGTTTTTTCTCACGATCTCGATCGACACTATCAACAGTGTCCATCTCTTCAACTGCACCATACCCTGCATCAACAACGACTTGAGTAATCGTTGAAGGATTAATAATCGTCGGATAAAAAGAAACAATCATTTTTTCTGTGGCTAAATTGACCGAAGCTTGCTCCACTCCAACAATCTTATTTACAGCTTTTTCTATCGTTTGAGCACAAGTTGCACATGTCATACCTTCTATGTCAAAGGTTCTTTGAATCGTATTGCTTAAAGCTTGAAAGCCTGCATCTGAAACAGCTTGCTTAATTTCTATAGCAGACAATTTTTGCTCATCAAATTCTATCGTCAGTTTTTCAGTTGCTAAGTTTACACTTGATTTTGCTACACCAGGAAGTTTTCCTGTAGCTTTTTCAACCGTTTGTGCACAAGACGCACAGCTCATTCCTTCTATATTAAACGTTTTCGTCTCCATCTTCTTCATCCCCCTATTTGTTTTTTATAGTTCTTTTTGTAAATGGCACTGACATTGACCAGGAGTACAATTGCAAGGAACTTTTTCAACTGCAGTCTTACGTTTTTCTTGCAGCAGTTTTTCAATTTTTTCAATATCCTCAAAACTTAACAAGCTTTCTGAAAGAATCGTTTCTACAAAAGTTCCAACTTTTCGACTACAAATTTTAGTTAAAATATCTTCTGATAAAGCGTCAATACTTTGTCTTTCTTCTACTATAGGAAAATAAATAAACTTGTTCCCTAAAGGTTTCGTTCCAAGCATTTTTTTATCAACAAGTCGACTCAAAAGTGTTTTTACTGTCGTGGTTTTCCACTCAGTTTTACTATTTAAAATGTTGGTCACTTCTTTACTCGTTGTTTCTTTTTGAGCCCAAACCACGCGCATAATTTCCCATTCAGCATCTGTGATTTTCGCTACAATATCTACGTTTGTCATGTGACTCTCTCCTTTAAAGTTCTTACCAAGACCAAAAGACTACATTTGTAGTCGTTTCTACATTTCTTATAATACGTTGTTTTTTTGAAAGTGTCAACAACATTTAACTATTTCCTCCTTTTTTAAGTAAAGAACACTTTCCTTTTACAGTAATGTCATGGCAAAAAAAAGGATGAAACAAAACTAAAAATCAGTTTTGTTCCATCCTCTACATCGGAATAAACGGTGGTCAAAAGTCTGGGGCTTTGAAAATTTCTCGAAAATCAGTCCATATATAAAGCGTATAGTGCGCTTTTCAATCTAATTTCCCGCCCCAAAACGACTTCTATCTCAACCTCTTAAAAAATTATGGATATTTTCTTACTTCTTAGAATAGGTCGTATATACCATCCCATTTTTCTCATAAACCTGATCTATTTTCAATTGAACAGGTCCCTTAAACGCTGGAAATAATGGAATACCTTTTCCTAATACGATTGGCAAAGTAGCAATAATATAAGTATCAATCAAATTAGCTTCTACTAAAGGGGCTACAATACTCCCACCACCAACAATCCAGATCGCCTTTCCAGACTCTTCCTTCAATTTTTCTACTAGTTTTACTGGAGAATCTTTCGTATAAATAATCGTTTCTGTATTTGCTTCGGGATGATGCGTGATAATATATGATGTTTGCTTTTCATAGGGATAATTATCAGGTGCTAATTCCGTTGTCACTTGATGGTACGTCGTTCTTCCCATTATCACTGTATCAATTTTCTCCAAAAGCTCTTCATAACTAGTGTCTTCCTCTGTGACTTCTACATTATTCAAAAAATCGATTTTACCATCTTCTTCGGCAATATAGCCATCTAAACTAGTTGCAATATATAAAATAACTTCTCTGCTCATTGTACTCAGCTCCTTTTCTGTCTTTTAGTAATTATACTCATCTTTGCCTTCTCTTCAATCAATACGCTCAAATTTTCTCATGCTAAAAAAAATAAATTATTGTACAATAAGGTAAAGCCTTCAAATACTTTTGATTAGCGAGTCAGTCTCATTTCTACCTTTTCATTTTAACCTACTAGGAGGCGTTACCCATTGCTGGATTTAGAAAAAATTCATTCTTTAAATGAACTAGAAATGCTTGTCTACCAATATATTGCAGAAAATCAAACGACGATTCCAAAATTGACCATTCGCCAACTTTCAGCTGCTTGCCACGTCTCTACCTCAACCATTCTAAGATTTTGTACCAAAATGGGGTTTGACGGCTTTTCTGAATTGAAATATGCTTTGAAAGAGGAACAAATACAATCTAGCTCTTTTGAACAATACTACGACGCAACGATTCATGTTGATTCTTTCTTAAAAAAAATAAATCAACAACCCTATTATGAGACTTTAGAACCAGCTATCCGCATGATTACAGAGACAAGACATGTTGCCTTTTCAGGCTTAGGGACAAGTGGTATTTTAGGAAGCTATGGCAGTCGTTACTTTGTTAATATGGGAATCAACTCATACACGATTACCGATCCATTCACACCAATTCCACCTCGAGGATTTGAAAACACCTTAGCTATTATTCTTTCGGTTTCTGGTGAAACTTCTGAAATCATTCGGCAAATCGCTGATCTCAAACGTTCTGGCGCTCAAATTTTAACCTTAACAAATAATGAACATTCTACTATTGCTCGACTAGCAGACTATAATATTTCTTATTACATGCCTGATGAACGCTCCCCTTATACTGGCTCGACAATCAATATTACTACTCAAATTCCCGTTATCGCTCTTATAGAAGTCCTAGCTCACCAAGTCAGTAAGCGAATCGCTCAAAACAACAATGAATGATTGAAAAAATCATCGTTGTTGTTTTTTTCATTGGTACATGTTCCCAATACTCTTCAACAGATTCCATTTTTACCACGAATCTTTTAAACTGAACTTGTAAACGGATTCAATCTTTTTACTACATGCATTTATTTTTACTATTTATCTAAAGGAGAGGTTTAAAATGAACGAATGGATTAATGAAAAAATTCTTCCCCCTGTTTTAAAATTTGTTAACACAAAAGCAATCACAGCATTAAGAAATGGGATGCTTTACACGATGCCCTTTACCATTGTCGGTTCCGTATTTCTTTTGCTAGCTAACTTACCAATCACTTCTGTTGCACAGTGGGTTACCGACAGTGGGTTAGCTGTTTACTTCAATCAGGCCTATGGTGCATCTTTTGCTATCATGTCTGTCTTCGCAGTAATAGGTATTGCCTATTCTTATGTAAAAACAGAGGGTTTTGAAGGACTACCAGCCGGGATGATTTCTTTAGTGGTGTTCATTCTGTTTATGTCATCTGAAATAACAGATCCAGAAAGCGGTATAACAATTGGGAACATCATCAATAAAGATTGGACTGCAGGTAAAGGAATGATTACCGCAATTATTGTTGGTTTGATTGTCGGCTGGGTCTATAGTTGGTTCTTACGTCATGATATTCGTATCAAACTCCCAGAAGCTGTTCCAGAAAACGTTGCAAACTCATTTACCGCATTAATTCCAGCAGCGGTTTTAATTACCGGAGCAATGTTCGTTTACATTTTCTTTGACTTAGTGTTAAAAACAACTTTCTTTGACTTTATTTACAAAGTTTTACAATCACCACTACAAGGAGTTACAGATTCATTAGGTGGAGCTTTAGTTTTAGGTTTCTTGATTCCGCTATTTTGGTTCTTTGGCGTTCATGGCTCGACTATCGTTGGGGGGATTATGGGACCTATTTTGCAAGCGAACTCTTTGGAAAATACAGAATTACTAAAATCAGGAAAAGCTTTAACAATCGCCAACGGTGGCCACATCGTCACACAGCAATTTTTAGATCAATTTTTAACGGTTACTGGTGCTGGTATGACCATTGGGTTAGTCATTTATATGGTTTTCTTTGCAAAATCTGCTCAGTTCAAACAATTAGGGCGCTTATCTATCGGCCCAGCTGTTTTCAATATTAATGAACCTGTCACTTTTGCGACACCAATTGTAATGAATCCAATTATGGCGATTCCATTTATCTTAACGCCTGTTGTTTCATCTGTAATTACTTACTTTGCTTTATATAGTGGACTTGTTCCATTATTTACTGCGGTTCAAGTTCCCTGGACAACACCACCAATTATTTCTGGTTTACTTGTAGGAGGTTGGCAAGGAGCTCTCCTTCAAATCGTTGTTCTTAGCCTAAGTTTCTTCATCTACTTACCTTTTGCTAGGAAAATGGATGCTATCAATTATGCTGAAGAGACTAATCAACCAATCACAGAAGAAATATTAGAAAAAATCGAAGCAGAAGCTTAAGAAACAGTGAAGCAAATTTACTCATTTCATAGAGTGCAATGCTTCCGTTCAAAATATTTCTCCTATCATTGCACTCTATGAATACCATAAACTCAAAGCATACTGACAATTGCTAGGTATAAAAGGAGACGATCACATGTCGATTTTAAACGAAGATTTTTTATGGGGTGGCGCTGTTGCTGCTCATCAACTAGAAGGTGGCTGGAATCAAGGTGGAAAAGGCATTAGCGTAGCTGATGTTATGACCGTGGGTGCAAATAACATTCCTCGGAGAATGACAGAAGGTGTTTTAACTGGAGAGAATTACCCGAATCATGAAGCCATTGATTTTTATCATCGTTATAAAGAAGATATCCAACTTTTTAACGAATTAGGTATTAATTGTTTCCGAACCTCTATTGCTTGGACAAGAATTTTTCCTAATGGTGATGAAGATAGCCCAAATGAAGAAGGATTACAATTTTATGATGATTTATTTGATGAATGTTTAAAGTACGGGATTCAACCGATAGTGACACTTTCTCACTTTGAAATGCCTTATCATTTAGTCACTAAATACGGTGGTTGGCGTAATCGCAAGTTAATTGACTTTTTTGTTCGTTTTGCACGAGTTTGTTTTGATCGTTATAAAGACAAAGTAACTTACTGGATGACTTTTAACGAAATTAATAACCAAGCGAATTTTGCAGAAGATTTTGCTCCTTTTACTAACTCAGGGATTAAATATGAAGCAGGAGAAGATCGAGAAAAAATTATGTATCAAGCGGCACACTATGAATTAGTCGCTAGTGCTCAAGCAGTAAAAATCGGTCATGAAATCAATCCTAATTTCCAAATTGGTTGTATGATTGCTATGGTGCCTATCTATCCTTATTCTTGCGCTCCTAAAGATATGTTAGCTTCCGTTAGCGCAATGCAGAAACGTTATTGGTTTACTGATGTCCATGTCCGAGGACATTACCCAAGTTTTATCACAAACTATTTAGCCCGGAAAAACTATGAACTAGATATTATAGATCAAGATATTGACGATCTTTCTCAAGGATGCGTAGACTATATTGGTTTTAGCTACTATATGTCTTTTGCTATCCAAGACAAAAACAAAGGCCCAGCCTATGACTACGATGAATCAACTGATTTAGTAAAGAATCCTTATGTCGAAGCTTCTGACTGGGGCTGGCAAATTGATCCTGAAGGTCTGCGTTATGCGATGAATTGGTTCAATGAACGCTACGAACTGCCACTATTTATTGTAGAAAATGGCTTTGGTGCGATTGATGCGCTTGATTCAAATGGCCAAGTTGATGATCAATACCGCATTGACTATTTGAAAGCTCATATTGAAGCGATGAAAGAGGCTGTTGAATATGATGGTGTTCCCCTCATCGGCTACACTCCTTGGGGCTTCATTGACCTTGTTTCTGCTGGAACTGGGGAAATGAAGAAACGCTATGGTTTTATCTATGTAGATAAAGACAACGAAGGAAATGGAACCTTGAGACGTTCCAAGAAAAAATCCTTTGATTGGTATAAGCGAGTGATTGAGAGTAATGGGGAAAGTTTATAGAAATTGTATTAGTTTCTTCTTTGTATTGATTTTTCTATTAGCTATCAAAAAGAAATATACTATTCGTAAAATTTCTTAAAATCGTTTAAGATTTGAACTTTTCTCATTAGAATGGAGGAAGACTATTTGAAACTTTTATCTTTCTCCATTCAATTAATATCTTTCATAATAATATTATTCAAGACTCATACTATTTCAAATTAGGCAGTCCTTACCCACATATAAACTGTACTGTAAGGTTGTATATTATTATGTGGTTTGCCTCCACCACTGCTAACACTGTCTTTACCTGGGCGCTCGTGCCATAAAAAACCGTTTGTTCCACCACTGGGTGCTGCAGGGTTGTCTCCTCTAGCTACTCCTATATTATGACTATGTGGTGCTAGTTCTTCAACTTTTAAGGTATGAGTTTTTGCACCACCTGTTTTATTTGCTAAATTAAAATCAGGGTCAGATTCATCAACCCCAACCAAAACTTTACCTTTAATCCTTCCCCAAGTACCGCCAAACATAACTGATGGTTCAGTATTTTTTACGGACTGATAAATACACCCAACTGGATAAAATATGTCAATAAGGGTAACCCCCTTCATTTTCAGTCCATCTCTAAAATCCTTAACCCCAGAAATTGTTTCATCATCTGTCTTAGAAACTGCAGCACTAAAATTCTCCTGAATCGTTTCCGCACCATTTTCCATGCCTCTATATATCTTTTTAAATGTCATTTTCATTCCTCCTAAATGTGTAATTCAAAAATAATTGAACGTTTGCTCTCCTCATCAATCAATAGATAATGAGAATTGTCTAATTGTTGTAAACTTGCTTCTGTTCGATACTCAACTGGCAAAGAAACAATGCTTTCGTTATAGTCATTGTGTGTCACTTGGATAGGTACCGATTGGCTTGCTGTTCCACCGAAAAGACCGTGCTCCTCTGTTCCTAACGGAAGTACACCAATTCCATAGTCCCAGGTACGAACGTTAATCTCCGGCTGTACTCCTAATTTATGAGGTATCGTAACATCAAAACCTACAGGTAAAAATTTCATCATTAATCGTTCTATATTTTCTAACCGATCATCCAACACAGAAAATTTTCCATAATTCTCGCTATTTCTAGCCTGAATCACTTCACTATCCTTAGTCGCATTGCCAATCACTTCTTTAAATTTTGCTTCTAAGGTTGCTTGTCGCTGTTCTACCTGTCCTTGACGTTTCTCTGTCTGCTCAGCAATTCCTTTAATTTTATTGTATAAAACATTACTATATTCAAACATCCGAGCAATGGTCTCTCTTACATGACGTCGCCACATTTTGGTTCGAATCCACAGGGCAAATTTTTGGGTTAGCTCATCCACGACACCAAATTTTATTGCCTCCTCAATTTCTTCTACATCAGTCGGATCTTTGTAATCCACTTGATGATTCTCCCCTGTAGGTTGTGTATCATAAAATTTTTGTTCTGGCATTTTCTTTTTCACCTACTTTTTCTGTATTTCTTTTACTATTGTATATAGCTCTTCGATTTTTTCTTGTTGTGCTACTAATGTGATTTCTTGATTTTGAATTGTATCACTTTGTGTTTGTAACAGTTGTTTTTGATGGGTTAATTCCTGTTGCTGTTTGGTTAATAGCTGTTCATGTTCTGGTAAAATAGCTGTTTGCGTTTGTAAATAATCCATCGTTTGCATTCCGGAACTAACACTCGTTTTTAACGAGTTAATTGTTTCTTTCATACCTCGATACTCTAATTGATATTGAGAAAATGTCTTTTTTCCTGTACCAATTGTAACGTTTATCTTTTGAGGATTTAATATATCAATTTTTTTCTCAATGACTTGCAAGATTTCTTTTTCATAAAGATAAGGGTTAGCTACAGGATAAGAATTTCCTAATTTAATAATCTCATAGCGTTTATCTATTAGCCCTAATTCAATGACTTCTGCTGTCCAAGTAACCAGCATTAAGCGTTGCTCTCTTAGATAGTCTTCTGCTCTTTTTTTAAGAGTATTCTTATCTTCAACGTGAGAAAGCTCAAGGTTTTTCTGAATAACACCAAATTTTTTTACTAAAGATGTATCTTCAATATAATTCTTGCCAGCATTAACAGCTTCAATCGTCGTTTTTTGTCTAGAAAAATTCCCTTCTTTTTCAATAGAACTTTGATTTTCTAAGTCTTTACCTATTGGAACCACCCTTGTTGCTAGTTCTGAAATATCAATTTCCCGACTAGCACTTTTTAGATTTCGCGCAATTTGTAATGGTGTAGTAGATTCTTTCCCATATTCTGCTAAATAATCTAGATAAAGAGTGTCCTTACTCTCTCTTAAATTAAAATATCCTCCCAATTGGTCTAACAACTGATCTTTCAAAACTTCTGCCGTTTTTCCATAGCCAGTATTTCGATAAACCTGTTTTTTATCCCTGACTGTCACAGTTCCTAAATGAATCTTTTTATGATTTTCTACTTGTAAATTATGCTCTATCAATATTTTTTCTAAAAATTGTCGTACAGTTAAAATTTCTGGTTTGAAATATTTTTGTGTACTATCATAAAGATAAGCTTTTTGATCCTCACAAAGAATTTTCTCAACAAACTTTCCTGCACCACTCATTGCATTTGTGATTTTTGCAATTCTTCCTTTAAATATTTGTCCTGTTGAATCAGCTACTGTCACAAGATTAACAATGGGTTCTGCTTTTCGATAAGCTGGACTATTAATATTAATTGAAAAATCAAAGGTACTAATTCCCAAACCTTCCAAAGAAAGCTCCAAATGTCCCTCTGCTAATTTATTTCCAAAGTTGGCAGGTTCATGGATTACAATGCCTTTTTTATCATCGGCATTTTCGTAAAGAGTTACTCGATACATTAAACCATCACCTCAGTCTCAGTGGTAAAATGAAGATGCCCATTTCCAATAATCGTGAGATAATTCTCTCCTCTTTTCAATTTGAAAAATAAATCTTGATTTTCCCCTTTTTGGATCTGAACCTTTTCTCCATCTTCCGTAATAAGCTCCATACTATTATTAGAAAAAAGTATAGGACTCGTTGCGTTAACGCCTTCGTTAATCAAAAGAATTTTACGTTTACCAGCTACTTTAAAACCGGTCCACTGATCTACACCGTCCACAAAATAATCTAAATCAAACTCATCACTATAACCAGAAGCATTTTTCAGTGCAAAAGGATAGCAATTAAAAACAACTGTCAATACTAGACTATTGGTTTCATGTTTGTCTTCAGCACTAATACTTTCACATTTTCCTAACCAATGGCAACCATCAAGCCAGGAATCATAAATAGGTTGAATACCAACAAGCAGCAACTCTTCTTTAGCTTGCTGCTCTAATTGTTTTCGATCGTCATAACTAGTTAACGGACGAATTAGTTTGACTGTTACTGTTCGATTGTCGAAAACTCGTTCTCCTAACAACATAGAAAAGTCATAGACCCCTTGCATAAAAGGAATACTTTCAATAATTTCCTGTTCATCTGGACTGGGAGCATCGTGTTCTAAAACATAATAGCCTGCTTTTTTACTATTAAAACGACCCATTTCAATATATTCTTTTATCTCAATTGTCATTAACGATACCTCCCTGTATAGCCTGTTCTATTTCCTAAAAATCCATCCATCTGATTCCCAATACCGCCAACTAATGCGCCACTTTCAAGCACAATATTCATATTTTTTATAGTATCGATCATGTCTTTCATTTGACCAATTAAACTATTTTGTACATCATGCTCTATTTTTAAGGCTGGCACACTCCCTTGGCCTTTTGTTCCAGAAACTGCTTGTTGAATATCTGTAATCATATTTCTAGCACTAGCTACTGCTAACTCAGTATCTTCTTCAATACCAACAGCTACTCCCTCAGCGATAGAGCGTCCCACTGTATCTCTAAATAAACGAGATGGAGAATTAATATCTGCAACTTTCTTGGCTTCTAAATTTACCGCATATACAAGATTACGCATCGCTGTCACTGCATCTCCCTGACCTGCCGTTATTCCTGAAGCGACACCAAGAGCCATATTTACACCTATCGAATGAAAATCAACTAGTAAAAGACCGACTTTCGCAAAAGTCGCCAAAGCTGTTCCCGCTATTCCTATATTAGAAGATTGGCTCAATAAACCACTACCAAAGCCAGCACCTACTTGTTTTCCCGCTTCGATTGCATCTACTTCTTTTTTCTTCATTTCATCTGGAACACCTTGCGCAGTGAGATTTGTTTTATTCGCCAGGTCACTCTTTTTACCTTCAATAGCTGCTCCCATTGAACCAATCAGCATACCACCAATATTCGTTGCATCTAGCGTCCCGTTTTGAATCGCAGTGATAAATGCTTGCTTACCTGCTTCACCATTTGCAAACATTCCTGCCGGCAACTCAGCTAAACCAGCTAAAGCCCCTTGAGAAAGGTTAGCTCCCACTTGACTAATATCCCCACTCTGTAAAGCACTGATTAAACTATCGTTCGCTTCTAGTCCTCTTTGGCTTAAAATTCCAGCCATTAATTGCATTTGGCTATCCACCGCAATTCCAGATTCATTATATTTTTGAACCATCGCAACTAGACCTTCATCCGTTGTTATGCCCATTTGCTCCATACTTTTTTTAACTGTTTCAGCCTTCAAACCTTCTTGTTGTTGCATCATTAGTAATGCTTCTGCTGCTGCGGCAAATTGTTGTTCTTTAATTTGTGCATTTTGTAAACCTAGTGCATCTATTTGTTGTTGGAAGTTCGCTTTTTGTACCTCATCTTCTGTCGCATTCATCTGTTCTTTTAAAGCTAATGTTTGTTCATTATTCGCTACTAATTGTTCTTGCTGATTGCGATATAATGCTTGACTAGCACTTTGAGCAGCCTTATATTCTTCAGCACTTAATTTTTCACCTTGCGCCAACTTATTTTGAGCTGCTTCAATAATTAGATTTTGTTGCTCCATTAGTCCTTCACGGATTGCGTTATTTTGATCTTGAAGTGCTTTTTTCTGCTCTTCAGTAAGAAGCTGACCTTCAAGGGTTTTGCCTTCTGCCAACATTTGACTATTTGCATTTGCTATCGTGAGCATTTCAGCTCCACCTTGACCAGCCTGAGTAATCATCATAGAATAAGCTTTACTTTGGGCAGCAATTTGTTCTTGACCTGTTAATTCTTCAGAGGCTAATAACTGTTGCCCCACTTTTTCTTTGATTGCCTTCATGCTATCTGCATGACGTTCCATAATCTGATTCGAGGCTTCAAAACGTTTTGAAGATTGTTCCATTCCCTCGCCAGAAAAAGCTGTGATTGCCGCTTGCCCTACTTCTGAGTACTTCTCTTTTAAGGCATCGATTCTCTGACCCGCTTCGTCTAGGCTTGTCTTATAAGATTCCCCTAATTGTTTTACTTGCTCTGAAGTACCCACAGATTCTTTGCCCAGTTCTGACATACTTGCTGCAACACCTTTAATTGCTGAGTTGTCCTTCAAATCATCAAAACCTGATTTAATGTCATTAATATTTTCATTCATACTACTAAATGCTTTATCTGCACCTTCATTATCGCCGCGAATTTTTGCCCAAAGTCCTGCCATCGCATTTCCAACAGCCTTAGCGGTATTAATAACTGTCATTCCTGCAAAAACTACTGTTCTAAATTGATCTACTAATAATGCTACTGCGAATAGTGCTCCTGTGATAATCATCGTACCTAAAAACTTGAAGACCGTTCCAATCGCCTTGACGACGGGTTCTACCGTTTTCATTGCATTTTTTATTGCCTCAAATGATGATTTTGTCACACCTTGAATATTCATAAAATTAGATTTCCATGCAGCCACAGCGGATGCAATCGCAATAGTAATAACTATCAGAAAAGCCCCGATTGGATTTTTAGCAATGGCTGATGATAAAGAACTCATAGCGGAAGATCCAACTTGAGCCATTCCACTAAAGCCTTGCCCAACTAGATTGGAAATGTATGGCATTACGCTTCCTGTCTGGTTGAAAGATGTAGCTAGAGCAGTCATTTCTGAAACAGCTAAACGACCAAATGAAGCAATTTTTTCTCCAGAAAATTCGCTAAAAGCTGAGATATTAGTTCTAATTAAATTAAAAGCATTACCTGTAACGTCACTTAGTGCTGTAAATTGTTGGCTTAATGTAGAAGCAAAAGAATCTGCATTATTTAAAGCATCAATAAATGACAAGCCCATTTCACTAATTTTTGCTATGACGTTTTCTTTTAAAGTTGAACCCATTTCACTAAATTTGGCTATGACATTTTCTTTTAAAGTTGAACCCATTTCACTAAATTTGGCTATGACATTTTCTTTTAAAATCGAACCAAAAACTATTAATTGGTCATTTCCTTCTGTTATTGCTTCTGATATTTTTTTGATATTTGAAGCACCTTCAGTAAATCCCTGAAAACCTCCAGTCGATTTCAGTAAATTTTCTGTCATATTTAATAAACTAGATGTAAATGACCCATTAATGTAATCCCCAACTTCAGTAAATTTTGATTTAATTTTTTCAAAAACCGTTAAAAATTTTTCTGATTTACTTCCAGATTCTTCTAGTTGTGAGGAGAATCCCTGAAAATTTGTAACACTTTGACCAAATGCATTACTTAATGTATTGATGAATTCTACTCCAGCAAATTTTGCTTCTCCTACCGTTAAACGAATAGAATCATTCACTAGAATCCAGCTATCTGATAACGCTTGTATTGTTGGAAATATTGAGCTAATTGATGCTTGTAATTCAGAGAAACCAGCCTGTCCTGTGATAACTACTTGAGTCAGTTGTAGAGAAACTTGTTGATAACTTTCTGAAAGAAGTTTACCCAACGTCGATATCGTTCCTAAATATCCTGAAACAGAATCACTTACTGTTTGTAGTAAAACACCGCTTGCAGTAAAGTTTTGAAGACTTAGCTCAGCTGAAGCGAACTCATTTGCAAGGGTCGTAGTTTGTTCACCTAAATTGCCCAACTCTTGCCCTGATTGATTCAATGAAACAGAAAGATTTCCTAAACTACTTGTCAAAGACTCAAAAATACTAGTATTACTTAAAGCATTTACTAGATTACCATACTCCACTCCCATAAAAGTACTAGCCATACGAAACTCATCCATTGCTTTAGATGCCGCATCCATTCCATTTACCAATAAAGTACTAATCCCATTGGTTGCACTCGCTGCTGTTTGAAATTTATCTAACACCTTTGTTGCATTTTGAATCGTAGTTGAAAAATTACTATCTTTTGCTTGTAAAACAGTCCTGACATTATTTACTTGATCCATTTTTTTCCTCCTTCCCTTGTTTTCTTTTTGCTACCAAACTCTGCGCTCGCAAAAGTCGTTCTCTCATTTCATAAAGATCTTCTTTTTTAGCCAATTTTTCCGTAGACTCTTTTGAGAATTCAGATAGAATTTTTTGTTCATTCTGTTCGTAGTCATAGATACTTTTGACATCTTTTATGAGATAACGTCCTTTTTTCTCCGCTTTAAATAGACGATTTGCAAATGCTGTTGTATACACTCTTCGTTCCATATCATTTTCTTTCAACAAATGAGCTTTCGTTCGTAGGTTGTACTCCCATGGTGTCATTCGTTCGATTTCTTTTAAAGTAATGGTAGGGAAAAAA
Organism: Enterococcus rivorum; assembly: GCF_001742285.1. Taxonomy (GTDB): domain Bacteria; phylum Bacillota; class Bacilli; order Lactobacillales; family Enterococcaceae; genus Enterococcus_L; species Enterococcus_L rivorum. The sequence goes on along the minus strand of NZ_MIEK01000010.1, from coordinate 5,694 downwards.
CGAAAGCAGGTAAGAACTATTTCGTCATAGCTTGCTCCAGTTCCGTTTGCGCTTTTTCTTCGACTGTTTTCATCATTTTTTCGATCCCCACTTTGATTCGAGTTACTCGTTTCTTCAATAATGGCGCCGATGTTAAGAACCCGATAAAATTTTCAAATAATTCATCAACCTCATCAGAATTTTCCAAGTAATCAATAATATCCTTTTCTTCCAGTTCTTCATACGTAATCAAACTAGCCACTAAAACGTTTTTTAATGCAGTAGGATCACCATCAATCAATCCTCCAATAAGTAATGTCAAATTATCTACTTGTTGATTTTCTTTAGGTAAAGCATTAATCTCATTTAAAAATTTAAAACCAAAAATTAAAGGATATTTCTCCCCATTAATTGTCACTACTGCTTTTATTGTCTTTTTTGCCATGTTTATTCCCTCCATTAAATAATAAATTTGAAAAGGTTAGTCTGAGACTAATAACGTTTATTGATTATTTTTGATTCATACAAGGGGAAAATACCTCTTACTCTAAGCAAAAATAATCATTTACAGTAAAATTAGTCTCATCCCTTTTCGCTGTCGACTCTTAAAAAAATAAATGCCGAAAACGAATGAGCATAACCTTCAGTTCTACGCTTTTACTTGTGGTGTATAAATAGATTTTGGTTCTTCCGGTTTCGCATCTGCTACTGTATCGAAGAAGAATGCTTTTGCCAACTCATCATTTTCTGCATCTACACTAGCTTCACCATTAACTAATAAACCATTTAATTTCATTACTGTTGAAACAGAAGCATTACTTTCAGCTTCCGCAGCATCAGGAAAGTTACTTAAAATTCCTGTTCCATATTGCGCTTTGTATTTGCGCTTTTCACCTGCAACTGGATTGTCAAAAAAGATACGCCAAATTTCAATTTCTTCCCCATTCTCGTAGGCATATTCTAGCATGTTGAATACATCTGTATTTGTTTTTAAAAATTCCATTTCAACATTTGCTTCGATACTACCGCCTGTTGCAACACTACCATCTTTTGTAGCTTGCGTTTCAACGTTAGTTTCACGATTGTAAATGTGACTCATTTCTAAAGCTAATAATCCAGCTTTCTTTTGTCCTCGCTCTTTTAATAAACGAAACATTAATTTGACATTTTTCCCATGAATTGCTTTTTCCATTGATTGTTCTCTCCTTAAAATAGGTTATTTTTTCTACTCATTTTACTTTGTATTATCACTGCACCTTAGAGCTTTATTACTCCTTCGAAACTGATTTCAATACTAGCCGTTTTCTCTACTTTTAATAAGTTTGTTTAATTGTCGCTATTTAAATCAGTTCCTAAATGGATCTATTTTAAAAGCAAATTGAATGATTGCTTGGACATATTTGTTTGTTTTCTCTATATCTTCTGAAACAATCACTTCTAATAATGCAGGCTCAACTGGCAAATTTACATCAGAAAATTGTTGAACAGCTTCTTTATAAGCTAGAAATATGCGCTCTTGTTTGTCATAATGACTCATTTTTTCTGTTGCTCTTTTTTGCCATTTTTTATATTTCTTTCGAATAATCTGGTCTACTTCTTGATCTGAATATTTTCCTTGAATTTTTTCTAACAATTCCAGTTCTTTCATTTGAATATTCATAAAAAACTCCTCCAAATCTTTTTTCGTGAATAATTGCTTGCACATTCTCCATTAGCTTTTAATGTCTTCAATGCTTAGACAAAAGAATAATGAATTTCTTATGTGCTTATAATAACAACTTATGGTTCAAAAAAACTTTTACTTTTCTGTTAAAAAACTCCCATATATTTTTGTCCATCGTAAAATTAACAGTATCTGTTTCATGAAAATCAGTTTCTTGACTACAAATAAAAAAAGAACACCTCTATTTAATTAGAGATGCTCTAGTGGGACTATTTAGTCGTTAGAATTAATCTATTGACTCTTATTTTTTCGTTTAAGTAGAATGACTGCCATTATTAGGATTAGCAGAATTGTTCCAAACACAGTTGCCACTATTCCGCTAGATTTCTCTCCTGTACTTGGGAGTTTGCCTGTTGGTTTGCTACTAGTTTTGCCTACCGGTTTGCTTGTAGAAGTAGTAGAACTCGTTGCTTCTTTTTCTACTGCTATTGTCGCTTCTGCAGTTGCTGTCCCACCTACAGAATTTTCGACCACATAAGTAATTGTATAAACACCTGGTTCTGACGTATCTAATTTATCGCTATCTGCGCTAGCTGCAACTGTAATCTCAGAAAAAGAGACCGTGTACTTAATCTTGTCTGTTAGATCGTTATCTTTCTTATCACTTGCAGTTACACCATTCATGATATAGGCATCATCAACCACACCACCCACTTTAACAACTCTCTTAGGTTCCTTTATTGTAATAACTGGGTTATGAGTAGGCAGAATTGGCTTGTCTAAAACTTGAATCTGGCCTTCAATAGAAGCCTTCTCTCCCGCTGAATTCTTTACTGAATAGACTACTGTATAAATACCGGCTTTTGACGTATCAAACGGGTCCTTTTTAACCTTGCTTGTCGTGCCATCTTCAACGAAGAAGAGGTCGTAAGTGATTTCTGAAGTTAGTTCGCCATCAAGAGGATCGATTGCAGACACTCCACTCAAAATGAACTCTTTACCAACCTTCTCACCAACAGTCACGACTTTTCCAATATCTTGAATAGAAAGTTTCAGACTATTCTTGGCGTCTGTCACTTTATCTAAAACTTCAATTTGTCCCTCTATAGAAGCCGTTTTTCCTGAACTATTTTCTACTGTGTAAGTGACATTATAGGTACCAACTTTTGATGAATCAAGCTTGAATACTGGTACTACTTTTGCTTTTGGTGTATTTTCAGAGAATGTTGCTGTATGGGTGATTTTTGAACTTAAATCACCATCAATAGTATCAGAAGCTTTTACACCTTTTAGAATAATTTCATCATCAATCGATTCGCCAACAGTTACTGTTTTTACTACATAATCCATTGTAATTTCTAATTTATTCGTTTCCACTTTATCCGTTTTCTCAACTACGTTGATTGCACTTGACAAGGTCGTAGTCACACCCGCTTCATTTTTCACCGCATAGGTAACAATATACTTCCCTGCTTGCAAAGTATCTATCTTTTTCACAGGTTTTAATTTATCAGATTCCACTAAAGATAAGGTATACGTTAGTTTAGAAGTTAAATCACCATCTGTTAGGTCTGTCGCCTTTACTCCGTCTAAAATAAATTTTTCATCAACCTTTTCTCCGATTTCAACCACTTTGTCTAAATCTTGAATAATGATTTCCGGATCGTTCACCAAAGCTTCTGGTTTTTCATCTGTTACATTTACGGTACTGGATACAGTGGTACTCATTCCAGTTTCATCCATAACATTATAGGTAACTGTATATACGCTAGGTTTAGAAGTGTCTATTTTTTTTACATTTTTAAGCTCTTTTTTATCTAAAGTAGCGATTGAGTAAGTTAACTTTCCAGTCAAATCATCTCCTTTAGAATTTTTCACAGTCACATTCTCTAAAATTGCTTTCTCATCAATTTTTTCACCAACTTTAACCTGACGATTACTCTCTGGTATTGTAATTTTCAATTTATTATCAGTTGAAGTCGAATCATTTTTTACTATTTTATACTTTGTGTTTTCCACTGGTGTATCTTTCGTTTGAAAGCTTTCAGCAGATACTTGGTGGACATTTAACATAAGTGTCGTTGAAAGTAGGCCAATGGTCAAACTAGCAACTATTCCTTTTTTAATCATATTATGTACCTCTATCATTATATTTTATTACTATCTCTCATTCTTTATTATAGCATACAATCTCTTCAAATATATTGCCATTTTTTTATCGGAATAAAGAAGAAAATGAAAACTTAATGATTTAAATTTCTTATAGTGCTATCTAACTCCTGCAACTTCTATCGATTCAACACTTCTTCTTGAATTATGCCACTTGCTTTGAGAAACATGCAGGTGACTACTGGTCCGACAAAGCTAAATCCACGTTTTTTTAAGTCTTTCGCTACTTTACTTGCTAAAGGGGTAACTTTCGGTACTTCATATTCTTCTTCATAGATTGACAGTATTGGTACACCACCAACAAAATTCCATAAGTAATTTGCAAAACTGCCATATTCTTCCTGAATCGTTAAAATGGCTTGGGCATTTTGAATAGTTGCATTAATTTTCCTTGGATTACGAATCATCAATGGATCCGCCATCACTTTTTCAACATCATCTGGCATCATCCCTGCAACTTTTTTTATCTCCATATTACGAAAATTTTTCAAAAAAGCTGACAATCTTCCTGCCGCTGCTTTCCAACTTAAACCTGCTTGAAATGTTCCGACAGTTAATAAAATAAATAGCAAGCGATCATCATGTGTCGGTTTTCCCCACTGCTCGTGGTACCATCCATAAGCAAACTTTTTTTGCTCCTTCATTATTTTTCACAAGTCCTCTCTATTATCGTTACTCTTCTTGCAAAAACCATTTCTAACAGCAAATATGCTTGAATAAGCTAAAAAATTCGTTTTGTATATTTCCCTTTAGCATCCGAAAGTTCCCTAAATTTCGTTTTCTTTAAATTTCCAATTATTTCTACGTTTGAATAGCAACTAAAGAAACGCTCTTCAACGATAGCTTAAAATAAACTTTTTAATTTATACTATTTATTTTTTTGATCGTTATTCAGATCATTTACCTGTTTCTGTAGTTTTCCTAACAATTCAATTTGCATTTGTTGCATTTGAACCATATGTTGCCATTGACTTGTAATAAGATAATCTATTTTTTCATGAAGCAACGCCACTTCAATTTCTGCTTTCAAGTTTACCTCATAATCATTATCTGCTTCTAAACGATCCCGAGCGGCTTGCCTATTCTGACTCATCATAATAATCGGTGCTTGAACAGCTGCCAAACAGGAAAGAACTAAATTAAGTAAAATGTAAGGGTATTTATCAAAAGGCTTTGTCAAAATTCCAATAGAGTTGATTGTGATCCAAGTAACTAGTACAAGAATAAAAATAAAGATAAACGGCCAACTTCCACCAAATTTAGCAATAGCATCAGCTGATTTTTGTCCAAACGTTAGATTTTTTTCCATTGTTTCATTTAAATCATTTGAGACCGTTTCTTTCTTCTTGATATCATCAACAATCGATCGGTTAAGTATTTCCATTTTATCTGAATCTTTTGAAATCATAATTTCTATATATTTTAAACGATAATCTAAAAGTTCTTGGAAGGTGATTTTAGAATCTTCTGTTAACTCAGGATGCTGTGACAGTATAAACTTAGATATCTCCTCCTCTGCATCCTTAATCTGTATTTCATCTGGTTCGATATTTTTAATTTTTCTTTTTCGGTACTTTAATCCTTTAGCCATATATTAATCAGTCCTTTCAAAATCATTTTCTACTTCTATCATACAATGTTCTAATAATTTCAGAAATTATTTTGATCGGTGAATTCAAAAAGAGGAGGCATGTAGTGAGACCCAAAAGTTAGACCAATTACCGACTGGAGAAATCTGGTCGGTAGTTTTTATGCTGTTATCCGTTCACGGTATTGAACGGGACTGCACCTGAGTTTCGTTTTGATTCGTTGGTGATTATAGTAATATATCCACTTATTAATGGCTTGCTTCAATCCTTCAAAGTTCGTGTAAACCACACCAT
>NZ_MIEK01000009.1 GCF_001742285.1 Enterococcus rivorum | reverse complement strand
ACAGGTGATGTAAAGTTGAACCGCCGTATACGAGAACCGTACGTACGGTGGTGTGAGAGGTCGGCTAATCAATTAATGATTAGCCTCCTACTCGATTATGAAATCGCGATCCAATTACTTAAGATTATTTACAGGAATTACCTATTGTAGTGTATAATTAGAATAAAATAAATTAAAAGGAGGTTAGAGGATAGTGTCAGACTATCAAATGGAAAAAACAGTAGGAAAATGTTTTCGAGCAAAAAATGAAAACTATATTGATACGGTAAGGATTTTAGGAAGCCCTTATACCTATAAGGTTGTCGGAGGGGTTCCAGAGAAAGATGCTATGCTCCAAGTAGTTGATTTTACAGAAAATTTTCTGCTTGTAGTGGTAGACAATAGTTTATTTGAAAGTGATGTGAATTTTATTGTTAATCGCTAATATTATTTTAATTATTATCCTCTTAGCTGTGATTACATTGTTAATCTCAAAAATGGTTATCATTGTACAGCAAGGAGAAGTCAAAGTAATTGAAAGCTTTGGAAAATATGTAAGGACCCTTGATCCTGGATTGCATTTTTTAATTCCTGTTTTGTATACTGTTAGAGGTAAAGTCTCTTTGAAACAAACACCTTTAGAAATTGAACCTCAAAGTGTGATTACAAAAGACAATGTAATTGTAAAAATTGATGAAGCTATTAAGTACCATGTGACTGACGTCAGGGCTTTTGTCTATGATAATGAAGATTCAGTGACCTCAATGATTCAAGATTGTCAATCCAATTTACGAGGAATTATCGGAAAAATGGATTTAAATGAAGTCTTAAACGGTACAGAGGAAATCAATACTAGTTTATATGATAGTGTCAAAGATATTACTGCCGGTTATGGGCTATCAATCGATCGGATTAATATTGGAGAAATATCAGTATCGGATGAAATAATTAATTCAATGAACAAATTAATTACTGCTAGTCGCGACAAAGAATCTGCGATTACCATTTCAGAAGGGCGAAAACAGTCTGTTATTTTAGAATCAGAAGCAAAAGCCTCGGAAATGGAGATTGATGCCGAAGCACGTGCCAAACAATCGATGATTGATGCTCAAGCTAGAGCAAATCGAATGCAAATTGATGCCGAAGCAGAGGCTTCAAAAATTGCTGTTTTAACTGAAGCTGATAAACGTAGAATCATCGAGCTAAATAAAGCAATCAAAGAAAGTGAGCTTGACGAAAAGGCCTTATCATATCTAGGCATTCAAGCCTTTAGAGATGTGGTAAAAAGCAATACGAATACAGTTATCTTACCAAGCAACATGACAGAACTTGGGAATATTCCAGTGGTAAAAGAATTGTGGAACAAAGGGAATCAGGAGTAAGCTTTATGATTAAAAGTTACTTGCTTAGCAGGTAGCTTTTTTTTGAAAAAAATGAATATGGAACGTTTAAATGATTTCAGGTATAGGTTTTCTCTAAAATTAAGCTATTTGTAGAAAAACATGAGAGAATTTCTAGTTATTTATCTATATAATTGAATGGAAAGAGTATTTTTTTCTTCATAAAAATGGTACGATTCTTATGAAGGAAAAAAATAGGGGAAGTGAGAATAATTAATAATCAGCAAACAAAGTCAACACAGTCGATATTTCTTTGTAAAGAGGTTGATCCAAATCATCTTGGACGAGAAATCTATGCAGACAATGTTGAGACACCGTATTCTTTCTATTTGATACGGAAACTAAATTTGGCGAGAGACTATCAAAATTTAGCTGAAGGAGAAGCTTTTTTTGAAGCAATTTGTGAGAGTTGGGATGAAACAGATGAATTCGAAGAGCTTGTAGTGAAAAAAATCTACCTATATGTTGAAACTGAAATTATGTTTTACTCTGTTCTGTTTGGAAGTTTTGAACCCGTATCAAGAACCCAGAAAATCAATTTGAAAGAGTGGATTGCTAACGTTTCAATCGAAAAAGTAGATCGACCTTTAGTGCATAGTGGAGCCTTAACGACAAATAATGACGAGTTAAAAGCGATGATGAAACAACTAATGGAAACCTCAAACGAGATATTCCGTTTGCGAAAAATCATTAACGATTTAAATGACAATATGAACGTAGCCAAAATAGAAACAAGTTCAGAATCTAATCCGATAATATCAAGAAGTATTCGGACGATTCATTTAAAACGAGCACAGCCACTATTAATTAATGAAGAAGAGACTGACAACTTAGTTGAGTCAAAAAGACTTAGAGAGACAGAAGAAGTCGTCGAGCTACCTTCTGAAGTCGTTGAAGAAATGGCATCAAAGATTGTTCAACCAGAAATGGATGTGGCTAGAAAAAAGTTGAAACTAGAGTTGGCAAAGAAACAACTGCCAGTTCTAGAAGATATCCAGAACAAAAAAATGGGGTATCCAGATTCCGACCTAAAAAAAGACTCCGAAGAAATAACGCTATCTGATCTACAACTTCAGCAGCAAGCTGATAATAAAGAGATACCTGATGAAAAAGAATCAATTAATTCTTCTAAAAAAAGAACATTGGTAAAAAAATCAATAGAATTAGAAAAAGTAAGCTCTTTGGATTATAATCGTTTAGTTATGGAAAAAGGAAATACTCCGAAAGCAAAACTTGCTAATTGGCCCACTTTTTTTCAACGAATAGAGGCCGAAAAAAAAGTGATTTTGCCGAAGAAAAGGTCTGATTTTTCGAGAGATGAAATGGAAAGTTTGGAAGACAAAATTTACTTACATTTTATGAATAAGCGGATAAGGGGAACAGCTAAAAAAAGCCAAACACAGAAAAAAAGTATTACGCGAGCAGAATTGTTGGCAAAAATAGGTCAAGCAGAATATTTAAACTATTCTTGGGGGCAAGTATTGAAGCAAAGAAAAACAGATGTGTTAATCTGTGGAAGATTAAGTAGCTCAAATTTAGTTGCAGCTCTAGATGAATTTTTACATGAGATGCGTGAAATTGCTTATAGCCGTAGTTTATTCGGGCAAAAAGTTCGCTGTTCTGCAGATCGATTACGCAGACTTGAAGGGTATATTTTAATGGACCAATATATGCAAAAATTAAGCTTTGCACCTGTAGATTTTGAAGAAAAAAAAGGCTATTTTTAGAAGCCTTTTTTTGTTAGAGCGCCTTTTTTGTTGTTCGTTTTTGATGTACTTTATCAACTAAATAGAAAGTATTTGCAAAGGAAGCATTTTCTTATAGAAAATATAATGAAATTATGTCAGTTTGTAGTATAATTTTCAATGATGGATGAAAGGCGGGGTGTTAATGAGGGAAAAGCAAATGTATGCAGTAGTAGATATTGAAACAACTGGTACAGATCCGTTGACAGATCGCATCATTCAATTTGGTTGCGTATTAATAAAAAATGGAGAAATCGTTTCACGTTTTGCAACAGATATAAATCCTAATCAAGCAATTTCAAAGCAAATTCAAGGATTAACTGGAATAAGTAATACTCGTGTCCAAAAGGCTCCGTATTTTGAAGATGTTGCGTTAACGATTTATAATTTATTGGCAGATACAATCTTTGTGGCTCACAATATTTATTTTGACTATGCATTTTTGAGTCATGAATTGGTGCGTTGCGGAGCTCCTAAATTGAAAATACCCGGTATTGATACGGTAGAGTTGGCGCAAGTTTTTTTACCAACCGAGAAGAGCTTTCGCTTAAATGATTTGGCAGAAAGTTTGGGATTAGTACATGATAATCCCCATCAAGCGGATAGTGATGCACAAGTAACGGCAGAATTGTTATTATTAATTGAACGAAAAATGTATCAATTACCATTAGTAACCATGGAAAAAATTACGAAACTTAGTCATAAGCTTGGAATGAATACCCATGACTATATTTCAGACATATACGAAGAAATGAAAAATGATATTCAACCATTATCAGACCAATTAAAAGTTGTGGATGGTTTGGTTCTTAGAAAAAAAGAAGTTCCTTTATTTCAACAACAATTATATGGCGGAAAAAATACTTTCCCAAAAAGTAAAAAAGCCAAACAAAAGCGATTCTCTGAAACAATAGGGTATCGAGCGGAACAAAGCAAGATGATGAATTTAGTATATCAACACTTCACAGAAGATGAAAATAAGGATCTGTTTATTGAGGCGGCTACTGGAACAGGAAAAACACTAGGATACTTATTCCCGTTAAGCTATCTAGCAACGCCGGAAAATCCTGTTGTAATAAGTACAGTCTCGATTGTTTTACAAAACCAGTTGCTAGAAAAAGATATTGCTTTAGCGAATCAGGTTTGTGAAAAAAAATTGCACGCAACAGTAGTGAAAAGTCATAGGCATTATCTGGATTTACAAAGATTTAAAGCAACACTAAATTTCTCAAACAAAGCAAAACAGTATGTTCTGTACCAAATGGGCGTACTTGTGTGGCTATTGGAAACACAAACGGGAGATTTGGATGAGTTGCAATTAACGACGTTAGAACATCCTTTTTGGTATGATGTTATTCATCGAGGTACAGCATTTTTATCAGAAAAAGGAGCCTTATACAAAGAAGATTTCCTCCGCTTTTTGCATAAAAACATTAAACAAAGTAACGTTTTAATTGTAAATCATGCGTTCCTATCACAAGAAACATTAAGAGAGGTTCCGCTTTTGCCTAAAAGCTCCTTTTTGATTATTGATGAGGCGCATCATTTACCAGATATTGCTGGTAGAATTTCGTCAAAACAGTTTAATTACTTTACTTTTAAAAAACAAGTTAGCTTATTGCAAGAAAAAGAACAATTATTTGATAAGGTTTCCACTAGTCTAAAATCTTATCCAGAAGAAACAAGGCTAGTTCGTATTTATGATCAATCACTTAATGAGGTTGTAGAAGAATTTTCTGATTTTTTCTTTGAGTTAAGGCAGCTATTTTCTAGTTCGCAAACGAGACGATTTGGCGAAGAACGTCTGGTTGAAAAAGAGCTTTTTGATGGTCTGTCAATCGAAGGGGAAATCCTGATTCAAAAAATAGAGAGCCTATTTAGTGATATGCTACAAATGCAACAGAGGATTCAGCAAATTATTGAAAGAAATCTGGAAACTTTTTCTGTTAATGAGCGGATTACTTTTGTTCGATTATTGCGCTTTTTTGAGACGGTTCAGCAAGTAATTGACTGTTTTGATATTTTTGTAAATGATTGGCAACCTTGTTGGGTAAAAGAATACTTAGAGAATAAGCAAGGTCAAGTAACTTTAAAGGTTAACAACTTAGAGGCTAGCATTTTGTCTAGCACCCTCTGGTATCAGCGCTATGAGAAAATTTTATACACCGGTGGCACGTTGAAATTCGGTAAAAACAAACATTATTTGTCAGACAAACTTGGCTTAACAGATGTTGTTTTTAAAACAATTCTTGATCCCTATGATTACGAAGATAACGCTCGTTTATTTTTACCTACAGAATCAATCAATATTCAAGAGTCAAATCCACATGAATTGGCACAATATATTGCTTCTGTTATTCGAGAGATATCTGATCAGGAAGAGCGACCAATCTTAGTTTTATTTACTTCCCACGAAAGTTTAGCGAATGTGTATCACAAATTGCAGCCTGATATGTTAAACCGAGGTCGAGAAATTTTAGCTCAAGGAATAACAGGCGGGCGAGAAAAGCTATTGAAACGTTTTTTTCATTCCAAAGACAGTATTTTGTTAGGGGCGGATAGTTTTTGGGAAGGGGTAGATTTACCTGGAGATGCTTTGCAAATTTTAATTGTTACGAGACTTCCTTTTGAAAATCCAAAGCGTCCCTTTGTCAAAGCGCGTTATAACTATTTGGAAGATAAAGGAATTGACCCTTTTGGACAAGAAGCCTTGCCTAAAGCGACTCTACGCTTAAGACAAGCATTAGGGCGTTTAATCCGTTCGCGACAGGATAAAGGGGTGCTAATTGTTTTAGATAAGCGATTGGTTACCGCAAAATATGGCAAAAAAATGCAACGAGCCTTGCCTAAGAATTTACCAATCAAGGAAATACCATTTTCAGAAATGCTACTGGAATTAAAGGAATTCTTAAAGAAATAACTGATTTAAATTCCATTACTGACTATTAAAATTACTTGCTTTTCTGCTATAATGGTACCCAGTAAGTGTTGAAAGGACGAAGCAATTGAAAGAAAATGAAGAACTAGCAGAACAAAAGAAAATAAAGCTTCTTTTAGGACTCATAGCGACGCTTTTAGCAATTATTGTTTGTATGATTATTATTTTTATTCGATCAAATCACTCAATGGCTCAAGCTGAAAAAGAAGCAACCGAAATAGCAAAAGAATACGCAAATCTAGAAACAGTAGATGATTTTTATTGGTTTACGAGGAAAGAAACTTCTTTTAGTGTTGTCGGTAGAGATGATAAGGGCAATGAATTAATCGTGTTAATTCCTAAGTCTGGAGATTCAGTGAAAGTACTGAATCAAAAAGATGGTGTTTCAGAAAATCAAATTCGTCAAGTGATGGTGCAAGACTATCAACAATCAAACATCAAAAAAGTAAATCTAGGATTGTATGATGGGAAAGCGACCTGGGAAGTTGTGGCTGAAAATCCCGACAAGTCCTTAAATTATTATTTGCTTTCTTTTGAGAATGCGGAAGAAATTAATGTGATAAAAAATATTTAGAGAATAAATATAATTGAAGCATAGTCAGTTTTTGAAATTATACTTTTGACTGAATTGTTCGGGAGCATTCAGTGATTAAAGGAAAAAACTAATAAACTATAAAATGTCAAAAATGGATGGAGTGTAAAGTATGAGATTATCGAAACGTGCAGAGCAATTAGAACCGTCAGTGACTTTAGCGGCATCTGCAAAAGCAACAGCTTTAAAAGCTAAAGGTTTGGATGTTTTAAGTTTAACTGTGGGAGAGCCGGATTTTGCAACACCTAAGAATATTCAAAAAGCTGCGATTGCTGCGATTGAATCTGGAAAAGCAAGCTACTATACACCTTCTTCCGGGATTCCAGAGTTAAAGCAAGCAGTTACTAAATATATCGAACAGAATTATGGTTTAAGCTACTTACCCAAAAATGTAATTGTTACAGATGGGGCAAAATTTGCGCTTTATTTACTATTCCAAGCACTGCTTAATGTGGGAGATGAAGTTATTATTCCGGTTCCCTATTGGGTGAGTTATGGAGAACAAGTAAAATTAGCAGAAGGGAACCCAGTTTTTATTTCTTGTCAGCAAGAGCAGAATTTTAAAGTAACGGTAGAACAGTTAGAAGCAGCTCGGACAGAAAAAACTAAAATGATGATTTTGAATTCCCCTTCTAATCCAACAGGTATGATTTATTCCAAAGAAGAACTTCAAGCGATAGGAGATTGGGCAGTTTCCAATAATGTCTTAATTGTTTCTGATGATATTTATGGCAAGTTAGTTTATAATGGAAACCAGTTTACACCAATTGCAACTGTTTCTGAAGAAATTCGTAAGCAAACCATTATTATTAATGGAGTATCAAAATCTTATGCGATGACAGGCTGGCGTATAGGGTATGCTGTGGGAGATGAAACGATTATTGCAGCAATGAATAAAATTGCGTCTCAATCCACGAGTAATCCAACTGCTGTTAGTCAATATGCTGCTGTGGAGGCTCTAAACGGTAATCAAGAGACCATTGAAGTGATGCGCCAAGCTTTTGAAGAACGGTTGAATACGATTTTCCCTAGAGTAGCGGCAATCCCTGGGTTTAAATTAGTGAAACCACAAGGGGCATTCTATCTGTTTCCTAATATTAAAGAAACGATGGAGCTTTCAGGTTATACTGACGTCAATCAGTGGGTTGATGACTTGCTGGAAGAAGCGCATGTAGCGTTAGTTACAGGTGCTGGATTTGGGGCGCCAGAATATGTTCGGATTAGCTACGCAACGGACTTAGATACATTAGAAGAAGCGATTTCTAGGATAGAAAAATTTGTAGTAAGTAAAATTGAGCGTTAAAAATACTTAATTCGGGATAGGTAAAAAAGTAAAGCGAATGGGAGAGACTTTTGTGGAACAAATTCAAATTATTGATTCTAAAAAACATGTAGGAGAGACGGTAAAAATCGGAGCGTGGGTTGCTAACAAACGTTCAAGTGGTAAAATTGCTTTCTTGCAATTACGTGATGGAACGGCCTATTTTCAAGGAGTCGTTGTGAAAAGTGAAGTGCCAGAAGAAGTATTTCAGCTTGCAAAAAGTTTAAACCAAGAGACGGCTGTTTTAATTACTGGAGAAATTCGTGAAGATAGCCGTTCTAAATTTGGTTATGAAGTTGGGATTTCTGGCATTGAGGTTGTGGGAGAAAGTACTGATTATCCGATTACTCCAAAAGAACACGGAACAGATTTCTTGATGGATCATCGTCATTTATGGTTACGCTCGTCAAGACAACATGCCGTTATGCAAATTCGTAATGAAATTATTCGAGCAACCTATCAATTCTTTAACGATAACGGTTATGTCAAAATTGATCCACCAATTTTAACAGGTAGCGCACCAGAAGGTACGACAGAATTATTCCATACTAATTATTTTGATCAAGAAGCTTATTTATCTCAAAGTGGTCAATTGTATATGGAAGCTGCGGCAATGGCTTTTGGCAAAGTATTCTCATTTGGGCCGACTTTCCGTGCTGAAAAATCCAAAACACGTCGTCATTTGATTGAATTTTGGATGATCGAACCAGAGATGGCATTTATGCATCAAGAAGAAAGTTTAGAAGTACAAGAGCAATATGTTGCTTTCTTAGTGCAAAGTGTTTTAGATAATTGTGATTATGCGTTAGATGTATTGGAAAGAGACAAAGAATTGCTTAAAAAATATACAACATTGCCATTCCCAAGAATTAGTTACGATGATGCGGTAGAGCTGCTGAAGAAAAATGGGTTTGAAGATATTGAGTGGGGCGATGACTTCGGTTCTCCTCACGAAACCTTTATTGCTAATTCTTTTGAACAACCAGTATTTATTTTGAACTATCCAAAAGCAATCAAACCGTTCTATATGAAACCACATCCGACACGGGAAGATGTTGTGATATGTGCTGATATGATTGCACCCGAAGGATACGGTGAGATTATTGGTGGTTCTGAACGTGCAACTGATTTTGAGTATTTATTAGAAGAAATTCGTAACTGTGGCTTAGATGAAGAAGAGTATTCATGGTATTTAGATTTACGACGCTACGGCTCGGTTCCTCATGCTGGATTTGGCTTAGGTTTAGAACGTACAGTTACTTGGTTAGCAGGTATCGAGCATGTTCGTGAATCAATCCCATTCCCACGTCTATTAAATCGTATTTATCCTTAAAAAATAGAGCACAGCTAGAGCTAATTAATAAAATTGGCCCTAGCTGTTTTTTTGATTCTAAAATAAGGGATATCATTTGCTAAAAAAAATTTGTGGTGCTAGACTTATTTTGTAGAAATAACAAAATTACAGGAGGTTTTTATATGAAAAAAACGATTGGATTAGGAATGGCTGTATTTGCTTCATTATTATTGTTAACTGCCTGTGGTGGTGACAAGAAAACAAATCATTCCTCAAGTGATAAAGCAAGTTCAGCATCGAGCAGTATGATGGAAGAATCTTCAATGATGGGGTCAAGTGACACAGCGATTGCGAATTATACAGATGGAACGTATAAAGTAGAAGCGAAAGAATTTGACGAAAACGGTTGGAAAGAGCATGTTGAATTAGTAATTAAAGATGGAAAAATTTCAGAAGTTACTTATGACGCAGTCGACAAAGATGGAAAGTTGAAAACTGCTGATGCAACCTACAAAGAAAAGATGGAGGCAGGAAGTAAAACCTATCCAGAGAAATATACGAAAGAACTTGCGGATCAATTAATTAAAACTCAAAATGTTAATGAAGTTGAAGTAGTGACCGGTGCGACTCATTCTTCTGAAAACTTTAAGAAGTTAGCTGAAGAAGCTTTAATGTTTGCTGAAAAAGGTGAAACTGGTACACATACATTGGATTTAGGAAAATAAGCAAAAATAGATTTCTTTTAAAAGACTTTAGCCATTATCTGTATTTGTTATAGATGATGGCTTTTTTGATATTTTTATTTGCCTTTTCGATAAAAAGAAGGGAATTGGTTTAGATATCCTTGATTTTATGGTAAAATGGCAGAAAGTATGAAAAAGGAATGACTTAAATGGTGAATAGTACACAAGTGAAGAGAAAACATTTTCGTTTTCCAGCCTATGACGATACATTAGGTGTGAAATTAACTCCAGAAAACAAGCGAGTATTATTTCAAGAGGAATCTATGGCACAATCAGCACAACAGATGGATAATGATGGATTAAATATTGTAAAGCAACCGATGGAATCAACTAAGAATATGAATCATAGCCGATCTCAAAAAGAAGAGCTGGCAAAACATAAATCAAATTTACCAAACTATTCTGCTACTCATGAACCAACTAACAGAGTTTCAGGAGTGAAGAAGAAAACTAGTTTGTTTGGTTCGAGACCTAGTCGTAATAATTATGATTTTAGAAGTAAAGAACAAAGCTCACCTAAAAAAACCTCTATTTCAAAAAACTATAGTTACGATGAACGTTCTTATTTTGTGCCAAAGTATATCCCTGCATCCGTTATTCCAGAAGATGAAGGGCCTGTATTTACAGAAGAAGAATTAGTCTCTGCAATGAAAAAAGATAAAAGTTCTTACTTATTGTTTGATGACGAACCGGCTGTTTTCCAAGTTAAAAATGCTGAAGAGGATGATACTGTTACGAAATTTAATATTCCTTCAGATGCACCTGAAATCCCAGTTACTAGAAGACAATACCAACAAATTAAACCTGATATGGAACGTTTTGGAAAGACTGATATTAGTCATTCTTTACCAAGATCTAGAAAAGAATTGAAGTCTGCAAAAGCCAATGCTAAGAATCAAACAGCTTATGGGCAAAAAGTTGCAGAAGCAGAGCAAGAAAAGAAGCGGAGTATTCTAGATAAATCTCTAAGTGGGATTATTGAAGATTCTAGCAATGAGATGGGAAATAGTAAGTATTTTAATTAATAATTTGTACCAAATTGTAGATAGAAAATTAATTACGCAAAATGTTGTTAAATAGGTCAATCTATTTCAAAAAACAGCGTAAAGAGGGGCTGAAAACTTACATTATTAAAAAAAATGTAAGTTTTTTCTTGTCTATCGGTTGATTATTTTTTTGTTTTGTATGATAATTGATTTCGTACGATTTTTTCATTTACAAAAAAGATACGTTTTATATAGATATTTAGAGAAGAGGATTATGATGGGAAATCAAGACAATAAATTACATCATTTTGTTGGAATTAAAGGATCTGGTATGAGTTCTTTGGCATTAGTTTTACATGAAAAGGGCTTAAAAGTTCAAGGGTCAGATGTAGAAGAGTATTTTTTTACGCAATGTGATTTGGAAAAAGCAGGGGTGAATATTTTGCCTTTCAATGCGGACAATGTTCAAAAAGAAATGATTGTTATTGCAGGTAACGCTTTTCCAGATACACACGAAGAATTGGTGCGAGCAAAAGAATTAGGTGCTGAAATCATTCGTTATCATGACTTTATCGGTCGTTTTATTCAACCGTATACAAGCATTGCGGTAACAGGCTCTCACGGGAAAACAAGTACAACAGGCTTGCTTTCTCATGTATTAAGTGGGATTGAACCTACTAGTTATTTGATTGGTGATGGAACAGGACACGGTGAACCAGATGCAACCTTTTTCTCTTTTGAAGCTTGTGAATATCGCCGACATTTCCTAGCCTATTCTCCTGATTATGTGATTATGACTAATATTGATTTTGACCACCCTGATTACTATGAAAGCATTGAAGATGTTTTCTCCGCTTTCCAATCGATGTCAGATCAAGTTAAAAAAGGAATTTTTGCCTATGGAGACGACAAGTATTTACGTAAATTAAAGGTTGATATCCCTGTTTATTATTATGGTGTAAACGATGATGATGACATTCAAGCGAAAAATATTGAGCGGACAACAAAAGGTTCTTCTTTTGATGTTTACTACAAAAATGATTTTGTCGGACACTTTGTTTTACCAGCGTTTGGTCACCACAACCTCATGAATGCTTTAGGCGTCATTGCAGTTGCCTATTTTGAAAAATTAGATATGGAAAAAGTAGCACAAGAAATGTTAACATTTAAAGGTGTTAAACGTCGCTTTACAGAAAAAACTGTAGGAGACATGATTATTGTTGACGATTATGCTCATCATCCAACAGAAATTGCTGCGACTATTGATGGTGCTCGTCAAAAATACCCCGATAAAGAAATTATTGCGGTCTTCCAACCACATACTTTTACTCGTACAATTGCTTTAATGGATGATTTTGCTAAGGCCTTGGATTTGGCCGATCATGTTTTCCTTTGTGATATTTTTGGTTCAGCTAGAGAGAAACAAGGAGACGTAAAAATTGAAGATCTAGGAGCAAAAATTGAAAAAGGTGGACAAGTAATCAAAGAAGATAATGTTTCGCCACTATTAGATTTTGAAAACTCTGTTATGATTTTTATGGGTGCCGGTGATGTTCAAAAATTTGAACAAGTCTATGAAAACTTGTTAAGCAACACTACTAGAAACGTTTTATAATTTTAGTTATTAGGAGAGGATGGAACAAAACTAAAAATCAGTTTTGTTTCATCCTCTAAATCGAAATAATCGGTGGTCAAAAATCTGAGGTTTCGGAAATTTCCCGGAAATCACTCAATACATAAAGCGTATGGTGTGCTTTGCGGTTCAATTTCTCGCCCCAAAACGACTTCTGTCTCAACCTATTTTTACCATTATAAGCTTTTGTAGATCAGTCATTTAAACTTGCCTTTTGACGGCTTTTTGGTACAATTATCTTATCACTTATGGAGGTGTACTAATTTTGAATATCGGAAAACCGAGAAAATTAGGCAAAACCATCGAGGATATTGAGGAAGGGGAGTCGTTATCCTTAACAGAGTCAATCGAAGACAAAGATTTACTTTTGTATTTGGGTTTAACTAACGATGCCAATCCTCTATACATCCAACATGATTATGCCCAAAAAACAGAATACGAACAACCAATTGTACCATCAATTATGTTGATGGGAATTATTACCAGTGCTATCTCTAAGCATTTGCCAGGTCCAGGTTCTCATGTAGTTAACTTTTCAGTAAATTTTGTTGCACCTGTTCATCATTATGAAACATTAACTTTTCAGTTTGAAGTAATTAAAGTGGATAAGATGAAAGATGTTGTTACAATTTCTATTGAAGCAGTCAACGAAGAGGGAGCGAGAGTGCTTGATGCTGTAGTAATGGTTCAACCACCTCAAGTAAGGATAGAACAATTAGAGGAACAGAAAGGAAGAAAACATGAATAACGAAACAGTACAAGTTGGAACCGGTTTGAATAAATTTTATTCAAAGATTTACGCATTTATGGCCATGGGAATAGGCTTAAGTGGGATTGTGGCTTATTTTGTCTTGAAGGTCTATGCTAATGAAGTGTTTAGTTTTTTTGCGAGAACTCCTTTTTCTTTCATAGGTATTTGGATTGTTGAGATTGGTTTAGTTATCTTTTTAGGGATGAAGGCTAGAACAAACCCAAGCTTAGCAGTCAGTGGTTTTATTCTCTATTCTTTATTAAATGGGATTACTTTGTCAATCACTCTGATGATCTATACACAAGGGGTTGTCATAGGAGCATTTATTAGTGCCTCTGCAACCTTTGTCAGTATGGCTCTAGTTGGAATGTTTACTAAGAAAGATCTCTCTGCAATGGGACATGCCGCGTATAGTGCATTGATTGGGATTATCATCGCAATGTTACTGAATGCATTTATTTTAAAGAGTCAACCAGTTGATTATCTAATTTCTTTATTAATGGTGGTTATTTTTGCAGGAATCACAGCGTATGATAATCAAAATATTAAGAACATCTACAATCAAACAGGAGGACATCCTGGTACAGGCGTAGCGGTCTTCATGGCGTTACAATTATACTTAAACTTTATCAATTTATTCTTAGCTTTCCTAAGAATTTTTGGCAAAAATAACTAAAGCACTTAGATTAAAAAAGAGGCAATGACGAAATATTCGTGATTGCCTTTTTTTATAAGAACCACAGATGTCTGAAATATACAATCAAGGACAACTGAACAATGAGATAATAGAGTCAAATCTAAACGCAAAATGATAAGTTGAATCTTAGTGAGGATGTGAAAAAAATGTCAGAATTAAAAGGATATTTAGCGAGTGAAGCTGAGAAATGGGCAGGTGTCAAAGTATATTTTCGTGAAGACTGGGGTTGTACTTATTTTGAAGTAGCTGGGAAATGTTTTGCACTATACGGAAAAAACAAAGAAAAGGAACCTGTTCTTACGATAAAAGGACTGCCTGAAAAAAACGAACTGCTGAGGGAGCAATATTCATTTGTAGTGCCTGGTTATTATACGAATAAAACTCATTGGAACTCAATTTTAGTTGAGAAAAGTACATTTTCTAAAGAAGAGCATTTAAATTTGCTGAAAGAATCTCGCAACTTAGTTGTGGCAAAATTACCTAAAAAAGTACGTGAGGGCTTATAAAAGAAGATGAGATAAAACAAATCCGTTTTATTTCATCTTCTTCTTTTATTTTGCGAATGTATGTTCTATAATTGAGAAGCAGACTGGCGGTGAGAACATGGAACGAGCACAAAAAATTGCGATTCGAAAATTGGTTGAATTTATTTTACGAAAAGGAAGCATTGATTCTAGACATACAAGTGAGCATACGGCCTACGAAGGAGCGAGAATTCATCGAAAATTACAACAATTGGCTGGGGAAAAGTATCAGAAAGAAGTTAAGCTGTCAATTCAAATAGAATTAAGTAATCAAACATACATAATAGAAGGTAGAGCAGATGGTATTTTTACCAATGAAGAGCAACAAATTGTCATTGAGGAAATAAAAACATCTGAACCGGCATTTTCTGATTTATTACCAGAGCAAGTTGAAATGTATTGGTATCAAGTGATGTGCTATGGGTATATTTATTGCCAAGATCATACTTTAGAGGAGATCATTCTGCAATTAACTTACTATCAAACAACATCAGAAGAAATAACCAAGACAAAAAGAGTATTTACAAAAAAAGAGTTGGCGATTTTTTTTAAAGACTTAACAGAAAAGTATGAACAATGGTTAATTTTTCAAGAGAATTGGCGAAGAATTAGAAATGACTCATTAAAAAAGCTAACTTTTCCATATAGAAATTATAGAAAAGGACAAAGAGAATTAGCTGTTGCTGTATACAAAACGATAGTCAGTGACCAAAAATTGTTTGTTGAAGCTCCTACTGGTACTGGGAAAACAATTTCTACACTTTTTCCAGCTTTGAAAGCGATTGGGGAGGAACAAGCAGAACGCATTTTTTATTTAACGGCTAAAACCATTACTCGTCAAGTAGCAGAAGATGCTGTTGAAGCGATGAAACAAAAAGAGTTACAACTAAAAAGTGTTACGTTGACAGCTAAAGATAAAATTTGTTTTTTATCAGAGCGAAACTGTACGCCTGAACATTGCCCTTTTGCCAATGGTTATTACAATCGTTTAAATGAAGGACTGTGGGATTTGCTGAATAATGAGAATCAATTGACTCGAGAAATAATTGAAATTTATGCTAAAAAACATACGTTGTGTCCATTTGAATTGTCATTAGATGTTAGTTTGTGGTGTGATTTGGTTATTTGTGATTATAATTATTTATTTGATCCTACTGTTTATCTAAGACGTTTTTTTGAAGAAAATCAGAAAGCAAAAGAAAATATATTTTTAGTGGATGAAGTTCATAATTTAGTCAATCGTTCAAGAGAAATGTATTCTGCTAGTCTCTCACAAAACCAGCTTTTATCGATAAAAAAACTACTTGGAAGTAAGAATACTTCTTTAAGCCGTTCTTTAGCAGCGTTAAACAGTGAATTTGAAACACTGAAAACGTTTTGTGAAGCAGAGCAGCAGGAATTTGTTCATCAGAATACTTCTGTGGATGCCTTCAGCAACGTAGCCTATAGAGTAATGGAAAAACTAAAAGAATGGTTAGCAGAAAATCAAGATTTCCTTGAATTGAACCAGATAGTAGATTTTTATTTTTGTTTATTACATTATTTAGATATTAGTGAACATTATGATGACCACTATGTAACCTATGTAAATATAGCAAATCATGATGTTTTGATTAAACAGTTTTGTATAGATCCATCGTATTTATTAAAATTGAAATTGGACAAAGGGAAAGCCAGCGTTCTTTTTTCGGCTAGCTTAACACCGTTAGACTATTATCAAGAGATTTTAGGCGGTGGGGAAATTAGTTTACGTTATCGGATTCCTAGTCCTTTTCCAAAAGAGAATCAACTGTTATTGATTGGCAACCATATTAGAACAACGTTTCGAGAACGTGAAAATAGTCTTGATTTAATAGTAGAAAGTATCAATAAGATGGTTCAGCAGCAAAGAGGGAATTATTTTGTTTTCTTTCCTTCCTATAGCTATATGGATCTTGTTTATGAAAGGTTTATCGAAAAGAATCCTCAAGTAAAAACTCTGATTCAAGCTTCCCAGATGAATGAAGCAGAGCGAGAAGCATTTTTAGCAAATTTTAAGTTTAATCCAGAAAAAACATTAGTGGGATTTTGTGTTTTAGGAGGAATTTTTTCTGAAGGAATTGATTTGAAAGGAACACGTCTAATTGGAACAGCAATCATAGGTGTTGGTTTACCACAAATAAATCATGAACAAGAATTGATTAAAGAATACTACGACCGAGAAAAGAGACAGGGATTTCAATTTGCCTATCAAATTCCAGGAATGAATAAAGTTCTACAAGCAGGTGGACGAGTGATTCGAGATGCGGAGGATGTTGGTGTTGTGTTATTATTGGATCAACGTTTTTCAACAGCCGATTATCACTATTTTTTCCCGAATCATTGGAAACAAGCGGTGGTATCTAGAAACGGTCAACAAATAGAAAAAAGCATTGAGAATTTCTGGAGAGAAAAACAAAGGCAGACTGAACTTAACAAAGTAGTGGAGGAAGATAAATGAAAAAAATATTAGTTTTACACACAGGTGGAACGATCTCAATGTCTAAGGGAACAGAAGGCAATGTAGTTACGAATCAAGTAAACCCAATGCTAGAACAGCAAGAATTATTTCATAATGAAGTAGAGCTAGTAGTGGAGGGTATTTTTAATCTTCCTTCTCCTCAAATCACGTTAGAGAAAATGTTGTTATTGAAAAATCGAATCACCAAAGCTTTTAATGAAGATATTGATGGAGTGGTCATTACTCATGGAACAGATACATTAGAAGAAACAGCCTATTTTCTTGATATCACTCTTGAAAAAAGAATACCTGTTGTATTAACAGGTGCAATGCGTTCTAGTAACGAAATCGGGACAGATGGGCTTTATAATTTTGTCAGTGCTGTCTGGACTGCTTGTTCTGAGGAGTCGCAAGATAAAGGGGTATTAGTTGTGATGAATGACGAAATTCATATGGCAAAATATGTAACAAAAACGCATACGACTAATGTTGCAACATTTAGAACCCCAACATTTGGCCCAATCGGAATGCTCACAAAAGAAAGAACTTTTTTTGCAAAAGAAGCTTTGCCACAAGAAGTCTGTTCTATTGATTCAGTAGCAGGTAATGTTTATATTGTGAAGGCTTATGCAGGTATGGACGGGAGTCTTTTTCAACTGTTAGACAACGAAGAAACGGATGGTATTGTTATTGAAGCGCTTGGTGCAGGAAATTTGCCACCAGAAACGTTGCCAGCAATCCAAAAATTAGTCGACAGAAATATACCAATTGCGCTAGTTTCTAGATGTTCAAATGGGATTGCAGAAGATATTTATGCCTATCAAGGTGGTGGCGTAGGTCTGAAAAAAATGGGCGTTATCTTTACGCGTGGAATTAATGGACCTAAAGCAAGAATAAAAATGATTGTCGGTATAAATAGTGGGAAAAACGAAAAAGAATTACGTCAGTTTTTAAGCCAATAAAAAAGTGCAAGAAAACTATAAATGCTCAATTAAAAAAATAAAAGCAAAAGAGGATGAAACAAAACTAAAAATCAGTTTTGTTTCATCCTCTAAATTGGAATAAACGGGGGTCAAAAGTCTGGGTCTTAGGAAATTTCTTGAAAATCACTCATTACATAAAGCCTATTGTGCGCTTTTCAGTCCAATTTCTCGCCTCAAAACGACTTCTGTCTCATCCTCTTTCTATTTCTTACAAATTGAGAGCCTATCTATAATTATTAAATTGTAATTCCACAGGTAAATCTAATTTTCTTAATAAAGCAATAACTTCTTGTAAGTCATCACGATTTTTGCCGGTCACACGAATTTTATCCTCTTGAATCTGAGATTTAACTTTTAGGCTAGAATTTTTAATAGCAACGTTAATTTTTTTGGCATTTTCCTTATCAATGCCACTAATTAATTCACCGTATTGACGAGCTGCTCCACCTAGTGCTTTTTCGCTAGTAGAAAAATGAATATTTTTAATTGGTACACCACGTTTTACGAGTTTACTGTAGAGAACATCTTTTACTTGTTCGATTTTATAATCATCTTCAGCAACGATTACCAGTTTGTCGTTTTCTAGTTTGATATCAGCGATAGAACCTTTGAAATCGAAGCGATTTTTAATTTCTTTTAACGCGATTTGAAGGGCATTTTTGACTTCTTCCATATTCATTTCTGAAACTACATCAAAACTTGCTTCTTTTGCTGCCATTAGATAACCTCCAGTCATTTTGTGTTATATAATAATAGTACCATTAAATTGAGAAGAGACAAGTGAAAAGTTGGAAAAAAATTTTTAAAAAGCAGTCTATTTTAAGTAAGACTCTTTCTTTTTCTTCCACAACCTGTTATTCTAATTCGGGGATTAAAATAAGGAGGAGAAAGAGATGGGCAATCTAATAAGCAATAGTAAGAACAGTGAAAAAATAAAAAAAATACTTGTTATTTT
Organism: Enterococcus rivorum; assembly: GCF_001742285.1. Taxonomy (GTDB): domain Bacteria; phylum Bacillota; class Bacilli; order Lactobacillales; family Enterococcaceae; genus Enterococcus_L; species Enterococcus_L rivorum. Next base: position 54,798 of record NZ_MIEK01000009.1, on the reverse strand, counting down.
AGTGACAGGTATTACGGCAGCAATTGCTCTTAATTTTTTCCTTATTCCTGCAAAAGTCTTTTCTGCTGGAATGAACGGTGTTGCTCAAATTACAGCGGCACTTTTAGAAACAAATTTTTCAATTACAGTGAACACAGGTCTGTTTATTTTACTATTAAATATTCCTGTATTCATTTTGAGTTTTATGAAGTTAGGGAAAGAAGCTACTATTTTTAGTTTTTTTAATGTTGCTGGAGTTTCTTTAATGACAATGTTTTTTCCCATTGAAACGATCACAGAGAATCCATTGATGAATGCGATTGTAGGTGGTGTTTTGCTTGGTGTAGGGGCTGGTTTGTCCCTGAAAATGGGATTCACAACTGGTGGTATGGACATTATTTCTCTGGTTCTCTCGAAAACAACAGGAAAAACAGTAGGCAAATATATGTTTTTTCTAAATGGTATCATTGTTGCAGTGGCAGGCTTTATTTTTGACTGGGAGAGTGCGCTTTATACGATGATTTCAATTTATTGTATGACTCAAGTGATTGATACGATCCATACCAGCCATCAAAAAGTTACCGCTATGATTGTGACGACCAGTCCCGATGCTGTAGTGGAAGCTATTTCTCAAGAGATGGTGCGAGGAATGACATTACTACCTTCTGTTGGCGGCTATTCTAAATCAGAGGGACGAATGATTATGATGGTAATTACTCGTTATGAACTTTATGAATTGGAACAGGTTGTTTACCGTGTTGATGAGAATGCATTTATGAATATTGTTCCAACGCAATCTGTTTTAGGGAAGTTTGCTAATGAAGATGAACAAAAAATATATCGAAACACTGGCACTTTTCCAGAACTCAAATCCCATAAAATAAAAAAATAAATGAAAAAAGATAACATACTAAAAATTGATTTAGGAGTTATCTTTTTTTGTGCAATTTGGTAAATTTCCCAATAAGTGACACCTTTTCTCTAGCATGAAATTGAGTTCCCTATCATTGAGATAGTTATTGTTAGCGGATTCATTCAGTGGTATAAATAACATAGAAACAAATAAATTAAAGGAGGTTTTTTTCAATGATGGAAAAAGTGCAACGTTTTGGTGGGGCGATGTTTACACCAGTCTTATTATTTTCTTTTTCAGGTATCATGGTTGCTTTGGCAATTATTTTTAAGAATCCCATGATTGTTGGCTCTATTGCTAATGAAGGAACTGTTTGGTATGGCATTTGGTCTGTATTAGAGAGTGGCGCTTGGACGGTTTTTAACCAAATGGAATTATTATTTGTTATTGGATTACCGATTGGCTTAGCCAAAAAAGCCAATGCACGAGCAGCTATGGAAGCGTTCGTTGTTTACTTAACATGCAATTATTTTATCAGTAGTATGATGGAATATTTTGGTCCATTTTTTGGGGTAGACTTTTCCCAAGAAGTTGGTGGTGAAAGCGGAATGAAATTAATTGCTGGGATCAAAACATTGGATACTGGCATCATCGGAGCTATTTTTATTTCGGCCATCGTCGTATGGCTTCACAATCGCTATTTTGATACAAAACTACCTGACTTTTTAGGTATTTTCCAGGGCTCATCTTTAATTGCGATTTTAGGTTTTTTCACTATGTTACCAGTTGCATTTATGATTTGTCTTATTTGGCCGAAAATTCAAATGGGAATTGGTTCTATGCAAACGTTCTTAGCAAGTGCAGGAATATTTGGTGTTTGGCTTTATACATTCTTGGAAAGAATATTAATTCCTACAGGGCTGCATCATTTCATTTACACACCATTTATCTTTGGTCCAGCGGTGGTTGAAAATGGGATCACTAAATATTGGATGGCACATCTGAATGAGTATGCTCAAACAACAACACCATTGAAACAACTTTTCCCACAAGGTGGATTTGCCTTGCATGGAAATTCAAAAATTTTCGCTTCCCCAGGGATTGCGGCGGCCTTCTATTTTACAGCGAAACCTGAAAAACGTAAAAAAGTACTGGCCATCCTAATCCCTGTAACTTTAACTGCGGTATTAGCGGGAATTACAGAACCGCTTGAATTTACGTTTTTATTTGTAGCACCACCATTGTTTGTTCTTCATGCAATTTTGGCCGCAACAATGTCTGCTACAATGTTCTTCTTTGGCGTTGTAGGTGATATGGGTGGAGGATTCATTGATTTGTTGGCGAAGAACTGGATTCCGTTATTTGCTAACCATAAAGGGATGATCTTTACGCAACTATTGATTGGATTAGGGTTTACGTTGATTTACTTTGTTGTTTTCAGAGCTTTGATTTTAAAATTCAATTTTGCCACTCCAGGGCGCGAAGAAGAAGATAAAGAAGTGAAGCTATACAGCAAAAAAGAATACAAAGAATCGAAAAAAGCAGGAGCAGTAGTGGCAGGTGGAAATCAGTATACAGAGCAGGCAGCAATCTATTTAGAAGCATTTGGTGGTAGTGATAATATCGAGAAAGTAACAAATTGTGCGACTCGATTGAGAATTACAGTGAAAGACGAAAACATAGTTTTGCCAGACAGTGCATTTAAAGAAGGGGGAGCACATGGTGTGGTTCGTAATGGTGCTGCTTTCCAAGTGATTGTTGGATTGGATGTTCCACAGGTAAGAGAACAGTTTGAGAATTTATTAGCAATGAGAGAATAAAAAATACAGAAGAGAAAGAGAGCGAGAAAAATGAAAAAATTTTCAGTAGTGATTGCAGGCGGAGGAAGTACTTTTACGCCAGGAATTGTTTTAATGTTATTAAATAATTTGGATAAATTTCCTATTAGACAAATCAAATTTTATGATAATAATGCCGAGCGTCAACAACAAATAGCAGATGCATGTGAAATTATCGTGAAGGAGCAGGCACCAGAGATTGTCTTTGTCTCAACTACTGATCCTCAAGAAGCATTTACAGATATTGATTTTGTTATGGCTCATATTCGAGTTGGTTTGTATGCGATGCGTGAAAAAGATGAAAAAATTCCTTTGAAATATGGTGTTATTGGTCAAGAAACATGTGGACCTGGTGGGATAGCCTATGGGATGCGTTCTATTGGTGGTGTTTTAGAATTGATCGACTATATGGAAAAATATTCTCCAAATGCATGGATGCTAAATTATTCAAATCCAGCAGCTATCGTAGCTGAAGCAACGAGAAAATTACGTCCTAATTCTAAGATTATCAATATTTGTGATATGCCAGTGGGAATAGAAGAGCGTATGGCAAATGCTATCGGTTTATCTTCTCGAAAAGAAATAGTTGTTCGTTATTATGGCTTGAATCATTTTGGTTGGTGGACAGATATTCGTGATACTGAAGGGAATGACTTGATGCCGAAAATAAAAGCGCATGTCAAAGAACATGGTTATTCTTTATTGGAGGAAATTGAAGAGTCGCAACATACGGATGCAAGCTGGATGCATACGTTTTCTAAGGCAAAAGAGCTTTATGCAGTTGATCCAGACACGCTACCTAACACGTATTTAAAATATTACTTCTACCCTCAAGATGAAGTAGCTCACGCAAACCCAGAGTATACTAGAGCGAATGAAGTGATGGCTGGCAGAGAGAAACATGTCTTTAGTGAATGTAATCGTATTACAGCAGAAGGAACAGCAAAAGGAACTACTTTAGAAGTAGATGAGCATGCTTCCTATATCGTTGATTTAGCAAGAGCGATTGCTTATAACACACATGAAAGAATGTTGTTAATCGTAGAGAATCAAGGAGCGGTGGTGAATTTTGATGAAACGGCTATGGTAGAGGTTCCTTGTATAGTAGGTAGTAATGGACCAGAACCAATTGTTCAAGGGAAAATTCCACGTTTCCAAAAAGGTTTGATGGAACAACAAGTAGCAGTAGAAAAATTAGTTGTAGAAGCTTGGGCGGAAGGTTCATATCAAAAACTTTGGCAAGCATTAACACTGTCAAGAATTGTTCCAAATGCAAGAGTTGCAAGAGAAATTTTAGACGATCTAATTGAAGTCAACAAAGAGTTTTGGCCAACTTTGAATTAAGATAGAAAAAAAGAAGAAATGAAATCTGTGCTGAAATGGTTTGTTTGAGAGGATAAACAATTTCGGCACGTTTTCTTTTCAGCTATTTTTGTTTACCCCTATCCTTTATAATAGAATGTAAGACTATGAAATGAGAAGGGATAAAAATGAATTTAGAGACGTTAATGCAAAAGTATCAAAGAGAGCTTAGTGAATTAGATTGGTCTATTTTAGGGTATATTTTAGAAAACGAACAAGAAGTAATGAAGTTAAGTATTGTGGAGTTAGCAGCAAGAGTTCACAGTTCAAAATCTTCCGTTTTACGGTTAACAAAAAAATTAGGTTTTTCTGGGTATTCAGAATTCAAATACTTTCTCAGACAATCGAAACAAACAACTGAGAATGAAAAAGAAATTGACTTGCTACAGCTACAGAATAAAGATATAGCTAATACAATAAAATTAGCACAGCAAACGGATTTTATACCAGTTATCCAAGCAATTAAAGCAGCCAATACGATTTATTGTTATGCGACAGGCTATTCTCAGAGGAAAGTTGTAGAAGAATTTTCCAAGATGTTGATGCTTTGCGACAAACGCTCGATTGTGATTCCAGTAAAAACAGAATTGGACATAAGTATGTCAATGATTAGCAAAGATGACTTGGTTTGGTTTGTTTCGTTAAGTGGTGAAACAGATGGCATTAAGGAGAATATCTTATCTCTAAATGCACGAAAAATCCCAGTAGTTGCAGTTACAACATTTAGCCATAATTATTTTGCAGAACATGCTCAACATTCCTATTTTTATTATTCGACGCCTTTTGAGATTTTAGGAAAAAATCATATTGCACAATCTTTAGTAGGGTTAAGTGTCTTGATGGATGTTATTTTTAGAAAATATGTAGAGTATTTAAATAAAAATTTTTAGGAGGGAAAGCAAATGTTGAGTTTACTTCGAGAAACAGATCGAACCAAGAAGATTCTCTTTTTTTATTGGTTAATTGTTCCGGTGTTATTTGGTAGTTATCTGATTGTGATGTCTTCTGTCCAACAAATTCCCATTATGGCGTTAGTATCAACGATACCTAGTTTAGCGATTAGTTTAATTGTTGCGCTATTACAATTTTTCCAAGCTTTCGGATTATATCTTTTGAATGATGTGGCAGCAAGCAGAAAATCTTTATTAGGAAATTATCTTATATTTTCAATGGTTCAGCAATTATTTACTCTTAACTTTATCGGTTTGCTCCTAAGCGGACTTTGTTTCTGGTACTTGCCAAGTAAAAAGGAACAAGAAGGAGCTTTATCATCAATAAAAATCCCTCTCTATTTGTTAATGAGCTTCATTGGAGTAGTTACATTACTAATTGTTTGTATCCGATTCTCTCTGTAAAGTTGGTAAGATAAACCGTTAGTTACGGCGGTTTTGTGAAAAGATGGGCAAAAATTTTCTGAAAAAAGTAATTTTAGTAGAAAAGTACCATAAAGTCTGATAAAATGTAGATGTTGATTAAGGGAAACCTTAACAAAAAAGGTTTTTTAAAACTTAGGAGGAATTTTTTATGCCATTAGTATCAGGAACAGAATTTCTTAAAGCTGCTCGCAAAGGCGGTTACGGTGTTGGAGGATTCAATACAAATAACCTAGAATGGACAAAAGCAATTCTTGAAGCTGCAGAAGCAAAGAAAGCACCAGTGTTGATTCAAACTTCTATGGGCGCTGCAAAATACATGGGTGGATACCAAGTATGTTATGACTTAGTAAAAGACCTAATTGATTCTATGGGTATTACAGTCCCTGTAGCTCTTCACTTGGATCATGGTGAGTATGAAGATGCATTAGAATGTATTGAAGTAGGTTACTCTTCAGTAATGTTCGATGGTTCTCATCTACCATTTGATGAAAATATCGAAAAAGCAAAAGATGTTGTCGCTAAAGCACATGCTAAAGGTGTTTCTGTAGAATGTGAAGTTGGCTCTATTGGCGGAGAAGAAGATGGAATCATTGGTTCTGGCGAATTAGCTGATATCGATGAATGTGTACAAATGGTTGCAACTGGTATTGATTACTTAGCATGCGGTATTGGTAACATTCACGGTTCATATCCTGAAAACTGGAAAGGTCTAGCATTTGACCATTTACAAGCAATCGCTGATGCTGTTGGAGATATTCCATTAGTATTACATGGTGGTTCTGGTATTCCTTTAGATCAAATTCAAAAAGCAATTTCTATGGGTGTTTCTAAAATCAATGTAAATACTGAGTGTCAAGAAGTATTTGCTGCTGCGACTCGTAAATATATCGAAGAAGGCAAAGATTTAGAAGGTAAAGGATTTGACCCTCGTAAATTATTAGCTCCAGGTACAAAAGCTGTTACTGAATTAGTTGAACAACGTATTGAATGGTTCGGTTCTGAAGGCAAAGCATAATAATTTGATATTAAAAGACTGACTACTTTTTTTGAAGTAGTTAGTCCTTTTTTCTTATCAACACTTCTGTGAATAAATCAGTTTTGTTTAAAAATAACTTAGATTCAGTAGTTACATTTAGATAGATTCGATTCTTTAGTGAATTTTAATTGTTCAGTTACTTTATTTCGCAATGATTCCTTTTTTCTTCTTGCTGATTGTGGTAGAATAGTTGAGATGTATATAAAAAAGAAAACTAAATTGTTGACTATAGATAGGTGAGAATAAATGAAAAAAATTATAATTAATGGCAATCGTCCATTATCAGGAGAAGTTTGTATTAGTGGTGCAAAAAACAGTGCAGTAGCATTGATTCCAGCAGCTATTTTAGCTGATTCGCCAGTCACTTTAGAAGGTGTTCCAGATATCCAGGATGTTCATTCTTTAATTGAAATTTTAGAAATAATGGGTGCTAAAATAACTTTTAGCAATAATAAATTAGTCATAGATCCTACCAATGTTGTTTCAATTCCAATGCCAACAGGGAAAATCAATAGTTTACGGGCTTCTTATTACTTTATGGGGGCTTTATTAGGTAAATTTGGGGAAGGTGTCGTTGGCTTGCCAGGTGGCTGTTATTTAGGCCCTCGTCCAATCGACTTACATATCAAAGGGTTTGAAGCTTTAGGTGCGGAAATCACAAATGAGCATGGTGCCATGTATTTAAGGACAGATGAAGAGGGGTTGCAGGGAACAAGAATTTTTATGGATATGGTTTCTATTGGCGCAACAATCAATGTTATGCTAGCTGCTGTAAAAGCTAAAGGCAAGACAATTATTGAAAATGCTGCTCGTGAACCAGAAATTATTGATGTTGCTACTTTACTGAACAATATGGGGGCAAAAATTCGTGGGGCAGGTACAGACATCATTCGGATTGAAGGCGTAGAACAACTTCATGGGTGTAGACATTCGATTATTCCTGACCGCATCGAAGCTGGGACATATTTAGCATTAGCTGCAGCAGTTGGTGAAGGAATTAAGGTACGTAATGTCATTTATGAACATTTAGAGAGTTTTATTGCCAAACTTCAAGAAATGGGTGTTAACATGACAATCGAAGAAGATACGATTGAAGTTCATCCGTCAAAAGAATTAAAAATGACAACGATTAAAACATATCCTTATCCTGGATTTGCTACTGACTTACAACAACCTATTACACCGCTACTATTAAAAGCGAATGGAACTGGAGAAATTGTTGACAGTATTTATTCTCAACGGACCAAACATATACCAGAGCTTGTTCGAATGGGCGCTAATGCTTCGATAGAAGGAAATATGATTGTGATTAATGGTCCGTCAAAACTCCAAGGGGCTGAGGTAGTTGCTTCAGATTTAAGAGCAGGAGCTTGTTTAGTGACGGCTGGCTTAATGGCAGAAGGAACCACAACTATTTATGATGTGGAACATATTTTGCGTGGCTATGATCATATTATTGAAAAACTAACCGCGCTTGGAGCAGATATTCAAATGGTTGAAATAGAAGAGGAAGTTGAGGTGACCAAATGAGTGACTATTTAACAATGGCGGAGCTGGAAAACAGCACGTTAAAAGATATCTATGCTTATGCAAAAGAATTTAAAATTCCTTATTATAGTCAAATGAACAAAAAGGAATTGTCTTTAGCGGTTATTCGTGCACAAGCTGAAAAGCAAGGCTTCTTTTTCATGGAAGGAATACTTGATATCATTTCTCAGGATGGTTATGGCTTCTTGCGACCAATCAATTATGGTCCAAGTGCAGAAGATATTTATATTTCGTCATCACAAATACGTCGTTTTGGTTTACGAAATGGTGATAAAGTTGCAGGCAAGGCCCGTCCACCTAAAGAATCTGAGCGTTACTATGGTTTGATGCACGTAGAAAGTGTTAATGGAAAAGATCCTGAGGAAGCAAAAGAGCGACCTCATTTCCCTGCACTGACCCCTCTCTATCCAGAAAGACATCTTAAATTAGAAACAACTCCAGGAAGATTATCCACACGAATGATTGATATTTTCTCTCCTGTTGGTTTTGGTCAACGTGGCTTGATTGTCGCACCTCCTAAAGCTGGTAAAACCAGCGTTCTAAAAGAAATCGCTAATGGTATCACTGAAAATCATCCAGAGGTGGAATTGATTTTATTATTAGTTGACGAACGCCCCGAAGAAGTGACAGATTTGGAGCGTAGCGTTAAAGGAGATGTTGTTTCTTCAACGTTTGATCAACAACCGCAGAATCATACAAGAGTTTCAGAATTAGTTCTAGAACGAGCAATGCGTTTAGTAGAAGATAAACGTGATGTTGTTATTTTAATGGATAGTATTACTCGTTTGGCTCGTGCGTATAATTTAGTTGTTCCTCCAAGTGGTAGAACATTAAGTGGTGGGATTGACCCAGCAGCATTCTATAAGCCTAAACGTTTCTTTGGAGCGGCCAGAAATATTGAAGAAGGCGGTAGTTTAACTATTTTAGCTACAGCTTTAGTAGATACTGGTAGTCGGATGGATGATGTTATTTACGAGGAATTTAAAGGAACTGGTAATATGGAGCTTCATTTGTCTCGTGATCTTTCCGAACGGAGAATTTTCCCAGCTATTGATATTAAAAAATCAGGCACTCGTAAAGAAGAGTTATTGATGACGCCAGAACAATTGGAAGAAACGTGGAAATTAAGAAATCATATGACAGGAGATTCTTTGGAGTATACCGATCAGTTGATTAAATTTTTACGTAAGACGAAAAATAATGAAATGTTATTTAATACTTTTCAGGATGTATCTTTTGGCAAACAAACGAAAAGAAATGTAAAAAGATAATTGCATCGAGAATGTAATCGTGATATTATATTACTGTTGTACACCGACAAAATAACTCTGGTTCAGCAAATGGGGCAGGGCAAAGGAGCGAAAAAAGTATGAAACAAAATATTCATCCAGAATATCATCCAGTCGTTTTTATGGATTCTACAACTGGTTTTAAATTCTTGTCAGGCTCTACTAAGCACTCACAAGAAACAGTTGAATGGGAAGATGGTAACACTTATCCTGTGATTCGTGTCGAAGTAACTTCTGATTCTCATCCATTCTACACTGGTCGTCAAAAATTCACGCAAGCAGATGGACGTGTGGACCGTTTCAACAAGAAATACGGTATCAAAGACGCAAACGCAAATCCAGACGCTTAATAAAAAAGAATACTGTTGTCTCAGTATTTATAAAGCCTTTCTCTTTAGGAGAGAGGCTTTTTTTGATTTATCACAAGACCGGTTGATTGACTTCTATTTTTCTACAACAAAAAAACTTCTCCATGGAGAAGTTTTACTAAAAATGCAGATGATGGGAGTCGAACCCACACGAGCTTAGCTCACACGCCCCTCAAGCGTGCGCGTCTGCCATTCCGCCACATCTGCGTGTATAATTTGGACGGTTGTTCCAATGTAAAGAAAAACAACCTAAAATAGAAAAACTGATGCATTCTCATAATAGAATAAGCCGCTAATTTTGTCAATGTTTTGTCGGATTTTTGTTATATTAATTAATCTTAGCTGAATAAAAATGATCGTTGTCAGCAATTACTATTCATTTGTAACGAGTACTTTTTATCAAGCTGAGATCCTTCTGGTTCATTAGGTTGTTTTACATGATTTACGAATCAACTAATCCAATTGTTGTTACTGAAATTTTAGAAATGTCTGAAACTAGTTTCATTACATATGTTGTTTTTTAATCTATTTTAAAGAGAATATCTCTTTATTTTCTCGGAAAAATCAATATTTATGTTTTGAAATGCCGCGAAATAGCTTTGAAATAGAATCTATTAATGAATAAATAATTTTTTTCTTGTTAAGAAGTAAAAGATAATTCTAGTAAAAAACAAATGAAATTTTCTGATTCAAGACTTTTTTCTAGGTTTTTTCTAAAAAAATCGAAATTTTGATTGCTTTTTTTCTTTGTGTGTCGTAACTTTAAAGGTATAAATTTTTTAAAAATGAGGGATTCAGTATGAGAAATTTTGAAAAATCAGAGAAGTTGAGAGATGTCAGCTATGATGTACGTGGTCCGGTTTTAGATGAAGCAGATAGAATGCAAGAAGAAGGTATTCGTATTTTGAAATTGAATACTGGAAATCCAGCTCCATTTGGTTTTGATGCACCAAATGAAGTTGTTCGAGATATGATTATGAATGTTCGTAGTTCTGAAGGTTATTCCGATTCAAAAGGGATTTTTTCAGCACGCAAAGCGATTGAGCAATATTGCCAGTTGAAAAATTTTCCTAATGTAACGATTAACGATATTTACACAGGCAATGGTGTGAGTGAGCTAATCACAATGTGTATGCAAGGTTTGCTAAATAATGGTGACGAAGTTTTGGTACCAATGCCAGACTATCCGTTATGGACTGCATCAGTATCATTAGCAGGTGGGAGCCCTGTTCACTATATTTGTGATGAGCAAGCAGAATGGTATCCAGATATTGACGATATCAAGTCGAAAGTGACTTCAAATACAAAAGCAATTGTTATCATTAATCCTAACAATCCAACAGGAGCGTTATATCCAAAAGAAATATTGGAACAGATTGTGGAATTTGCTAGGCAAAATGATTTAATCATTTTTTCTGATGAAATTTATGACCGTTTACTGATGGATGGTTTGGTTCACATACCAATTGCAACATTGGCACCAGATCTTTTTGTTGTGACGTTGAACGGTTTATCTAAGTCGCATCGTGTTGCTGGATTCCGTTGCGGTTGGATGGTTTTAAGTGGAGATAAATCTAGAGTTACTGGTTATATTGAAGGGTTGAATATGTTAGCTTCAATGCGTTTATGTTCAAATGTTTTATCTCAACAAATTATTCAAACTGCTTTAGGTGGTTATCAAAGTGTGGATGAGTTATTACTGCCAGGTGGAAGGATATATGAGCAACGCGAGTTTATTTACAACGCAATTAACGACATTCCAGGTCTGTCAGCAGTAAAACCAAAGGCAGCTTTTTACATTTTTCCTAAAATTGATACGGCCCGCTTTAATATTAAAAATGATGAGCAATTTGTGTTAGATTTCCTTCATGAACACCATATTTTATTAGTGCATGGTGGAGGCTTTAACTGGGCGCAGCCAGATCATTTCCGCATTGTTTATCTACCTAAAATGGAAGACTTGAAATTTACCGCTGTGAAAATGCGAGAGTTTTTGAGTTCATACAAACAGAAATAATAATGAAAAAAATTTTTTTTTTGAGGAAAATTAACTAGAATATAAAAAAAATAAATAGAAAAATAACCATTCGGATATCTGAACTCTCTCCTTTTAACTAATAGAAGTTTTTCTTTTTTCTACAGTTTATTAAGGAAATATGTCAGTCTTTCGAATGGTTATTTCTATTTTTGATTAATTGGTTGCTTCACAATTCTTTTTGCTAATAATCATACGGTCAGTGTACTTTTCTTTCATATCAGGAGTCGGATCAGATACTACTACAAGATATGAATTTTCATATTCTTTTTCCACATACCCTTGATAATTTTCTTTTTCAAAACGAAAGCTAATTTGCTTTTCTTGAGCCATGACTAAACACCCCTTACTAGATAAATAAAACTGAATTAATACTTGTACCATGTACTTGCAGTATATTATGCAATAAAGTAGAATAAATACATAATGCGAATTCGCATATTTTGAAAACAATACAAATGATTCTTTACAAAGATTGAGAAGGCAAGGGAGAGAGAGCATGGGTTCTTTTGGCAGTATCATTAAAGAAATACGTAAAACCAGAAAATTGACACAGAAGATGTTATCGGAAGACATTTGTTCGCAAAGCGTTCTTAGTAGGATAGAGAACAATGAAGAGTTACCTAATGTTGTTGTGATGCAGCAAATATGTAAGCGTCTAGGGGTAACTATGGATCAAATCATGCAGTCAAAGTCAGATGAAGTTAGACAAGTAACGACAATTTTTTTTAAAATGGCGAACTTTCTCAGACACAAGGAATATGAGAAATTGTATTCTTGTATTGTTGATACACATATTGAAGATCAGATTTATTTAGAAACAGATTGGCAACGTTACTATTATTATTTAGGGACTTGCGAATATTTTCTATATGGGAACTATGACAAAGCTATTTTAGATTTAAAAAAGGGATTGTCCTACACATTTCAAGCAGATAAAATGAATATTTCAGACTATGAAGTTCAGCTGATGAGTTGTATTGGTAGTACCTATAGCAATATCGGCCAAATAGAAGAAGCAGAAAAGTATCTGAAATCAAGTATTCATTATTTTAACAAATTACCAAATGAACGAGTGAATGTGGAATTAACGAAGATTTTTTATAATTATTCCAAATTTTTATTGGAACAAGGCCGAAATGAAGAAGCACAAATTCATGTTACACAAGGGATTTCTTGGGCTCAACAAAAAACGAGCTATTATTACTTAAGTGAATTATTCAGTTTGCAAAGTGAACTGTTTTCTTTACAAGGGCGTCATGAAGAAGCAACAGAATTTCAAAAATTATCTGATCAAGTTGATAAAATTGAACAGTTGGTCATTTAGAAACCAATTTTTTGTTAAAAAGGTCTACACCATTCTTGACTTATACTGATTTTAAGAGTACTTTTAAAGTAGAAAATTTTATGAAAGAAGGATGAAAGATGAGAACATTTATCTTTGCTGAAAAGTTCTTTTTGAAAAGTGATGTGAAGGGGCCAGGTTACTTGGAAATTACTGATGGCATCTTTGGTGGTTTTTTCAAAGAAGTGCCTGAAGGTGAGACAAACATAATTAAAGAAGAAGGAAAATGGATTGCACCGGGGTTAGTTGATACCCATATTCATGGGTATATGAATCATGATGTGATGGATAATGATGCTGACGGTTTAAAAGTGATGTCTGAAGGCTTGTTATCTTGTGGTGTGACATCATTTTTACCTACAACTTTAACTTCAAGCAAAGATCACCTGACAAAAGTCGCTAAAACGATTGGGGAAGTATCTCAAGATGTTCCAGGAGCGAAAGTACAAGGAATTTATTTTGAAGGACCATTTTTTACTGAGAAATATAAAGGAGCCCAAAATCCAAGCTATTTTGGTGATCCAGATATAGCTACATTTAATGAGTGGCAAGAAGCATCTGGTGGCATTATTAAAAAAATTGCTTTAGCACCTGAACGTAAAGGTGTAAAGGAATTTGTTAAAGCCGTTACCGAAGAAGGAGTTGTTGTTGCTTTAGGACATAGTGATGCAACTTTAGAGGAAGCGACAGAAGCAGTTGAAGCGGGAGCTAGTGTTTTTGTTCATGCGTTTAACGGTATGAGAGGGTTGAATCATCGCGAACCTGGGATGGTAGGAGCCTTAATGTCATTAAACCAAGTTTTCTCAGAATTGATTTGTGATGGACATCATGTTCATCCAAATGCTGCCAATATTTTGATGGAAACAGCGGGACACAATCATGTGGCTTTAATTACCGATTGTATGATGGCAGGCGGTATGCCCGATGGAAACTATAATTTAGGGGAATTCCCAGTGGTAGTTAAAGATGGGACAGCTCGTTTAGACTCTGGTAATTTAGCTGGAAGTATCTTGAAATTAAAAGAGGCAATAAAAAATGTTGTAGATTGGGAGCTTGCCACGCCAGAACAGGCGATAATGATGGCAACAATAGTTCCAGCAATTAGTTGTAAGATTGATGATAAATGTGGGATGATAAGTCAAGGAAGAGATGCTGACTTTATTGTATTAAATCCAAATATGGAATTAGCAGCGACTTATTTAGATGGCGTAGAACGTTATCGTGCATAATTAGAAAAATCAGCAACCAGACGCTATTTAGACGTTTGGCTGCTGATTTTTTAGAGTAGCTTAGATTTTTGGTAGGATCTGAGACTCTATTTTTCCCTCCGAATAGGATATGAAAAAGTCACTAAGTGTCAGGTCATATATTTCAATATCTGATTTATAAAGAGAAACAGGGATAACGAACGTTTGCTTTTCAATTCCAGCGATATAGTCGCCGTCAATTGTCTGAGCCACCACTAAAAATCCATTTTTTTTCCAACTTGAAAGTTCTTCTGGAGAAACGGTTTCCTCAGAAAGTAAGTAGTTCACATTGGTTTCAAACTGATTCTCAATTGTTTGGCTAAATGTAAAAATAGAATCTTTTTCTGAAGGCTGACTTAAAATAATCTTTAAAAAAGAAATAGGTTTACGATCACTTAATTGCTCTTTTATTTTTTTGAAATCCATCTATTCTCCCTCTATTCTTCGTTTAAAATCGTGACATTAAAATTAATAGAACTGTTTCTATCTAATCCTTTAGCTTCCATGTTAATTTGCTTGCAAAGTAGTTCATTGCCTTCGTAAATGGGAGTCACTCGATAGCGAATAGTTTCTCCAGTATCTAAAGCTTTTCGAATCTGGTTTTCGTATTTTGTCATAAATGGTGTATTTACGGGGTTTTGATATAGCGTAGTTAAGTTTCTTGCATCATCGCCTGTACCACCCATCTGACGACCGATTAAGTGCCCTCTTGAATGATTAGCCTCTCCTGAAATAAAGCCTGGGGGGCGAATATCTTGATTAGCAGATGTTCCTGTATTAACCATGTCCGGTTTTAAAAGAGCGTCTGCTCCAGTTGCCCGTCCTAAACTATCTAACGGATGATAGTCAATCCAGCCTTTAGCACTATTTTTCAATTCATCATTGGTAAAACTTGCTGCGCCCAATTCTTTTGGTCCCGGGTTTGCCGAGTTAGAGGGTTTCTTTGGTGTATGGGTTTGAGCTTGCTCTTGACGAAGGCCGACTAATTCTTGGATGTTGTTAGGAACCTGTATACCAAAAGCTCCTAATAACAAGATAACTAGTGCAATCATCAACATTACTGCTGGACTAAAGGGGGCTTTTTTCTTTTTTCTTGCCATGTTTTTTCTCCTTGAATACCTAAAAATAGTTTGAACTTTAGGTCAATTACTAGTTAAGCTTTAAAAGACCATCTATTCATTATACGTAAAAAAATTAAAAAATCAAAAATGAATTATACTTTAGGAGATTTGTGCTAGGGAATATGATAGAATCTTTTTATTGGGAAGGGAAGGAATTTAAATGGCATACATCGATGTGATGAACGAATATAAACGTTATAAAATGGGAGATACAACGATTACAGCAAATGATGACATTACTTTTTCGGTAGAAAAAGGAGAAGTGGCTGTCATTTTAGGACCTAGTGGTGCAGGAAAATCAACCGTTTTAAATATTTTAGGTGGGATGGACTCTTGTGATGAAGGAAAAATCATCATTGATAATACAGACATAGCAAAATTTTCTGAAAAGCAATTGACGACGTATCGTCGAAACGATGTTGGCTTTGTTTTTCAATTTTATAATTTAGTTCCTAATTTAACGGCAAAAGAGAATGTTGAATTGGCTTCGCAGATTGTTTCCAATGCTCTGGATCCAGAAGAAGTACTTCAATCAGTAGGGTTAGGCAATCGACTTGATAACTTCCCAGCGCAGTTATCAGGAGGAGAACAACAGCGGGTAACAATTGCTAGAGCGATTGCGAAAAGACCAAAATTGCTTTTGTGTGATGAACCAACAGGTGCGTTAGACTACGAAACGGGTAAACAGATTTTAACAATTTTGCAAGAAACTGCTGTTAACACAGGAACGACTGTCATCATCATTACCCACAATTCAGCCATCGCAGCGATGGCTGATCGAGTGATTCACATTAACGATGCAAAGGTTCGTAGCATTACAATAAACGATAAACCAAAACCCGTGGCAGAGATAGAATGGTAGGTGTAGTCAATGAATAAAAAAGCGTTGATTAAAACCAGTCTCAGAGAAATTAGACAATCAAAGACAAGATTCTTTTCGATTTTTGGGATTATTTTTCTGGGTGTGATGGTTTTTGTGGGATTAAAAGCAACTGGACCTGACATGACTCAAACTGCCAATAATTATTATCAAAAACAAAAGTTGCCAGATGCTCGAGTTATCTCGACTTTAGGCTTAACTGATAAAGACTTAGATAACATAAGAAAAGTTTCAACAGTCAAAGCAGTTTTACCAAGATATACTAAAGATATCGCTGTTTGTGATCGGAATTTAGCAGTGAAATTCGTCAGTTATGATTTGAAGGAAAAGCAACCTCTACTAAGCTATTCTGTTGTAAAAGGCCGAATGCCTGAAAAGAGTGGGGAAATCGTTTTAGATGAAATTGCTGAAACACGAAAATATTACAAGCTAGGTGATACTTTATCGGTTTCTGAAAAAGATGATGAAGACAATGTGCTGAAACAGCGAAATTTTAAAGTCGTAGGATTTGTCCGTTCTCCTGAGTATATTGAAAACATGTCTAGAGGAAATACGACAATTGGAAAAGGAACGCTTGATTTTTTTGCGGTGGTTCCAAAAGCAGACATGACTATGTCTGCTTACACAGAGATGTTAGTTTCATTTGCTGATTTGGAAAAATATGACACTTATTCAAATAAATATGAAGAGAATAGAACGAAAAATATTGATGAATTAAAAAATGTGTTAAAAAATCGTCCTCAGGAAAGAGTAACAGAAATTCGTCAAACTGCACAAATCGAGTTAGATCAAGCGAAAAAAGAAATTAGCGATGGTGAAACAGCGTTAAAAGATGGCGAAATCAAATTACAATCTAGTAAAGAAGAGCTAGATAAGGGGAAACAACAGTTAGCAGACGCCAAAGCTTCGTATTCACAGCAAATCGGTCAAGCTGAAAGTCAATTAGCAACGAGTCAAACAGCGTTAGATTCAGGGGAAGCTGAGTTAGCAACGCAACAAGCTTTATTAGCGACTAAAAAAAATGAATTAGCTGCTGCCACTCCACAGGTAGAGCAAGGCAGACAAGCGTTAGTGGATTTACAAGCAAAAAGAGACCAATTAAACAGCCAGAAAGAGTTGTTAATACAGCAATTTAACGGTTATCAGGGCGTTGCTTATTCAGTTGCAGGAATGCAAATGATTCCAGATGACCAATTGCCTGAAGCGATAACAAATGCAGCGCCACAATGGATAGCTGCATTAAAGGCAATGCAAGCTCCGGATGAGCTATTAGGCGCAGTTCAGCAATTATTAGCTAATCCAACTAAAACAAATATAGCTATTGTTATGGGGGCTTTTAATAATGCTTTATCTTTTATTTCCAGTCAGCAACAACAAGTAGACCAAGGAATCCAGGTAATCGATCAGCAAATTCAGCCTATTCAACAATCAATTGCGCAGTACGAGGCTGGGCAACAACAAATTGCTGATGGAGAAGCGCAACTAGCGCAAGCTTCAGCGAATTTAGCTGCTGGGAAAGAACAATTAGCCGTTGGAAGGCAGCAACTCGAACAATCGAAAATAGAAGGTCAGGCTAAGATTGATGACGCACAAGCTAAACTTAATGAAGGGCAGGCAGCATATGATCAAGGTTTAGCAAAATTTGAAAAAGAAAAAAGTGAGAATGTTCCGAAACTAAAAGAAGCAAAGGGAAAAGTTCAAGAGCAAGAAAAAAAATTAGCTGATTTAGCACCGGCAGATTACTATTATTTAACTAGAGAGGATAATCCGGGATTTTCAGAATATGAAGATAATGCAAATCGTATTTCCTCTCTTTCAACTGTATTTCCTGTTTTCTTCTTTTTGATTGCAGCTTTAGTTAGCTTGACAACGATGACTAGGATGGTTGAAGAGAAGCGGATGGAGATTGGAAGTCTTAAAGCTTTAGGGTATCGAAATGGAGAAATAGCGTTTAAATTTCTAACTTATGCTGTTTTAGCAAGTCTAAGTGGTGCTGTTCTAGGTTTAATCGTTGGTTACTATCTATTTCCGACTATTATTTTTGATGCCTATGGACAACTTTATAATATTCCTGATTTCGTTACTCCTTGGTATCTGGATTACAGTGTAATTGCCATTTTAGTTGCCGTACTATGTACAGCTGGGGCGGCTATGGTTGTATTGCGAATTGATTTGTTTAGTACACCAGCCAGCTTGTTACGACCGAAAGCACCAAAGATTGGTAAAAGAATCTTTTTAGAAAGAATTAGACCTTTGTGGCATCGTATGAGCTTTATCGAAAAAGTGACCGCTAGAAATCTGTTTAGATACAAACAGCGGATGCTAATGACGGTTTTGGGGATTGCAGGCTGTATGGCTTTGGTTATTACAGGCTTCGGATTAAAAGATTCAATTTCTGATGTCGTGAATATTCAATTTAATAAAATTTTCCATTACCAAGCAGTGGTTAGTTTTAATAAAGAAGCTTCTATAGAGGAGAATAAAGAATATGAAGAGGCACTAAAGAAAGTAACAGAGCTTAAGAACGTAATGCCGATGTCAGTTGCAACTCTCCAAACAACAAGTAAAGATGTCGTAAAACAAAATGTGACTGTTTATGTTCCTGAAAAAGTGAAAGAAATGGATCAATTTGTCTTGTTTAACGACCGTCAAACTAAGAAAAAATACTATCTATCGGATGATGGGGTAATTATCAATGAAAAGCTAGCGAATTTGTTTCAGTTTAAAATTGGTGATACTCTTCTTCTTAAAGATGGAGAGAACCGTCAGTATAAATTGAAAATAGCAGCAGTGGTTGAAAACTATACTGGTCATTTCGCTTACATGTCACCGGACTATTACCAAAAAGTATTTTCAAAAGTCCCTCAATATAATAATGAATTTTTACTTTTTGATAAAAAACTGACAAAAGGCAGAGAAATGAAAGTTGGAGAAGACTTGATGAGCAAAGGAAAAGTTCTTAATATTTCTTTCTTGTCTAGTGCAAGTGATGCTTTAGATGATACTATTCATAGCTTGAATATTGTTGTTTGGGTATTGATTATCGTTTCTGGATTGCTGGCGTTTATTGTCTTATATAATTTGACGAACATTAATGTTTCGGAGCGAATAAGAGAGCTTTCAACTATCAAAGTTTTAGGTTTTTATGACAACGAAGTAACGATGTATGTCTATCGCGAAAATATTATTCTAACTTTAATGGGAATTATTGTGGGCTGTTTCTTTGGAAAAGTAGTTCATAGTTATGTTTTAAGTACTGTAGAAGTTGACATGCTGATGTTTTCACCCACAATTCATTGGATGAGTTATCTGTATTCAGCGCTAATTACACTATTCTTTACTTTACTAGTCATGGTGATTATGCATAGAAAATTAAAAAAAGTAGATATGATCGAAGCACTTAAGGCAAATGAATAGACAATTATTTCTGAATTAGATGTTAATAATTTAGGTAGAAAATGAATATGAAAAAACTGTTCGCGAAAGCGGACAGTTTTATTTTGCTTTGAAAATAGAAAACCAAGTTTTTTAACTTGGACTAAATAGATATTTCTTGATAAGTAAACATATTTTCTAGAGTAGGTGCTCTCAAGGAAGAAAGCAGGCATTCAACAAAAGTATAATTCACTTCTTGTAAATTAATAAAGATTTGAATCCGATAGATATTTTTGAAAAAGTGTTGCTCGTGGATTTGGTGAATTAACAACTCATTATTATATTTGTTGATGTACTGAAAGGATCGTTTTCTTCTCTCGGAATGGCGCTTGGCAACTCGTTTCAAATTTTTAAAAGTATAGTAAGTAATATCTTGGTTTAATTGATGGACGTCTTCTAATGCTAATAAATCATTATACAAGTTTGTCTTTTCTTTAGGTGATAGACCTGCTAGGAACTCAGTTGCTAACAATTGACAATCACTATCCATATAAATTTCCCTCCCAAAAAGTTCAGTCGTTTCTATTATAAAACAAATGCCACTTTTTATCACTAATAAAATAACATGTTCTATATGTTTTTTTAACGCTTACATACTTTTCAAGAGTTTAATAGATATCGACACCTACACCTTTAAAAACGAACTATTTTTAGTTTTGAAGTTTAAATAGTTAAGTTTTTGTTGACTGAAAAATATTTGATTGTTAGACTGTAGGCATAATACAGAGAAAGATTCTTACAATTTATGTTTTATTGAAAGATGAAAGGAGCTAAGTAGCTTTTGGAAAAAGGAAAATTACTTTATGAGGGAAAAGCAAAGAAAATATTTGAAACAGAGGATTCTTCAGTCCTTTGGATCGAATACCTTGATCAAGCAACAGCTTTAAATGGTGCGAGAAAAGATGAAATACAAGGTAAAGGATTACTGAATAACCAAATTAGCAGTTTCATTTTTAAGCAATTGAAGGCAATGGGCGTTGAAAGTCATTTTATTAAAAAAATATCAAAAACCGAACAATTGGTCAACTCGTTACAGATTGTTCCATTGGAAGTAGTTATTCGAAATGTTGCTGCTGGAAGTTTTTCTAAAAGGTTAGACGTAAAAGAAGGAACACTAATTGATTTTCCAATTTTAGAATTTTATTACAAAGAAGACCGCTTGGATGATCCATTCATTAATGAAGATCATATGAAATTTTTAGAATTGGCAACGGAGGATGAAATAAAAGAAATAAAAAAAGTGGCTTTAATAGTTAACGAGGCATTAATAGAGTTGTTTAAAGCAATTGATATTACACTAGTTGATTTCAAAATTGAATTTGGACGATATATTGATGGTAGGATTTTATTAGGAGATGAAATTTCACCAGATACATGTCGACTTTGGGATAGCAAAACGAATCAGTCGTTGGACAAAGATATTTATAGAAAAAATTTAGGAGATATGGTCTCCGTTTATCAAGAAGTATTGGATCGTTTGGAACAACTGGAAAAATAAATTCAAAGGAGCGAATTAAAATGTATGGAGTAAAAGTATACGTGACCTACAAAGATTCTGTTTTAGATCCACAAGGAGAGGCCGTCAAAGGTGCTGTTCATCGCATGGGTTACACTGAAATTGAAGAAATTCGCATTGGAAAATATTTTGAAATAAAGGTTCAAAAAACGGAACGTCTCATTGAAGAAGTGATTGAAGAGATTTGTGATAAGCTTTTAGCCAACATTAACATGGAAACCTATCGTTATGAAATAACGGAGGAAGCTTAAAATGAAATTCGCAGTAATTGTTTTTCCAGGATCGAATTGTGACATGGATATGTTGTGGGCAGTGAAAGATATTTTAGGAGCAGAAGCTGACTATGTTAGACATGATGCAGAGAGTTTAGTTGGATTTGATGGTGTATTATTACCGGGAGGCTTCTCATATGGCGATTATTTACGTTGTGGCGCGATTGCCAGATTTTCTAAAATTATCCCTGAAGTTATTCGATTTGCAGAGGAAGGAAAACCGGTTTTTGGTACATGTAATGGATTTCAAGTATTGACAGAAGCGGGATTACTTCCAGGTACATTGCTACGAAATGATCGATTACATTTTGTTTGTAAGACGGTTTCTTTAAAAGTAGAGAATAATCAAACATTTTTTACTTCTGAGTATGGTAGGGGAGAGAAGATTCAACTTCCTATTGCTCATGGCGAAGGGAATTATTACTGTGATGAGGAAACGTTAAAACAATTGAAGGAGAATAACCAAATAGTTTTTACTTACGCGGAAGAGAATCCGAATGGAAGCTTAGAGAACATCGCTGGAATTATCAATGAAAAAGGAAATGTTCTTGGAATGATGCCCCATCCAGAACGAGCCGTTGAAAGTCTTCTGGGTTCCAATGATGGATTGCGATTTTTTAAATCTATTATTAAAAACCATGGGAAGGTGACGAATAACCAATGATGAAAGTAAAAGAGCCGACACCTCAAGAAATTAAAGAACAAAAAATTTATAGAGAGTGGGGATTAACAGACGAAGAATATCGCATGATTGAAAAAGATATTTTAGGCCGTTTACCAAATTATACGGAAACTGGGTTATTTTCGGTAATGTGGAGTGAACATTGCTCGTATAAAAATTCTAAACCTGTTCTAAAAAAATTTCCAACAGAGGGACCTCAAGTAATACAAGGACCAGGTGAAGGAGCTGGGATTGTTGATATTGGCGATGGTCAAGCAGTTGTTTTTAAAGCAGAAAGTCACAATCATCCTTCAGCAGTTGAGCCTTGTGAAGGAGCTGCAACAGGTGTTGGAGGCATTATTAGAGATATTTTTAGTATGGGGGCTCGACCAATCGCGATTTTAGATTCACTACGTTTTGGGGAATTAAATAATGAACGGACAAAATATCTTTTAGAAGAAGTCGTTGCGGGAATTAGTGGTTATGGTAACTGTATCGGTATTCCTACAGTTGGAGGTGAAGTTGCATTTGACCCCTGTTATGAAGGAAATCCTTTAGTGAATGCAATGTGTGTAGGA
The DNA here is from genome assembly GCF_001742285.1 of Enterococcus rivorum. Taxonomy (GTDB): domain Bacteria; phylum Bacillota; class Bacilli; order Lactobacillales; family Enterococcaceae; genus Enterococcus_L; species Enterococcus_L rivorum. The sequence continues at coordinate 32,059 of NZ_MIEK01000009.1, read as the reverse complement.
TTGATTAATCATGAAGATATTCAAAAAGGACAAGCTAAAGGCGTGGGCAACTCACTTATGTATGTTGGAGCAAAAACTGGTCGAGATGGTATTCATGGTGCGACTTTTGCTTCAGAAGAATTTGTTGAGGGTGAAGAACAACAACGCTCTGCTGTTCAAGTTGGAGATCCTTTTATGGAGAAACTTTTACTTGAAGCCTGTTTAGAACTAATTTTAGAGTATGGAGACATTTTAGTTGGGATTCAAGATATGGGGGCTGCGGGTTTAGTTTCATCTAGTGCTGAAATGGCTTCAAAAGCAGGTTCAGGTCTTATTTTAGACTTAGATAATGTTCCTCAAAGAGAGACAGGGATGTCAGCATATGAAATGATGCTTTCAGAATCTCAAGAGAGGATGTTGATTTGTGTTGAAAAAGGACACGAATCAACAGTTATAGAATTATTCAAAAAATATGAGTTGGACGCTGTTACAATTGGGAAAGTGACGGATGATGGTTTGTATCGACTTAACCATTTAGGTGTTGAAGTTGCCAACTTACCAGTGGATGCTTTAGCTGAAGACGCGCCAGTCTATCATAAGGAAAAACGAGAGCCGGCAAGAATCAAAGCATTTCAAGAAATGGTTGATTTTGAACCGGAAATTACAAATGGAACAAAGACACTTTTAGAATTATTGCAACAACCAACAATAGCTTCTAAAAAAATGATTTATCAAACCTATGATTCTCAAGTACTAACAAATACAGTTGTTTTACCAGGGAGTGATGCCGCTGTATTAAGGGTGAGAGGAACCGATAAGGCTTTAGCGATGACTACTGACTGCAATGCTAGATACCTTTATCTAAATCCGGAGATTGGTGGACAGATTGCTGTTGCGGAGGCAGCACGAAATATCGTAGCTAGTGGTGGGCAACCATTGGCAATTACTGACTGCTTAAATTATGGATCGCCAGACAAGCCAGAAGGATTCTGGGAATTATGGACTTCCGCCGATGGAATTGCAGAGGCTTGTAAGATTTTAGAAACACCAGTTATTTCAGGAAATGTTTCTTTGTATAATGAAACGAATGGCAAGGCAATCTATCCAACACCGATGATTGGGATGGTAGGTGTTATAAAATCTTTGGAACATATTACAACTCAAAGCTTTAAAAATACTGGGGATTTGATCTATGTTTTAGGACAGACATCTGCAGATTTTAACGGTAGTGAAATTCAAAAAATGCAATTAGGTCACATAGAAGGAAAAATCATGAATTTTGATTTAACCGTTGAAAAAGAAAATCAGCAACTAGTTCTTCAAGCGATTCAAGCTGGATTGGTTGAAAGTGCACATGATTGTTCTGAAGGAGGAATCGGAATTGCTTTAGCGGAAGCTGTCTTTAAAAACGGGCTAGGTTTTGATGTGACGTTAGATATGCCAACGAGTTATTTATTTTCAGAAACTCAATCCCGCTTTGTTTTGTCAGTAAAGTCAGAAAATCAAGAAGCGTTTGAAAAAATAGTAGGCAAGAAAGTGAAATATATTGGGAAAACCAAGCTAAATTCCGAGATCTTTATTCAAACGAAAGAAGAAAAGATAGTTGTTGATACTCTAGTGGCCAAAGAACTTTGGGAGGAAGCAATTCCATGTCTTATGAAGTAAAAAGCTTAAATGAAGAGTGTGGTGTATTTGGTGTATGGGGTCATCCAGATGCAGCGCAAGTGACTTATTTTGGGTTGCATAGTTTGCAGCATCGAGGACAAGAGGGCGCTGGAATTGTTGCCAACAATAAAGGAAACCTAACAGGTTATCGAGGATTAGGTCTTTTATCAGAAGTATTCAATGATGAACGGTCGCTAAAATCTTTACAAGGTCAAGCAGCAATTGGGCACGTTCGTTATGCTACAGCAGGCAATGGGAGTGTTGATAATATCCAACCTTTTCTGTTTAATTTTTACGACGGTTCCTTTGGCTTGGCTCATAATGGCAACTTGACTAATGCGAGAAGTTTGAGAAAAGAATTGGAAGAAGACGGGGCTATTTTTCATTCAACTTCTGATACAGAAATATTGATGCACCTCATTAGAAGAAGTAAAAAAGCAACCTTTATAGAACAGCTAAAAGAAAGTTTAAATCAAGTTAAAGGTGGTTTTGCATATCTTATTATGACTGAGACAGCAATGATTGCTAGTCTAGATGCCAATGCTTTTCGACCTTTAGCAATCGGGCAGATGAAAAATGGTGCTTACGTAATCGCTAGTGAAACGTGTGCCCTTGAAGTGATTGGTGCTACGTATATTCGGGATGTCGAACCAGGAGAAGTCATTGTAATTAACGATAATGGGTATGAAATTGATCATTTTACCGAAGAAACACACTATGCGATTTGTTCCATGGAATATGTTTATTTTGCAAGACCAGATTCTAATATTGCAGGAGTGAATGTCCACACGGCTCGTAAAAATATGGGAAAACTTTTAGCAAAAGAAGCACCTGTTGAGGCAGATATGGTTGTGGGCGTTCCTAATTCTTCTCTTTCGGCAGCTAGTGGGTATGCTGAAGCAAGTGGAATTCCTTATGAAATGGGGTTGGTAAAGAGTCAATATATTGCACGAACGTTTATTCAACCAACACAAGAACTTAGAGAACAAGGTGTTCGTATGAAGCTCTCGGCTGTTCGCGGCGTAGTTGAAGGAAAAAAAGTCATTATGGTGGACGATTCCATCGTTAGAGGAACTACGAGTCGAAGAATTGTTCAGTTGTTAAAAGAAGCTGGAGCGAAAGAAGTTCACGTTCGAATTGCCTCTCCGCCAATCAAATATCCATGTTTTTATGGTATTGATATTCAAACAAGAAAAGAATTAATTGCAGCGAACCATTCTGTTGGTGAAATCCAAGAGTTAATCACGGCTGATTCGTTAAATTTCTTAAGTGAACAAGGATTAATAGATGCAATCGGATTAAACTATGATGCTCCCTATACAGGTTTATGCATGGCCTACTATAACGGAGATTACCCAACACCACTATATGATTATGAAGCCTTCTATTTATCATCACTGAAAGAAACAAGTCAGAAGAATAGCCATTAAACGATTAAAAAATTTTAGTATTTGAAACTAGATTAATGGTAAAACGAATGAAAATCAGCAGGAACCACAGAATACTATCAGGAGGATGAAACACATGGGAAATGCTTATTCACAAGCGGGTGTAGATGTAGAAGCAGGTTATGAAGTGGTTGAACGAATAAAAAAGCATGTCAAGAGAACCGAACGTTTAGGTGTGATAAGCGCTTTGGGAGGATTTGGTGGTTGTTTTGATTTAAGTATGTTAGCAGTTAAAGAACCCGTTTTAGTCTCTGGAACAGATGGTGTGGGCACAAAACTGATGATTGCGATTGAAGCGGATCAACATGAGACGATTGGTATCGACTGTGTAGCAATGTGCGTAAATGATATTGTTGCTCAAGGAGCTGAACCATTGTATTTTCTTGATTATATCGCTACTGGGAAAAATATTCCTGATAGACTAGAGAAAGTAGTTGCAGGTGTTGCTGAAGGCTGTATTCAAGCAGGAGCAGCCTTAATTGGTGGAGAAACAGCAGAAATGCCTGGGATGTATGCTGAAAACGAGTATGATCTAGCTGGTTTTGCGGTAGGAATCGCTGAAAAAAGCCAACTGATTACAGGAGAAGAAATAGAGAATGGCGATATTCTTTTAGGTTTGCCTTCCAGTGGTATTCACTCCAACGGCTACTCACTTGTTCGAAAAATATTTTTTGGATCGGATTCATTCTCAATGGAGGAGAGCTCACCTGATTTGAACGGAAAAACACTAAAAAACGAACTATTAACGCCGACCAAAATTTATGTTCAACAATTATTACCACTGATCAAAAATAATCTGATTCATGGCATCGCTCATATTACTGGCGGAGGATTTGTCGAAAATATCCCTCGAATGTTACCAGAATCATTGGCAGCATCAGTCAAGAAAGGCTCTTGGCCAGTTCTGCCTATATTTGCTACGTTAGAAAAGTATGGTACTCTTGATTCAATGGAGATGTATGAAATCTTTAACATGGGAATTGGTATGGTTCTAGCAGTTTCACCAGAAAAGATAACGGAAGTTCAAACAAGACTTAAAGAAATGAACGAACCAAGCTATGTTATTGGTAAAGTCGTTGAAAGAACGAATCAAGCCCTTGAATTTTGTGAGGCCTAAAGATGAAAATTGCGATATTTGCATCTGGCAATGGAAGTAACTTTCAATCGATTGCTGAAGCTATAAACGACGGGCAACTGGCTAGTGAAATAGGGTTTGTTTTTTGTGATAATTCTAGTGCTTTCGTAGTGGAAAGGGCAAGGAAATTGAACATTCCAATTATTGTATTTTCTCCGAAAGAATTTTGCTCAAAGACGGCATATGAGAAGGAAATATTGAAGCATTTGACTGAAAATAACATTCAACTGATTGTTCTAGCTGGCTACATGAGAATTGTTGGCTCGACATTGTTAGAAACTTTCAAAAATCGAATGATCAATATTCATCCCTCATTATTGCCACAATTTCCTGGACGTTATGGAATTAAAGAGGCTTTTGAAGCTAGAGTAAAAGAAACTGGAGTGACAATTCACTACGTAGATGACGGGGTTGATACGGGGCCGATAATTAAACAGGAAAAAGTTCCGATTAACGATAACGACACTTTAGAAATGGTGGAAGCGAAAATTCATCAAATAGAGCATCGCCTTTATCCAGAAGTATTAGACAAAATAATAAGTAAGAACAAGGAGTGGTTGTTAGATGGCAAAGAGACGAGCACTAATCAGTGTTTCCGATAAAACCGGAGTAGCTGACTTTGCAAAAGCATTAATTGCACATGAGATTGAAATTATTTCAACTGGAGGCACTAAAGGAATATTAGAAGCAGAAGGAGTCCCTACGCTTTCAATTGAAGAAATTACAGGGTTTCCTGAGATGATGGATGGCAGAGTAAAAACATTACATCCGAAGATTCATGGAGGTTTACTAGGTCGTAGAGATTTGGATACACATTTGGAAGCGATGAGTGAACATGACATTACACCGATTGATTTTGTTTGTGTCAACCTCTATCCTTTCAAAGAAACCATACAGAAAACAGAAGTTACGGAAGAAGAGGCCATTGAAAATATTGATATAGGTGGTCCTAGTATGTTGCGAAGTGCAGCAAAAAATTTTCAATCAGTCACAGTTGTTGTTGATCCACAAGATTATCAAGTAGTAATAAAAGAACTTTCTAAACAGCAAAGTACAACATTAGCAACTAGAAAAAAACTAGCGGCAAAAGTTTTTCGCCATACAGCTGCGTACGATGCACTGATTGCAAAGTACCTGACCGAAATTGTTCAAGAGGAAGAACCGGAGACCTTAACCCTAACTTACGATTTGAAACAAAATTTGCGCTATGGCGAAAATAGTCATCAAAAGGCTGTGTTTTACCAAGATGCCATACCAGTAGCGTTTTCAATTGCTAATGCCAAGCAATTACACGGGAAAGAATTGTCTTATAACAACATTAGAGATGCAGATGCAGCCATTCGAATTTCTAGAGAATTTGATGAGCCCGCTGTTGTAGCGGTAAAACATATGAATCCTTGTGGCATTGGGATTGGAGAAACTATATTTGAAGCGTATCAAAATGCTTATGAAGCAGATCCAGTTTCAATTTTTGGTGGAATTATTGTTTTAAATAGAGAAGTTGATCTAAAAACAGCTAAAAAAATGCATGAACTCTTTTTAGAGATAATTATTGCACCAGACTTTACAAAAGAAGCGTTAGAATTATTGACTAGGAAAAAGAATTTACGTGTAATGACGTTACCCTTTAGTCAGAAAAATAAAGCAAATGAACCAGAAAAAACAACCGTTTTAGGAGGTTTATTGATACAGAATCAAGATTTGATTTCTGAAAAAAGCGACAATTGGACAATAGTCACGAAAAGAAAACCAACCCCAGAAGAATTAACGGCGCTAACTTTTGCATGGAAAGCTGTAAAGCATGTTAAAAGTAATGCGATCGTTGTTGCTAATCAATATCAGACATTGGGCATCGGGGCAGGGCAGATGAATCGAGTAGGCTCAGTAGCACTGGCGATTCAGCAGGCAGGATATCGCATTCAAGAAACAGTACTAGCCAGTGATGCTTATTTTCCAATGAGTGACAGTGTAGAGTATGCGGCCAAACATGGAATTAGAGCAATTATTCAGCCGGGAGGGAGCATAAAAGATCAGGAATCTATAGAAATGGCAGATAAATATGATATTGCAATGCTCTTTACAGAGGTTCGACATTTTAGACATTGATAAACTAAACGAGGTGGATGTAAACTTATGGGATTGAAGATTTTAGTCATTGGGAGTGGCGGCAGAGAGCATGCTATTGCACAAAAATTTGTAGAGAGCCCTAAAGTATCTGCTGTTTATTGTGCTAAAGGAAACGCAGGTATGAAAAGAGATGGCATTCAATTAGTAGACATAGAAGAAACCGATCATGAAGCGTTAATTGAGTTCGCCCAAAAAATGCAGCTTGACTGGACTTTTGTTGGACCTGAAATACCATTGTTGAATGGTATTGTTGATGATTTTCAAAACGCAGGGTTATTAATTTTTGGCCCACTGCAATCAGCTGCATTAATAGAAGGTTCAAAAGATTTTGCCAAAGATCTTATGACAACGTATCAAATTCCGACAGCAAAGCATCAAACATTTTCTGATTTTGAACAGGCCCGAAAATATGTAATCGCTCAAGGTGCACCAATTGTTATCAAAGCTGATGGACTAGCCGCTGGTAAAGGCGTAGTAGTGGCTGAAACAGAAGCCGAAGCTATAAATGCGTTAAAAGAAATGTTACAGGAGCAGAAATTTGGTGATAGTGGGGCTAAAGTTGTTATTGAAGAATTTTTAGTTGGTGAGGAGTTTTCCTTATTAGCTTTCGTTCGTGGAACAGAAGTGTATCCAATGGTTATTGCTCAAGACCATAAGCGAGTTTACGACGAGGATTTAGGTCCGAATACTGGCGGCATGGGCGCTTACAGTCCTGTTCCACAAATATCTGAAAAGACAGTCTCAGAATCAATTCAGCGAGTTTTAACGCCTGCTGCTTACGGATTAGTAAATGAAGGGCGTTCTTTTACAGGAATTCTCTACGCAGGATTAATTGCGACTGAAAGTGGACCGAAAGTGATTGAATTTAATGCGCGATTTGGAGACCCTGAAACACAAGTAGTTCTCCAACGTTTAGATAGTGACTTAGCTGAAATAATTGACGATTTATTAAAAGGCAATCAGCCAATCATTCATTGGAAAAACGAAGGCTTTAGTCTAGGCGTCGTCGTTGCTGCTGAAGGCTATCCTGAAGCTTATAAAAAAGGTTCTAAGCTTCCTGATTTTGAACAGGTAAAAGGGCATCATATTTATTATGCTGGCGTAGAAGAAGTTGAGGGACAGTTGCTATCAAATGGAGGTCGTGTTTACTTGGTTGAAGCGACAGGCGAAACACTGGAAAAAGCACAAGAAAAAGTTTATCAAATTCTTAGTAAAGTAGATACTGTAGGAACTTTTTACCGAAAAGACATTGGCTATAAAGGAATAAAATAGAAGAATCCGAGAGAAAACGAATCTTTAGTTTTCTCTCGGATTCTATCTTTTAGTAAATGGTGCAAAGAGTCAATTTTTTCGGCAATTTCACAAAAAACGAAGACTTTACATTTTTTTCAATTACTCCAACCTAAACGACGTTAGTCTAAACCTCATTTATAATAAACACTCCTAACTAGAAAAGCTATTCTAAATCTGCGTTTGTAGATGATATTTCAGAGCTTCTTGATTTCGATGCTAACGTTTTTCTAGAAAAAGAGGTATCTGATAAAACGAGACCGAATAAAGATAAGACAATTCCTATAAAAGAAAGGATAGTTAAAGACTCTTTTAGAATCAACACTGAGGTTAAAACCGTAATAACAGGTACGAGATAAATATACATACTCGTCTTTACCGTTCCGAGGTCTCGAATAGCCAATCCCCAGGTGACAAAACAAATGGCAGATGCTCCCAAACCTAAGAAAAGCAAATTAAAGAAATTAATTGGTAAAAGAAGCTTTGCTGAAGTTACATTGAATCCAGAGAAAAGTAGAATAGGTATCATAAATGCCAAACCATAAAAAAAGATTCGACGGGTTGATTGAATAACATGGAAAGGAAATGAACTAACTTTTCTTGTTAGAACAGAATAGCAAGACCACAAAAAAGCAGCAAGAATACCTAAAAAGTCTCCCAATGGATTAAATTGAAATTGTTGCTGTCCATTAAAACTGATGAGGCAAACGCCTAACAACGAAAGAAGAAACCCTAAGAAAAAGCGTTGAGAAAGTTTTTCTTTTGCAAAAATCCACATCAAAATAGCGGTGAAAAAAGGTGACAAGGTAACAATTACACCGATGTTCGATGCTGATGAATAGGTTAAAGCAATGTTTTCTAGGTAAAAATACAAGGTAACACCGGATAAGCCGGCAAAAGCAAATGTCAAGTTCTGTTTTGCCGTCGTTTTCCCCATAGATTTTGGATAAATCAAATAGAGGAATAAGAATCCTAACAAGAAACGAATAAATAAAATTTCAATAGGGTCAAAATCCTTCAATAAAACTTTCGTTGAAATGAACGTTGTTCCCCAAATGAAAATAGTTATGATAGCTGCTAAATGACCCTTTGTTTCCTTGAAATAATGCAAAATAGCTCCTCCTTTTTTGTAAAACGAAATAATTCCTTTCTTATATTATAATAAAAAAATTCTATAAGAATTGAACAATATTGACAACAATTAAAATAATTACTAGCAGCAAGCTATTTCAAAAGCAAGAATATGGTATAATCGTTCCTAGAAAGAAGGGTTGAATAAAAAATGGTTAGGGGTAAAGAAAATGTTTCATCCGTTTCAAATGTAAAAAAATCGCCAATGGATATTTTTCATATGGCTAGAAAAAATAATAAAGCGGTCTATGTTTATGACAAAGAGGAAATTGCCGGTGTTATGTTGACGGTTGAACAATACGAGGATTTATTGCAACAGACGAAAAAAGCAGAAAATTCTTCAGAAAAAGTTGAAATAAATGAACTCAATCAAAAAATTAAAGATACTATACCAATGAATTCTATCATATCAGCTAAAAACTTAGATGAAAAGCTCAGTTCTTTAGGTTTTCAATCAAAGAAAAATACTGAAGAAGATTATGCATATCTAACAATGATGCTTGAAATAACTGAGACAGGGAAGATAGACTATTCACTAAAGAAAAAAGAAGATCGCAGAAATATTAGTGCAGAAGTTATTGGAGAACAAACCAATAAAATTCAAACATTTGATAAACTCTTAGTCAAGAAAATTCTCTTACGTGTAGAGTAAACTGGCAAATATACGAGCAACAAAAAAAGTTAAATAGATTTTTGGAAAACAAGTAGTTTAGGTTTAATTTACTTGCTCGGTCATTGAAAAAGCGATCTCTTTTGTCGCTCTTTTTTTTGACTAAAATTGCTGGAAATCTACCATGTTTTTACGGAAACGTTTAGGGAGATGTGACATTTGGCAGCGTTCATTTCTTCTTTCATCAATGGTTACAGCTTGTAAAAATGTTTGCCAATTGGTTTGAATTTCTTTTTCCAGACCAAGCGTTTCAAAATTAGGCTCTTCGATATTTTCAATAAATGAAATCTGCCCTTGTTCGATAATACCTAATAATTGATGTGTTTCATCGTAAATCATAATTGTTTCCAGTGGATAGCGTTCAGCAAAATGTGGACACAAATATGGAAGTGAGAAGTGCTTTGGTTGTATTTTACTATAAAGAAATTCTCCTACGTATTCAAATCTTACAAAACCCGTATATAGATGGACCTCGCTAAATAGCGATTTAAGTGATTTTTGTAAAGCTAGAATAGAAGGGTGTCCGAGGTAGTTCTCCACTAAGTCATTTGTATTCAAAGCAATTTCAATCGCATCCAGTAAAAAAACTTCCTTATTTTTTAAAGAACAATAGAAGCCATCGACAATAAATTGCAAATTTTCTTTGCGTAAACAAGCTTTTAATCGTTTGTTTATTTTGTTTGCCAAAGCTACGTCAGTTTCAATCCAACGACTTGGAAACAAGGATTGAATCGCTGTTTCGGGTGTTAAAATCGTTTCAGGAACATTCTTTTCTTTAAATGCATAGTAAACAATCATTAAAAAACCAATAAAACTACCATCATATTCCCAAGTAGCGCTTATTTTACGAATAGACATACGGTTTTTCCTTTCTTGTGAGAGACTCAAGTTTTTCTACATCAAATAATGAAAGCTGCTCTTGATGTGACTGCGTGTTTGCTTTCTTTAGAGTATCGTATTGCTTTGATGAAATTAGAGAGGCAATAATCCATTCGGGATCTTTTACTAAACCAGGTATCGTTGCCTTGTTGCAACAGACAAAATACTGTGCTCGTTTAATCACTACTCCTAGTTTTTTTAAATCCGATAAATGCAATTGGTAATACTTTCGAGCTTTGACAATATTTTGTGCACTTTTTGGTCCAATTCCAGGAATCCGAAGAAGTCGCTCATATGGAGCTGTTTGTACATCTACAGGAAATTGCTCATAATTTTGAACAGCCCAGTTAGCCTTAGGATCTAAATAAAGGTTAAAATTTGGTTTTTTTTCGTTAAGAATTTCATCTGCTGAAAAACGGTAAAATCGCAGTAGCCAATCTGCTTGATACAGGCGATGTTCGCGCAATAATGGTGGATCGCTTGTAATGGCAGGTAACAAAGAATCTTGATTTACTGGGATATAGGCAGAATAGTAAACACGTTTCAAGTCATATTTTTGATAAAGATTTTCAGCAATCTTCACAATAGAATAATCACTTTCAGGAGAAGCGCCAACTATCATTTGCGTCGATTGTCCGGCAGGAACAAAGGAAGGACCTCTTCGTACAGTTGGTAGATAACTAAGCTGTTTCTTTTTTTGAGTGATTTGTTTCATAGGTTTATATAAAGCAAAAGGATCTTTATCAGGCGCAAGTAATTGCAAACTTTCTCTGGAAGGAAGTTCGATATTGACACTCATTCTATCAGCAAGAAAACCAAGCTCTTCAATTAATTTTTCATCCGCTCCTGGTATCGCTTTTACATGAATATAGCCTTTGAACCCTTTCTCATGTCTTAAAATTTTTAACGTTTTAATTAATAACTCACAAGTATAGTCAACATTTTTGATAATTGCTGAGCTTAGAAATAATCCCTCAATATAGTTCCTCATATAAAAACCCATTGTTAAATCGGCAACCTCTTTAGGAGTAAAGGAAGCTCTTGGAATGCTATTTGATTTCCTATTGATACAATAATGACAATCAAAAATACAGGCATTTGTAAATAATAACTTTAAAAGGGAAACACACCTACCATCGCTAGTGAATGAATGGCAAATTCCAGCTGCAGCTGTACTGCCTACGGTCCCTTTCCTACTATTATTTTTGACCCCACTACTTGAACAAGAGACATCGTACTTTGCAGCCTCAGCAAGAATTTCAATTTTCTTAGAAAGTTCCATAATAGTATTCATCTCCTTAAAGAAAGAACATTTGTTCTTATTTTATCACAAGAACAAATGTTCGTCAAAGGAGGAACTTAGGTAAAAATAAAACTCGTAAAATTTATTTTTACGAGTGATAAAGAATTATTTTGTTTGTAAATCTAAGTATTGATCTAAATAGTCAGCTAAACCATCTTCTTCATTTGTTTTTTCTGTAATGTCGTTTGCCACAGACTTGATATGATCCGTTGCATTCTTCATGGCAACGCCCCAGCCAGCATATTCCAGCATTTCTTCATCGTTATGCTCATCACCGAAAGCTAGAATATCCGAACGTTTAACATTCAAATAGTTTGCTACTTGTTCAACACCTTTAGCTTTTTGAATCCCTTTTGAAACAATTTCCAAAATAGCTGTTGGCCCGCCCCAAGTTCGCACATCAACATATTCCCCATATTGTGAAGTCAGTGTATCAGAGACATATTTAGCTTTTTCTCTTGAAGTACGTACCATCATAGAAGTAGGATCAGATACTAAATTTTTAGTTGTTAAAAGATTCTTTTCGTTTGCTTCAGAAGCGAAAAATGCAGCATCAAAATAGTCAAAATTATCAATATAGAAAGTCTCTTTATTTTCAGCTGCCACAAAATCTAAGTTCAACGCTTGTTTCTGTGCTAGAATATCAAAAACAAGATCTCGCTGAATTCGCGACTCTGTTTCTTCTGCCCATTGTTTATTTGGAATATGAACTAATGCCCCGTTAAAATTTACCATAGGTGTGGTTAATCCTAGTTGTTGATAAAATTGATCACTCATTCGGTATGGACGGCCTGTAACGATACTTACATAATGACCGTTATTCATCGCATTTTTCAACACTTTTTCAGTTCGTGGGCTAATCAATGATTTAGTGTTTAAGGTTGTTCCATCTAAATCAATAGCTATCAATTTTTTCAAAAAATCCCCCCTGTCACATTTCTTTTACCTAGTCTAGCACAAAAAAAGGGATTATCAAGTTTTAAAAGTTGTTTTTTAAAAAAAGAGCTCTATGTTAAACTTAATTTATAAAATTAGGCGAAAGAATAGAGAACCTGTCATTTGTTCCTTTTTTATTTTATTGAATTTAAAGGTGGTAATTTGTATGGACAAGCAAAAGTGTTGGGTGATTCGAGTGTTTACAGGATGTTACTGTTTTTATATGTTTTATTTTGCTTCTGATTTTCAATTCATGGCATTAAACGTATTTTTGGCTTATCTTCCAATAGAGATAAGTTTTCATAGGAAGCAGGGAAAAACTTTCTATTTAACAAGTTTTCTTTGGCTCCTATTTTATCCGAATGCTCCTTATCTATTAACCGATTTTTTTCATCTAGAAGTATTATCAATTTATCAAAAAAATAGTCAGATATTTTCCTCATCATTACAAGATTGGTGGGCGTTTTGTTTACTTGTTGTCGGGATTGTTCCTTATTATTTTTGGGGCGTTCAATCAATGCTTTCTGTTATCATGGAATGGAAAAGAAGTAGCTCTATTTTGAAAAACACCTCAAGTATTTTTTTAATAGGGGGAATTCATTTGTTAGCTAGTTTAGCTATTTATGTTGGTCGATTTCAACGGTTGCATAGTGTTTATCTTTTTACAAGACCAATTGAGACAATCCAGTTTATTTTTTTTGAGTGGACAGTGAATAAACTTGTTTTTATAGCGATGTTTACTGCCTTGCAAAGTGTGCTGCTATTCTTGGTTTTTGGAAGGAATATAGAAAAAGGAAAAAGTAGTATTGACAGCGCTTTAAACCATTGGTAATCTTGTGATGAGTACAGGGTAGTTATTATGATGAAAAGAGGCAAAAAGATGAAAAAGTGGAAACAATCACTAAAGAGCACAATGGTATTTTTTTTATTTGCTAGTGGAATGGGTGTCGGGGCAACCATTTTCCCAATTAATGTAAAAGCTGAGGACCTAGTTAATGGTCAAGAGGCAACGCTTGCTGCCGAGAATGTGTCGGTAAAAGGCAACCAAATACCTATCCAAATTCTGGGCATTAATGATTTTCATGGCGCATTGAGTACAACAGGTTCTTTTTATACTGATGCAGGAGTCAAAGTGGAAAAGGCAGGATCAGCGGCTTTATTAAGCAGTTACCTCAATCGAGCTGAAAAAACTTTTGCTGAGAATAATATCGGTGGACAGACAATTCGCGTTCACTCTGGAGACATGGTAGGAGCTAGTCCTGCGAATTCCGCGTTACTACAAGATGAACCGACTGTTAACGTATTAAATCAGATGAATTTTACTATCGGAACTTTAGGCAATCATGAATTTGATGAAGGGCTAGGAGAGTTTAACCGTATCATGACTGCTGGCGCACCAACTAAAGATCCCTATGGTATTTTAGCAAGTTATCCAAGAGAAGCTTCCAAAGCAGAAATAGTCATTGGGAATGTAGTAAAAAAAGGGACAAAAGACATTCCTTATGGTTGGCAACCATATACAATCAAAGAATTTGGTGAAGGGGAACAAAAAGTAAAAATTGGTTTTATTGGAGTCGTAACAACTGAAATTCCTAACTTAGTTTTAAGAGAACATTATGAAGGATATGACTTTTTAGATGAAGCAACAACGATTGCTAAGTACTCTAAGGCATTAAGAGAAGAACAAGGAGTGAATGCTATTGTTGTGTTGGCCCATATTCCGGCAGTTAGCAAACAGCAACAAGTAAGTGGGGATGCCGCTGAAATTTTAGCGAAAGTGAATACGCTAGATCCAGATAATAGTGTTGATGCTTTGTTCGCAGGACACAATCACCAATATACTAATGGTGTAGTCAACAAAACTCGAGTGGTTCAGTCTACTTCTCAAGGAAAAGGGTATGTAGATCTCCAAGGGAAAATAGATGTGGCCACGAAAGATTTTGTCGAAACTCCGACGGCAGAAGTGTTACCTGTTTCTCCAGTAAATGCTCCCGCTCCAGATGGAAATGTTGGGACTATCGTTAAGGATGCTGATGATCGTGTGATAAGTGTTACAAGTAAAAAAATTGGAATCAGTAAAGAAAATGGAAATATTTCAAGGGAAGTAAATGAGTTTAAGGAGTCCGCACTGGGTAACTTAATTACAGATGGACAAATTGCAATGGCAAAAGCCAAAGGAATAAATGTTGATTTTGCTATGACGAATAATGGCGGAGTTCGGGCAGATTTACTTGTTAATGAAAATAGAGAAATTACTTGGGGGGCGGCTCAAGCTGTACAACCTTTTGGTAATATCATGCAAATCGTCGAAATGACGGGTGCACAAATTGAACAAGTATTAAACGAACAATACGATCAAGAAGAAAAATACTTTTTACAATTATCTGGTTTAGCTTATACTTTCATTGAAAATGCAGATGCTGCACAACCATTTAAAGTAGTTGAAATGAAAAAGACAGATGGCTCACCTATTCTTAAAGATCAAAAATACCGCGTAGTAATCAATGACTTTCTATTTGGTGGTGGTGATGGTTTCTCTGGGTTTGTTGGGGCAAAATTAATAGATGCGATGCAACCCGACACCGAAACATTTATCAATTATATTGAATCAAAAACAGCAAAAGGCGAAGAAATTACAGCCAAAATAGAAGGTAGAAAAGCAAAATATACAGAGGAAACGGGTGGTAGTACTACTGAAATAAACGAAGGTGAAGAGTTAATAAAAAAAGCGACAACTTTTGACCCGTTGTATGTAGGGAATGAATATTTAACAGGTGTAACGATTCCAAATGGAAAGCTAAGCGTGATAAAAGAAACGACTGAAAACAGCTCTGTAAAAGCCGTAGCGACAGAAGAACCAGTTGTTGAACAAGCTGCGAATGATGGTAAATTTAAACTGAATATCCGTTCTTTTGACTTAAAAGAAGGAGAGAAATTGGTTGTTACGATTACAGATTCAAATCAAAATTCAGTTACTTTCCCGGTAACAGTATTAAAAGCTGTTTCCGAAAGTTCTAGTACCACTCAAACTACGATTCAAACCTCTTCATCTAGTAAAGATAAAAATAAGTTACCCAAAACAGGTGAATCAAATCAAGGAATTGCCTATTTTGGAATAGTATTGATTGCTTCAACCTTTGTAGTTTGGGAATTTAAGAAAAACAAAGTCATTAAGTAAATAATCTTAAAATGGAAAAGCTTGCTATATTTTTGATAGCAAGCTTTTTTTCGTTCCTTAAAAGACGAACATTAAAAGTATTTTTTATGTTTAAAGTTAATAATTTGTTGAATATACGAAAGGACTGACGTATAATTTGTAGGTACTTGGCTAGTAAAAGACGATATTATTCTATTTTTTATAACAAACTTCCAAGTCATCGCTGTTTTATAGGTTATAGTAGAAAATTAAGGAGTAGTATTTTTATTTAAACCCATTAAAAACAGGAAAAAGTAAGCATAGTAAATTATTTTAAGGAGTGTATGAACAAAATGGAGAAGTTTTTTAAACTGAAAGAGAACAAAACATCAGTTTCGATTGAGATGATGGCTGGGGTGACAACCTTTTTTGCAATGAGTTATATATTATTCGTTAATCCTTCCATTTTATCTGAAACAGGCATGCCTTTTCAGGCTGTGTTCCTTGCAACGATTATTGCATCTATTATCGGTACACTAATCATGGGACTTTTCGCTAATGTCCCTTACGCTCAAGCACCAGGGATGGGCTTAAATGCCTTTTTCACCTTCACCGTTGTTTTTGGTTTAGGTTATTCTTGGCAAGAAGCGTTAGCTATGGTTTTCATTTGTGGACTAATTAACATTTTAATTACAGTAACTAAAATTCGTAAATTAATTATTAAAGCTATACCAGAGAGTTTGCAGCATGCAATTGGTGGTGGGATTGGTATTTTCGTAGCATATGTTGGCATAAAAAATGCTGGTTTACTGACGTTTACGGTTCAAGATAAACTGGTTGAAGGTACTGTCAATGGAAATAGTATTGTTCCTGCTTTGGGGAATTTTAACAATCCAGAGATTATTTTAGCCGTAATCGGTTTAGTGATTACCACTGTCTTAGTTGTTTTGAATATCCGTGGTGCAATTTTATTAGGAATCGTTTCAACAACCATCATAGCCATTTTGATGGGAGTTGTTGATACTTCAGCAATTGATTGGCAAACAAATTCACTAAGCAATTCATTTAATGCTTTAGGAACAACTTTTGGTGCTGCTTTCGGTAAAAATGGGATGCAATCTCTATTTAGTGATAGTTCAAAAATTCCCCAAGTACTAATGACAATTATTGCCTTTAGTTTGTCGGATACTTTTGATACTATTGGAACATTTATCGGTACTGGTCGCCGTACAGGCATCTTCTCGAAAGAGGATGAACTAGCATTGGAAGACAGCAAAGGGTTCAAAACAAAAATGGATAAAGCGTTATTTGCAGATGCAGTAGCAACGTCTATTGGTGCAATTTTTGGTACGTCTAATACCACTACTTATGTAGAAAGTGCTGCTGGAATTGGTGCAGGTGGACGTACAGGATTAACTTCAGTAGTTGTTGCAGCATTATTTGCCTTAAGTAGCCTATTTTCACCGCTGATTGCAATTGTGCCAGCCCAAGCAACGGCTCCAGCTTTGATTTTAGTTGGGGTAATGATGATGGCCTCATTCAAAGATATAAATTGGCCTGACTTAGAAGAAGCTGTACCAGCATTTTTTGCCTCAATCTTTATGGGGTTGTGCTACAGCATTTCTTACGGGATTGCTGCAGGGTTCATTTTTTATGCGATTGTAAAAGTTGCTAAAGGAAAAATAAATGAAGTGTCTCCGATTCTTTGGGTAGTTAATATTTTGTTCATTCTGAATTTTATTATTTTAGCAATTTTGTAGTAGAGAACTTATAAATTTTAAAAACTATTCTTTTCTAAGCGACAGCCTTGTTGTGAGAGAAAGAATAGTTTTTTTGAATAGAAAAATATTTTTATCTCTAATTTTCCTATTCTAACAAGCTTAGAATGATTTTTTATCGTAAGATTTTTTGAGAGTTTGCCAAATATGGAGTATAGTTATAAGTGAAGAATGTAAGAGGTGTGTAGAAAAATGAAAATTAATTGGAAGAAAAATTTGTATATTACTTGGTTCGGTTGCTTTTTTACAGGAGCGAGCATTAGCTTAGTAATGCCCTTTATTCCAATTTATGTGGAGCAGCTTGGTACGCCTAAGAGTCAAGTGGAATTATTTTCTGGGTTGGCGATATCTGTAACGGCATTTGCAGCGGCGATTGTAGCACCTATTTGGGGGAATCTTGCGGACCGTAAAGGACGAAAAATAATGATGATCCGAGCGGCAGCAGGGATGACGTTGACTATGGGTTCTTTAGCCTTTGTGCCCAATGTATACTGGTTGCTAATCATGCGTTTTTTTACTGGGATTTTGTCTGGCTATATTCCTAATGCAACAGCGATGATTGCTTCACAGGCTCCTCGATCAAAAAGTGGTTGGGCTCTTGGGACTTTATCAACAGGTGCAGTTGCAGGAACTCTGATTGGACCATCTATTGGTGGTGCACTTGCGCAATGGTTTGGAATGGAGAACGTATTTATCATTACTGGAGTAATTTTATTGATCGCTACACTTCTAACTATATTCATGGTAAAGGAAGACTTTAAACCTATTGAGAAAAAAGACTTAATTTCTACAAAAGAAATTTTTTCAAAAATGGATCATCTATCTATATTGATTGGTTTATTCATTACAACATTGATTTTACAAATAGGAGTAACCAGCATTAGTCCAATTCTGACGTTATACGTCCGTTCGTTAAGTAACGATACAGGGAGTATTTTATTTGTTAGTGGCTTAATTGTTTCTGTGGCTGGGGTATCAGCAGTAATCTCATCACCTGTACTAGGCAGACTTGGGGATAAAATAGGGAATCAAAAAATATTATTAGCGGGTTTAACGTTGTCACTGTTTTGCTATCTTCCTATGGCGTTTGTTAAGACACCACTGCAATTAGGAATTTTAAGATTTATACTAGGGTTCTCAACAGGTGCCTTGATGCCGTCAATTAATACTTTGATTAGCAAAATCACTCCTTCCGAGGGAGTCAGTCGTATTTATAGCTACAATCAAATGTTTAGTAATTTTGGACAAGTACTGGGTCCAATGGTTGGTTCAACGGTTGCTCATAGTATGGGATATTCAGCAGTCTTTATTGTAACTGCTTGTTTTGTTTTAGGAAATATTGGGCTTTCTACATTTAATTTTAGAAAAATTTTAAATAAAAAGCTATAAACAGTTGAAAAGACAAAAAAACCAGTTACAATATTTGTAGTTACTGGTTTTTTAAAGAGCTATTTTAATGGTTGTTATTGATGAACAGGTTTAGAGGTATCTTTTTTTGGTAGAGCAAAATGACCTATGAACAAAATAATTACTCCTGCTATTAAAGAAATGATGGCTGTCCACATAAAGTCATATGAACCATTACTTAAAGCTCCACCAATATAGCCAACAACTTGTCCAAGGGCAAATGACCAAAATAATACAAGGATGTAACGCATGAAAACACCTCTTTTCTAGCTATTAGTTTAGCACAATTTTTTTAAATGTAAAGTAATCTATCTATTCAATTTGTGAATCAATTGTTCTTCTTTTTAAACTTTGAAAAGAGAACCTACGAGGATTGATTCCGACGTGTTGAGTATTTTTATGTAATGATAATTTTTTATACAAGAAGGAGATGTTCCAATGTCTTTTCCACAACTCTATACGATTACATCTTATTCGCTACTATCAAGTACTATTCGTATTTCAGAATTTGTTCAACAAGCCAAACAACTGGGCTATAAAACTTTAGGTATAGCAGATATCAATGTTCTACACGGAGCAGTTGAATTTTATGAAGCTTGCCAGAAAGCAGGAATCAAACCGATTATTGGCCTAACACTTGAGTATATTCCAGCCAAATCTGAGCAGAAGGCAGAGATACTCTTTTACGCAAAAAACCTAAAAGGCTATCAAAATCTAATGAGAATTTCAAGTGCAAAAATGATGGCTGAGAATCGATTTGTTTTAGATGATGTCAAAGAATATTTAAAAGATATTTTTGCAGTACTACCATCGGACAAAAGCGAAATAGTCACTGCACTTTCTAAAAGTGAAGCCGAGGCACAAGAATGTTTGCACTTATTAAGGAGTTATTTTGATAATGACTCTTTCTTTGCAGGGATATCGTTTACCTGTAATCCTCAGAATAACCACGAACTTTTTCAGTTTTTTGAACGCCAAAAGCAACCAGTCCTTGCACTGCAAGAAATTAAATATATAAATAGAGAAGATGACTTCGCTTTGAAAATATTGAAACATATTGATGAAGGGAGTCAAATGTCCATTCAAACACAAGGATATCCAGATCTTGAGGGACCTTACTATCTAAGAAAACACGAAGACGCTGAAAAACAGCTAATCACACTAGGAAATGCGAATGGTGTCAAAAATGCTAACTGGCTGGCAGAAAATTGTTTTTTAGAAATTCCTTTGCACCAAAAATTACTTCCGCACTATCCAGTTCCAGATAATATGAATGCGGGAACGTATTTAAAAAAACTTTGTGAAGAAAGATTGCCTCTTCGCGTACCAGATGCGACGGTTGATTATCAAGAGCGATTGGCAAAAGAACTAGCGATCATTCATACAATGGGCTTTGATGATTATTTTTTGATTGTCTGGGATGTAATGGCTTTTGCCCATAAACAAAAGATTGTTACAGGTGCCGGACGTGGTTCAGCTGCAGGATCATTAGTGTCTTATGTTTTAGCGATTACAGATGTAGATCCAATAAAATACGATTTGCTCTTTGAACGATTCCTAAATCCAGAAAGACATTCCATGCCAGATATTGACTTAGATATTCCTGATAATAAAAGGGAAGAAGTATTGACTTATGTTAGTGAGAAATATGGAGCTCATCATATGGCTCAAATTGCAACGTTCGGTACCATGGCAGCAAAAATGGTATTGCGTGACGTTGCTAGAGTATTTGGTTTGTCTCAAAGTGAATCGAATCGTTGGTCAAATGCGGTTCCTAATGCACTGAAAATGACCTTAAAACGAGCGTATGAAGAATCTAAGAATTTTGTTGACTTAATCCAGTCTTCTGAAAGTAATCAACTATTATACGAGACAGCCGTTCGCTTAGAAGGCTTACCAAGGCACGTTTCTACACACGCGGCTGGAGTGGTTATTAGTGACGAAAATTTGCTGAACCTAATTCCGCTACAACCAGGTTCGAATAATATCTCTCTAACACAATTTACTATGAATGATGTTGAGAAGATTGGCTTGTTAAAAATGGATTTTCTAGGGCTTAGAAATCTATCCATTATTGATGATACTATTCGCTCCGTAAAAAGAGTCTATCAAGAAGACATCATTCTAAATAAAATTCCTCTGGATGATGAGGCAACCCTGACCTTATTCCAAAAAGGAGAAACAAGTGGTATCTTCCAATTTGAATCTGCAGGAATTAGAAACGTTCTGAGAAAATTAGGACCAACAAGTATTGAAGATATCGCAGCAGTAAACGCACTATATCGACCAGGCCCGATGCAAAATATTGATTTATTCATCCGACGAAAAAAGGGAATCGAAGCAATTAATTATCCAGATCCTTCATTAGAGTCTATTTTAAAAAATACCTATGGTGTCATCGTTTATCAAGAACAAATTATTCAGGTAGCTTCAAAAATGGCAGGATTTAGTTTAGGTCAGGCAGACATTCTTCGTCGAGCGGTTAGTAAAAAGAAAAAAGATGTACTAGATGAGGAAAGAAATCATTTTGTCAGTGGCGCTGAAAAACAAGGACACTCTAAAGAAATTGCAACAGAGGTTTACGATTATATTGAACGGTTTGCTAATTATGGATTTAATCGCTCTCACGCATTTGCCTATTCTTTCATAGGATTTCAAATGGCTTATCTAAAAGTTCATTATCCAGGCGCTTTTTATGCAGCTATTTTACACTCTGTAAGACACAATCCAAGTAAAATTAAAGAATACATCGGAGAAGCACGTAAAAATAAAGTAACCATTATTCAACCTTCTATCAATCATAGCCAGTATAGCTTTTACTTAAATGATGACAAACAAATTATGTTTGGTTTTAGTTCATTAAAAGGAATTCGTCGTGATTTTATCAAAAATATTTTAGATGAAAGAAAAGCGAATGGTCCATTTAAATCCTTCGATCAATTTTTAATTCGTATCAATGGTAAATGGTTAAAAGAAGAGAATATACTTCCTTTAATTTCGATAGGCGCTTTTGATGAGTTAACTCCTAACCGGAGAGAACTTGCAGATGGGTTAGATGGTCGTATCCAAAATATCATTTATAGTGGTGGAAGTGATGACTTATTCGAAACACTAGAATTAAAAGAAAAGAAAATAGCTGATTACTCGTTAGAAGAAAAACTAGAGCAGGAAGAACGCTACTTAGGAGTTTATCTATCTGGTCATCCTACAGAAGAATTTAAAAAGACAAGACTTGCAAAAAAAGTGATGGATATTACTGAGTGTGTAGAAAAGCAAACGGCCAGATTGCTAATTTATGTCAAAGATGTTCGCGTGATTCGCACGAAAAAAGGAGAACAAATGGCATTCGTCGAAGGAGATGATTTGACTGGTGACTTATCATTAACGCTATTTCCAACGGTTTTCCGCCAGATTCGACAGACGGTAGAGCAAAATCAAGTGTATTACGTGGAAGGAAAAGTTGAGCGAAGCAAGTACAACCAAGAATTACAGCTTTTAGTAGATGTTATTGAAAAAGCTGAAAAAATCGAGGGAACAATTAGTGAGTTGACCTGCTTTTTGAGAATTACAGAAGAACTGGATACTAAGAAAACGTTACAAAAAGTGCAAGAAGTAATGAAAAACCATCCGGGACCAGTTCCTGTTATTCTCTATTTTCAGCAAAGTGGCAAAAAAATTGTCTTAAGTGACGAAAACTGGATTAAAGATACAAATGAAGTGAAACATGAGTTATCCTCTATTTTAGGAGAGGAAAATATCGCTTTCAAATGATTTACGGTAAAAATTACTAGTTGTTTTCATTTTTTTTCATTTTTTTCTCCGTATTTCAAGACTTTTTGCACCATTAATGGTAAAATGAGTGACGTGATATTTTCGCATAATTAACAATTGCAAAGAAATTATCTATGACAGTTAAAGTATAATAATTATATGAGGTGAAGAGACGAATGAAACGCATTGGTATTTTAACCAGTGGGGGAGATGCCCCTGGAATGAACGCTGCAATTCGTGCAGTAGTACGCAAAAGTATTTTTGATGGAATCGAAGTCTATGGGATTAATTATGGATTTGCTGGGTTAGTTGCTGGCGATATTCGCCGTTTAGACGTTGCAGATGTGGGCGATAAAATTCAACGTGGTGGAACTTTCTTATATTCTGCACGTTATCCTGAATTTGCAACAGAAGAAGGACAATTAAAAGGTATTGAACAATTGAAAAAATTTGGTATTGAAGGGCTAGTGGTTATTGGTGGAGATGGCTCATACCACGGTGCAATGGCTTTAACTAAAAGAGGTTTCCCAGCTGTTGGTGTTCCAGGGACGATTGATAATGATATTCCAGGAACAGACTTCACGATTGGTTTCGATACAGCGATTAACACTGTATTGGAATCCATTGACCGCATTCGTGATACAGCAACTTCTCATGTACGAACTTTTGTTATTGAAGTAATGGGACGTGGAGCTGGTGATATAGCTCTTTGGTCTGGTGTTGCTGGTGGAGCAGATGAAATTATTATTCCAGAGCACGACTTTGACATGGCTGTCGTTGCGCAACGTATCCGTGATGGACGTGACCGAGGTAAAAAACATTGCTTAATTATTCTGGCTGAAGGTGTTATGGGTGGGAATGAGTTTGCTGAAAAATTATCAACGCATGGCGATTTCCATACACGCGTTTCAATCTTAGGACACGTTGTTCGTGGTGGTTCACCAAGCGCTCGTGATCGTGTTTTAGCAAGTAAATTTGGTTCATATGCCGTAGAATTGTTGAAAGCTGGAAAAGGTGGACTTTGTATTGGAATGTTAGACAATCAAGTTGTTTCAGCGGATATCATTGACACATTAGAAAATAATAAACATAAACCAGATTTATCACTTTACAGCTTAAATCAAGAAATCTCATTTTAAACTACTAAATAATATATAGGCTTTTTTAGCTTTTGTATAAACAAAAATCGAATAGGAGCGTTTAGTAATGAAAAAAACGAAAATCGTATGTACGATCGGACCAGCTAGTGAATCCGTTGATACGCTAGTAAACTTAATTAATGCAGGGATGAATGTTTGTCGCTTGAATTTCTCACATGGTGACTTTGAAGAACATGGCAACCGTATTAAAAATATTCGAGAAGCAGTAAAAATCACTGGAAAAAAAGTCGCTATTTTACTGGACACAAAAGGCCCTGAAATCCGTACAAATGAGATGGAAAATGGTGCAATCACTTTAAGAACAGGTGATGCAATTCGTATCTCAATGAAAGAAGTACTAGGTACAAATGAAAGATTTTCAATTACCTATCCAGAACTAATTGACGATGTAAATGTTGGTTCTCATATTCTTTTAGATGACGGTTTAATCGACTTGGAAGTTACTGATATTGATCGTGCTGCTAATGAAATTGTAACTCTTGTTAAAAATGAAGGGGTACTAAAAAATAAAAAAGGGGTAAACGTTCCTGGTGTATCTGTAAACCTTCCTGGTATCACAGATAAAGATGCTGCTGATATTTGTTTCGGTATCGAACAAGGAGTAGACTTTATCGCTGCTAGTTTCGTTCGTCGTGCAACGGATGTTTTAGAAATTACTAAAATTTTAGAAGATAAAGATGCAACACATATTCAAATCATTCCTAAAATCGAGAACCAAGAAGGAATCGATAATATTGATGAAATCTTGAAAGTCTCTGATGGTTTAATGGTTGCTCGTGGAGACATGGGTGTTGAGATTCCAACGGAAGATGTTCCTGTTGTTCAAAAAGAATTAATCCAAAAATGTAATGCACTTGGAAAACCTGTTATTACAGCGACGCAAATGTTGGATTCTATGCAACGTAATCCTCGTCCAACTCGTGCGGAAGCGAATGACGTTGCCAACGCTATTTACGATGGTACTGACGCGGTAATGCTTTCTGGAGAAACAGCTGCTGGAGACTATCCTTTAGAAGCGGTCCAAACAATGGCTCGTATAGCTGTTCGTACAGAAGAAGCTTTAATCAATCAAGATGCCTTTGCTTTGAAACTATACAGCAAAACAGATATGACAGAAGCAATTGGACAGTCTGTTGGTCATACTGCACGTAATTTAGGTATTCAAACAATTGTTGCGGCGACAGAATCAGGTCATACAGCGCGTATGATTTCAAAATATCGTCCTAGAGCACATATTGTTGCAATTACTTTCTCTGAACAAAAAGCACGTAGTTTGGCTCTTTCATGGGGAGTTTATGCAACCGTTGCTGAAAAACCAGGTAGTACTGATGAAATGTTCAGCTTGGCTTCAACAATTACGCAAGAAGAAGGCTACGCAAGTGAAGGCGATTTGATTATTATTACTGCTGGAGTTCCTGTTGGTGAAAGAGGAACAACTAACTTAATGAAGATTCAAATGATTGGTTCAAAACTAGTCCAAGGTCAAGGAATTGGGGAAGAAGCGATTATTGCAAAAGCAGTTGTTGCAACTACCGCTGAAGAAGCTGTTGCAAATACAACAGAAGGTTCAATTCTAGTTGTTAAAACAACGGATAAAGATTATATGCCTGCAATTGATAAAGCTGTTGCTTTAGTAGTTGAAGAAGGCGGCTTGACTTCTCATGCTGCTGTAGTGGCTATCGCTAAAGATATTCCTGTTATCGTAGGTGCTGCTGATGCAACATCACTAGTTGCTAATGATGAATTAATCACAGTTGATCCTCGACGTGGTATTGTCTATCGTGGAGCAACAACAGCGATTTAATTAAATAGAAAAGTTGGACAATGTCCTGTTGTCCAAAAAAGCTCGCTTTTGACAGTTACTGTCAAAAGCGAGCTTTTATTGTATAGAAGATTATCTGGGGTAAACTGCAAAGCGAGTATCTTTTAATGGGATAATTTCTATCGAATCAGAATAGAATTCACTTAATTTAGCTTCAGTAAATAATTCTTGTTGCATGCCTTGGGCGAAAATGGTTCCGTCCTTCAATAACATTAAATGTTCAAAACAAGGAAGGATTTCTTCAGTGTGATGACTAACATATAATAAAGTTGGGCTATTTGGTTCTTCGGCAATAGCTTGTATTTGTTTCAACAATTTTTCACGAGCAAATAAATCAAGTCCATTGCAGGGTTCATCTAGAATAAGTAATTCTGGACGGGCCATAAGCGCCCTAGAAATTAAGACTAACTGGCGCTCGCCTTGAGATAAGACTTGATACTTTTTACCAACTAAAGAGCTGCCGCCAGCTTTTTTTAAAATTTCTTTCGCTTGATTTAGATCTTTGTCTGAATAATATTCATAAATACCAATACTAGCAAATTTTCCAGATAAAACAATTTTCTCAGCAGTTTCCCCATTCTTGATTTGATACTGTAAAGCAGTACTGACCCAACCAATCCGCCTTTGTAAGTCAGGTATTGACGTTTGGCCAAACGTTTGATTTAATACTTCTAAGCAACCAGAAGAGGGCCAGAGATAGCCACAAATTAACTGTAGTAACAAAGTTTTACCAGCCCCGTTGAGGCCGATAATCGCCCAATTTTGTTTATTCTCTACTTTCCAATTAATGTTATTTAATAACTTTTTTCCATCCCGAATAAAAGAAACATTTTTAAATTCAAAAGCTTTCATAAGCACCCTCCTTCTCTCTATTTTAGCACTAAAAAGTCGAGAGAATCAAAAAATAATGGGAAAAATGAATTTAAGAAAAGGCTGTCAAGAAAATTTCATTGACAAAGCTTTCATAGCCCTGTATAATTGCTTTTGTTGCTTAGGGGTGATGAATATGAAGTGGTCCTTGTTAGAACTAAACAAATTTAAAGATGAACCATACAATTTTTCAGAGACACTAGATTTGAAAGAATCGTTGATAAAAAGAGATAACCTAATCCTTGATGTCGGTCCAGCTAAAGTAGATGGTCTTATAACAGTAGGTTCTGGTGAGTACATTTTACATTATTCAGTTAGTGTTATTGTAACTGTCCCATCTTCTCGTTCGCTGACACCTGTTCCTCTAAATATGACGTTAGAAGTTAGTGAAGTATTTATGACAGAAGAACAGTTGAAACAAAAAGATGAACGAATTGCTGAAGAAGAGATTATATTGTTGGAAAAACCTACAATTGATTTGGATGAATCAGTAGAAGATAACATATTGTTATCTATTCCAATCCAAGTCCTTTCTGAATTAGAAAAAGAAAGCGATGAAATGCCTAAAGGTAAAGATTGGGAAGTTTTGTCTGAAGAGGATTTTTTAAATCGAAGACAAGAAGAATCGCAACAAACAATGGATCCTCGTCTTGCCAAATTATCGGAATTGTTTAGCGATAGTGCTAACGAAGAGGATAAGAAGTAAGATTGGAATATATTGTGCAGTAACTGCACAAATTTTTACAAGGAGGTGGAACACCAATGGCAGTACCAGCTAGAAGAACTTCAAAAGCAAAAAAAGCAAAGCGTCGTACACATTACAAATTAACAATCAATGGTTTGAGCACATGCTCTAACTGTGGAGAAGTAAGAAAGAGCCATCACGTATGTCCAGCATGTGGTCATTATGATGGAAAGAACGTAATGTCTAAAGAAGCGTAAAACATTTTTTAGAAAATGTTAAAAATCCCCTAGGCTAACCATGGAGCCTAAGGGATTTCTTTTTTTATTTATTAATACCTATATAGAGGGTCTTTCTTTTACAAGGAATAACTCAACTATTTTCATTTGATTCTAATAAACAAGAGTTCGCTAATATTTTGGGAAATAAAAAGCTGAAGAGGCTATCCTTAGAAAGTAGCTTGCTAGAAAACGCTTTAATGCGAACGATATTTTAGATTTTGATTTATTTTAAAGATTTCAGAAAAGATTTGAACTTATTGGAACTATTTTGTTTTCATATGACAGATTCTAAGTTATAATAATGGAGATTATAAGGGAATTTTAATGAATTCTTTCTTAAAGCATAGTAGGAGGACGCGAAATGACAAAACAGCAATTTGGTGTAGTAGGAATGGCAGTAATGGGTAAAAACCTAGCCTTAAATATTGAAAGTAGAGGGTATTCAGTAGCGCTCTATAACCGTACTGGTTCAAAAACAACAGAAGTGGTAGAAGAACATCCAGACAAAAATTTTAAAGCAACTTACACAATTGAAGAATTTGTGGAATCTATTGAAAAGCCACGTCGTATTATGTTGATGGTGCAAGCTGGTTTTGCAACAGATGCAACGATTCAAGAATTATTGCCATATCTTGATAAAGGGGACATTTTGATTGATGGAGGGAACACATTCTTTAAAGATACCATTCGTCGTAATGAAGAGTTAGCAAATTCAGGTATTAACTTTATCGGTACAGGAGTTTCAGGTGGAGAAGAAGGAGCACTTAAAGGCCCTTCAATTATGCCGGGTGGACAAAAAGAAGCTTACGAATTAGTTGCACCTATCTTAGAAAAAATTTCAGCTAAAGTAGATGGCGGCGAACCTTGTGTTGCTTACATTGGACCAAATGGTGCTGGGCACTATGTAAAAATGGTTCATAACGGCATTGAATATGGTGATATGCAATTAATCGCAGAATCATATGATTTAATGCAAAACATTCTTGGTTTGTCTGTTGATGAAATGGCAGAAATCTTTAAAGAGTGGAATACCGGTGAACTTGATAGTTACTTAATTGAAATTACCGCAGATATTTTAACGCGTAAAGATGATGAGGGCACAGGGAAACCAGTTGTTGACGTCATTTTAGATGCGGCTGGAAATAAAGGAACTGGTAAATGGACAAGCCAAAGCTCACTCGACTTAGGTGTGCCACTGCCTTTAATTACTGAATCAGTTTTTGCTCGATTTATTTCTGCTTACAAAGACGAACGTGTGAAAGCCAGTGAAATTTTATCTAAACCTGATGCATACAATTACTCTGGAGATAAAAAAGAATTAGTAGAAAAAATTCGTGAAGCTTTGTACTTCAGTAAAATTATGAGTTACGCGCAAGGATTTGCTCAATTACGTGTTGCTTCAGAAGAATACAATTGGGATCTGCCATTTGGAGAGATTGCTAAAATTTGGCGTGCTGGTTGTATTATCCGTGCACAATTTTTACAAAAAATTACAGATGCTTATGATAAAAATCCTGAAATTGAAAACTTGTTACTTGATGACTACTTTGTAGACCTTACTAAGAAGTATCAACAGTCCCTTCGTGATGTTGTAGCAATAGCTGTTCAAGCAGGTGTACCAGTACCAACATTCTCATCAGCTATTTCCTACTATGATTCTTATCGATCAGAACGCTTACCAGCGAACTTGATTCAAGCACAACGTGATTACTTCGGAGCACACACTTACAAACGTATTGACATGGATGGCACCTATCACTATAACTGGTATACAGAAGAATAAAAGAAATTCTTTTTGCTTTGAAACCGTGAGAAAAATTTATTTCTTATGGTTTTAAAGTAAATAAATCGTAAAGGTAGAAAAGTTCAAATGGTTGACGCTGGCTTTTTTAGAGAAAAGTATGTATAATGAGTAGGCTTTAAGATTGCTTTTTAGAGAGAAAGGACAAATAACCAATGAGTAATATTCTAATTATTGAAGATGAGAAAAATTTAGCGCGTTTCGTTGAACTGGAGTTGAAACATGAGGGCTACACTACAGAAGTCCATTACAACGGTCGTACAGGATTAGAAGCGGCTTTAAATAATGATTGGGATGCTATCCTTTTAGATTTGATGTTACCTGAATTAAATGGATTAGAAGTTTGCCGTCGAATTCGCCAAGTAAAAAATACACCGATTATTATGATGACAGCAAGAGATTCTGTTATAGATCGTGTGTCTGGTTTAGATCATGGCGCTGACGATTATATCGTAAAACCTTTCGCTATTGAAGAATTACTTGCGCGTTTACGTGCGTTACTTCGTCGTATCGATATCGAAGGTGATAAAAATGTTGCTAAACAAACAACAATTACTTATCGTGATTTAACAATTGAAAAAGAAAATCGTGTCGTTCGTCGTAGCTCTGAAATGATCGAACTGACTAAACGTGAATATGAGTTGCTTTTAACTTTGATGGAAAACGTGAATGTCGTACTGGCTCGTGATGTGTTACTAAATAAAGTATGGGGATATGAAACAGAAGTAGAAACAAATGTTGTAGATGTTTATATTCGTTATTTGCGTAATAAAATCGATGTTCCTGGGGAAGAAAGTTATATCCAAACCGTTCGTGGAACAGGTTACGTGATGCGCTCGTGAAACGATTACAACTAAAAAATGCAATAAAAAGAGAACTGAAGGGGCCTTCTTTAACTATAAAGTGGGCCTTGGCAAGTTCTTTCTTCATATTTTTCGTGTTTACAATTTTTGCTGTGATTACATACAAGTCGTCCGTAAATCTAATTGTAGCAAAAGAACGAGAAAATGCAGAACAAATATTAGCGAATGTAACCAATCGATTATCAAATGCAAAAGAAGAGTTAACTGTTACAGAGGTTTTCGAATGGCTCCAACCACCTAAGGAAAATGAAGACATACAATATAGTAACAAACTAAAAGTAGAAGGTTCTTTGGTAGAAATGGACAACTTTATTTCAGAACTAGGGCAGCCAGCATTGTTTCTTTCTATTTATAACTTAGATGGAGAATTAATCTTTGAAACACAAAAGATTCGTCAAGAGCTTATTGAAAAAGAGAAAGTAGAAAATAAAATTACAACATTAAATGAAAAAACTGGTTTTTTAGCTATTCAACCAATCTATTCTAAAACAAGTAGAGAAAAAATAGGGTATGTTCAATCTTTCTATGAACTCTCCTCTTTCTATGATATTCAGAATAAATTATTACTGACATTAATTATTTTAGAAATTGTCTCATTAATTGTAAGTAGTATACTAGGCTTTTTACTATCTTCTTATTATTTGAGGCCGATCAAAGTGTTAAGGGATACAATGGTTACAATTAGAAAAGATCCTCAATCTGATGTACATGTTCCAGAAATTCATTCTAAAGATGAATTAGCTGATTTGGCAGAGATTTTCAATGAGATGCTGGATAGAATGCGTCGATATATCGAACAGCAAGAACAATTTGTTGAAGATGTCTCTCATGAACTAAGAACACCGGTAGCTATAATAGAAGGACACTTGAATTTACTCAATCGTTGGGGAAAAGATGATCCAGAAGTTTTGGATGAATCTTTACAGGCTAGCTTACAAGAAATAATTAGAATGAAGAGTTTGGTTCAAGAAATGCTTGATTTATCAAGAATGGAACAAGTTGATATTCAGTATTTAAATCATAGAACAAATGCAAAGCAAGTTGTTTATCAAGTGTTCAATAATTTTAAAATTCTTTATCCAAACTTTACGATCACATTGGATGATGATCTAAGTCAAGAATTAACTTTAGGAATTTATCGTAACCACTTTGAACAATTGTTAATAATTATTTTAGATAACGCAGTTAAATACTCTACAGAACGTAAAGAAGTTCATATATCAATCTCTAGAACACTAAACGAATTTGAAATTGCAATTCAAGATTTTGGTGAAGGGATAAGAGAAGAAGAGTTAAATAGAGTATTTGATCGTTTTTATCGTGTAGATAAAGCTCGAGCTAGAAATAAAGGCGGAAATGGATTGGGATTATCCATTGCGAAAAAATTGGTAGAAAATTACAAAGGTAGAATAGATGCTGAAAGTGTCGTGCACCAAGGAACTATTTTTAGGATATATCTTCCGATTGTAAAGTGAAATTAATAGTAACCTTGGGTGTGAGTAGTTTCACATCCAAGGTTTTCTCTTTAGCGTACAAAAACAAGAAGTTTCAAAAATATTAAGAAGCGAACAAATAAGAGTAGGTTCAAATGGAAATCGTAGAAAAAACGAATGTTTATCCTTTCAAAAACTGGTTTGTTCGATAATGAAAAAGAACAACAAATTTGTTGATTTTCTAGTTGCATTTTATACGAAGTATTGATATATTTATATTTATTCTGATGAATTTCTTTCAGAGAAAAAATCGAAAAAAAAGTTTTAATTCATTATTGACTAATAAAAAAAGTCATGATAGAATAACAGAGTTGCTGAAACAAAAGCAGTGAAACAACTTGAAAAATCAACAAAAAAACTGTTGACAAATAACAAACAAGTTGGTAAACTATAACAGTTGTCTCTTTAAAACAGAGAGAACGAGTTGAAAAA
>NZ_MIEK01000008.1 GCF_001742285.1 Enterococcus rivorum | reverse complement strand
TATACCAAGAAAATCATTAAAGTATCAGACACCATTAGAGGTATTTTTGAGTTACGTAAATGATAAGCATTTGTCCAGCTTAATTTGACAAATCAAAATATATAAGTTTAAAGTGAATTATAAAAAAACAATTGTGGTATGGCGTTTTAGCGAAGCGTACAGTAGAATAAGAATAAGGGTAGATATATTATTCAATTCTAATTGATATATATATATATATATCCTTAATGAAAAGTTCGTTTGAAAAAGAGAAATGCGCTGCTATTAAAATTAAGAAGGGTATTTTTTCTTTGGATAAAAAATGGCTTCTTTATTTTTAAAGAAAGCTGAGTAACTATTTTACTAAAGAGGCAATGGATTCGAGTAAAATAGGAAGATTTTTTGATATAAATTACATTCTATTTCTTTTATTCAATTTAAAATAACATAAAATGTTTTAAAATACTAAAAATAGTCAAAAAAAGAAAATTTCTTTACGAAAATTGAATAATTTTTTTCTGAAAATCATGCTATTCTATAGATAACATAAGACTGAGAGGATGATTTTCATGAAAAAGACAGAAGTGAAAGTTGGCCAAGCCTATTTATGTCACCGTCCAGAATTTTCGTGGTTTTTTGTCGGACAGGCTGTTTTAAAGAAAGATAAAGACGTTCAAGTACGTGTTGTTAAATGCCACCCTGCTGATCGTGCTAATATTAACAGTGACAATCCAATTTTAAATATTGACTACTTAAGCCTAATTGAAGATGCATAAAAATAGATATCTAAAAATAGAAAGAATGAGACAAGACAGAATATGTTTTGTCTCATTCTTTATTTATTGAATCTAATTTACTGTTCAAACTTGCGTATAAAATCTGAAAGGCTTCCTTTGATACGCCCGGAATGATATAATAGATAAAATGTTCTGTATCTATAATCTATACTCCTAGAAGTACAACTGACGTAGAGATAGGGGACATCGGACCTATAAAGAGAAGGGGAGACAATAATGGCTGAAAATTTACAGTTAGTAATTATCACTGGAATGAGCGGTGCAGGTAAAACTGTAGCTGTTCAAAGTTTTGAAGATATGGGCTATTTTTGTATAGATAATATGCCACCTAGTTTAATTCCTAAATTTTGGGAGTTAATAAAAGAATCGGGAAAAGTAACAAAAATTGCATTAGTAGTTGATTTACGTTCGAGAACTTTTTTCCGTCAAATTCAAGATATGCTTGTTGAGATAGAAAACACTAATTTTATTGATACAACGATAATGTTCTTAGACGCTACGGATGAAGAGCTAGTATCTCGTTATAAAGAAACTAGAAGAGCTCACCCAATGGCTAGAGATGGTTTGGTGACTGAAGGAATCCGCAAAGAACGAGCGATTCTTGAAGAGATTCGAGGGGATGCGCAAGTTGTAATTGACACAACAGATTTAAGTCCAAGACAATTGCGTGAAAAAATTAATGAACAATTTAAATCCAGAGACACTCATGAGTTTCGGATTGAGATGGTTTCTTTTGGCTTCAAATATGGATTACCTATTGATGCTGATATAGTGATGGACGTTCGCTTTTTGCCAAACCCTCACTATATTCCAGCATTGAGAACTCTAACAGGAATGGATGAAGCAGTGTATGACTATGTCATGGGCTTTCCCAAAACAGAAGAATTTTATACGAAATTTATTGATTTACTGAAGAATGTTATGCCAGGCTATGTAAAAGAAGGGAAAAGCAGTGTGACCATTGCGATTGGCTGTACTGGTGGACAACATCGTTCTGTAGCTTTGACCGAACGTGTAGGGAAAGAGTTGTCGAGTGAATACCATGTTAATACAACTCATCGGGATAAAGGAAAGCGTAAAGAGACGGTGAATCGTTCGTGACAATCAAAAAATATCGTATTAGAAAACCGAAAATTGTTGTGGTAGGCGGCGGAACTGGGTTACCTGTAATTTTGAAAAGTTTAAGAAACCAAAGTGCTGATATTACAGCAGTAGTTACTGTTGCGGATGACGGAGGTAGTAGTGGAGCTATCCGAGACTCTATGAATTTGACTCCACCAGGTGATTTGCGAAATGTTTTAGTTGCCTTGTCTGATATGCCACAACTTTACGAAGATATTTTTCAATATCGATTTAACGAGGAAGACAATTATTTTGCTAATCATGCGATTGGCAATCTTATTATTGCAGCTGTTTCTGAAATGCGAGGTAGTACTTATGAAGCAATTCAATTACTTTCTAGAATGATGCATGTGGATGGTCATGTTTATCCATCCTCAGAGAAACCACTGACTCTCCATGCGGTCTTTAAAGATGGAACAGAAGCGGTAGGAGAATCAAATATTGCTACAGATCGTAAAACAATTGATCGTGTATTTGTTAAAAATACGAATGACGAAGAGCAACCAAAAGCAGCTCGTAAAGTGGTAAAAGCTATTGAAGAGGCAGACATGATTGTTCTTGGACCCGGGAGTATGTTTACAAGTATATTACCTAATTTAGTTATTAATGAGGTTGGAGAAGCGATTAAGAATACTAAAGCAGAAGTGGTTTATATATGTAATATCATGACCCAAAAGGGAGAGACAGAACATTTTTCGGATGCAGATCACGTTCGTGTATTAAATGATCATTTAGACAGTAAATTTGTAAATACGGTTTTAGTAAATACAGAAAATGTGCCAGAAGGATATATGAATCCTGAAATCTATGATGAGTATTTAGTTCAAGTAGAACATGATTTCCAAGGATTGAGAGAAGAAGGTTGTCGGGTGATTTCAACTGATTTCTTAAAGCTACGAGATGGTGGCGTGTTTCACGATGGAGACAAGGTCGTAGACGAATTATTTAGAATCGTTTTTGGGGCAAAATATTAGATTTTTTTAGAGACTGAAGGAGGAGAAGGTGTGTCTTTTGCAGCAGATGTAAAAAAGGAATTAACAACATTAGAAGTTCACCGAGAACATGCAAAAGCGGAGTTGGCAGCGCTAATTCGTATGAATGGCTCTTTAAGTTTAGTCAATCAACAATTTGTTTTGAATATTCAGACAGAAAATGCAGCCATTGCGAGACGAATTTATTCTCTTTTAAAAGATCATTATGATGTTCAATCGGAATTATTGGTTCGCAAAAAAATGAAGCTGAAAAAGAATAATGTCTACATTGTCCGTTTAAAACAGGGAACAAAGAATGTCTTAGCTGATTTAGATATAATGGATGGGATGATGTTCAACACCCATGTGTCTGACGAAATTATGGGAAATGCTCAAAAAATGAGATCCTATCTACGTGGTGCTTTCATGGCTTCAGGCTCAGTTAATAATCCAGAAACTAGCCGGTATCATTTAGAAATATTTTCAATTTATGAAGAACACAATGACGATATTTGTCGAATGTTAAATTACTATGACCTGAATGCTCGAACGTTAGAACGTAGAAATGGATACATCTCTTATTTAAAAGGAGCAGAAAGAATTGCCGATTTTTTAACTCTGATTGGAGCGACCAATTCGATGCTGAAATTTGAAGATGTAAGAATCGTCAGAGATATGAGAAATTCAGTTAATCGTTTGGTTAACTGTGAAACGGCCAATCTAAATAAAACTATTGATGCGGCTTCAAGACAAATTGATAATATTCAATTTATCGCAGGAACAGTTGGCTTAGGGGCATTACCAGACAAATTAAGAGAAATTGCAGAACTACGCTTAGAATATCCAGAAGTGAGTTTAAAAGAATTGGGAGAGATCATCCCATCAGGAGCAATCTCAAAATCGGGAATTAACCATAGAATTAGGAAAATAAATGAGTTTGCTGAAAAATTACGCAGTTGAAAAAATGACTTTGCTTGAATAAGTTGGTGGGAGGAATCCCAATGGCTGTGGAACAGGAAGAATCTATTTCGCAGTCCGTTTGTATAACCTCTCAATAATGAGAAGGATAGAAAAATCAACATAAAATTTAGTGAAGTTAACTGAAATAAAAAACCGTATCCAGCAAATAGATCTAGTAATCTACTTTTTGGATACGGTTTTTGTTTAATAATTTTCTATATATTCAGTTAGTTTTTCGAGAGTGATTGATTCGTCAAAAATATGTTTACCAATGATACACGTTGGAACAAATTGGATATTTGCAGCATTAGCTTCTGTCAAAACAGACTGTATAATTACTTCATTTACTTTTTTTGTCAAATTTAACTGGGTTTCAGCGAAAGTTGCCACATCTTCCAATGAAAGGTTTCCCCAACTATTTTGAGTCGCGTATATTTTTTGTAAATCACTAAGAGCTTTTTCTGGTGAATTATAATCAATATAGCGGTGCATGATATTGCCTGGTTTCAAGCTTTCTTTTTCTTTATCATAGAGTTTAATTACTCGTTGTAATTGTCCGGTTTTAACATACTTATTCAGCAAGTCAAAAGATTCATCAAACCATTTTTTACAAAAGGGGCAACGAACATTCATAAATTCAACGATTTTTATTGACGCTTCGTTATTTCCGATAATTAGTCCGTTCTTAGGAGTTACTTTAGATCCATCAATAATAGAAATATCCATTTTTTTCATCCTTTCATTTCAACTAATAATAGTGTAGCTCTTTTTCAGTTAATAGAACACAAAAATGCCTAAATTTTTACACTCAGGCATTTTTTAGATAAGTCTAGTTTAATGAGTCGCTATTTTCCATCACTTCGTCAATCAAACCATATTCTTTTGCTTGTTGAGCCGTCATGAAGTTATCTCGGTCGGTATCACGTTCAATTACTTCAATTGGTTGACCTGTCCGTTCAGACAAAATTTTGTTTAAACGATCACGAGTATCTAAAATATGTTTTGCAGCAATTTCAATTTCAGTTGCTTGTCCTTGTGCACCACCAAGAGGTTGATGGATCATAATTTCAGCATTCGGCAAAGCAAATCGTTTACCTTTTTGGCCAGCGGTTAACAAGAAACTGCCCATCGAAGCTGCCATTCCTAAAACAATTGTTTGAACATCTGCTTTAACAAAGTTCATAGTATCAAAAATTGCTAAACCAGCAGAAACACTGCCACCTGGTGAGTTGATGTAAATATAAATATCCTTTTCAGAATCTTGAGCGTCCAAGAATAGCAATTGAGCGATTACTGAGTTTGCTACGTTATCATCGATAGGACCACTCAGCATGATGATTCTATCTTTTAATAAACGAGAGTAAATATCATAAGCTCTTTCGCCACGAGAAGACTGTTCAATGACTGTTGGTATTAAATTCATATTAAATTCCTCCTATATAAAACTATCTAAGTTATTTTATCATAAAGCATGGTTGAATGCTTAAAAAAAGTATACTTTATTGGTCAAAAAAGGTCAACGATTTTGTTTGCTAAATTCTTGCAAATTTTTTTTACCCAGATTGCAGAATATGTTATACTGAAAATATTACTTTTAATAGAATGAGGGAACGAATATGTTAGTGTTTTTGTCAGGAATGGCTGGTGTTATCGTAGGAGCAATTATTGCTACAGTTGGTGTTGCCTTACGTGTTTCTTATGAAGAAAAGAAATCAGTCCATTATCGAGAACTTGAAAACTATGTCAAGGAGATTGAAACCTTAAATCTTTTGAACAAAAGAGTCAACGAAATTTTACAAAAGAGGGAGATTTATGTAGATAAGTCAGTTAACTTTATGTCAATTGATGATTGTTATATCAGTATAGATGATTTTATTTACTTAGAGTCTTTTTCTGCTCAGAACAATTTTTATTTACCAACATACTTAGTGGAAGAATTTTTCAAAAAAATTGCCCATCGCAAAGTGATTTTAACCCCCGAACAAGTAATTTCTATGGGAGGAAGCACTTATAAAGGCGGTCGAGTGATTCTTGAAAGTTTTTCTGAAGAATTATTGTCAATTATTGAAGATAAAAAACGCCAAATGCAGCGCTTAAGTCATCAACCACTCTATTATTTTAGTAAGGATTAGAAATAATTTTATAAAAAAGTAAAATAAAAAAGCTGAACCCAAAATTAAGGGTTCAGTTTTTTTGAATTCTACTTCATTTTTTCCTTATCAATTTCCAATTTATCTTTACTATTCATCGCTTCTTCAATTTCTTTATGAAGGAAGAAAGAGATGATTGTTCGAATAATGACCAAAATACCTAATTTTAAAATATCTTGAAAAGTCGGTTTCAAAATAGACTCAATAATATCGGCAGCAATCAAGACTTCTAAACTAAGCAAAACATAACTACCTAAATAGTTTTTAATAAAATTATTTTGTTTAGTCATCCAAACGCGGCCTTGATTTGAGAACTCATTTTTTATAAAATCGTATCCAGCAATAATAACACCCCATATCAGAATGACAATGGAAAAAACGTTCAGTGCTAAAACAAATAATTCAAAAAAAGGTGTCAATTGATTCATAAGATTATGAGCTAAATCAGTCATTCTAAATCCTCCAAATATTAAAACCGTATTTTAGATGAGAATAAAAAAGAAAAAACACAACGACTTTATGGAGTTTCTCACATTAAGTCAGTTGGATTGAATGTGATGGTGCACAAATCATTGTAATGAAAATGAAGTTTTGCATCTATTTGTCCATCATTTATTAATTTTTGGGCAGTTTCTTGAACATCCTCTTGATCGAAATCAGGGAAATTAATGATGTTTGCAACTAATGGTTGTTGTTTACGTTCAGAAGCTTCAAGAATTAACTGTTCAATTTTGGGATTAAAAGACATTACTTTCACCTTCTTTCCTCAACGATAACATGTTATATCCAAAATGAAAAGAAAATAAGTGTGTTAGAGATAAGGAAAAGAAAAAATACAACAAAAAATAGCATAAAGATATGCTATAATTCATAATATAAAGTAGTAATAAAGAATTAAAAAAACGCGCCCTGAGGGAATCGAACCCCCGTCTCAAGAACCGGAATCTTACGTGATATCCACTACACTAAGGGCGCATGCACGAGTAATAGTTTAGCTGATATTACATAAAATTACAAGAGGGAGGACAAAAAATAATGAAATTTCAACAACATTTGTCCCAAAAGCAAAAGCAAGTTCAAAAATTGGCTATGACACAACAATTACAGCAGTCTATCCAAATCTTGCAATACAATACAGAGGACTTACTCTTATACATAGAAGCGAAATCTCTTGAAAATCCTTTAATTGATATCAAAATAGATACCCACTATTCAGATTATCCGACGAGTAATTCAAGCCAAGCGTCTTTTATAAATGAAGAAAATAATTACCTGAACCAAATTCCCGATAGTCAAACATCGCTTTTCGAATTTTTAATTGATCAAGTTCATTTAAATTATCGAGATACGTACCTGCGTCGTTTAGTTTTATATTTAGTTGAATTTGTTGATTTAAATGGTTATTTAAAACTTGATTTAGACGAAGCTGTTGAAAAGACAGGGGCAAGTGCCATTCAAATGCTAGATGCCTTAACGTTGCTACAACAATTAGATCCTGCGGGTGTAGGAGCAAGAAATATTCAAGAATGTTTGATGTTACAGACCGAAAGAGATGACCAGGCGCCAACCCTTGCATATATTGTGCTAGAAGAAGATTTTGAAAATCTAGTTCATCGAAAATGGCAAGCTATAGCTAAAAAGTTTGCTATTGATTTATCAGAGGTACAATTAATTTTTGATTATATTCAGACTTTATCTCCTTCACCTGGCAGGATTTTCGAATCAACTACAGGACTTTATATTCGTCCTGATTTAACATTACGAATTAAAGACGATGAATTTACTGTCATTTCAAACAAAAAAGGAATGCCGACGATTAATTTCCAACAAGGGTATTTTGAACGAATGAAAAAAATAGAAGACCAAGAAGTTCAAGAGTACATTAAAGAGAAAAAATTAGAATTTGAATGGCTAGAAAAAACAATCGCACAGCGAGGAGATACTATTTTACAAGTTGGAATGGAAATTGTCAGACGCCAAAAGGACTTTTTTATTCGTCCAGAACGACCGTTAAAACCAATGATTCTAAAAGAAGTATCGGAAGCCTTAGACATTCACGAGTCTACAGTTAGTCGAGCTGTAAATGGAAAATATATTGAAACAAGCTTTGGTGTTTTTGAACTACGCTCATTTTTTACTTCTGGTTTGGTTACTGGGAATGAAACTGGTGAAATAGTTTCTACCGATAGTGTAAAGAAACAATTGCAGGAATTAGTAGCTAATGAAGACAAAGCAAAACCTTTTTCAGATCAAAAACTGGCTGACTTACTGAAAGATCAAGAGGTGGATATTTCACGGAGAACGGTTGCGAAATATCGTGATTTATTAGGAATACCAGCTTCTTCAAAAAGAAAAAGATATGATTAATAGGAGCATTTTAGAAAAGGTCTTTACTGTTTTTTTATTGATTTTGAAAAAAGGTAAAGACTATTTTTCTATAATAAAAGAAAGTTTATATAACAATCACTCACTAATAAACACTGTTTTTGGAATTTTCTGACTTTTTTTATTAAATTTTATTGACATTCTAATTTACAAGGTTTATAGTTAACAAAAGCTCTTATTTATCACGCGGAATTTTAATCTTTATATAGACAAGTGAGGAGAACATACCATGGAGAAAACAAACTTTAATCACGTATTAGTCATTATTTTATCGTGTAGGACTTAGAACACTGAGATTTTTCGCAGATGTTTGAGTCCTGTTTGTCTTTGGTAGACGGGATTCTTACTAAAGCATCCCATGCATTTAGTGGGGTGCTTTTTTTATAGATATTTATGTGAGAACAAATAAGAAAGACATTTAATAGGAGTCGCCTAAAAAATTTTAAGAAAATGGAATTGGAGTGGTTGAAATGCGTAGTGATCAAATAAAAAAGGGAATTGATGCAGCACCAGCAA
This sequence comes from Enterococcus rivorum, assembly GCF_001742285.1. Taxonomy (GTDB): domain Bacteria; phylum Bacillota; class Bacilli; order Lactobacillales; family Enterococcaceae; genus Enterococcus_L; species Enterococcus_L rivorum. The sequence goes on along the minus strand of NZ_MIEK01000008.1, from coordinate 65,859 downwards.
GAAGCTTGTTATATGCAACAGGACAAGTCAAAAATGCCAAAGATATGGAAAAACCATTTATTGCTATTTGTAATTCTTATATCGATATTGTTCCAGGACACGTCCATTTAAGAGAATTAGCAGATGTCGCTAAAGAAGCGATTCGCGAAGCTGGTGGAATTCCTTTTGAATTTAATACCATTGGTGTAGATGATGGGATTGCTATGGGGCATATTGGAATGCGTTACTCATTGCCAAGTCGAGAAATTATTGCAGATGCAGCAGAAACAGTAATCAATGCCCATTGGTTTGATGGTGTATTTTATATTCCTAACTGTGACAAAATTACACCAGGTATGTTGATGGCAAGCGTTCGAACCAATGTCCCTTCAATTTTCTGTTCAGGTGGTCCCATGAAAGCTGGGATTGATCCAAGAGGTCACACAACGACACTGTCTTCAATGTTTGAAGCTGTCGGCACGTTTAAAGAAGGTAAAATGACTGAAGAAGAATTTAATTTTATGGAACAAAATGCTTGTCCTACTTGTGGTTCTTGTGCAGGAATGTTTACAGCGAACTCAATGAATTGCTTGATGGAAGTTCTTGGAATGGCTTTGCCGGGAAATGGAACCATTTTAGCGGTATCAGATGAACGGAGAGAGTTAGTCAGACAATCAGCTTTCCATTTGATGGATCTAGTGAAAAAACAAATCAAACCAAGAGACATTATAACGAAAGAAGCAATTGATGATGCTTTTGCGTTAGATATGGCGATGGGTGGTTCAACAAACACCGTGCTTCATACTTTAGCAATTGCAAATGAAGCAGAAATTGATTACAACTTAGAAGAAGTTAATGAGATAGCGAAACGAGTACCTTATCTTTCAAAAATTGCGCCGTCTTCTGCGTATTCAATGCACGATGTTCATGAGGCTGGTGGAGTACCTGCGATTATGAAAGAACTAGTGGATTTAGAAACAGCTATTCATCCAGATCGGATCACTGTAACGGGCAAAACAATTCGTGAAAACGTAGAGCATGCTGTAATTAAAAATGAAGAAGTGATTCATCCTAAAGAAAATCCTTATAGTCCAGTGGGAGGATTATCTATTTTATATGGAAATATTGCTCCCAAAGGAAGTGTTATTAAAGTAGGAGGAGTTGATCCTTCGATTACGAAGTTTGTAGGCAAGGCAATCTGTTTTAGCTCTCATGATGAAGCGGTTGAAGCTATTGACAATCATACAGTGAAAAAAGGTCATGTTGTGGTGATTCGTTACGAAGGACCAAAAGGTGGACCTGGAATGCCAGAAATGCTGGCACCAACTTCTAGTATTGTAGGAAGAGGTTTAGGCAAAGATGTCGCTTTAATTACAGATGGACGTTTTTCGGGAGCTACTAGAGGTATTGCAGTAGGACATATTTCTCCAGAAGCTGCGGCTGGCGGACCGATTGCATTAATTCAAGATGGAGATGAAATCGAAATTGATTTAACCAATCGAACATTAGAGCTTAATGTTTCCGATGAAGAATTAGCTAAACGAAACGATCATTTACCCAAGTTTAAAGCTAAAGTAAAAACAGGATACTTAGCTCGTTATACAGCATTAGTGACTTCAGCACATACTGGAGGAATTATGCAAATACCAGAAGATTTACTTGATTAAGGAGGGAAGGCTACATGGAAGAAACAAGGACAGAAAAAAAGGCGAAAAATGGGTCGAAACTTTTGATAGATGCGCTACTTAGACAAGAGGTAGAAATGGTGTTTGGTTATCCTGGTGGAGCAGTACTTCCTTTATATGATGCATTATATGATGGAGAAATTCCCCATATCTTAACTCGACATGAGCAAGGAGCTGTTCATGCGGCAGAAGGCTATGCAAAAGCTACTGGCAAGCCGGGTGTTGTGATTGTTACTAGTGGTCCTGGAGCAACAAATGCTGTCACAGGAATTGCTGATGCCATGAGTGACTCGATTCCTTTAGTAGTTTTTACGGGGCAAGTAGTTACAAGTGGGATTGGAAAAGATGCCTTCCAAGAAGCAGATATGGTTGGAATCACGATGCCAATTACAAAAAATAACTATCAAGTGCGAGATACGAAAGAGTTGCCGAGAATTATTGAAGAAGCTTTTCACATTGCAACTACTGGTAGAAAAGGTCCTGTTGTTATTGATCTACCAAAAGATATGACGATTATTGAAGCGATTGATGAAAAAGTGGTATTGAATTTACCAAGTTATCAACCAACTATAAAACCAAATAAATTGCAAGTAAAAAAATTGATGGATGCTTTGAAGACAGCGAAGAAGCCATTAGTTTTAGTTGGTGCAGGAGTTTTACACGCGAATGCTAGTCAAGAATTAGTGACATTTATTGATAAATATGAAATACCAACGCTTAGCTCTTTACTTGGCTTAGGTGCTGTGCCAACCGCTCATGAGCAATTCTTAGGCATGGGTGGCATGCATGGTTCATTTGCAGCTAATATGGCATTAACGGATTGTGATTTATTGATTAACATTGGTTCGAGGTTTGATGATCGCCTAGCGAGTGTGCCACAGGAGTTTGCACCAAATGCAACGATCGCTCATATTGATATTGATCCAGCTGAAATCGGTAAAATTATTGAAACAGATATTCCGATTGTGGCAGACGCAAAAGAAACCTTAAAAGAAATGTTGGAAATCGATATCGAAGATCATAATTGGCAAGATTGGAAAAAATTGAATATTTCTAGAAAAAAATTGCATCCATTTAAGTATGATAAAGAGCAAAAAGAAGAAATCAAGCCACAGAAAGTGATTGAATTTGTTGGTCAATTAACTAATGGGGAAGCGATTGTAACAACCGATGTTGGTCAACATCAAATGTGGGTAGCCCAATTCTATCCATTTAAAAATGAAAAACAATTAGTGACTAGTGGTGGCTTAGGAACGATGGGCTATGGTGTGCCAGCTGCAATAGGTGCCAAGCTCGGTTGTCCAGATAAAGAAGTTGTTTTGTTTGTTGGAGATGGCGGCTTTCAAATGACGAACCAAGAATTAGCTATTTTAAATGAATACAATATTCCTATCAAAATTATTATTTTGAATAACCAATCATTGGGAATGGTTCGTCAATGGCAAGAAAGCTTTTTTGGTGGACGTCGTTCAGAGTCTGTCTTTACTACTCAACCAGATTTTGTGAAAATGGCTGAAGCATACCATATTAAGGGATTGCGGATTACGAATCCTGAAACAGTTGAAGCTGAGCTTACAGAAGCCTTTAAAGAAACAGGACCTCTTCTAATTGAAGTAATGGTTTCTCAAACAGAGCACGTTCTTCCAATGGTGCCAGCAGGTAAGCCAAACTATCAAATGATTGGGGTGGACTAAATGAGACGAATTATAACGGCAACAGTCAATAATAATTCAGGTGTGCTGAATCGTTTTAGTGGCGTTTTGACAAGACGTCAAGTAAATATTGATAGTATTTCAGTAGGACCCACAGAGCAAGACAATATTTCGAGAATTACCATTATCATTCAAGTTGAAAATTTGAATGAGAGTGAACAGGTAACAAAACAGCTGAATAAACAAATTGATGTAATCAAAGTTTCGGACATTACTGATGAGCCTCATTTAGAAAGGGAATTGGCTTTGGTTAAAGTTAATGCACCTAGCGCAGTTCGGGCTGAATTATTTTCTGTGATTGATCCTTTTAGAGCTAATGTTATTGATGTTGGGACTAAAACGGTCGTTATCCAAGTAACAGGTACTAGTGAAAAAATTAGTGCTTTTGTAGATGTAGTTTCACCTTACGGAATCAAACAACTAGCACGTACAGGTGTGACAGGCTTTAATCGAGGCAATAATTAATATCCGTTCTCGTTTTTAGCAAAAAAATAAATAGGATTAGTTCCACAATACCATTTTTTAACAGTTCGCTTAGCAATCTTCTAGTCAGTGTGATTTCAAAGGCGAACGAACTTAATGAACGTTCTTAAAGCATTTCGCTTATAAGCATAAAAAATTTGGAGGTTTTATTCATATGGCAAAAGTATATTATAAAGATTCAGTAGAAAAAAATTTATTAGAAGGTAAAACAATTGCAATCATTGGTTATGGCTCACAAGGACATGCTCATGCACAGAATTTACGTGACAATGGGAACCAAGTAATTATTGGTATTCGTGAAGGAAAATCAGCTGATGCAGCTCGTAACGATGGTTTTGAAGTACTACCTGTAGCAGAAGCAGCAAAAAAAGCAGATTTAGTTATGATTTTAGCACCAGATGAAGTTCAAGGGGCTCTTTATGAAAATGAAATTGCTGCTAATTTAGAAGCAGGCAACGCTTTGGCATTTGGCCACGGCTTTAATATTCATTTTGATGTTATCAAACCTCCAAAAGATGTTGATGTATTCTTAGCGGCTCCAAAAGGACCAGGGCATTTGGTTCGTCGTACCTTTACAGAAGGATTTGCTGTACCAGCACTATTCGCGGTTTATCAAGATGCAACAGGTAATGCAAAAGAGCTTGCTTTATCTTATACAAATGGTATTGGCGCAACACGTGTCGGAGTATTAGAAACGACATTTAAAGAAGAGACAGAAACTGATTTATTCGGAGAACAAGCTGTCCTTTGTGGTGGATTGACAAGCTTAATTGAAGCTGGTTTTGAAACTCTTACAGAAGCTGGCTATCAACCTGAGATTGCTTACTTTGAAGTGTGTCACGAATTGAAATTAATTATTGATTTGATTTATGAAGGTGGTTTTGAGAAAATGCGTGATTCTATCTCGAATACTGCTGAGTATGGAGACTATGTTTCTGGTCCTCGTGTTGTAACTGCTGAAACAAAAGCAAACATGAAAGAAGTTCTTGCTGATATTCAAAATGGAAAATTTGCCAAAGGCTTTATCGACGATAATAAAAATGGCTTTAAAGAATTCCACAGAATGCGTGAAGAAAATGCTGGACATCCAATTGAAAAAGTGGGTGCTGAATTACGTAAAATGATGCCATTTGTCTCTCAAAAAGATTAATTTAAAACTATAGAAGCTGCTTTTGGCAGCTTCTGATACATAGCTTTAAATGAAAAAGGCGGACGATGACAGAGTATTTATTTTTCTTTCACAAAAAGAGAAATAGATAATCAGTCAATGGGACGCCTTTTTCTATCAAGTGACATCGGTTATTTTATTAACAAGAAAGGTGGGCTGACGTTGTCATTGTTAACAAAAAAAGAAGTTGAAAAGGCATATGAATCACTAAAGAAAGCTGTCACTCATACGCCTTTACAATATGATCTGTATCTTTCACAAAAGTATCACTGCAATGTCTATTTAAAAAGAGAAGATTTACAAAAAGTACGTTCATTCAAACTTAGAGGAGCTTACTATGCGATTAAACAGACTGATCCAGAATTACTAAAAAATGGTGTAGTTTGTGCTAGTGCGGGAAATCATGCACAGGGAGTTGCTTATACTTGTCAAGAAATGAAAGTTCCAGCTACTATTTTTATGCCAACAACAACCCCTCAACAAAAAATCTCTCAAGTGAAATTCTTTGGAGGTTCTGAAGTGACGGTTCAAATCATTGGAGATACCTTTGATGCTTCGGCAAAAGCAGCGAAAGAATTTGCTGAAATTAACCAAAAAGCCTTTATTGATCCTTTTAATGATATGAATATTATGGCTGGACAAGGCACGGTGGCTGTAGAGGTATTTGAAGATGCTAAGTTATTAGAGAGACAAATCGATTATATCGTTTCTGCCATTGGTGGTGGTGGCTTAATAGGCGGTGTTGCTGCTTATACTAAAGGGATTAGTCCAATGACTGCAATTGTAGGTGTGGAGCCTTTTGGAGCACAATCAATGCGTGCTGCTTTTGATGCAGGAAAACCAGTCATGTTAGATGAAATCGAAAAATTTGTCGATGGTGCAGCTGTGAAAGAAGTTGGGCATTTAACGTATCAGAATGCTGTTGAGAATGTCGATCAATTACTTGCTGTAGATGAAGGCCAAGTTTGTTCAACTATTTTGGAGTTATACACTAAACAAGCGATTGTAGCAGAACCAGCTGGTGCCTTAAGCGTTGCTGCCTTAGAACAAATGAAGGATGAAATAAAAGGAAAAACAGTTGTTTGCATTATTAGTGGAGGAAACAATGATATCAACAGAATGGAAGAGATTGAAGAAAGATCTTTGATTTTTGAAGGCTTGAAACATTACTTTGTGATTAATTTCCCTCAAAGACCTGGTGCTTTAAGAGAATTTGTTACAGATATCCTTGGTCCAAACGATGATATTACAAGATTTGAGTATACAAAAAAAGTCAATCGAGGCACAGGCCCTGTTATTTTAGGAATTTTACTGAAGGAAAAAGAAGAGTTGCCTAACCTATTGAAAAAAATAGCTGATTTTGATCCAAGTTATATTGATTTAAGTGATAATCCGTCACTTTATGCATTGCTAGTTTAATAAGGTGAATTAATTATTTGAATAAGACTTTCAATACTATTTAGTATTTGAAGGTCTTTTTTTGATGGTGCAAACAAAAACGAACATTTAAGTAAAAAAGTTTAAAAAGCAATAAACATTTCTTGCCATTTCACTCAAAAGAACGTATATTTAATATGTTACATTTGATTTACAAAAACGGTTAAATGAAAATAAATGTTTTTGTTTTGTTACACAATGGAAATAAAAAACATTTATCGGGTAAATTTTATAATAATAAACTACAATTTGATATATTTTTTGTAGATTCTGTTCCTAAAGAAGATTACTTTTCACAAAAATTTAAGAAGAATAATTTTGAACGACTTTGTTCTTTCTTTTTTTTTGTTAAAGGTAGGAAATAGTTTCTGCTTTTTGTAAAAACAAATTTTAAAATAAATGATTAGTAAAGTTGGAAAATAAATGACTCATAAAAATAGATTAAAAAAACACCGTTATATTACTGGATTTGATGGGATCCGCACGATAGCAGTTATTGGTGTGATTCTTTACCACTTATTCCCTACCATCTTACACGGAGGTTACTTAGGCGTACCAATCTTTTTCGTTCTTTCAGGTTATTTAATTACAGATTTATTGAGGCAAGAATGGATTCAAGAGGAAGAGATTGATATAAAAGGGTTTTATGCTCGTCGAATGAAACGGCTCTATCCCGGATTGATCGCGATGTTAGCTATTGCGACAGCTTATATTACTTTGTTTCAACAAGATTTGCTAAATAATATACGTAATGCAGTTGTCAGCAGCCTTCTATATTATAATAACTGGTGGCAAATTTTTAGAGGGCTTTCTTATTTTGATCGTTTTGCAGCGCAATCACCATTTACACATATCTGGTCATTAGCTGTTGAAGCACAGTATTATTTTGTTTGGCCGCTTCTATTTATAGTACTTAAGAAATACGTTAAAAAGCCTCTTCATATTTTAGGAATTTTATTAGGTCTGTCTGCAATTTCAGCCATCTTAATGGCGGTTCTCTATACGCCAGGTGCCGACCCTACACGAGTATACTACGGAACGGATACACGCTTGTTTTCAATTACACTAGGAAGTGCTTTAGCTTTTGTTTGGCCATCTTTCCGTTTGAAAACTGAGATCCCAGATAAAGCTAAAAAATTATTAAATAGTATCGGCATTATTTCACTTGTTGTTATAGGCGCTTCATTCTTATTTTTAGCGGATTATTTACCGTTTGTTTATTATGGTGGAATGTTTGTTGTCAGCCTCTTTTCAGTAGCTCTAGTAGCTGTTACGGCTCATCCAGGAGCTGATGTAAATAAATGGCTCACTAATCCCATTTTTACTTGGATTGGAAAACGAAGCTATGGAATTTATTTGTACCAATTTCCAGTGATGATTTTTTACGAAGCAAAGGTAAAAAATTTAAGCAATCATTTGCTCCTTCACTCTTTAATAGAACTTCTTTTGATTTTAGGAATTAGCGAGCTTTCCTATCGTCTAATTGAAAAACCACTTGGGCGGTTTCGTTACAAGTTTACGTGGTATGCAATCAAAGATTTTATTAAGAAGCCTTACATGACGACGACCAAAATAACAGCCGTAACTATGACTGTTTTGTGTGGTATTGCTTTATTCGGTCTTATTATTGCACCAAGTGACCAAGTAACTCCACAACAAAAGCAATTACAGGAAAAAATTGCAGAGAATAAGAAAAAAGTAGAAGAACAAAATAAAAAAATTCAAGAAGAAAAAACTGAAACCAGTCAAAATGAAGACTCAACAAAATACACATTGACTGAAAAAGAATTAGAAAAAGCTAAAAACATGGAGATTACAGCATTCGGTGATTCAGTGATTCTTGATGCTGCGGTTGAACTACAGGGAATTTTCCCAAAAATGGTTGTAAGTGGAGAAGTAGGAAGACAATTGTATAGTAGCGCACCAGAAATTGAGAAGTTGAAAAGTGAAAACAAGTTAAAGGATACAGTGCTTGTTGGATTGGGGACAAATGGTTCCTTTACTGAATCTCAGTTTAATACATTTATGGCCGCAATTGGCTCCGAACGTCGTGTTTATTGGGTGAATACAAGAGTTCCTACTCGGAGATGGCAAAATGAAGTAAATGACATGTTAAAAGCAATGGAAAAGAAATATAAGAATTTAAAAGTAATTGACTGGTTTAGTTACAGTAATGAACATGCTGATTGGTTTTATGAAGACCAGGTTCATCCAAATGTAGATGGAAGTATTAAGTATTCTGAATTTATTTCAAAAGCAATTTTAAATTAGAACTGGGATAGGGGAGGGGCTGTGACATTAGCATGCCCCAAACCACTAAAACCGAATAAACGGTGTTCCAGAAGCAACTCTCTCGGAAATAAGCCGAATAATCTCAAAAATATGAAAAGCTATTTTCGGTTTATTCGGTTTATTTCTCGGAGCTAACCACTTCTGTCATAACCTCTCTCCTATAATCTTAACCTGTTTTGGTTAGGTACAGCATAAAAAAGGCAATCACAAGGGTTCCGTAAAAATCTGGACATCTGTGATTGTCTTTTCATTTGTATTAAGAAAGGAGTAGCTGATAAGCAAAACGCTCACCATTTGAAACAGGTAACTGAATGTTGCCACGATACTCAAAACCAGTTTTTGTGATTAGGTGTTGCATGGCTTTATTTTTAGGATGAGTATCAATCCGAATATCGAAGTAATTCATTAATCGAGAAGTAGTTACTAGGTACCTTAAAAGAAGCTGTGCATATCCTTTTCCGTGGTAACGAGGATAAATGGCTACTCGATGAATGGCAACATAAGGCGAAGCACAATCGAGCCACTCTCCTGCTTCTAATTGTTCATAGGCAGCTTCTGGTTCATTTGAAATCGTTCCGATACCAACAATTTTATCTACAGCAATCAGAACATAACATTGCTTCTTTTGGATATCTTTTTGTAGGATTGTTTGACTAGGACCATCCCCATTTTGCCATTGAGGAATGTTTTTTTCGGAAAGAATAACTCTAGCCTGCTCAATTAAACTTAAAATTACAGGCAAATCTTTTTCTGTTGCTGTTCGCAAATAAATAGCTGTCATAAAATGCTCCTTGAATTAGAGATATTTAAAAATGGGTTCTATTTCAGTTCATAAATTTTTGAAGGGCGCCCAATTCCGACAGGACGTTCACCAATTTCATTAAAATGATGTAGCATGGCTTTTTTAAAATTAGAATGATCGATTGTTTTGTAATCGACTCCAGAAAATTTAGCAAAAACTTTTCGAGCCTCTGTAATGGTAAAATCTTTTCCCAAAACTTGCAAGACTTGAGGTTCGTGTTCCATTTTATTAGCTACTCGGTTAAAGGCCTTTAGAATGATTTCGCTGTGGTCGAAAGCCAAGGTGTCTTTTCCAGTAGATTCTCCCGTTTTTAAGTCAAGAATAATTTCGGTTTCTGCGTTTGTTAATAATAATTTTTCTTCTTTACGTTCCAAAGTGAACCAGCGGACTTCCTTCGCATCATCGCCTGCAATTAGCGGTTCTTCTCCAATAAAAGCTAGATAACTTACAGTTACGACCCAACCTCGAGGATCACGGTCTGGCCGACTAAAACTATGTAGCTGTTCAATATTTTCTTTTGAAATAATAACGCCGGTTTCTTCCTTAGTTTCTCTTAAAACACTTTCTCCTGTTGATTCGTTTCGATTTACAAAACCTCCAGGTAAAGCCCACGAAGCTCTGTAAGGATGCGCTTTTCGATTAATTAGTAATATTTTTAATTGATCTTCTTCTTTGTTGTAGCATAATAGAACGATATCAACTGTTAGAGAAGGTTTTTCATATTCTGGTAAATCTTGTTTGTTGTACCAGTTCAAAAACTCTGTTTCGCTTGCCTCTTGTTCGTAATATTTTTTTTCTTCTTCTTTTGAAGCAAAGTTTGGCACAATCTTCATCCTCTCTTATCTATATAAAAGTACTTTTTACTTTATTTTATCATTAACAATCATAAAAACAACTAAAGTCATCGATTTCTTGAAAGAAAACTTAAAATTTGTTACACTGAGAGCAACTTAACGAAAGAGATAGGTATTTTGACTATGTACAATACATCTACAAACAACTAATTTGAATACGCAATTGCGAAATTAGAATTCTGTAAGTAGATGAGTGTGCCTAAATTCAAAAAATATCCCAAATAGTAGAAGCGAACAACTGAATTTTTCTGTTTACTATTTGAAATCCGGTGAAAAAATTTAAGAAAAAATTGTGTGATTAGAGTACATTTTGGACTATTATCACTATTTTCTTGACAGTTTTTTTTAAAAGGATATTTAAACCATTATAGCGCGAGAGACCATCTTCTTCAGAATTGAAGGAGGTTTTTTTATGTCAATAGAGTTAAACAATATTGTAATGAGTTTCGGAGCTAGAGAACTTTTTTCAACGGAACATTTATTCATTACAGCAGGCAGTCGAATTGGGATTGTCGGGGATAATGGATCTGGTAAATCTACGTTACTAGCATTGATTGAAGGAAAAGTGACGCCAGATAAAGGAACAATTACACGCCATGAAGAAGTGTCGATGATTCGACAACTCATTGATGATACAACAACAAATAGTGGGGGAGAACAGACCAAACAAAGAATTAGAGATGCTCTAAGCAGTAATAAAGGGATTCTTTTAGCTGATGAACCAACAAATCACCTAGACGAAAAAGGCATCGCTTTTTTAGAAAGAAAATTGGCTGATTACCAAGGAACACTTTTAGTCGTCTCACATAACCGTTCTTTTTTAAACGAAACTGTCGATAATATTTTAGAAATTCAACAAGGGAAATTAACTTTGTTTGAAGGGAATTATGAAGCCTATCTTACTCAAAAAGAACAATTGGAACGAGAACAAGCCAGAGCTTACGAAAAATATCAAAAAGAACGGCAGCAGATCAAAAAGGCGATGAGAGCTGTTAGTAATCAGAGTGATCAGACCAGAAAAGCCCCACGGAGAATGGGAAATTCAGAAGCTAGGCTTCATAAAATGGGCGATCAAAGAGCAAAGAAAAATCTAGATAACAAAGTGAAAGCTTTGAATACACGATTAGGTCAGTTGGAAAAAATTGAAAAACCTAAAACTAAAAAGGAACTAGTGATTCCATTAACAACAGCACAAAAAATTCATAGAAAAGTAATGATCGAAGCAAATCACTTTAACCTATCTTTAGGAAAGAAACGCCTCTTTTCTGATGCTGAATTTAAGTTATTCACTGGATCAAAAACAGCTTTAACAGGAATAAATGGTTCTGGAAAAACGTCATTGTTTAAAGAAATAATATCAAAAAATGCTTCAATTACTTATGCTCATGGAGTAAAAATTGGCTACTTTAGTCAGACCTTTGAAAATTTAATCAACGATCAAACAGTCTTTGAAAATGTGAGTCGTCAATCGGTTCATGAAGAGCAAAGAGTCAGAGATTTATTGGCTCACATGCAATTTCGAGGAGAATCTATTTTCAATGAAATTGCTACATTAAGTGGTGGAGAACGAAGTAAGGTCGCAATTAGTCAATTACTCTTAGGGGATTATAATCTGCTATTACTAGATGAACCAACAAATCACTTAGATATTTCTTCAATAAATGTATTAGAAGAAGCACTATGTGCTTATCAGGGAACAATTCTTTTCATTTCTCACGATCAACAATTTATCGGAAATGTTGCAACAAAGAAATGGAAAATCGAAAATAAAAAAGTGAAAGGAACTCAAAAGCAGTTGACGAATTCAGAAAATCAAAAAGCTCAAGAAAAGTTAGTATTAGAAAATCGTAAGACGACCTTAATGTCGGACTTGTCTTTTGCTGATGAACACAAAAAACGAGTCTTAGAAGAAGAGCTTCAAAAAGTACTATTGCAATTAAAACAAGTTACGGAAAGCGGTTGACCTTTGAGTTTACTCCAATGATAGAATATCTGTGAGGTGATAAAATGAAAAGGAAATGGCATATCAAAGAAGCGTCTCAGCAATCTAAAATCAGCGAAGATACGATTCGTTTTTATGAAAAGGAAGGTTTAATTAAACCTGAAAGAGGAGAAAATAGGTATCGTCAGTATACAGAAAAAAACATGAAAGAGCTCCAATATATTGCGGTTATGAAATATGCCCATTTTTCGGTGAAAGAAATTGGAGCATTTATGAACTTGATGAATAGCCCCTTATCTGAAAATTGTAACGCTAAAGGACAAGAATTATTAGGGAAAAAAATAATGGATTTGAAGCAGGCAATTCATCATTATCAGCAGATTATTGAGCTACTAGAAGAGTTACCGATGCCAGATTCTTATTCTGAATATCTGGAAAAAAGGGATGAACTAGGTGAATATATGGATCAGTTTATCGGAAATATATTTAATAGCATTTATGAGGTCGCTGCCGATGAAAGTAATTAGAGAAAAGTTTCATAACCAATTAGTTACGATGCCTAGACTTTTTCCTATAAATTGTTATTTGATTAAAGAGCAAAAATTTATGACCCTAATTGATTGCAGCAAAAAAGGAGAGAGTCGTAAAATCATTGATGTGATTCAATCAGAAGGATGTCCCTTAAAGCATATTATTTTAACTCATGCCCATAGTGACCATATTGGTGATGTTGATAAGATAAAAAAAGTATTTCCAAAAGCAGAAATTATTTTATCAGAAAAAGAGAACCAAGATTTAAACCACAAGGAAAGGAAGTTGAGTCCCTTACCGGTTCAAGTAGACCGATTAGTTAAAGAGGGGGATTATGTGGGCTCTTTGCTTGTTAAAGAAACACCAGGACATACAAGAGGTTCCATCTCTCTTATAGATTTAAGGACTCATTTTGCCTTTGTAGGAGATTTAATACAAACGAAAGGAGGAAACGCAATTGCTGGTGATAGACGATTTATTTTTCCTTTTCCGGCTATGGCAACCCAAGACAAAACGGCTGCAATCCAATCTTTTGAAAAAATTAGCAAAGACCAATATGCTCGCTATTACTGTGGACACGGTTCTTACTTAGAGAACAATTCAGAAAAAATTCAACGAATGATTGCTCGAGGTAATGCAAAAATAAATTAGAATAGAACTCACTAAGAGGTCGTGACAGAAGTGGTTAGCTCCGAGAAATAAACCGAATAATCCGAAAATAGCTTTTCATATTTTTGAGATTATTCGGCTTATTTCTGAGAGAGTTGCTTCTGGAACACCGTTTATTCGTTTTTTGTGGTTTGGGCTATACTAATGTCACAGCTCCTTAGTGATTTTATATCTTTTTTTCTGTATTTTAAAAGATATATCCATATAGAGAAAGAGGATAAAAAAAGAAAAGGAATCTTTTTCATATCAATTTCTTTAATTTACTAATTGGTATAGAAAAGTTTACAAATATATATTAATAATGTATTATTAATTATAACATTATTATTGTGTGTCGGATGATAAATAATGTGTCGATAGCTTTTGCTGTATCTTCCCCAAAAAAAATACCAGCAAAAGCTATTCGTTAAAAGAACTATTTCAATAGATACTTTGTTTGGAATTAATAGATATTAATGTAAATCATATTTATTATGACAAAAGAAAAGCGAATGAAGAGTGAAAAATTATCATAAATTTGTTGCTAAACTAATTATTTCTAAATTTTAGGATTCACATTCTTTTTTTAAATATTAAAATGACTGTATAGTCATTTTTAGGGGGATTTACTATCAATAAAAGAGATGAAAAGAAGAAACGAACAAAGAATAAGATTTTAATCGCCGCTACTGAATTATATTCAGAAAAAGGCTTTGTTCAAACATCTGTAGATGAGATTAGTCAACGGGCTGGCGTAGCCAAAGGAACTATTTTTTTACATTATCAAAATCAAGACGTATTAATGGAAGCAGTGATTGCACAATTAAAACAAGAGTTTTCAGAAAAGATTGACAAGGTAAATCTAGAAGATATTGATACAGTGGAAGCCTTTTTATTTATTCATTTGGAAATTTTATCTCAACATGAAGCGCTGTATCGAAATTTTATTAGTCAAAGACGATTATTAGGTGAGCAAGTAAATGTTTGTTATTTAGGGATTCAATCTATTTTTTCACATCACTTTGGTTTACTTTTGAAGGAAGATATAAAGGTTCCATTAAGTATGCTATTTAATACATGGTTGGGATTAATTCATTATTACTTAAACAACGATGATTTATTTGGCAAGGAGGACATAATTTCTAAAAATAGAAATCAATGGATTGAAAATTATTTAAAGATGATTAAGTAAGGAGTGGAAAAAATGAAGACATGTGTTGCTTGTGGAATGCTTATGAGGAATAAAGAAGATTTTGCTTTGCAGGATATGACAAAAGATTATTGTGTCCATTGTGCTAGAGAAGATGGAACGATGCATAGTTTTCAAGAAAAAGTAGTTAGTATGACCGAATTTATCATTAGAACACAAGGACTAGAAAAAGCTGTTGCAAAAAAAGTGGCTGTTGCACAGTTAATGGAATTACCTTTATGGAAAGATCAGTCTCTATGAAAATTGAAGACGTTGACGGAATTGGTAAAGTAAGTAGTGGGAAATTGAAAAAAGTTGGAATTCATACTGCAGAAAAATTAGATGAAGTAGGAAGCAAAGCCGCCTTTTTACTTGTTTTTGAAAATGTAGATAAATCGGCATGTCTTTCTTTTCTATATTCATTAGAAGCGGGATGTCGAAGAATGCGAACCGTACAATTACCTTTAGAAACGAAAAAAGATTTACAAAAATTTTATAAGTCTTTAAAATAGTCAGGAAAAGAAAATATAGTATTTATCCATAATAAAGCGAACGTTTGAGAGATATTCATCGTTAGCTTTTTTATTTGTTATTTTTTTTGAAGTTAATTATTTGAGTAATTGCAAATTTTGTCCAAGAGGGTTGGACAAAACAATGTTTTCCTGTTGTTGTTTCTAGTATAGTCAGCGGTTACAATATGGATGACAGCAAGAGGCGTTGTCAGATTAATCTGCGCAGATTAAATCATCAATAAAACAAGAAAAGATAGTGGCTAAAGCGAATATGTTTTGTCACTAAGGAGGATATAGAATGGAGCAGACACAGGGAAATGTAAAGGTAAAAGTTCAGCAGTTTGGAAGTTTTCTTAGTGGAATGATTATGCCAAATATTGGTGCATTTATTGCTTGGGGAATTTTAACCGCGTTATTTATTCCGACTGGCTGGTTTCCAAATGAGCAATTAAATCAAATGACTGGACCGACAATCAATTACTTATTGCCTATTTTGATTGGTTTTACTGGGGGACGTCTTGTTTATGATATTCGTGGTGGGGTAGTAGGAGCCATGGTTACCATGGGAGTCATCACTGGATCAAACATTCCTATGTTCTTGGGAGCTATGATTGTTGGTCCTTTGGGTGCCTACTGCATGAAAAAATTTGATCAATTAATAGATGGAAAAGTAAAACCAGGGTTTGAAATGCTAGTAAACAATTTTTCTTCAGGGATACTCGCTTCTATCTTGGCTATTTTATCATTTTGGGTAATTGGCCCAGCTGTTGAAGGATTAAATGTTGCTTTGGCTTCAGGCGTAAGTTTCTTAATCGAACACTCGTTGTTACCTTTAGCGAGTATTTTTATTGAACCTGCTAAAGTCTTATTTTTAAATAATGCAATCAATCATGGGGTAATTAGCCCGATTGCAATTGAGCAAGCAGCAGAAACGGGTCGTTCGGTCCTATTTTTACTAGAAGCAAATCCTGGACCTGGATTAGGAATTTTACTAGCTTATACTTTGTTTGGGAAAGGGACTGCGAAACAAACCGCTCCAGGTGCAATTATTATTCATTTTTTAGGTGGAATTCATGAAATTTATTTCCCTTATATTTTGATGAAACCAGCCTTAATATTGGCAGCAATAGGTGGTGGAATGAGTGGTGTCTTTACGTTATCTCTTTTGAATGCAGGGTTAGTTGCACCAGCTTCACCAGGCAGTATTTTTGCCATTTTAGCCATGACACCTAGAGATGGTTATTTTGGAGTGATTGCAGGTATTTTAGTGGCAACCGCAGTATCGTTTGCTATAGGTAGTCTAATTTTGAAAACAGCTAAAGAAAGTGAAACGGATCTAGCAGCTGCATCAGAAAAAGTTAGTGCGTTAAAAGGTCGTCAAAGCGTGACACCAATGGGTACTTCAAACCAGGAACAAACAATGAACTTTAGAGAAACCAATGATAGTTTGGTGGAAACAAAAAAAATTATTTTTGCTTGTGATGCTGGAATGGGATCTAGTGCTATGGGAGCTTCTGTTTTGAGAAACAAAGTGAAAAAAGCTGGATTAGCTATTGAAGTCGTCAATTCAGCAATTGCACAGTTACCAGAAGATGCTGATATTGTCGTGACACATAAAGATTTAACCTCTAGAGCGAAAGAACGTCTACCAAAAGCGTATCATGTCTCTGTAGATAATTTTTTAAGTAGTGATAAGTATGACGAATTGGTTGCTGCATTAGTTCACGTTAAAAAATCAGAATAAGATAAAGAATTAGGGGGAAGCAAGCATGTATCTTTCAGCAAGAGCTAGATTAATTTTGGAACAACTATTAATTAGTCAGTTGCCAGTTTCTATAAAAAAAGTATCTGAAGAGTTGAATGTTAGTGAACGGACGATTCGTCGTGATATGAAAGAAGTGGAAGATACGTTGCTTGCTTACGATTTAAAGATAAAAAAAGAGCAAGGAAAGATAATATTAATTGGCACAGAAAAAGAAAAACAAAATTTTCGTTGGTATTTCATGGATTTATCCTATAACGAATATAGTCCAGAAGAACGACAACAGAAAATTCTTAAAGCATTGTTGAAAGAAGATGGAGGGCTCAAACTAGTTGGTTTGGCCAATGATTTAAATGTTACAGTCTCAACAATTAGCAATGATTTAACGAAATTAGAGGAATGGTTACCAGATTCAGTACAAGTTGAACGGCGAAGAGGTCTTGGTGTCTTTCTAAAAGGATCTGAGACCCAGAAGCGCAACTTAATGAGTGAAGTTTTTACTCAACAATTCCCTAATTATCAGTTACTTAAATTTTTTCAAGAAAAATCAAGAAGTGAGTTAACTAGCGAATGGATGGAAGACCGCTTGTTGAATTTGGTAGATGAATCATTGTTATGGAAAGTTGAGGGGAAAATTAGAGAATGGCGTGAAGAAAACCCTAATGTGGTTAGTGATGAAGCTTATTTAAATTTGGTTGTTCACATTGCGATAGTTGTGGAAAGGATACTTGAAGGTCATTTTGTCCAAGCGTATCGTTCAGATGAATCTTTGGAAGATTATCCAGAATTTCAATTGGCGAAACAATTATTGGCAGAGATTTTAGAGATGGAGGAAGAGGCTGTTCCAGATGGTGAAGCGACATATGTAACTCTTTATTTAAGAGGAGCAAAACCGAGGACAGCCGATGAACAGTTTATCGAAAATGAAGATATGCAAGTGGTTATCCTCGCCAATAAAATAATTAACCAAGTTGAAAAGGAATTAGGACAAAACTTACCTAAAGATCAATTATTAAAAGGATTAGTTTCGCATTTGAAACCAACTTTAAGAAGGTTAAAACAAGGGATGCGAATCTATAATCCTCTGTTAGAGTCTATCAAAAATGATTATTCAGAATTATTTACGATGATTCGTAGAATTTTTGATCAAATATATAAAGGAGCTATCGCTCCAGATGAAGAAATTGGCTATTTAGTTCTTCATTTTGGGTCTGTCATTTTACAACTAGAGAGTGAAAATGAATTTTCTGGATTAGTTGTTTGTGCTAGTGGAATAGGTACTTCACGTATGTTGGTTACGAGATTGCATCAAAGAGTGCCTCAATTAAAACATTTGAACACTGTTTCTCTTTTTGAGTTACCTCGAACAATTGCTGAAAAAAAAGTTGATATAATTATTTCCACCATCGATCTGGGAAACGTTGATTTTGAGTATTTTTTAGTTTCACCGATTTTAACAGAGCAGGAATTAGCTCAAATTGAGATGTTTTTACGAAATAAAGGAACCACGTATCAAAAAAGAATCCCTAAAGAGGAACAAAAAAGTCAGTTAACGTTATTAGAAGCTAGTAATTATTTAGAAGAACAACAAATCTATTCAGGCGTTGTTTTGTCTATTTTGAAAAATTTTAAATATGGAAAATTGGCAGAACAAGTAGGAACGATCGAAGATGTGATTCGAGCGATTTGCACCCAGCTTTTAGAGAAAGATCCAGAAATTGAAGTTGAGATACTGGTGAATGCGTTATATGGAGAAGGAAAATGGAGCGGTTTTGGGATTCCAGATACAAAAATTGGCATGTTTCATGCACGGGATGAATCAATTAAGCAACCATTTTTTCAACTGTTTTCTTTAGAGCAACCGATTTTAATCAAAAGTATGGATGACTCTAAATTATTGGTTGATAAGCTAGTCTTACTTTTAGCACCAGAGAAATTTTCTCAACAGGGCTTGGAAGTTTTAAGTTTTATTAGTGCAAATTTTGTCGATAATGAAGAACTTTGTCATTTGCTAGAGTACAGTTCTGTAGATGAAGTTTCTAGTTATTTTGTTGAACAGTTACTCCATTATTTAGACGATAGGAGGAAAAAAGATGATTGCGTTAAAGAAAGAAGATATTGTGTTGAATAAACAGTTTAACGATAAAATTGAAGCTATCGAAGGTGCAGGGGCGTTATTAAAGGAGCAAGGCTATATTTCCGAAGAATATATTGAAAAAATGATTGAAAGAGATGCTTTAACTAGTACTTTTATTGGCAATATGGTGGCGATTCCCCATGGAACAGATGATGCCAAAAAATTTATTTCGGAATCAGGAATTGTATTAATCCAAGTCCCAAATGGTGTTAGTTTTGATGGAAATGAAGTGAAATTAATTATTGGGATTGCTGGAATCGAAAATGAACATTTAGAATTACTTTCTGAAATTGCGATGGTTTGTTCAGAAATCGAAAATGTTGAAAAAATTATTGCTGCAACCTCTGAAGAAGAAATCATGGTTCTTTTTCAAGGAGGGCTTGTCGCATGAAGAAAAAAGCAGTTCATTTTGGTGCCGGAAATATTGGTAGAGGATTTATTGGCTGGTTACTAGTTGATGCAGGTTATGAAGTGGTTTTTGCAGATGTGAATCAAACAATCGTAAATGAAATAAATCTTAAAAAAGAGTATCAAGTGACTTTGGCGAATGAAGCCCAAGAAACATTCATTGTAAATAATATTGCTGCAGTTAATAGTAGTCAAGAAGAGGAGAAGTTGGTTCATCTAATCAGTGAAGCTGAGATAGTGACGACTGCTGTAGGTCCAACAATCTTACCTATATTAGCCCCAAGTCTTGCAAAAGGAATTAAGAACAGGATGGCTCAAAAGATAAAGCAACCATTGACGATTATTGCCTGTGAAAATATGATTGGTGGGTCAACTATTTTAAAAGAGCAAGTCTATCTTTTATTAGACAAAAAAGAACAAGGCTTTGCAGAGGAGTACCTAGCTTTCCCAGATTCAGCAGTTGATCGGATCGTTCCGAATCAAGAAAATCAAGATTTGTTAGCAGTTACGGTCGAGCCATTTTATGAATGGGTAGTAGAAACACCTGAAAATCCAGCAAACAGACCACAAATTGATGGATTAACGTATGTTTCTGATTTAACGCCATATATAGAAAGAAAATTATTTACTGTAAATACAGGACACGCAGTAACCGCTTATTTTGGTTATATGAAAAATATTGAATCTATTGAAGATGCGATCCATAATGAAAAAGTTCTTTTTATTGTGCGCAGTGCTCTTGAAGAAACCGGGGCTTTATTAGAAAAAAAATTCCGATTTTCTCATCGAGAACATCAAGAATATATTGATAAAATTATCGAACGGTTTAAAAATCCTTATGTTTCAGATTATGTTGTTAGAGTAGGGCGTTCACCGATTCGTAAAATTGGTGAGAATGACCGCTTTGTTCAACCAGCAAGGCAGTTTGTAGAGGCATTTAATGAAACACCGAAAGCATTGGCGGTAGCAGTAGCAGCTGCTTTAAAATTTGAAAATCCATCAGATGAAGAAGCGTGTAAAATTCAGTCGGCAATTGCTGAAAAAGGTTTAGATGCAGTAATAGAAGAATATACAGGCTTGAAACCTTACACTAAATTATTTGAAAAAGTTAGAGATTCATATTATGAGCTAGTATAATTAAAAAAAGGTTTTGGAATGTCATTAAAAACATTCCAGAACCTTTTAGTCGTTTATTGTGTTAATTCTAATAATTTATTTTTTAGATCTTCTTCCATATTACCTAGTTCAATTTCAGCAGAACGTCGTTTTTCTTTTCCTTCTTGCTGAATACGAAGCGTTTCTTGAATGGTTTCTACCAAATCGTTTTGTGTTTTTTGCAAGGTTTCAATATCAACAATGCCACGTTCATTTTCTTTAGCTGTTTCGATAGCAGAGATTTTCAACATTTCTGAATTTTTCTTTAATAAATCGTTAGTCGTTTCAGAAACTTGTCGCTGCGCAGTTACGGCATCTTTTTGACGTAGCAAGGTTAACGCAATCACTACTTGGTTTTTCCATAATGGAATGGCTGTGCTAATTGAAGATTGAATTTTTTCAGCTAATGCTTGGTTAGTATTTTGAATTAAACGAATTTGTGGTGCTTGCTGGATTGCAATTTGTCGTGCTAAACGTAAATCATGCGTTCGTTTGTCTAAACGATCTAAAAATTGGGTGTAGTCGTTGGCAATTTGCACATCCATTTGATCGCCAGATTCTTTCGCTTTGGCCATTGCTTCTGGAATGATGGTCATTTGCAATTCTTCCATTTTTAATTCACCAGCTGCAATATAGATATTTAAGGCATCGAAATAGTCTTTGTTTTTATTATAAAGCTGCTCTAACATGAGATTATCTTTTAGCAAGCCATCTTTTTCTTTATTCAGCTTAATGGCGATTTTATCAATCTGAGCCCCAATTTTTTGATATTTCGCTGTAATTTCATAAACAGACTGCTTCACTTTACCCATGAAACGTTGGAAAAAGTTGCCGTCGCCAGCTCTTAACTCATCTGGGTTAGCTTCATTTAAACGATACATTAAATCAGTCAAAGAATCACCGACAGGGCCAATGTCTTGCGCTTGAACATGGTTTAACATTGATTGAGAAAACTCACTTAATTTTGTTTGAGCAACAGAGCCATATGTTATGACTGCTTGTGCATCTTGTACGTCAATTTTAGAAGCTAACTCACGTGCTTGAATCTGACGTTCTTCTGGCAATTTATCTACTAAACGTTCCGCAACCTGTTGGCTTTGTAAAGCAGAAATTTCATTTTGTTGTGTCGTTGTTAAAGAATCAATCGGTGTAGAAAAAGGATTGTTTAACAAATCATCCAATGTGCTGTCAACCGAACTTACTTCTTTTGGCTTTTCTTCCATAAATATTACCTCCTAGAGTAAATGTAAGTTTACGCATAATAAACTAAATAATCATTAAGTAGTTTAAGTAAAAGTCACTAGTATGACTGTAAAGTTTAGCTATAGGTAAACTTAGAATGTGCCTAGGAAACTTTGTCGTTATTGTTTACAGACACATTCTATTAACTAATTTTTTCTAATTATTACTCTCATTATCCCTTTTTATACTATTTTTAGCAACGGAAATCTCAACATCTAGGTCATCTAAATCATCTGATACAAATTCTTGATAGTCTTTTTTGATTAATTTAGATACCTGATCGATTATTTGAGCACTTTCCTCTAGTTTTTCATAGGTTTCTTTCGATTTAATTTCGTGATCGCTAATTTCTAAAAATTTGTTGGTTAAATCTACAATGTTAGGTAAATGAGTATAAAGAAAGTGGTTTGCCAAATGAAGTTTCTTAGGTTCTTTTACTATTTCTTTAAACAAAGCTTTAGAAACACGCAGTGTATCATTTCGTAAATCAATTGCTCTTAGTTTCGTGGATTTATTCATATTTGCTTGTAATTGAACAATTTGCTTTTTGGTCGTGTTCATTGTATCTCGGAAAAAATTAATCTCTTGAGGACTCATACCAATACTTTCATAATGTTCTTCTGTAGATTTTTTTATACTAGGAACGTCTTCTAATTCATTTTTACATTTTCTTCTCTTTTTAAAAGAAAAAAGGAAGGCGATGATTAGAAGAGCAAGTAATGGTAATCTAAAAGGATCAAAAACCATTCTGAAAATGACTATTCCTAAGACTACTAGCACAACTATTTTAAATACACTTAATTTTTTCAATTAAATTCCCTCCGTTCATGTCATCAACTCTTTACAGTAACTATTTTAGCATATTCTCCAAGAAAGAATATCCGTCCAAAGGTTGATTTTGATTATTTATTGAAAATATAAGGATTACTTTATATAAAAATCAAAATTTCCTACTTTAGTCTTAGAGTTCTTTTGTCGCTCAGAAAACAAGCATTATTTTTTGGGGAATCAAATAAAGATAGAATGGACGACATAGATAAAGGAGCAAGGCTGAGATGGAGAAAATTAGTCATAAAAAGACCCGTCCTTTGGGGAAGGACGGGAAAGGAGTTAAAAATGAAAAAGTGTTTTGTTAGGGTTGTTTTGTTGGTATGAATAAATAATACAATGGAAATATGAATTTTTTGTGCCTATTTTTTTTCATCTTTGTAAATATTTATAGACAAATCCTTAAGATTTTAAATGAGAATGCTTTTCTCCTATTAAAAGAAAATAAATTTTTTGAAATAGTTCTATTTTAGCATAGAAGAAGGATGATAAAAATTAAAAGTTGCGGTATGATAACCATAGAAAGATTGGTGAAGCATATGATGGAGTTCAAAGATTTCGAAGAAAAAACACTTTCTCGAAAAGAACTATTTAAAGGAAATATTATTGAAGTTGTTTTGGATGAAGTTCAGTTGCCCGATGGAAGTGTTGGACAACGAGAATTGGTTTTTCATCCAGGCGCCGTAGCGGTTATTCCGATTACCAATGATAATAAGATGATTATGGTGAAACAATTCCGCAAACCGATGGAAAAGGTTATTCTAGAAATACCAGCTGGTAAGATTGATCCTGGTGAACAAGATAATCCAAGAGCAACGGCAAAACGTGAATTAGAAGAAGAAGCGGGGTATAAAGCAAATAAATTGATTCATGTTCATTCAATGTATCTTTCACCTGGCTTTGCAAACGAAATTGTCCATCTTTATTATGCGGAAAATTTGGAAAAAATAGATAATCCTTTGCCGCAAGATGAAGATGAGGTACTAGAATTGTACACATTAACTTTAGAAGAAGCGAAACAAGAAATAGCTAATGGTCTCATATGTGATGCTAAAACAATTTTTGCTATTCAATACTGGGAATTGAAACAATTAAAAGAAAAATAATAGGGAGGATTATTGATGGGCAAAGGTCCACTAATTACTCGATCTGAATTAAGGAAACGAAAAGAAGAGGAAGAACGTCTGGCTGAAAAAGAATTTAAAGTTGAAAAAAAAGCAGCTGACAAAGAATACCAACGAAAAGAAAAAGAAATTGCTAAATTTTATCGGAAAGAACAGCAAAAACAAAAACCGATTACAAAATCTCGATCTGGTGAACAAACGAAGATTCGAGAAAGAAGTAGTACCTTGAACAAAGCAATTATTATTATAGCTATTTTATTAGCGGTTGTTGCTTACATTGTATTGAATTTATAAGAGAAGAGGAAACTTGAATGAAAATAGGAATCATCGGGGCAATGGATCAAGAAGTAAAAATATTAAAAGAAACAATGACTGATACTCGTTCTTGGGAACGCGCTGGAGCATTATTTGTTTCTGGTTCTTTAGGAAGACATGAGATAATTGTTGTCCGTTCAGGAATTGGTAAAGTTTTAGCGGCAGTTACAACAACTGTATTAATTCAACAATACGGAGTAAACATGGTGATTAATACCGGCTCTGCAGGAGGGATTGGAAAAGGATTATCAGTTGGAGACATTGTTATTTCTGATAAATTAGCGTATTTTGATGTAGATGTTACTGGATTTGGTTATCAGCCAGGACAATTGCCTAAGATGCCACTTTATTATGAATGTAGCGAGTATTTACGCAGTGAAATGAAGAAAGCAGCCGAAAAAACTGGATTGTCTATTCGTCAGGGACTGATTGTTACAGGGGATTCATTTATTGATAATCCGCAAAAAATTCAAGAAATACTAGGGCATTTTCCAGAAGCTTTAGCTTGTGAAATGGAAGGGGCGGCAGTTGCTCAAGCAGCGATGCAATTTAACATTCCTTTCTTAGTTGTTCGTGCCATCAGTGATACTGCAGATCATGAGGCAACGAAAACATTTGACGAATTTATTGATGAAGCAGGGAGAGCGTCTGCACAAATGGTTATCCACTTTATTGAACACCTTATTTAAAAAAGGAGGGGAAATGAATGAGAGCGTTACTTTCAATTGACTATACGAACGATTTTGTAGCTACAAGAGGAGCCTTAACAACTGCTATAGATGGTCAAAATATTGAAAAAAATTTAGTGGCGGTTACGAAAGAATTCACAGAAAATGGTGACTTTGTAGTTTATGCAATAGATTGTCATAAAACAGACGATTTGTATCACCCAGAGCAAGAACTTTTTCCACCTCACAATATTGAAGGCAAAGCTGGTAGAGAGTTGTATGGCTCGTTATTAGATTTATATGAATCTACAAAAGAACGTCAGAATGTTTATTGGATAGATAAGCGTCATTATTCAGCCTTTAGTGGAACGGATCTTGATATCCGTCTAAGAGAGAGAGGCGTGTCAGAAGTATATTTAACGGGAGTTTGCACTGATATTTGTGTCTTGCATACAGCAGTTGATGCCTACAATTTAGGCTATAAAATCTTTGTTCGTAAAGATGCTGTAGCCAGTTTTGATCCTGTTGGGCATAGTTGGGCTTTGAATCATTTCAAGAGTGTTTTAGGGGCAGAAATTGTTGATTAAAAAGTTTTTTAACTTATTATGTAACATATAGTTTCATAATAAGTTACTAACTAATGAAATAGGTTTTATATCAAATCCTATTGGTAAAACAAAAAACTGAATAAAATCGAAGAGCTTGAAACAAAAAACAGAGAATCTCTGGTTTTTGTTTTAAGTTTTTTTGAAAGATGGAAAAAAGCGCGAATGATCTGGGCAGCTGGCCGGAAGCGACTTGGCGAAACCCATGCCAATTCCATTCCTACATCGAGTCAAAGCAGCTGTAAGAACATGGATACACAGCCGCTAATTCCCGATTTGCCCTTATAGCTGCGGAGATATTCGTCTATTTCTCCTGTTAATGCTATGAAAAAATAAGACCTTGAACAATGTAAATAGGTGAACGAAAATGATAGATATTACGGTAGCCATAAACAACCCGTTTGATTACCTTAATCTTGTGATTCACCCCTTCTGTAATCCCGTTAGAAAAAGAAAAACAGAAAGCGTTAGCCATTCCTTGTTTATGCTTTTTGAAGAATCTCAGTTTCTTTTTGAACCAGAAAGGCAATCGGAAATCTAGCGTATCAAGCTCTTTAAGGAAACACTTGTCATTTTGATGAGTAAATGCATATTTGAGAAATTGAACGGTATCGTAAGCAATACGCAAGGTTGAATTGTGGCTGAGTAATTCATCGACAATATCTGTTTGAGTTAATGGACGTTTGAATAGGGAATGCTAGCAATGATGTTGACTATCCAATTCAACTGAATCATTTAAAAGTAACTTCCAATACCGTTTGAGTTGACGGTACTGCTTCTGCTGTTGTGGAGAGGAATGCTGAAAAGAATTCATGGTCTTTATCCGCAGTTGATTTAAGGCTCGATTCATCTGTTGGACAATGTGAAAACAGTCAGTGACGAGTTGGACATTTGGAAATACCAACTTGAGTAATTGGTTATAAGGAGAGATGTTTAGCTGTTAGTCTAAGTAAAATTCTGTTATTCTTGTCCATAGAGGAACAACCTTTCTGATGAATTGTGTTTTTTGTCGATTTCATTTTATCAGCTTGTTGTCCTTTTTTTGTGTTTGAACACTCAAAAAATTGCTGGTGAATTTTCCTTTAGGAATTTCAACCAGCACAAAATAGTATAGAACCATGAAATAGAGATTATAATGTCAAAAAAAGGATTTGCCAAGGCAAGTCCTTTTTTGATGGATTATTTATTCAGTGTTTTGATTTGTTGTCTAACTTTTTTTTGTGCCCATTCATAGTGACTAGAGGTGGCAGAAACACAATAACTTCCTAGAGTGGAAGTTCCAGTCCAAGGGAGCTCATTTTTTGAAAATAGCTCTTCATTAGTGAAGGATTCAATCATTTCTGATACTTCTTGATGGCTGTTTTTAAGCAATTCTTTTGCTTTTAATAAAGAGGTTTCTTGATGTTTCGCTACAAAATCAATATTTAATTGACCGTAAGTTCTCCAATTGTAAGGTTCAGGTATAAAGGGAATTGCTGTTCCTTTTTGATTTGACTTTACCCAGTTAAGAAGCAATTGGTGCCATTCATGTAAATGGATTAAAACATCACGTAAGTTTTTATCCCGTTTCCAATGCCCCTCTTTTCTTTTTTGTAAAAATTCTTCACTAAATTCAAAATCTGTATTTTGCTCTCGCTCACTCATACTATCGATAAGTTCCCACAATTTTTTGAACTCATTATTTGTTGCTGTGATTAAATCTACCTTGGTTGTTGGTCGTACCATAATTTAGCACTCCTTTCTTGCTTATAGGTAGATACTATCATACATAAGGTGACACCTGTCTGTCACTTTATGATTCTAAATACATTTTCTTCATTTCGTCCATTTGTGCCAGTAAATTTTCTTTTACTTTTTGGGGTGATAGGACTCTTACACCTGTACCTAGTGACAAAAGGAATGAATACAACCAATAGTCATCTGGGAGTTGAGTCGATACAAGAAGTGAACCATCGTCATTCATTTTTATATCACTTGCATTAAATTCATCATAAACCCTGAATGTACTATCCTTTGAAAAAAGGAGGTTTAAACATAATGTATCTTTAAAGGCATCACTGGTATTTTCAATTTTTGGTATTTCAATGTTTTGTCTAGAAAAAGTTTCATTTTCTGAATCAATCTCGTTCATCCGATTGATTTTATATACTCTACATTCTTGATTCAATAAACAATAGGCTTGTAGATACCACGCTTTAGATTTGAATAATAACTTTAACGGGTAGACTTTTTTTTGGCTAGTATGTCCATTAGAGTTCGCATAGGTAAATGAAATTGCAACATTTTCGATAATAGTCTGTTTTAAGAGTTCAAATTTTTTATTGTCAATATCTTCATTTCCCCAACGAGAAAAGTTTACTTCAATCCAGTTAGTGTCAGTTTTTTTAAATAATGCTTGTAGTTTAGACAAAATATCCTGGGAATCTAGATTTTCAGTAGCTGCTAAGCTTTGTAACGCAAAAATAATTTGGTTCTGTTCATCTGTTGATAGCACTGCTTTATTTAATACGTAGTTTTCAAGAAGTGAAATGCCTCCACCTTTTCCTTTGCTAGTAAAAATTGGAATGCCAGCGATGGATAAGGCTTCTATATCACGTAAAATAGTTCTTTTTGATACTTCAAAATGCTTTGCTAATTCATCTGCTGTGACTTTTTTTCTTTCTAGCAAGAGATAGACAATTTCAAACATTCGGTTTAGTTTCAAAAGCTCCCTCCTTTTCTAAAAGCTATTTATCTATTGATGGTCATTATATCACGAGAAAAGAACGGCTTGTTGTGCACGGATGAATTGATTCAAAAAATTTTTTTGCCCCCTGTGAAAAAAGGAATTAAATATCGCTATTTTTGTATGAGATGAATATAGCAGATATAATAAAGAAAACATATTTGTTTCATATTAAGTCTGGAATCAAAAGAAGAGGAAAGATAAGGTGGAAAAGTAATGTCAAAAAAGCAGGAAGTAACAGTATACGAGCTATTTTATGATTTGATTTTTGCCTACGCCCTTAGTCGAATAGCAGTGGTTTTGGTGGTTCAAAGTGATAAAATGTTTGCCTTGAAGAATATTGTTGAATTTTTAATGATAGCTTTAGTTTTTTGGACAATTTGGACGTATCAAACAGTTTTTGCGAATCGTTTTTTTGAAAATGATTCTTCCAGTCCGCTATTTCTATTGTTTGATATGTTTTGGGTTGCTGTTTTAGCTCAAACAATTCATGAAAATTTTGAATTGACGTATATCACTTTTGCAGGAGTCACTTCTATTTTATTTCTTAGCATTGCAATCCAATATTATTTAAAGATGCATACGGTAGAGGACGATGAGACGAGGATTCTGTGCAACCAAATATCTGCTATCTTAGGGCTAGGAAGTGTGATTGGGTTTGTTACAATTTTTCCGTGGGGACGTTTCCAGCTACGTTTCACGCTCTATGCATTGTCGATTATAATCGTTGCCAGTTTTCCTTTGATTATGAGGAAGTCTCTTCAGAAATTTCCAACTAAGTTTGGACATTTAAAAGAGCGCTTTAGTTTACTTACACTTTTGCTGTTTGGTGAAGCGGTTATAACTGTAGCAAGAACAATTGAGTATAATCAGATAGCCATTGAAAGTATTTTCTTTTTTCTCCTAGTATTACTTCTTTTTTTATTCTATCATACAGCCTATAAATCAGGTGTTGCGGAAGAAAGAGAGACGGCTGGTTTAGTTTGGATTTATTCCCATTACTTTGTTTTCACAGGCTTAGGAATGAGTAGTGTGATATACGCAAACTACATTCAAGGAGCGGTTCAGTCATCTTATATCGTTTTGACAATAGGTGCAGCGTTATTGTTCTTTTTTGGAGGAATACTTGCCAATGTCATTGTCTATTCAAAACATGTTCATGACTATCAACCGTTTATTTTGAAAAATAGCCCATTTTTTGTCCTTTGGTTAGTGATTAGCTTCTTTACGTGGAAAATCGTTTTGTTGTTTTTAGGACTCAATCTTTTCTTTATTTTATTCTTGCTTTACAAAATGCAAAGAGAACTCATACAAAAAATGGATCGAATAGATAAAAGAGAATGAGAAAGAAGCCCCAGACTTTCGACCACCGTTTATTCAGATTTAGAGGATGAAACAAAACTGATTTTTAGTTTTGTTCCATCCTCCTTCTTATTTTTTACTAGTTATTAGCTTCGTTAGCTTTGGCCTTATTTAAATAGTTCTCTTTCATTTGTCTAGGCAATTTTTTGAAAGCATATTCTGCTTTAGTTGCTTCGCTACGAGTAGCAAATTTTTCAATATGAATCATTTTTACCGGTAAGCGAGAAAGGATTCGTGTGTATTTTGCTCCAGTTCCGTTGTTATGCTCTTTCAATCGTCGTTTTGGATCGGTCGTGTAGCCACCATAAAAAGTGTTATCTTTACAATGGAGAACATAGAAATAATGATCAGTTGCCATAAAGCATAGCCTTCATTTCTGCTGAATAATTGTTATCTTCATCGTATGTAAATAGAGGGGGAAGCACTTTAAATCCATCTTTTTTTCCATGTTTAATTCCTTCAATTAACAAAGTATTTGCTTCTCTTCCTTCTTTTGGATAGACGAATCTTATTCTTTTTGGGGCAATTTTTGCTTGCTCCATGGCATGAAGGATATCTAAAAAGCGATCCGGTCGATGGACCATTGCTAAGCGTCCGTTTGTTTTCAAAAGTTTTGCCGAGACTGTGATAACTTCTTCTAAAGAGGTATGGATTTCATGTCGGGCAATTGCTAGATAAGGATTAGGATTTTTAATGCTTGTAGGCAATTCTTTAAAATAGGGCGGGTTACATAGGACTAAATCAACAGAATCGGGTTTGATTACGGTAGCGGCTTCTTTTAAATCGAGCTCTAGCATTTCAACTTGATTTTCTAATTTATTTAAAGTGATACTTCGTTTTCCCATATCTGCTAGACGAGATTGAAGTTCGACTTGAATAATTTTTGCTTTTGTTTTTTGACTAGCAAAAAGTCCTACTGCTCCATTTCCAGCACATAAATCAACGATTTTACCTGATTTTGGTAAGTTAGGAAAATTTGCTAACAAGACAGCATCTAATGAAAATGAGAATACTTCTTTACTTTGGATAATTTGAATGCCATCAGCATATAATTGATCGATGCGTTCACCAGATAATAACATAAAACTCTCCTTTGGATAATTAGTTAATGAGTTTCTTTAATTGACAGATGATTACTGCTTCTGTATTATACTACTTTTAAAACTCTTAGAAAAGCGAAGGAAAAAGACTTGTAAAAATGGTTTGATTTCGTCATACTAGTAGCAGACAAAAAGAAAGGAAGAAAGTTATGTTTTTTACATTTATGCGTGGTGTAGTTCGTGTCGTTTTGCTCATCATTAATGGCAATGCCCATTATGAAAAAAAAGACCGACTGCCTCAAAATGAAAATTATATTCTAGTGGCTCCTCATAGAACATGGTGGGAACCTTTATATTTGGCAGTAGCAGGCTCTCCAAAAAAATTTAGTTTCATGGCTAAGAAGGAATTATTTAAAAATCCTATATTACGTTTTATTCTGAAACATGCCAATGCATTTCCCGTGGATCGAGAGAATCCTGCGCCAAGTGCAATTAAGACGCCAATAAAAACGTTAAAAAATACAGACCTAAGTTTGATTATGTTTCCAAGTGGCACTCGTCATTCAGCAGAATTAAAAGGAGGTGTCTCTTTAATCGCTAAAATGGCTAAAGTTAAAATTGTTCCAGCTGTATATCAAGGTCCATTAACCTTCAAAGATTTATTGAAGCGACGCAAAGTTATTGTTCGTTTTGGTGAACCAATAGACATCAGTGATATTAAGAAAATCGATAAAGAAGGAATTGCCGAGGTAGAAAAACGGTTACAGTTAGCTTTTGATACAGTCGATAAAGAAATAGACCCGAATTTTATCTATCAGATTAAAGAATAATATAATAAAGAAGTGCTTTAAAACGTAATGTTTTAAGGCGCTTCTTTTTGAGGTTTTAAGAGTATAAAGAAAAAGCCTGACGCTTGTTATTAAATCTGGTGTATTGGTAAATGAGAAAGCTTGGGAACGAAAGTTATTCTTTCCCATTAAATGGTCTAAATTTGTTATAATAGTAAGAAGCCCTTTTTTTATTGTCGATAAAATAAAAGGTAAACTCTGACTTGATTGATACAGGAAGGTGAAAAAATGCGTTTTTTACATACAGCTGATTGGCATATTGGAAAAAAACTTCATGGCTACGATCTGCTAGAAGAACAAAGGCATGCGTTTCAGCAGATATTAGCGATAGCGAAAGAGGAAGCCGTAGATGGAATTGTTATTGCAGGTGATTTATATGATCGCTCTGTTCCTGCGGTTGAGGCGGTGGAAACATTTAATGACATGATGATTCAAATGAATTTAATCGATAAGTATCCAGTCTTTGCTATTTCAGGTAACCATGATAGTAGTACACGTTTAGAAACGGGAGGACCTTGGTTCTCATATTTGAACTTTCACTTAGCAACACGTTTAGAACAGGCATTTCAGCCAGTTGAATTTATGGATACGCAATTTTTTTTACTTCCTTATTTTGAGCCAATTGCCGCTCGTCTTCATTTTGAAATGGATGAAATTCGCACTATCGATCAGGCAATGTCAGTGGTAATTGAAGAAATGAAGAAAAAGTTTGATCCTGAAAAATCACATGTCCTAGTTAGCCATTTTTTCGTTGCTGGAAGTGAAAAAACAGAATCTGAAACAAAATTAACAGTTGGTGGTTTGGATACAGTTCCTTTAAGCTATCTGGAAGATTTTGATTATGTTGCTTTAGGGCACCTCCATGGTAAAAATGCATTAAACGGAAAAAATGCTCGATATAGTGGTTCGCCATTAAAGTTTTCTTTATCTGAAATGAACCAAGAAAAAGGGGTTTGGATTGTTGATACAGATAAAAATACGACCATTTTCCGATTTAGAGAGTTGCAACCTCTAAGAGATATAAAACAATTGCAAGGCTCATTTTCTGAATTAACAGATCAAACATTTTATGAAAACTTGAACCGAAATGATTATATCCATATTCAGCTTACAGATCGAGCGGTTATTTCCAATATGATGAATCGTTTGCGTCAAGTCTACCCAAGAATCATTGGCGTAGAAAGACTTTATGGCAGAGATAATCCAATAAATAAAAATTCAGTTAAACCAAGTTTAAAAAAGTTAGCACCACTAGAATTAGTTGAACAATTTTTTGAAGAAGTGACCCACGAAAAACTGACTAGTCAGCAAGTAAAATGGGTTGAAGATAGTCTAAAAAGCATCCATCAAGAAGAAAGAGGGGAATAGGGTGAAACCATTAACTTTAGGGTTGAAAAATTTTGGTCCATATATTAAAGAAACCATTGATTTCACTTGTTTTGAAGATTCCTCGTTGTTCCTAATTAGTGGAAAGACTGGCTCAGGAAAAACGACAATCTTCGATGGGATGAGCTATGCTTTATTTGGAGAAAGTTCTGGAAAATTGAGACAAGGAAAAGAAATGCGCTCGACGTTTGCTGATGCTTCAGAACCAACGGAGGTTTGCTTTACTTTTTCTCATGGTGAGTATTGTTATGAAATCAATCGAAAACCAGAACAAGAATTGTATAAAAAGCGTGGAGAAGGGACACGAGTACAACCTGCAAAGATTTCATTAATAGTAAAAAATCAAGCGGGAAAAGAGCTGAAAGAATACACAAAGCGTCGAGAAGTGGATCAATTCATTCAAGAGTTACTTCATTTAGATGCGAATCAGTTTGCCCAAATCGTTTTACTTCCACAAGGAGAATTTCGTACATTTCTTATAGCCAATAGTGATGAGAAAGAAAAAGTATTACGGAATTTATTCGGAACTCAGTTATATCAGGCAGTAAATGAGAAGTTGAAGATTAGATTAAAGGAAACAAATAAAGGAATAGAAACTACTCAACAATTGATTCAAGCAAAAATGGAACAGATTTATTGGGAAACCCCTGTTGAAGAACTGACAGTGGATCAAGAGCTTGATTATCTAGAAATTCAACAACAACAGATGGTTCGGCAACAGCAAACAAAAAAAGAGCGTCTAGAAAAACTTCAAGAACAGAAAAAAAATAAAGAGCAAGAAAAGTATGCAGAAGAGCAACTGGTTCAACAATTCGAGAAAAAAGAAAAATTAATGAAACAGCTCCAAGAACTAGAAGAACAAGCAGAAGAAATAGACCAACTTAAAAATGAGTTGAAATTAACTGAATGGGCGCTTCAACAGCAACGGTTAATAGAAAAGTTAGATGAAACAGAGAAAATCATTCAAAAGTGCCAACAAAAAGAAAGTGAATATAGAAAGACCCAAATAGAATTAGATGATTTGCTTAAGAAAAGCAATCGAGAACAAAAAGAAAATAGAAAGCAAGAAAATGACATAAAAGCACAAAAACAGCAAATAACTCAACTTCAATTTCAACTGCCATTATATGAAAGTTATAGCGAACTTCAACAAGCTTTAAATGAAAAACAAAACATACTAACGAAGGTTGAAAAAGAGTTGCATCAACAAACTTCTGAGCTTGAAAAATATCAACAAGAGCAAGAGTTATTAAACAAAGAGATTGAAAAAAAAGCTGCTTTGGAAAGACAGCAAATGATCTTAGAAAGACAGCAAGAACAATGGCAAGTTTTTCTGACTGAATGGCAGAGTCAAAAATTGATATCCAAAAAAATTGTTGAATTAGAAGAACAAGTTCGTCTAGAAAAGCAACGATTACAAAGAAAAATAAACGCAACGATTCTTATTGCAGAAGAAGTGACTGCGGCCAAAAGCCAATGGGCAAGAATGCAAATTGGGCGTTTAAGTTTGCTGCTTGTTGATGGAGAAGCTTGCCCAGTTTGTGGAGCGCTAGAGCATCCCTTCAAGGAAGAGCATCGTGAGTATTCGATAGAGGAAATTCAAGTATCTGAGGCGTTGTTGGATACTAAGGAAAAAGAATTACAGAAATTAGAAGAAGAAAAAGTGACGCTTCAAACGACAATTATTCATTTAGAAAAAGAGTTACTAGAAAAGCAAGCGGATCAAAAACAACAACGAAAAAAAATAACTGAGATATTAGAAAACAAGCTATCTAACTTAGACTATGTCAACGAAATAGAACTAACAGATGGAGCTGTAAAAGAACAGAATGAATGGTTTAGTAATCAAGAAAGCGCAAATAAAGAAAAGTTAGCTATGTTAGCAGTGAAAATAGAAACCCTTGAGCTTTTGGAAGACACGTTAAAAAAACAGCAAATTATAGTCGAAAAACAAACCCTATTACTGCAACAGCTAACTCAGGAAAAAATCAGTTTGGAAGGACAACTGAAAACTCTTTTAAAACAACTAGTTAATCCTGACGTAACATTAGAAACACTCCAACGACAAATAGAGTTGTTGGAACAACAAGTAAATGATTGGGAAGAGGAACAAACCCGACTAACCAAAGTGCTGAATGAATTGATGGAAGAACAGCTATTGTTAGACAATACAGGAAAATATAATCTAGAACAATTAGAAGAACATGAAGTAGCTCAACAAGTACTGATTGCTGATTTAAAACAAACGATTTCAAAAGCGCCTTTTGAAATCAATGAACAACAATTGAGAGAACGACTAGCGCAGCGAGATTCCATAGAGCAGTTAAAAGAAAAAATACTAGCTTTCGAACAAGAAAAGAGTCAACTTGTTTATGCGTTTGAATCAATTATGGAGGAATTAAAAGAGAAAGAATTACCTGATTTAGAAATAGTTATAGCAGAAATAGACTTTTTAACTAAAAAAATTCAAACAAAAGAAGCAATTTTTTATCAATTACAAGAAAAAATTACTGCGAATCAAGAGATTTTTAAGCAAGTAATAGAATTAATTAATACTAATCAAAAAAAATTAGAGGAAGCTTCTGCTTTACAACAGTTAGCGGATACTGTAAATGGGAATAATCCAAGTAAAACTAGCTTGGAACGTTATGTACTTCAAACCTACCTTGAAGAAGTGCTAAAAGTAGCGAATTTACGTTTAGGAGCTTTAACAAAAAATCGATATCAGTTTGAATTGAACAAAACTTCTGGAAGTTACAAAAATCAAACAGGCTTAGAAATCAATGTCTATGATGATAATGCCGGAACTAGTCGGAGCGCTCATACATTATCAGGAGGTGAAAGTTTCATTGCCGCCCTTGCTTTAGCTTTATCACTAGCAGAAGTGATTCAAGAGCAAGCTGGAGGGGTCTTGATTGAGGCGCTGTTTATTGATGAAGGATTTGGTTCCTTAGATGAGGAAGCACTAGAAATGGCTATGGAGGCGTTAGAAACGATCGAAAATGAAGGCCGAATGATTGGGATTATTAGTCATGTAGGAGAATTAAAAGCTCGAATTTCACAGCAATTACAAATTCAAACAAATGGGAACGGACAAAGTAATGTAAACTATCAACTAGCATAGAAAGCAATGGAGGTGAGAAAATGAAGTGGAGTATCCCAGAGAGAATTGTTGAAAGAGGTCGTGACTATGTAAAGGAAGGTCGTGTGCTATCTGTTGTTCAAGACCCATCAAAAATGGTTTGGGTAGCTGAAGTTTTAGGCAGTGAAATGTACTTAGTCGAATTAGACGGAACAACCAAAGAAAATGATGTTTGCGAGTGTCCCTATTGGTTAGAACATGGCTATTGTAAGCATACAGTAGCAGTTGAACTTTCGCTAAAAAAGAGAGGGATTTCTCGAGTAATCAAACTAGGAGAGCCTGCTCCTTTAGAAAAACGAACGACTTCTGTATCTGAAATGTTTACAAGAGGCTTTTCGAAATTAAGCCATTTAGAAGAAAAGAAAAAGATCACTCCTTTAGTGGTTGAATTTTTACTAGACGTGATTGAAACGAATAACTACTATACTGAGTTATCGGTATTAGGTTTATCACTAAGAATTGGTTACAAAGGGGTTAAGCCAAAAACATATATTGTAAAGAATATCGGTGAATTTTTACTTTCCTATCAGAAGGAATCTGTGTTTATCGTCAATAAACAACACTATTTTGAGTTGAAAAAAGAGGCTTTTTCAATAGAAAATCAGGAACTTTTAAAAGAATTGACAGGTATTTTCCAGACAAGCCAATTATTGGGAGCGAATGGTGTACAAGTGAAAGGGAAAATCGATAAGCGTTACCTAATTGTTCCAATCGATCAAGCCCAAGAAATCATAGAAAAAATTGACAGAACGGGCCGTTTTCATTTAGTTGCAGGTGAATTGAATTATCGAAAAATAGCTTTCAGTCAGGAAAACTTACCTATTCGATTTATCGTCACTAAGCAGGAGGAAGACAGCTATCAATTACTAATTCAAGATGAATTAATGTTATTTTTAGCTCATTATCATTGGGGGATAAGTAAAGAAAAAATTTTTACTTTCACACAAGAACAAGAAGAAATCTATACAACCTTATTGCAATTATTAAAACGGATTAATCAACCTAAAATTGAATATAAAAAATCTGAGATTTCTGATTTATTTAGCTCAGTTATTCCATTGTTGCGAAAAATTGGAGAAGTCATTATTTCACCAGAAGTAGCAGCTGAGGTGGTACATCATCCTTTACAAGCCCTATTTGTTTTTAGGAAAGTTCGAGGGAATATTTATTTACGGGTTGATTTTCAATATGGAGAAGTAGTATTTTCGACGGATGACAAGCATACAGTTCTTTCGAAAGACAATCAAGAAGTGATTCGTAATACTCTTAAAGAACAAGAAATTTTTGAATTGGCAAAAGGTTTTTCTTACAAGGAAAATGGTAGTGGGTTTGAAAAAGTTCTACCTGCTGGGGAACAACTTTATTACTTTTTAAAAGCAGAAATTCCAACTTTTCGCCGTTTCGGTGAAGTTCATATGGGGAAAAAACTAAGAGAACTGTTTTTAGATGCACAACAGCATCGTCCGACAATTCAAGTATCTGATTCTGATTCATGGTTAGATGTACGTTTTGATATTACAGGAATAGATGAAGAAGAAATTGATTCCGTACTGGCAAGTTTATTAAGGAATGATCAGTTTTATACATTAAATACGGGAGAAATCCTCTCTTTAGAGTCAGAGGAATTTACTCAGACTAGTGAAATATTAATGATGCTGAGAAAAAACATGAAGCAAGTCAATGGTACTATTCAAGTGCCACGAAACCAAGGATTAATGATTGAAAATATGCTTGAGAACAATCATCGAGCTCATTTCTCTGATTCTTTTAAACAAATGGTTGGCTATTTGACTAACCCAGAAGAATTCGAAGTTACTTTACCGAAAGGGATTCAAGCTACGCTAAGAAATTATCAAGTGGATGGATTTAAATGGTTAAAAATGCTTAGTTATTATCAATTTGGAGGCATTTTGGCTGACGAAATGGGTCTAGGAAAAACCTTACAAACAATTACGTACCTACTTTCTGAAAAAGAAAGTAAGGAGCAAAAAGGAGTGGCATTAATCGTTGCTCCTGCAAGCTTAATTTATAATTGGCAAGCTGAAATTAAAAAATTTGCTCCAGATTTAAACTCGCAAGTTATTGCTGGAAATAAGGTAGAACGAGAAAAGTTATTAGAAGATACTCAACAAGATGTTTTTATCACATCCTATGCTAGTATGCGTCAAGATGTAGAATTGTATCGTTCATTAAATGTTGGCTATTTAATTTTAGATGAAGCACAGATGGTTAAAAATAGTAGGACTAAAACAGCACAAGCCATTAAAAGTTTAACGATTCCGCAGCGCTTTGCTTTAAGTGGCACGCCTGTTGAAAATAATTTAGACGAACTATGGTCTATTTTTCAAATGATTCTACCAGGATTATTCCCTGCTAAAGCGAAGTTTAGAGAGCTGAAGCCAGAGGAAGTTGCTAGAATTATTCAACCGTTTATTTTAAGACGAGATAAGAAAACCGTCTTGGATGATCTTCCTGAAAAAATTGATAGCAATTTGTATAGTGTTTTGACTGAAGAACAAAAAATGGTTTACTTGGCTTATTTAAAGAAAATGCAAGAAGATGTTAGTCAGATGGATCAGGATAGTTTTAAGAAGAATCGGTTGAGCATTTTAGCTGGATTGACTCGATTAAGACAAATTTGTTGTGATCCTAGACTTTTCATTGATGATTATACAGGTGGTTCTGGAAAAGTAGAGCAAGTGAAAGATATGTTGCTCGCTGCAAAAGAGAACCATCGACGCGTTCTGCTATTTTCCCAATTTACTAGCATGCTTTCATTATTAGAAAAAGAGTTAAATGAGCTTGGGTTAGATACCTTTTACCTTAGAGGAAGTACGAAACCAAAAGATCGAATTGAAATGGCAGATGCATTTAATGAAGGAGAGCGAGATGTCTTTCTAATTTCTTTAAAAGCAGGAGGAACAGGATTAAATTTGACAGGCGCGGATACGGTTATTTTGTATGATTTGTGGTGGAATCCAGCAGTAGAAGAACAAGCGGCTGGCCGAGCACATCGGATTGGTCAAAAAAATGTTGTAGAAGTTTGGCGAATGATTGCTGAAGGAACCGTTGAAGAGAAAATGGATTCATTACAGCAAGAAAAACGAGAACTTTTCCAAAAAGTAATTCAAGGAAATGAAGAGCAGTTGTCTAAGATGACGGAAGAAGATATTCGGACTATTTTAAGTATAGGGGAATAGTTAGTCATAACTTTTTATTTAGTAAATAAGAGAGAGGTTGAGACAGAGGTCGTTTTTGGGCGAGAAATTGGATCGCAAAGCGCATACGCTTTATGATTTGAGTGACTTGCGGGAAAAGTCCGAAGACCCAGACTTTTGACCACCGCTTATTCACATTTAGAGGATGAAACAAAACTGATTTTTAGTTTTGTCTCATCCTCTTACTTTTATTATGTTACTATTTAAATATTTTTGTAATTGTTTCAAAAAGAGTATCAAAAGATTGAATTTCAAAGAGATGAGTAGCTTCTTCTTTTTCAGGAAGTGACCGTAAGCGATGATTAAACCAAACAGAATGCCAACCGCCATTATAAGCTCCTGCGACATCATTTTCAAAGCTATCTCCAACGTAAAGTGTTTTATCAGGCTCCATCTTAAATTGTTTGGCAGCTAAGTAGAAAATTTCTTTATCAGGTTTTTGATAACCAGTGCTTTGAGAAATGATAATATTATCAGTAGGAACCCAGTTTTCTAAATTAAGCTGCTTCACTTTTTTATATTGATGGTCAGTGGGACCATTGGTAATAATTCCGATAGGAATATTT
Source organism: Enterococcus rivorum (assembly GCF_001742285.1). Classification (GTDB taxonomy): domain Bacteria; phylum Bacillota; class Bacilli; order Lactobacillales; family Enterococcaceae; genus Enterococcus_L; species Enterococcus_L rivorum. Next base: position 26,094 of record NZ_MIEK01000008.1, on the reverse strand, counting down.
TTTTCTTTCAGATAATCTAAAAGTCTTTTTACTTCTGGATGCATAACAATATTGTCTAACTCATCTTCGTAAATTTGTTGGAAGAGCGTAGACTGCATTTCAGAAGGCTCTGAATACCCTAGATCTTTCAGTGATTCATTAATTCGATAGGTCCTCATATAGTTAATAGACCATTCGTTTGAAACGACTTTTGAAAAGGTCTCATCACTGTGAAAACGGAAACGAATGTATAAAGGATGAATATCTGATTCTTTTACTTCTGGAAAAATGCGAAGCACCGCATTTAGAAACGGCTGTTGTTGATCATAAATCGTGTCATCAACATCGAAAACAATAGTGTTCATTTAAATAATAGGCTCCTTACAATACAATTTTCTTTGAATAGTAACTATTCGTTTCTATTGTAGCGAATTATTTCACAAATGAACAGAAAGAATTTTTTCAGAAACTTTGCACGAGAGACTTTCTTTCCGTATAATAGGTAAAAGTAAAAAGTTTCAAGGAGGTCATTATGTTAAAAAGATTTTTTAGTTATTACCGTCCGTATAGACGTTTATTTTTATTGGATTTTGGTTGTGCTATTATTGCAGGATTATTAGAATTAGCATTTCCTGTTGTTGTGAATCAAGTAATTGACAAAATTATGCCTAGAGGAGAGTTCCGATTAATCGGGTTAGCGTGTTTGGGGCTATTTCTTTTTTATTTAATTAATACAGGTTTGCAATTTATTGTTGTTTACTTTGGTCATAAATTAGGAGTAAATATCGAAAGTGATATGCGACAAGAATTGTATGAACATTTACAAACACAGCCTTTTGAATATTATGACAATCAAAAAACTGGAAAACTAATGAGTCGTTTAACGTCTGATTTATTTGAAATTTCAGAAGTTGCTCATCATGGACCAGAAGATGTTTTTATTACAGTTATGACGTTAATCGGTTCTTTTATATTAATGTTAAGAATTCACGTTCAATTAGCTTTAGCAACCTTTATTTTATTGCCTTTTATTACGATTGCACTAGTCTTTTTTAATAAAAAGATGACAAGAGTGAACACTAAAATTTATGATAGCCTAGGTGAATTTAACGCTGGAATTGAAGCTTCAGTTAGTGGGATTCGTGTGACGCAATCTTTTGCCAATGAACATTTTGAGAGAAAAAGATTTAATCAGTTGAATCAGTTGTATCGTCAATCAAAAATTGTTTTTTATAAAGTAATGGGAATTAGTTCTTCTTATAATTATCTATTGATTCGTTTAATCAACTTATTTGCACTTATTTTTGGAGCTTATTATACTATCCAAGGCGCGATCTCAGAAGGACAGTTCGTAGCATTTATTTTATTATCAAATGTTTTCGTACGACCCATTGAAAAAGTAAATACTATGATTGAAAGTTATCCGAAGGGAATTGCAGGGTTTAAACGTTTTATAGAAGAAATGGATAAAAAGCCAACAATAGTAGACAAACCCAATGCTATTACGGTTCAACAGTTGAAGGGAGAGATCAACTATCACGAAGTTTCTTTTTCGTATGCTGATTCGACAAAAGTGTTAAATCACATCAATCTTGAAATTCTCCCGGGAGAAACCATCGCATTTGTTGGGAAAAGTGGTTCTGGTAAAACAACACTTTGTAATTTGTTACCACGATTTTACGAAGTAACAGAAGGAGAAATTACTGTTGATGGAATAAACATTCAAGATATGACGTTGGCTTCTTTGAGAAATCAGATTGGGATTGTCCAACAAGATGTTTTTCTTTTTCCAGGAACGATTCGAGAGAATATCTCTTATGGTAATTTAGAAGCGACTGAGGCCGAGATCCAGAAAGCTGTCAAGTTAGCACATTTAGAACAAGTTGTTGCACAGATGAGTGAAGGATTAGACACAATTATTGGTGAAAGAGGGGTGAAATTGTCTGGTGGTCAAAAGCAGCGAGTAGCTATCGCCAGAATGTTTTTAAAAAATCCTCCAATTTTAATTTTAGATGAAGCAACTTCAGCTTTAGATACAGAGACAGAGCAAGTTATCCAAGAATCACTAAATTCTTTAGCCGCTGGTAGAACAACATTGATTATTGCGCACCGTCTAGCCACCATTAAACATGCGACAAGAATTATTGTGGTTAGTGAAAATGGGATTATTGAACAAGGTTCCCATGAAGAACTATTACTAAAAGGTGGACATTATCGAGATTTATATGCTGCTCAATTTAGAAATTAAAATGAACAAAGACCAAAAACTTAGTACAAAAAAGAAGTACCACTATTCAAGACTAATTATCTTAAATAGTGGTACTTCTGTTACTAACTTTTCATTTTTTATTTTCTTTTACGTGGTTTTCTACCTAAACCAATACCATTTTTCATCCGTTGTAACGTTTTGTTAGCAACTAAACGAGCAACTTGTGCTCCTTCATCAAGAATGACATCTAACTCATCTGAGTGAAGTAACTCATTGTAACGAGTTTGGATAGGTAAAAGTAAATCAACAATTGCTTCAGCTAAATCTGCTTTAAATACGCCATAGCCCTGACCATTATATTTAAGAACCAAATCATCAATTGTAAAATCAGTAACAGCAGAGAAAATACTTAGTAAGTTAGAGATACCAGGTTTATTTTCCGGATCGTATTCAATGATACCAGTAGAATCAGTGACTGCAGATTTAATTTTTTTGCGAATAATATCTGGTTCATCTAACATAGAAATAAATGCTTTTTTATTAGGGTCAGATTTACTCATTTTTTTAGTCGGTTCTTGTAAGCTCATCACTCGACTACCATGTTCGGCAATTTTTACTTCTGGCATCGTTAAGATTTCTTGGTTAGGTTGACTGTATCGTTTATTAAAACGCTCAACAAAGTCTCTTGTTAATTCCAAATGTTGCTTTTGATCATCACCAACAGGAACTAAGTTCGCATTATATAAAACGATATCTCCTACCATTAATGGTGGATAGGTTAGTAGGCCAGCACTAACCCCTGTTCGTCCATTCTTTTGCGATTTATCTTTGAATTGAGTCATTCGCTCTAATTCACCAATTGTTGTATTACATTGAATTATCCAAGCTGCTTCGGCATGTGCTGAAACTTCAGACTGGATAAAGATTGTTGCTTTTTTAGGATTAAGTCCGACTGCTAGGTACAGAGCAGCTAAACTTAAAGTCTGTTGTCGTAGTTCCAAAGGAGCTTGAGGAACTGTAATTGCATGTTCGTCAACAACACAAAAATAACACTTGTAGTCATTTTGTAAGTTGATAAATTGTTTTATTGCACCAATATAATTTCCTATAGTTGGGGTTCCACTAGGTTGAATCCCGGAGAAAATAGTTTCCATAAAATAACCACCCTAATCAATTAATAAGATTCACTGTCACTATTATACATTAAATTGATGAGTAGTTGGAGAAAAAATAAAAAAAATAAAATGTGAAATTAGTACAGTTTTCTTAAAAAATTAAGACTGTACTAATTTTGTTGATAATTAGAAAGCGGTTGCGTAATCCCTTTCAGAAGTGATGAATAATTTTTTATTAATAAATGAAAGTCTTTAAATAACGGCTAGTAGAACAATAATATTTACAAAACTACTGGTAATTTGGATGGAAATTAGGTATACTGTTAGTAAATAGGGATATATTGTTATCTCCTATTTTAAAAATGTGATAAAAATCACAAAAGGAGTGATGCACTTTGTTGACACTTTTTACTTCCCCTAGTTGTACGTCATGTCGCAAAGCAAGAGCTTGGTTACAAGAGCATGAGATTTCATTCAAGGAAAGAAATATTTTCTCAGAACCATTAAATATTTCAGAATTGAAGGCGATTTTGAGAATGACTGAAGATGGAACAGAAGAAATTATTTCTACTCGTTCGAAGGTATTCCAGAAATTGAATATGGATCTTGATGAGCTTCCATTACAGGACTTGCTTGAATTAGTGAAAGAGAATCCAGGATTGTTACGTCGGCCAATTATGATTGATGCTAAAAGATTACAGGTAGGATTTAACGAAGATGAAATTCGACGTTTCTTACCAAGAGATGTTCGTCAATTAGAGTTACGCCAAGCACAGTTGATGGCAGGTTTATAAAAATTTTAAAGGGACCTTTGTCTATAAATTAGATAAAGGTTTTCTTTTTTGATTAAGGGAAAATTTGAAACAAAAATCACTTAAATCTTAAAGTGATAGGTATTGCTTGTCTGAAAAAGGCATGAGAAGCTTTTATCAATTACTTTAAATTTTGATAAGTCTATAATTGTTTTTGAAGTATTGTTACTTTTTTCTTTACATTTGGTGGGATTCAGCTACAATGAACGTAAGAAACAGTTTCATGATTGAAGCGAAAGCGAGGTGCATTGACATGGAAATGGAACATATTAACGAGAATACAATCCGAGTACTAATTGGTAATGAGGATTTAGCAGACAGAGGAATTACTTTTTTGGATTTACTTGGTAACCATAAAGAAGTAGAGAATTTTTTCTATAGTATTTTAGAAGAAGTAGATGTGGAAGACGAATTCCAAGGTAGTGAAGCTGTCACGTTTCAAGTGTTGCCAAAAAGTGATGGTCTAGAATTGTTTATCAGTAAAAATGCAACAGTTGATGATATGTCTTCTTTTGATGGAATGAATACTATGAATTCTGATGATGTAAGCGACATGATTCGCAAACAGATAGAAGCAGACTTTGTTGATGAAGGTCAGGATGTATCAAATGATGCAACTAAAAATATAGTGATTGAACTAGCCGATTTTGAAGCAATGATTCAGTTGTCAAATGAAGTTTTCTTGCCATCTGTTATGACTAATTTATATAAACTAAAAAATACTTATTACCTTCAAGTTATTTTTATGTTAGAAGAACTAGGAAAAAGTGAAGTTGAGAATGAGATTGCTCAATTATTAGAGTTTTCTAAAGTATCTACAACAACACCCGAAACATTAACAGAATACGGCACATTAATCATGGAACGAAATGCAATGGAGCTTACCCGTTACTATTTTTAAGCAGAATTTTCTTACCAGATGATAGAAAAGTGACTGTTAATTTGTTAGCTTTTTAAGTTGGGAAAAAACTATTTTAGTTTTCTTCCAACTTTTTTGTCGTCTGTAAAAAGAAAAATAGGTTATTTGCGTATATTATAAAGTAGGAGGGAATAGAATATGTTGATTGCATGTGACGAAAACAACCAATTAGTATCTCTGATGTCAGAAAGTGAAGAGCTTATTGAAAAAATTCGTGGTTCTAAGCTGTATTGTGTTTCATGTGGAGAGCAAGTTCGATTGAAAAATGGTCAAAGAAAGATAGCTCATTTTGCTCATATTAGTAAAAAAACTTGTGACTCTTTCTCAGAAGGAGAGACAGAAGAGCATCTTTTTTTGAAGCAAGCGTTAGCTAGTTGGTGTGAAAGGGATGGCTTGGATTATGAAATAGAAGCATATTTACCAGAATTGAATCAAAGACCAGACATATTAATTGGAAAGCTGGCATTGGAAGTTCAATGTAGTTCTATAAGCAAAGACAGGTTACTTCAAAGGACTAGGAATTATCTAGAGGCAGGTTATTATCCAATTTGGATTTGCGGAGAAAAACTAGCACCAAAAAACAAAATAAAGGAAGTCGCTAGAAGTTTATGTTATTTTTCTGAAAATAGTGGTTTTTATCTTTGGTCAATTGATTGGAGAGAGAAAGAATTGGCTATTCAGTTCCATTTAGAAGAACAATGGAATAGGCAGCTACATTCTGTTACCAAAAAGTGGTGCTTCAGTAGTGAATCTTTACTACAGATATTTTCTTTCCCTGAAAAAAGGCTGTTTTTCCACCAAAGAAAGCATAATACTAGAGAATTGGTACAGGCCTATTATCAAGATTTGAATAAGAAATTAGTTACAAAAGATCGATGTATTTTAGAAGTACAGGCGACTTTATATAACAAAGGTTTTCATTTATTGCATCTCCCTTATTGGTTTTATTATCCAGGAATTCGCCTCTTTTGTTGTAAACAATCAGATATTTTCGTAAAACAGAAATTTTTTGAATTGGTACAGTTTTATGGGAAAGAAGGGATTTGTAGTGAAGCTCTATTTATATTGGCAGTGAATGAATTAGAAAAAGCAGATATTTATTTGATAATTTTCCCAAATGTTTCAAAAAAAATACTAATTCAACAGTGTGTAAGAGAACTTTTTCATTGGTTAAAAGTTTGTCAGCTAATAAAAAAGATAGAGAATAAATGGTACTATAATCATAACATAATTTCTGATCAAACAATTTCTTTTGGAAATTGGCATAGCCAATTAGGGAATAAGTATCTAATTAGTGCTACTCCAATTGAAAATATGATACTATAAATTTGTATGAAAATTATGAAGGAGTGAGTGTATGACTGAAACAAAACAATTACCAAAGCGTTCAGAGTTGTCAGTAGAGCTAACTTGGGATTTAGCTAAAATCTTTAAAGATGATCTTGCTTTTGATAACGCGTGTGAGAGACTAACAAATGAGATAGAAAAAGCAGAGAGTTTTAAAGGAACACTTGGGCAAGGAGCGAAAGAATTTCAAGAAGGAATTGATTATTACTTAGCAATGTATCGGAAAATTGAATCAATTTACGTATATTCCCATTTGAAGAATGATCAAGACACGACAAATGCTACTTTTCAAGCGTTATATGGAAGAGCGAGTATGCTATTTTCTAAAGTTAGTGAAGCAATATCATGGTTTGAACCAGAAGTTTTAACGTTAAGTGATGAAAAAATTTGGCATTTCTTTGAAGAAAATAAAGAACTAGAAGTATATCGTCACTTTATAGAAAATATTTTGACTGACCGCCCTCATATTCTATCTTCGGATCAAGAGGCGTTGTTGGCTGGTGCAGGAGAAATTTTTGAAGCATCTAGCAATACCTTTTCAGTTTTAAATAATGCTGATTTAGAGTTTCCTATCATTGAAAATGAAACTGGTGAAAAAATTCAACTAACTCATGGAGTATATGGACAATTAATGGAAAGTGTGGAACGAGATGTTCGTAAACATGCATTTGAAGGTCTTTATAAAGTATATAATCAATTCAGAAATACTTTTGCCTCTACACTAAGCTCACATGTGAAAGCTCATAATTTTAAAGCTAAAATTCGCCAGTTTCCTTCAGCTAGAGCGGCATCATTAAATAATAATCATATTCCTGAAAGTGTATATGACAATTTGATTACTGTAGTAAACAAGCATTTACCTTTGCTTCATAGATATATTGCTTTGAGAAAACGGTTGTTGAATTTAGAGGATCTTCATATGTATGATATGTATACACCTGTCCTAGGTGAGATATCTATTCGATATAGTTATCAAGAAGCTAAAGAAATGACCCTCAAAGTTTTGGAACCATTGGGAGAAGAATATTTGTCAGCAGTTAAGCAAGCTTTTGATAATCGTTGGATTGACGTAGTAGAGAATCAAGGGAAACGAAGTGGAGCATACTCTTCGGGCGCTTATGATACCGCTCCATATATTCTATTGAATTGGCATGATAGTTTAGATCAATTATACACACTTGTACATGAGATGGGTCATAGTATTCATAGTTATTTTACTAGAAAAAATCAACCTTATGTTTATGGTGATTATTCTATCTTTTTGGCAGAAATTGCTTCGACGACAAATGAAAATATTTTGACAGAATATTTGTTGAAAACAGAAACAAATCCAAATGTTAGAGCGTATATTTTAAATCACTATTTAGATGGATTCAAAGGAACAGTTTTCAGACAAACTCAATTTGCTGAATTTGAACATTTTATTCATGTTGAGGATGCGAAAGGAACGCCACTGACGAGTGACTATCTTTGTGAGAATTATAGTCAGCTAAATGCAAAATATTATGGACCAGAAGTAATCAAAGATGAAGAGATTACAACAGAATGGACAAGAATTCCTCATTTTTATTACAATTATTATGTTTTTCAATATGCTACAGGTTTTTCAGCAGCTTCTGCTTTATCAAAGAAAATTTTGACAGAAGAACCTCAAGCTTTAGAGAACTATTTAATGTATTTAAAATCAGGTAGTAGTGATTATCCGATTGAAGTAATGAAAAAAGCTGGTGTAGATATGACGCAATCATACTACCTAGATGATGCAATGAGTGTTTTTGAAACTCGATTAAATGAATTTGAAGTATTGATTGAAGCGCTAGAAAAATAAAAGTCAAAAAAGATGTATGCCCTCTGTTGTAGAGAAAGCATACATCTTTTTGTATAGATATAGATACATAACAGGTATAAGGTTACAATAAATGAAGATGCGCTCTGGGAACAATTTGTTCACTTTTATGTTTAAGTTCCAAGTTATTGTGGAAATTTTGCAACATTTCATCCGTTGTTTCGCATAGCTGTTTTATTTCTTCCATAGAATCACAGTCTTCAACTAGAACGCCGTAATCACGCTCGCAGGCATAATTATAAACGACAGCGGAAGGATGTTTTTCAATGCCCATTTCACCAGCAATTTGTTGATCTGTTTGGAAAGATTCTTTAACAAAATCAGATTGTCGATCAATACGATACATTTCTAAATCGCCTCCCGCTTCAACAAATAAGCGTTCAGACAATTCAGGAGAATAGGGTATTTTATTTTTTGCCACGGCATTTTGTAATCCTATTAGTAATTGACGTCCTTTTTTCTTGCCTTGTAGTTGAGCAGCTTTGTAATCTAAGGCAGCAGAATAAATTGTTTCGAAAAGTTCATTTCGCTTCTGAATATCATTAGATGGAACATTAAACAAAGACAAAAGATGATTAATTGTTCTCATATTCAGTAGAGGAATAAAGCGAAACTGTATTTTTTTATTCTCAGTTTCAACTAGATGTAAAATATCCTTTTCGATATCAAGACAGACGCCACCCAAAGGATTAACGAACAAATAAATTTCAATCATCCATATTTCCTCCAATTTCCAATCATTCATAAAAATGTTTTCTCTTAAGCAACGTTTCTAATTTATCAAAAAAGCCAAAGAAAATAAAATGATTTGATTTTGTCTTAATAATTTCATTAGAACTTATTAGAAGAGGCAATCATCATTCGTTGAATTTTATTTGGAGCAACTTTTTCTTTGATAGTCAACTTTTTTAATAAAGAGATAAATGCTTTTTTTCCTTCTATAGCATTAGACACTTCCAGTTCAATTTCAAAATCATGTTGATTTCCAAACCAACTTTCATCTAAAGCTAGTAGTCCTTCAGGAATCTTTTTTTCAGCTCGTTTTGTTTTTAGCGAGCCGATAGTAGTTAGGTCACTTACAGAAAAACCTAAACTAATCAATTTATCATACACAATGCCATGATCGGGTAATTGATTCAATTCAATTAAATCTATAGCTATGTTTGGTGGCAGAGATTCACTGATTTCAAGTAAACCTTCATTAGCAGGTATCTTTAAAGTCAGTTCTGCTGAAAAAGGAAGAATTCGGATTCTTAAGCCCATTTGATTTTGTTTTAGTAGTAAGTCCTTCGAATCAAAGTAATAGTTTGTTTGAGTAAAACAATCTTCTTCTGTTATTTCAAAATGATTTAACAAGTGTGAAAACTCTTTTTCAGTTAATAAAGACTTAAATTCTATTTCCAAATTTTCACTCATAGCAAGGACTCTCTTTCTTAGTTTCAACTCAATTTTCACATACATTGTATGATTACGTCAAGAAAAGTGAATTTTGAAGAGAATAGTTATTAGAAAATTGTAAAAACATTTACAATTACTTAAATCATCCTATTTTGGGTGGCTGTATGGTAAAATAGGCAGTGGATAATATTCAAAGAAATTGAGGGATAAATATGGAAAAAGAGTGGGAACTTTTTTTAGCACCATATGAGCAAGCTGTGGGAGAGATGAAAGTTAAATTACGAGGAATTCGTAAGCAATTTCGAGAGCAGAATAAGCACACGCCAATTGAATTTGTTACTGGCAGAGTAAAGCCGGTTGATAGTATTTTAACAAAAGCTACATTGAGAAATATTCCGATAGATCGATTAGAAGAAGAGATGCAAGATATTGCTGGGTTGAGAATTATGTGTCAGTTTGTCGAAGACATTCATCAAGTAGTTAACATTATTAGAAATCGTAAAGATTTACAAATTATTCAAGAGCGAGACTATATCACAAATAAAAAAGCGAGTGGTTACCGCTCGTATCATCTGGTTATCGAATATCCAGTTCAACTAATTACTGGCGAAAAAAAGATTCTTGCAGAGGTTCAAATTAGAACCTTAGCAATGAATTTTTGGGCTACGATTGAGCATTCTCTGAACTATAAGTATCAGGGAGAATTTCCTGAAGAAATGAAGGATAGATTAGAGCGTGCAGCAGAAGCAGCTTATCAATTAGATGAAGAAATGTCCTTAATTCGAGAAGAAATTCAAGAGGCTCAGCATCTCTTTTCACATGGACGAGGAAGGTCTAAAAGGAATTATTTTTTGCATGAACAGGAAGAAAAAAAGCCGATTGATGAGTAAAAGGAAGGAATCCCATGAAAATAGCGATTGTTCATAATAATGAAGAAAAATCTAAGGAAGTTACGAAAAAATTACGTGTGTTATTAAAGAAAAATAATATTTTGATTGATGAAAATCAACCTGAATTGATTATATCTGTTGGTGGAGACGGTACATTACTTTCTGCTTTTCACCGATTTAGTCATCGATTAAATGAAGTCAGTTTTTTAGGTGTTCATACAGGACATCTTGGTTTTTATACGGATTGGCGAGATTATGAGCTAGAGGAACTGGTCGAAAGCTTGATGCTGGAGCAAGAAAAAAGTATCAGCTATCCATTATTAGATGTTAAAATTTGCTTTTGGGATGACACACCTGATAAACATTTTCTAGCATTAAATGAGTCTACAATAAAAAGAGGGACTCGCACGATGGTTGCGGATGTTTATATCAAAAATGAATTATTTGAAAGTTTTCGTGGAGATGGCTTGTCTGTTTCAACGCCAACGGGTTCTACCGCCTATAACAAGAGTATTGGGGGAGCAGTGCTACATCCAAGTATCAATGCTTTTCAGTTAACGGAAATTGCTTCACTAAATAATCGGGTTTTTAGAACGTTAGGTTCGCCGATAGTGATTGCTCATACGGAATGGGTGACGATAGAATTACAAGAAAGTAGTGACTATTCAATTACGATAGATCAGTTAGATATACGGCCGGACAACATAGAATCTATTCAATATCGGATTGCAGAAGAACGGATACATTTTGCATCCTACAAACATATGCAGTTTTGGCACCGAGTGAAAGATGCCTTTATTAGTGAGGATTAAAAAGTAGATGGAATTTAAGTGGAAATATGAGAAAGAAACCAAGCAGCAAATTAAATATTTTTTAAAGGAGCAGGGGATTTCTAAAGGTCTTTTGGCAAAAATAAAATTTCAAGGTGGTAAAATAGAAGTCAACGAAATAATCCAAAATGTTTTGTACGAATTAAGTTTTGGGGATCAAGTGAAAATTACGATTCCAGATGAAAAAGAACATGAAACCTTATTAGTTGATGACACACCAATTGAAATTATTTTTGAAGATGACCACTATTTAGTTATTAATAAGCCTTCTGGAGTAGCCTCTATTCCTGCACAATATCATCCTAATGGAACGATGGCCAATCGTGTAAAGGGATATTATAAAAAGCAAGGATATAACGACCAAGTGATTCATGTGGTTACTAGACTTGATCGAGATACATCGGGACTCATGCTATTTGCTAAGCATGGTTTCGCACATGCGATGATTGATCAAGAGTTAAGGAATAAACGAGTAACAAAAATTTATCAAGCTCTTGTTTGCGGAAAGATTACTTCTTTAGCACAGCACGGACGAATTACTTTGCCAATTGGTAGAGATTATACTTCTTTATTGAAAAGAAAAACGACTGAATCAGGTCAACATGCGGAAACAGAATACTGGTTAGAGGAGTCCGATGATAAAATTGCAAAAGTTCGCATTCAGCTTCATACTGGACGAACCCATCAGATTAGAGTGCATTTTGAAGCGATTGGTTGTCCTTTGATCGGAGACGATATGTACGGTGGTACGATGGATGCTGGGGTAACAAGGCAGGCGCTCCATTGTAATAGCCTATCTTTTATTCATCCTTTTACAAAGCAAGAGGTAGTTTTTGTTTCTTCTTTGGCTACTGACATGCAAAAGGTTGTAAATACATTAATTAAAAGGGGGGATTGGATTGAATGAAGGTCAGGAGATGGACGAGCATTTCTCATTGTTGGTAGAAACTTTAAAAAACAAGCAGATGAATGAATTTCGTGAATCTTTTTTTGCTTTGCATATTTATGAACAGGGACAACTCTATCAATCCCTTGATGAAATTGAACGCAAAGAAATCTATAGTTATCTTTCACCCAAAGAACTTGCTGATATGTTCGATGTGATTGAAGAAGATAATGAAAATATGAAGGATTACTTAGCAGAGATGCGTCCAAGTTATGCAGCAGAAATGTTGGCAGAAATGTATACGGATAATGCTGTAGACTTATTAAACATGTTAGAAAAGAGCCAAAAAGCCAAATACTTAAGTCTAATGAGCAAAGAATCTGCTGCAGAAATCAAAGAGCTATTGCATTATGAAGATGATACTGCTGGTTCTATTATGACAACCGAATATGTATCAATCGTTGCAAATCAAACGGTTCGTTCAGCAATGTATGTGTTGAAAAATCAAGCGGATGTTGCAGAAACTATTTATTATGTGTATGTTGTTGATCAAGAGAATCATTTAGTTGGTGTAATTTCTTTACGGGATTTAATTATTAATGAAGATGATACAATGATTTCAGAAGTTCTAAGTGAACGTGTAATTTCTGTTCATGTTGGGGATGATCAAGAAGATGTAGCAAAAATGATTCGTGATTATGACTTTCTAGCTGTTCCTGTAACAGACTATGATGATCATTTATTGGGAATTGTAACGGTAGATGATATTATTGACGTTATCGATGATGAAGCGGCCAGCGATTATTCTGGTTTAGCAGGGGTTAACGTAGAAGCAGTCAGCGAAAACCCGTTTAAAGCTGCGTCTAAGCGTCTTCCGTGGCTAATTACATTATTATTCTTAGGAATGTCTACCGCATCCTTAATCAGCCATTATGAGGCTTTGGTAAGTGAAGCAAGTATCTTAGCTGTTTTTATCTCATTGATCACTGGAACTGCTGGAAATGCAGGAACCCAATCTCTGGCTGTAGCAGTAAGGCGTTTGGCTTTTGCCGATGAGAAGGATAATAATTTTATTCGTTTAATCGTTAGTGAAGTCTTGACTGGTTTAGTAACAGGAGCTATTACAGGAATCACAATTTTGATTGTTGTTGGAATTTGGAAACAAAATTTACCTTTGGGCTTTGTGATTGGGATGGCGATGTTTTGTGCAATAACAGTTGCGAATCTGGCTGGAAGCTTGATTCCGATGTTAATGGATCGGTTGGGCTTTGATCCGGCTGTTGCCAGTGGGCCTTTTATAACGACTCTTAGTGATTTAACCAGTGTACTAATCTATTTTAATATTGCTGGTCTGTTCATGCAGTATTTTATTTGAAAATTGAATCTAAGAACTGTTTAGAGGATGATGCGTATGTATATTCTCTAGGCAGTTTTTTCTATATGAAAAAAGGTAACATTCATGAAAAAGTTAGAATGCTACCCTATTTTAGCTGTTTTATAAATAGTCATCTTTGTCTGGGTCAATGTGATGTTCACCACGGAAAGCCAAATCAATAAATTTATTTGTTTCATCTGAAGACATGTGCTTCGGTGCTTTGATCGTTTTGTGAATACTTTTGTCATTAAAATGATAAATAATAAAAGGCAGAGCCAAAGATAAAAGAGCACTGACGATTAAAATTATTAAATAAATAGAGGTTTCCCCAGCTGTGACAGATGCTGGTGGCACAAATGAAATAATTAATGAAGCAATCGAAGTGAATAAACCTAAACTAGCAATAATTGTTTTTCCAATGGTTCCTCCAAAAACATGGTAACCTCTAGGCAAATCTTGATGCTTAAAAATTAGAACAAAATAGCCAATATAAAAAAGTAGGTACGCCATTAAATAGACAACAACCGTTAAAGCAATGGCAATGAGGAAAGACAGATTATTTCCACCCCCGCCAAATGTTAAGAGCGCTGCCCAAAAAGTGACAACGACACCTTGAACTAAAACTAAATAAACAGGCACATCATGCTTATTCACTTTTCTAAAAATAGGAGGTAATAATCCTTGTTGAGCGGCAGCATACAACCCTCTAGCTGGCCCAACAATCCAACCACTGACTTCTCCGATAACCCCAATGGCAATCATTAAGGCGACCGAATTTACTAAGATGTTTAAGTTAGGGCTAATAGTCGCGAATAAAGATTCCAACGCTTGTAAAATCCCGCCACTTAAAGATATCTTAGAGGCTGGAATAACAGCAGCAACAGATAAGCCGCCAATTGTATTCAACAAAATTGCAGCTAAAACAACAATAAGCATAGCAATTGGATATTCTTTTTTAGGATTTTCTAGTTCATTAACGTAGGAAGCAGAGGCTTCAATTCCCATATAAGAGAGAATAAAAGAAATAAATACGACTAAAGTGTTTGGTTTAGTAAAATCTGGAAAAAATGACGCTTTCGACAAATGAAACTGAAGAGGATTTCCTTTCAAAATGTACAAAATAAATAGGCAAAATAAAATAATAGCTGGAATTAAAATACCAACAAAAAAACCAATTTTACCGAACTTTTCGGTATTTTTTGTTCCTCCAAATTGAGAGAATGTTAGTATCCAATAAATAATCACAATACCAATAAATTTAAGCCAAGGATTGCTATTTAGCTGTGGAAAATGAAAGACATAAGAAATAGCGCTTAAAATAAAATATAGCATCGTAATAAAGCCTATGGTTACTTGAAACCACTGGAAGAACACTGCTGCGAAGCCAAAACGTTCGCCTAATGTATTCTTGACCCAAGTGAAAATCCCACCTTCTTCCCAGCCATCTATGGTTGCCATTTCGGCAGAACAGAGGGCAGTAGGAATAAACCAAAGTAGTCCACCAACAATCAGGAAAAAAACTAGCTGTAAGCCTGATGTAGCAAAAATAGGGTATTCGTAAACATCCATAACCATTGCAATGGTTATGGAAACAAATCCAATCATTGAGATTGAGGTACTCTTTTTCTTCATGATTAAAAACTCCTTTTCAGAAAAAATACAGGTAAAAATAAATTCACTTTTTTATACTTCTTACCTATCTTTAATTGTAGGGACAAAAGGTAGAAAAAGCAAAGGAGAGAGTACAAAAAAATCTGCCTATTCAAATAGAGACCAAATTGAAGAAAATTTTCACTTCAATTTGGTCTCTATTTGAGTTTATAAAAGTTTTCTAGTAGACAAATTGAAAACAGCTTAATTTTATATGGCTACAATTTTTGTTCCGTGTACTTCCGAAACATCTAATTCTTCAATGACTTGTTGAATATTTTCATTAGAAATGCCACCACCAGGAAGAATGATCAGCCGGTTATCTGCATAACGAATTAATTCTTTTAGGTGAGCAAAATTTTCTGTAATAGGTGTTTTTGATACGCCGCCATGAGTTAAAATTCGATGAACCCCATGTTCAGCTAGCCAGTCAATCGCTTTAAATTGATTTTCTTGGTTTAACTGATCGAAAGCCATATGGAAAGTTATTTGCAGTCCTTCGGCAGTTTCTATTAATAATTCTAGCGCTTCTTCATCTAACCAGTTTTCAGAAGTTAGACAGCCAAAAACAACACCATCAGTTCCCAGTTTTTTTGCTTCAATTAAATCTGTGTGCATAATTTTTAGTTCAATATCGTTGTAAACAAAATCTCCACCTCGTGGACGAATCATTGTCATTACTGGAATTGATTTTTCACCCGCATAAGCCACGACTTCTTCAATCACACCTGTACTAGGAGTTGTTCCACCGACAGCTAGATTATCACACAATTCAATTCTATTAGCGCCATTGCGAGTAGCGGTAGGAATATCTGTAAAATTTTCAGCACAAAATTCTTTTATCATATTTTTGCTCCTTATTCATTCAACTTATAAGATGTCATTTTTATTGGTTAAAAATGATATCCAATGGCATTGTACCATATATCTTTTTATTGCCAAAGCCTCAATCTCATTGTAAGATTGGATAGATTAAGAAAAGTGTTACGCAAATTAGCAGTTGTAAAGGAGTTCAAAAATGATTAAAAAAATTGATTCAGCTAAAGCTTTTTTAGAGAATCATCTGGAGATACTTGCCTGTCCTTTTTGTCATCAGCCATTCAAATTAGAAAATTTTAGTCTTGTGTGTAGTCAAAATCATCAGTTTGATTTGTCCAAAAAAGGAACCTTGTACTTTTTAACTCATAGTATTCAAACGGAATATGATAAAAAAATGTTGTTTCACAGAGGATTAATGATTGAAAGCGGCATGTATCAACCAGTTCTAGATAAACTAGCAACGGTTATTAATCTTGAAGGAACAACTCTTGATGTTGGCTGTGGAGAAGGTAGTTTTTTATCTGAGTTAAGCAAAAGAGGAGCAGTCGGACCAAAGATAGGTTTTGACATCTCCAAAGAAGGAATATATTTAGCTAGTAGTCAGCCAATCGATGCGTTTTGGTGTATTGCAGATTTAACCAATTTACCTTTCTCTGATGCTTCTATTGATTCAGTTTTAAATATATTTTCTCCTTCTCATTATAATGAATTCAATCGTGTCTTAAAACCAGAGGGGGCTGTGGTAAAAATTGTTCCCGAAGTTCATTATTTAAGGGAGTTGCGTGAAGCCTTTTACCCGAATAATCCAGAAAAACAAGAATATTCTAATGAAAAAGTTGTGGCAAAATTTGCACAAGAAATGGAAATGACTCATAATGAGCGAGTAACTTATACTTTTGAGATTCCTGAAGCTCGTCGTTTGGATCTGTTGGAAATGTCACCTCTTGAGTGGCAAGTTGATAGAAAGGTAAAAGCTGAAATTCAAGCAAATCCGTTGACTTCTATCACAATTGATGTACGAATGTTAAAAGGGAACAGAAGATAACGCTTTCATTTTTACCAATTTGAGAAAAACCCTTGCAAAGCTCTGATATTGGTGTTATATTACATACAAGTTGTTTTTTCATTGGTTTTTATCAGGTTCCTGTTCTGATAAAAGTTAGTGAGAAGAGCTTCACTAACGTAACGACTCGCAGTGCTAGACACCGAGACGATACGTTTTTTTTCTATCATTTTTTCACAAAAAAGTGGTTGATTTAGTACACTAATAAGTGACTTGTTGATGTGAAGTAGCATCTTACTTGTCTAACTGCTACTTAAAAATACTATCATTATAAAGAATTGAAAGGAAGTTAGATAATGACAAATCATATTGTTTTATTTGAGCCTCAAATCCCAGCAAATACTGGAAATATTGCAAGAACTTGTGCAGCGACTAATTCGCCGTTGCATTTGATTGAACCTTTAGGATTTTCCACGGATGATAAACAGCTAAAACGTGCCGGACTAGATTACTGGCATGATGTAGATATTACGTATCATAAAGATTTACCTAGTTTTTTAGAGTATTTGGGCAATCAAGAATTACACTTAATTACTAAATTTGCGAATAAAGTATACAGTGAAGTAAATTATGATAATCATCAAGACCATTATTTTATGTTCGGGAAAGAAACAACTGGCTTGCCAGAAGAATTTATGAGAGAAAACGCAGAGAAATGTTTGCGTATTCCGATGAACGATGAACATGTTCGCTCATTGAACCTCTCTAATACAGCTGCATTGGTCATATACGAAGCGTTAAGACAACAAGATTTCCCAAACTTAGAACGATCTCATCACTACGATGGAGATAAAATAGACTAGGATTTGTTTGAAACTATAATGCTATCCGATTTTTTCAGAGAATGGTGTTGAAGTCTAGGAAGAAAACGTAGCTTATGTGGTGCATAAGCAAGGCTTTATGACAATGAGTGATCTCTGATTCACGAAAATATTCGTCGCAGTAGTTTTCAGACACATCCTAATACTGAAAGAAAAAGGACCCTTCTTGTTTAGCGTCCTTATTTTCTTTGTCTTGTTTTAAGTAAAGTACAAGCGTGGAAGGTAGGATTCGAACCTACACCTCGGTAGTAAGAGAATAAACATAGTCTCTGTAATGACGATTGAATACGCCATTGTCACTAGTGAGTTGTAACACCACGTTCATCCACGAAGTAAAATAAGTAATGTTTTTTAACTTGGATTAACTATAACCTACTAAGATTAAGGGAAACATAAAAAAGTTTGAAGAAAGTGTGATACTTTTCGAAAAAGCTGTGAATTGTCAGAAAATTCCTGCATAAGTTGGAAGAATCAGAAAAATGTGACCTGTTTTATGCTATTTCTTTCATAGAATTTTTTTTGTGAAAATGATACACTGAATAAGATTATACAAAAGAAAGAATAAACATAAGGAGAAATCAAATGGAACTATATTTTACCCGTCACGGGAAGACAGAATGGAACCAGGAACTACGATTTCAAGGAATGAGCGGAGACTCACCATTACTTCCTACTAGTTATGAAGAAATTAAATTATTAGGCCAAGAGTTACGGGAAGTCCCTTTTGAGAAGATTTTTTCAAGTACATCATTACGTGCCCGCAAAACGGCAGAAGGAATTAGAGCCGAATTGCAGTCGCCAGTTGAAATTGTTTATACCGATTTGCTAAAAGAGCTGGGCTTAGGCAAGCTTGAAGGGCAATCAATTGAAGAAATGAGAGAATTTTATAGTAAAGAATTAGACCACATGCGCTATCGTCTAGACTTATACAACCCTAAAAGCTTTGGAGGAGAACCGATTCAGCAAGCGATTGATCGAATTACTACAGTAGTAGAAGGTGCTCTTTCAGAGGGAGAAGGCCCTTATTTATTTGTTGGCCACGGAGCGTCGCTAACAGCAGGAATTCAAGCCTTGACAGGGAAAGAGCTAGGGGAGTTAAGAAGTATGGGCGGATTAAAAAATAATAGTTTATCTATTTTGAAAGTGACAGAATTCGAAAAATCTACTCCATTTGAGCTGAAGGTATGGAATGATGATTCTTTTTTGCGAGAGAGTGTTGAGGGTGCTGAAAAGCAAGAGAATTAGAGCGTTTTTTGTTCACTAGTAAATGAAAACGAAGCGTGTTGATAAAAGAGGTGACAGAAAGATGCTAACAACAATAGGAGAAGAAAAGCAGTATATTGTTGGACAGGTTCAAGCAATTTTTTTCCAAAATCCAAGTAACTTTTATAAGGTTTTACTTGTTCAAGTAAAGGACACCAATACTGATTATCTTGAAAAAGAGATTGTTGTTACAGGTAGTTTTGGACAGATTCAAGAAGAAGAACTGTATCGTTTTTTTGGTCATTTTATTGATCATCCGCGATATGGGAAACAATTTCAAGTAGATAATTATCAGCAGGAGCGTCCAACCTCTGCTAGTGGTGTAGTGAATTATTTATCAAGTGAAAAATTTCCGGGAATTGGGAAAAGAACAGCGGAAAAGATTGTTGAAATTTTAGGAGAAGATGCGATTGATCGGATTATCAATGATCCAAGTACACTGGAAGAAGTTCCTACACTAAATGAAAAAAAACGTCAGACAATTGTTGAGACAATTCGTTTAAATCATGGCATGGAACAAGTGATTGTTGGCTTAAATCGTTATGGGTTTGGTAGCCAGCTTTCTTTTACAATTTACCAAACATATAAAGAAGAAACCCTAGAAATTATTCAAGAAAATCCTTATCAGCTAGTGGAAGATATCGAAGGTGTAGGGTTTAAACGAGCAGATAATATTGCGGAGCAGCTAGGAATTCAAGCGGATTCTGAAAAACGAATTCGAGCAGCAATCTGCCATGAAATTTTTCAACATTCGATTCGCTCTGGGAATACCTATGTAGAAGCAGAAGTTTTGCTGCAGGAAACGATTCGTACATTGGAAAATAGCCGACCAGTTGAAATATCGATGGATCAAGTAGCAACTGAAATTATTCATTTGGTTGAAGAAGGAAAAATTCAACAAGAGGAAACGAAGTTATTTGAGAATAGCCTTTATTTTTCTGAATGGGGTATCGGGAATTCAATTCAGCGATTGCTTTCGAGGAAAAAGGAAATTCACTATGAACAAGAAGAAATCGAAAAAACGATTCGAATGATTGAAAAGCAACAGAAGATTCAATATGGAGATTCTCAACAAGAGGCGATTATTGAAGCGATTAAATCACCATTATTCATTTTGACAGGTGGACCTGGAACGGGGAAAACAACAGTTATTAACGGAATCGTGTCATTATTTGCTGAACTGAATGGTTTATCATTGGATATTACGGACTATTCCCAAGAGATGTTTCCTATTCTGTTAGCTGCACCAACTGGTCGAGCAGCGAAACGAATGAATGAAACGACCGGATTGCCAGCGAGTACCATCCATCGGCTTTTAGGATTATCTGGGAGAGAGAAGAATCCTAGTATGTCTGCTAAGGAGTTAGAAGGTGGTTTATTAATTGTAGATGAAATGTCAATGGTAGATACTTGGTTAGCAAATACCCTTTTCAAAGCGATTCCTACCAATATGCAAGTTATTTTTGTTGGAGATAAAGATCAGCTACCATCTGTGGGACCAGGTCAAATTTTACATGATTTACTACAAATCAATGAAATCCCCCAAAAGGAATTGACTGAAATCTATCGTCAAGAAGGCGGTTCTAGTATTATTCCTTTAGCTCATGAGATCAAACAAGGAAAATTGCCTAAGGATTTTACTACCAATCAGAAGGATCGCTCTTTTTTCAGTAGTGATGTTTATCATATAGAAACTTATGTTCGTCAAATTGTCACGAAGGCAAAAGAAAAAGGTTTTTCTGCGCAGGATATTCAATTGTTGGCACCTATGTATCGTGGAGCGGCTGGAATTGATGCTTTAAACAAAATGATGCAGGAAATTTTTAATCCTAATCCAGGCAATAAAAAAGAAGTGAAATGGAACGAATCCGTTTATCGTATTGGAGACAAAGTGCTTCAATTAGTCAATTCACCTGAGTTGAATGTTTTTAATGGCGATATGGGAGAAATTGTAGGAATTATTTTGGCAAAAGATTCTGAGGATAAAGTGGACGAGTTAGTGCTTCAATTTGATAATAATGAGGTTACTTACAAAAGAAATGAGTGGAATAAAATTACTCTTTCTTATTGCTGTTCTATCCATAAAGCGCAAGGTAGTGAGTTTAAAATGGTTATTTTGCCAATGGTACAGCAATATCATCGCATGCTTCAAAGAAACTTGCTTTATACCGCTGTGACTAGGAGTAAAGATATTTTAATTCTTTTAGGAGAAGTTCACGCGTTTCAAACATGTGTTGCCCATGAATCTGCCAGTCGATTAACTAGATTGAAAGAGCGAATTACGGAATCAAGTACTATGTCATTGACGGTTCGAATGAAGCTAGAGGCTTATGAAGATGGAATAGCACAAGAGTCACCATTTGCTGAATCGTTAGATGAAAAGCCTGTTTTGCCGAGTGATGGGATAGAAAAAGACAAAAAGACTCCGATAGCTTTAACTGTTGAAGCAGAAAAGCCAATAAATGAGGAACCAAAAGTAGAGACTTTTTCACTTTTTCAGCAAGAAACAGAAGAAATAATTGAAGAAGTTGAAGAACAAATGAATCATCTATTAACGATAGAAATGATAAAGAATCAAAAAATTGATCCAATGATTGGGATGGATGGAATTACACCAGAACAATTTATGAAATAAATAGTTGAATTTTAAACGATTGAGCGATAAGAGAGATACTGCAAGCATAGATAGGAATTGTTGAGAGTGAAATTATGTTTGCTAGTATTAATTGAGATTTAAGGTATGTGGAATGAAGCGTATTGAGCTTTGTTCTACATATTTTTTTGATTAGTGGATGTTTTGCTTTTATTTTAGAGCATAGAGTACAATGAAATAAAGGAATTATTCAAAATCTGTCGAAAAATTTCTATTTTCCAGTAGATGAATAAAAGTTTTTTTTCGATGGTTTATCAAAATGAGTGAACCAGGAAACTATATCCGCTTCACTACTAGCAGTTGGTGCCAGTGAAAAGCCGTGGAACCGTTCTGAGCCTAAAGATTAGGTCTCAGAGCTTCCAAGCTTCAAACTTGGGGTTAAACAGATGGCACAAGCCCAAGTAATTCACATTGGATTCTATCCACGGTTATTGGTACCAACTACAATTTCGGATGTGTTTGAAAACTACTACGACGATTATTTTTGTGAACAGCATGTAACTCGTCATCAGAAAGCCTCGTTTATGTATCACATAACCTGCGTTTTCTTCCTAGATTTCCAAACTATTCACTGAAAAATTCGGATGCTACTATCGTTTTCAAGTACCTCCTAGTTCTGCTATTTTTTAACATCCAGTTATTTTTCTTGCCTTCTGATTCGCTTGATGAATTGGAAGATAAGCGATTAAAAAGTGGAGGGGAGTATTTCCTGAAATCCATGGAAAACTAGTGATGACAAAGGATTAGAGTTTCCTAAATTACTCGAAATTTGCAAGGAGGTGAGAGCGTGTTATTTGTTTTATTTGTAATTGCGGCTAGTTTTGTCGTATATACAGCGATTAATGTGACTAAATATGTATCTGCTTTTAATGAGAAAGCAAACATTTCAACAGGTTTTGTAGGATTGATTATTTTTTCATTAATCACAAGTCTTCCCGAATTACTTACTTCCAGTTATGCAATTATTTTAGGTCAGCCAACAATGTCATTTGGGAACATCTTAGGGAGTAATGTGTTTAATTTATTAATATTGACGATTATCAATCTGATTTTTTTAAAGAAAAGAATGTTTAATAATGTCTCATATGAGAATCAAAGAACGCTATACGTAATTATTACTTTGAATGTAATAGCATTGTTAGGTTTGTATTTCCCTTGGTCATTGCCTATTCCATTTTTCCATATTTCAATCGCAAGTGCGACGATTTTTATTTTGTATTTTTTGGTTATTTATCGTTCATATAAAAGTCAGGATATACAAGAAGAAGAGGCTGAAAGTAGTGGTCTAATGCATTTGACTATTCAACAAATTGTTCTCAGGGGTCTTTTATATATTGTGTTAATGATTATTTTTAGTTTAGTTATGACTAGAATAAGTGATCAAATAGTCATTGCGTACCCTGAAATTGGTGCGACTTTAGTAGGTACGTTAATGTTAGCTGTTGCAACATCATTGCCTGAACTAGTCACAACGTATACTCTTTGTAAGATGGGGCATGCCAATATAGCGATTGCAGGAATTATCGGTTCTAGTTTGTTCAATTTTAACATTTTATTCGTAACAGATTTATTATCTACTAAGCTATCTATTTTTGAACAGGCGTATCAGTCGCCAGATATTGATATTTTAAAAGTTCTAGTTTTTTTAGGTATGGGTTTAACCATTTACTTGAGCATCTATTTCAAAGTAGCAAAAAAACTCAAAAAAATTCCTTACGTAGCTTTTTCTCTAGGGTTAATTGCCATTTATCTTTATTGTATTCAATTCATGTTTTCTTAAACATGTCATTACAATTCTAGGACTGTAGGATAGATCATCAAAACGATCTAATTCTATGGTCTTTTGTGTTTGATGAAAAGCTATAAGAAACAAAGTTAGAATGATTGAAAAAAATTTTTTTAGTTCAAATTTTTGATAAGTCAAGTAGGTTTCTTGTTGTACTTTGAGAATATTTATTGTTATTATTTTAATACTAGAATGTTTGTAGAAAGAATAGATTAAAATGTACTGTAAGGAAGAAGAAGAAAATAGTAATAACTGGAGGAGTTCTATGGAAAAAGGTGAAGAAATGGCTATTGAAACATTTTTAGCACAGATTGGCAATCATCAAAATCCGGCGACAGGAGCAATTAACACGCCCTTGTATTTTTCAACAACCTACGAACACCCAACTTTAGGGGAGTCAACTGGGTTTGATTATACTCGGACAAAAAATCCTACTAGGGACGTTGTTGAACATGCATTAGCTGTTTTGGAAAATGGAGCAGTGGGTTTAGCAACGAGTTCTGGTATGAGTGCGATTCAGCTAGTGTTGAATCAATTTCCAATAGGGAGTCAAATCGTCGCTTCAAGAGATTTATATGGTGGGAGTTATCGCTATTTTAAAGAGTTAGAGAAAAAGGGGCTTTATAAATTTATTTATGTAGATGATGAAAATCAATTTGAAGGGGCAATGAACGAAAGAACAACAGCGGTCTTTTTGGAGACACCAAGTAATCCCTTAATGAGAGAAGTATCTATTGAAAAAATTGCTGCTTTAGCTCATAAAGTTCAGGCTCAGGTTATTGTTGATAATACTTTTTATACGCCATTGATTCAAAGACCCTTAGATTTAGGGGCAGATGTTGTTATTCATAGTGCCACTAAATATTTAGGAGGTCATAATGATCTTTTAGCTGGAGCCGTGATTACAAAAGATCCTACCATTGGAGAAAAACTGGCTCATGACTTGAATACGACTGGAGCAGTTCTTTCTCCGTTTGATAGTTGGCTATTAATTAGAGGATTAAAGACCTTAGGACTACGAATGGAGCGTCATGAGAGCAATGCTAGGGCTATTTTTG
This sequence comes from Enterococcus rivorum, assembly GCF_001742285.1. Taxonomy (GTDB): domain Bacteria; phylum Bacillota; class Bacilli; order Lactobacillales; family Enterococcaceae; genus Enterococcus_L; species Enterococcus_L rivorum. The sequence goes on along the minus strand of NZ_MIEK01000008.1, from coordinate 1,375 downwards.
ACTATTTGAACAATGAACCTCAAGTGAAAGAAGTTTTTTATCCTGGAAAAGGGGGAATGATTAGCTTTAAAATAGAATCAGCAGCTACCATTGTTACTTTTTTAAAGGAACTGAAAATTTTTACTTTTGCTGAGAGTCTAGGTGGCGTAGAGAGCTTAATTACGTATCCAACAACACAAACTCATGCCGATATACCGAAAGAATTAAGAGAGTCCTATGGTTTAACTGAAGACTTGCTGAGAATTTCAACAGGAATTGAGGCTAGTAAAGATTTGATTGCCGATTTAAAACAAGCATTTTCAAAGTTAGTAGATTAATTTTAAAAGGAGTACAAGTTATTTTATTTTGCTGAAAATAAATAATGATAGAAATCGAAAAAAATAGTTTGATTATCAAAGTAAAATAGTTGATAATTTAAGGTGAGGCTACTTAATAATAAGAAGTCCAGATTAGTGTCTTTTATCAATAAGAAATTTTATAAGTAAATTGTTCATTTAGAAAGGATGTTTTTTTATGGCGAATCTATTAGAAAGAAAAACAATAGTTGTGATGGGAGTTATTAATAAGCGAAGTATTGCTTGGGGTTGTGCAGATGCTTTAAAGAAAAATGGAGCGCGTGTTGTTTTTACTTATCAAAATGAACGTGTAAAAAATCAATTGCTGAAAATCGTTGATGCAGATGATGTATTAGTTGAATGTGATGTTAGTAAAGATGAAAATATCGAAGCTGCCTTTTCAGAAATTCATAGTAACGTTGGCAATTTTGATGGATTGGTTCATTCTATCGCTTTTGCGAATAAAGAAGAATTGGAAGGGAAGATTGCAGAGAGTAGCAGAGAAGGATACGCTATGGCTCAAGATATCAGTGTTTTTTCTTTATTAGCCGTTGTTAAATATGCTTTACCTTATTTAAATAAGAACAGCAGTATTGCGACTATGACTTATATTGGGTCAGAAAGAGCTGTACCAAACTATAATGTAATGGGATTAGCAAAAGCTTCTTTAGAGGCTGCAGTCAGATACCTAGCTGTTGACTTAGCAGAGCAATCGATTCGCGTGAATGGTATTTCGGCTGGTGCGGTTAAAACATTGGCCGTGACAGGAGTGAAAGATTATGATAAACTCTTAAAAATATCGGAAGAACGTACGCCGGATGGTAGGTCAGTAGATATTTTTGAAATAGGAAACGTTGCAGCCTTTTTAATGAGTGACTTGTCGACAGGGGTTGTCGGAGATATCATTTATGTAGATAAAGGTGTTCATTTAACGTAATAGAAAAGAGAGTGGGACAATAGTCAGAAATACATCTGATTGTTGCCTCACTTTTTTGATTTCTAAAAAAAGAGAATGTTCCGTTTAAAAAACAAGAGGGATC
>NZ_MIEK01000007.1 GCF_001742285.1 Enterococcus rivorum | reverse complement strand
ATGGTGTGGTTTACACGAACTTTGAAGGATTGAAGCAAGCCATTAATAAGTGGATATATTACTATAATCACCAACGAATCAAAACGAAACTCAGGTGTAGTCCCGTTCAATACCGTGAACGGATAACAGCATAAAAACTACCGACCAGATTTCTCCAGTCGGTAGTTGGTCTAACTTTTGGGTCTCACTACATGTCTACATCAACGTGGGCTGTCAGTTTATTAAAGCTTAAAGTATTAGCAAAATTTAGTTAATAAAAAATAACCGTAATCTAGCCAAAGATAAGTATCCGCAAAGAGGCTAGGAATGTTCTCAATACTAAAATAAGGAATTCACATTTTCTATGCTCATAAAATTATTCTTTTCTATTAAACAATATTACTGACACTGTTATTGACATCAGAGACATTAAAAAAAAAGTAGAAATTAACTTATTTTTGTAATTTATATATATAAATAATAGTCCTACTAATAGGAAAGCTGTCCCTAATAATTTATTTTTTTTCATAATTAGTTAGAATAAACAGCATAATCAGGAACTCAGTTGTTCATATCAACTTGTATTCCTTTTTTATGTGTCCCTTTCGTGATTTCTCTATTTATAAAATTTGCTATCATTCCATCATAGGCAGATTGGAACAATGGAAATATTACTCTACCAGTACTCTTGCAGTTCGCAAAATGGTATGAGTGTAGTAAAAATAGTTCTACTATAAAAAATACTGTTATCCAAAGATTCATTTCTTTCACGCTTACTTATTCAAGTTTATAATTTTTATACATTTTTTCTAAACAAATAAATCGAGACAAAAAAATATAATATAGAAATGAATAAGAATGTAAAAAATGAATTTACATATATATACATATACAAAAAGAATAATGCTGCTATAAAAAGCATTAGGCTGACAATTTTATTCGTTTTCATAATTTTTTTGGATGTATAGAGTATGTGGGTACCCAGTAATTTACATCCACTGATACACCTTCTTCATTTTACTAACCTCCATATCTCCATATTCATAAGCGCTTTACAAATATAAATTAACATTAATTAGACTAATTGTAAATATTCAAAATATAATTATGTTAATACGCATAATTGCGTTGCCTTTCATTCTTTTTACAGATTTATTTAGTAAATAAAAAAACTCTCTAAACCATTTATCTGGTCAGAGAGCCTCCTATTTTACATTGAACCTTTAAACACTGCGCTGTTTTTTACAAAATAGTCTACACCGGAATAAATGGTGAAAACCAAACATACGTATAGCATAATCTGATCTAGCGGGATATTAATAGCTGTAAAAGGAATATTATTGATAAACAACAATATAATCGCAACCATTTGGGTAGCTGTTTTTACTTTTCCTGGCCACTCTGCTGCCATAACTTCTCCATCTTCTACTAGCAATAAACGCAAACCGGTAACTGCCAATTCACGACAAATAATTATCGCTACAACCCATGCTGGCACTTTTCCTTGTCCTACTAGAACAATAAAAGCCGTCATAACAAGCATTTTATCTGCTAATGGATCCGCAAACTTTCCGAAGTTCGTCACTAGCCCTCGAGCACGAGCAATTTTTCCATCTAGCCAGTCTGTAATACTAGCTCCTGCAAAAATAATAGCGCCTACAAGCTGAGTCACAGCTAAAGATGTTCCTCCGATAGAAATACTCCCCCAATCCATCGGTACACTGACAACAATAATAAATATCGGAATCATTAGAATCCGAACCACTGTTAATTTATTAGGTAAATTCAATTGATGCTACTCCTCTCTATTCTCACCTATTCTACGATATCCAACGGAAACTGTCATTAAAAAACTCTAATAACAATTGCCTCAACGAACACTCTAAAAATAAAATACAAGACAAAAAGATGGAGTAAAACAAAAAAATGTTCCTCCACCCTAACGCACTAAACAACTTTTTTCAATCGAAAAAAGACCTTGTAAAAAATTATAACTTATACGAAATAGTCAGGATAATGTCTTTTCTAGATGCTAAAGTGTTATTAGGATTGAAATCTAACTTTTCACCATTTAACATCACTTCTGTATTACCAGAAGCTCCTAACGTAATCGTTGCATTTGTTGCGCCTGCTGGCAGTTCTGTTTCTTGCTTCTCTCCAGGATTCAATGTGTACTGATATGTATACGCTCCATCAACGGAAACACCAATCCAGCCTGTCGCATTCTTCCCAGTAAATTCAAGTTTAATCGGATCTTTTGCTTCCGTTACACTCATATTTACAATACTGCCCGTTTCGCTATCGAATTTAATGTTTGTTTTTTCTTCACTGCTTCTTGATTCTGTGGTGGAGCTTTCAGTAGATGATTGGCTTTCCGAACTTAAAGAGCTACTAACTTTAACCGAGTTATCTACACTTACTCCTGCTGCTGGTTGTTGAATAATGGGGTTTGACTTCCCATCTAGCCAAGTTACATAAAAGACTGTAACAGCGATTGCTAGACCAATCAAAGAAAAAACGATTGCTGGTAAGCTTTTTACCAAACGACTTGACCGATTCTCTTCTTCATAAAGTCTTGATCTTGAGTCCCCTAATTCTTCAAACTGAATAACGGATTCTATATCTTCTGGAACATCTTTCCCATCAAAAATATCCACTAGTTCAGCTCCATTTAATCCTACAGCATTTGCATATTGACGAATAAATGCACGAACGTAAAAAGTCCCTGGCATTGAGTCAAAATCATTGTCTTCAACAGCCATTAAGTAGCGTTTTTGTACTTTCGTGATTTGCTGCAATTCGTCTAAAGACATATTTTTTTGCAGTCTTGCCTCTCTTAACTTTTCACCTATATTTATGCTGGCCACTCGCTCATCTTCTCCAGTCTTTCTATTTTTATCAGCTCCACCTGATTTTATTGAAGAGCTTACGTTAGTTTATATTGCCTATTTACTATCATTTCACAAAACAAATAATATCTATTCATCTTTTCCGTGAAAATTTTCTTTTCTACACAATCTATTTAAGGATACCATAAAAAAATCCTACTGAGGATAACATTTTTGAAAGATTTCAATGAATAACACATTTTTTTCTTTCTATAATCAAGATCTGAAAAAAAGAAGCGATTTTCAAAAAAAACACAGCTTTTTTCAGATCGATTATTTTTTACTACTGTTTAGGATACATATAAAAACGACTCAAGCCTTCTGCTCTAATAAAACCTTCTGCTAATAGACGAATGTCAGAAAGCTGAATACTTTCAATCACAGAGATCATGTCAAAAAGAGTCACTTCTCCATATAACGATTGAGAGAATTGGTTGGCAATGTATTCTAGGGAATTTAAAGATTGGAAATATTTACCAATCATTTTTTTCTTTAACAACGCTAGATTTACTTCTGTCAATTCTTCACTCTTTTCAACATCTAAAAGAATTTCTTCAATCCGTTCTGCTAATTCCTCTGGGCGGTCACTGTCTCCACCAAAATCAGCAAAATGGTAACTTCGGTCTAAATTAAATTCATAGCTAAAGCTATCATCTAGCAATCCAGCGTTGTATAAGTTCAAATAATTTTTTGAGGTATTTCCAAATAACAATTGCAGTAGCAAATTCGCTGTAGTTTTATATTTCATTAATTCAAAGCCATCACTTGGCAGCTCATCCAATCCTTTTAACCCAACAAGTACTTTAGACTTACTGATAGACATCTTGACAGAACTTTCACGAATAATATCTGAGGCTGTTTCTTCAGGAAAATGGCGCGCAATTGGGACTGCTTTAGCAAACGTTTTTTTCCCTTGATTTTCACGAATAAAAGCAATCATTGTTTCAGGGTCCATTTTTCCAACTAAAAACAAGTTCATATTACTTGGATGGTAAAATGTATTGTAACAAGTATACAAATCTTCTGCGGTAATCTCACTAATACTTTCAACGGTTCCTGCAATATCAATGTGCAAAGGGTGTTTAGGATAAAGGTTACCAATAATACCAAAGAATAACCGCCAATTTGGATCATCTAAATACATTTGAATTTCTTGCCCGATAATCCCTTTTTCTTTTTCCACTGTTTCTTTCGTAAAATAAGGCTCTTGAACAAAATTCAATAAGGTCTCTAAATTCTCTTCCACTTTATCTGTTGTTGAAAATAAATAACTGGTCTTTGTAAAACTAGTAAAAGCATTTGCGGAAGCTCCTTGTTGTCCAAACTTTTGGAAAACATCTCCGTCTTCTTTTTCAAACATCTTATGCTCTAAAAAGTGAGCAATGCCGTCTGGTACTTTGACAAAATCTTTCTCTCCTAAAGGAATAAATTCGTTATCAATTGATCCATAGTTAGTAGTAAATAAGCCGTAGGTTTTATGGTAATCATTTTTCGGTAGTAAATAGACCTTCAAACCATTTTCTAACGTTTCTGTGTAGAGAATTTCGTTGATTTGTGTATATTCTTTCTTATTCATCAATGGTTTCTCCTTCCAAAAAGAAAATAGCTTGTAATTGAATTCCTTTTGCTACTTCTTGAACTTGTTCTATGGTCACAGCTTCCATCTGACGAATCCACTCGTCTGCTGTTTGATATCTGGCAGGCATCAAGATATGCAAGTATTCTTTTTCTAAAACAGCGCCTGAATTGTCCTGCGCTAACAAATATTGATTTTTTAACATCGCTTTCGTTTGCTGCATTTCTAATTCTGTTATTTTGCCAGAACGAATATTGTCTAGCTCTTTTGAAACTAGATGCAACACTTGGTTTCTATTTTTTCCATCAATACCGGTCTGAACCGTCAAGAATCCTCTAAATGTATCAATTGAGCTTGATGCATAATAAGCTAAGTTTTCCTTTTCGCGAACATTCATGAACAGCTTGGAATGAGCAAAACCACCAAAAATTCCATTAAATACTTGTAACGCAAAATAATTTTCATCTTCGTAATAAACGTCGGTATGATACCCTAGGTTTAATTTAGATTGTGCCAATGGTTCTTGTTCTAAACGTTCTTCAATGACATTTCTAGCAGGTTGCTCATAAAAAATAGCACCCATTCCTTCTTCTCGATCTGCAAATGGTAATTGTTTAAATAGACCAACGACTTCTTCTTCCTTCACATCACCAATCACAAAAATATCAACTTTATCTTCTTTCATCATCCTTTGGTAATACTCAGCGATGCTTTCTGCCGTCTCAGCCTCTAAATCTTCAAGCGTCCCAAAGCTAGGGATTCTTTGATTTTCCGATTGGTTAAAATATAAATTTTGCAAAGCCAACGATGCATAGGTTTGTTTATCTTCATTAATACTTTCTAAATAGGAAGCTAAGTTCTCTTTTTCCCGTACAAAAGTTTCTTGATCAAATGCACCTGCTGTGATATTGGGATGAAAAAGAATTTCGTTAATAAAATTAACAGCGCCTGCCATCACATGACTATCTTCTAAATATTTGTCGTTTACAAGGTTCATGGAAATATTCAGCCAATGATGATTGCCTTTTTTATTTACATTCAAACCAAAACTAGCTCCATATAATTCAGCCAATGCCTCGCTCAATTTCACTTGATCTGGATAATGTAAACTATTCGTTTCTAACAAACTAGATAACAACGTACGTTTAGTAATGGTTTTACGATCCAATAACGTATTAAAACGGACAAGAATCCGAACGGTTTTATATTTTTCTGTTGGTATAACATGTAAATGAACACCTTTTGCTAATGTAGCAGACATCCTATCAGCTCCCTTTATATTTTCCATCATAATAAAGTACCTAAAAGAATACAATCATCTGATGGCTTTTAAACGATTTTTTAAGCTTTCTTTAACCCTAAGATGTGTCTGAAAACTCCAGCAACGAATATTTTCGTGAATCATCTGTCATTCGTTGCCATAAAGTCTCGCGTATGCAACAACATAAGCTACTTTTTTTGTCGGTTCCCACACACTTTTCTGAAAAAATTCTGATTCTAGCGTGGTTTTCAGAGACATTCTATTTTTTTCATTCATCGACTAGAAATTAGATACTTTTTATACCTATTCCTATTATTAAGACTTCTATAATTATAGCATGAGCCTAACAAAAAATGCGATTAGCTTCCTCTAAATTGAAGGAAAAAATTCTACTAAGATAAAAAATCCTCTATATCAGAAATGAAAAGAGAAAATGGGGTAACATACCAACATTTTATATCATAACTTCTCTAACTTTTATTACAGATTAGGCTTGTATCTTTTATTTATCGACTAATCATAGACCCCGCATTTTTCAAGGGTTTTTATTTCAGTATTTTTTTATTTTTCGCTATACTGTAGCTGGAAGGAGAGGAGACAAATATGGTCAAAGAATTTAAAGAATTTATTATGCGTGGCAGCGTCTTAGACTTGGCGGTTGGGGTCGTTATTGGGGGTGCTTTTACTGCTATTGTGACACAAGTAGTAAACGGACTCATCACACCCTTAATCAGCTTAATTTTTGTATTAACGACTGGAAAAACGAGTGCAGATGAAGCTTTAGGTGCTTTAGTTTTCAAGGTGGAAGGTGTGCCTTTTGATGTCGGAAGCGTAATTAGTGCCCTTATTACCTTTTTAATCACAGCTTTTGTTCTATTCCTAATCATCAAAGGTGTCAATAAGTGGAAAAAAATGCATCAAGAAGACGAAGTGGAAAAAGAAGAAGAAGCAATTATTACTGTAGAGAACTATTTAGAAGAAATCCGAAATCTATTAGCTGCCCAAGCTTCTGAAAAAACAACCCGCTCTGATGAAAAAAAATGACAAGGCGTAATGAAAATTTCAGAAAAACCACACTTCAATAGGTACCTACCAATTTTTTCTTGTTATTTTTAAGCCGTCATTTATCTCAAAAATAAATAGAACTCTGAGATAAAAAGCAGTTGCGTCAAAAAATCGTTTTAGTTTAAGCTTTTTTTGTGAAATCGCTGAAAAACCTGACTTTTTGCCCTCATTTATTTAAAAATAGAGTCCGAGACAAAACTATGCATTCGTTTTGTCCCGGACTTACTTTATTATTCTAGTGTTTTTCTATGTTAATTCTTTCGTTTCATTTGAATATGAGGGATATCGTCTTCTAAGTAAATATCAGAAATCACTTCAAATCCAGCCGATTCATAGAAATCAATCAGATGCGCTTGAGCACCGATGATGATATCTTTGCCAGGGTATGTTTCCTCAATTACGTTTAATGTATTATCTACTAATTTCTTCCCTAGCTTTTTCCCTCGATAAGCGGGGTTCACAATGACACGTCCCATGACAACGGTTTCCCCATGATCCAAAATTCTCGTGTAGCCAACAATATCATTGTCTTCTTCTAACCAAGTATGAATAGCTGTTTCATCCTCTTCGTCAACTTCTTGGTACGGACAATTCTGCTCAACCACAAAAACAGCAATTCGTAACTTTACAATTTCAAAAAATTCTTTCGTGGATAATTCTGAAAATGGTTTAACAACATAGTTCATTTAATTTCCTCCTACCTGAATTTTTTTCTTTATACAAATAAGCGAATACCATTCCAAAGATTTAACAATAGTACCAAAATAATCACTATCTGATAAATTTGGGTTACTCGATTGGATGAAACTTTTCCACTAATTGTTGCTCCTAAAAAGCCACCGATAATCGCTGCTGAAATAACATAGAAGAGAATAGACAAATCAAAGCGACCGAAGCCTGTTGACTGAGCTACTGTCAAAAGCTTTGCAGCTTGCGAAAAAAAGATCGTAATAATCGAATAGACGGTAGCTTCTTTAATAGGAATACCAAAGCAAAGCATCAGTAACGCAACATTAATTGGACCGCCGCCAATTCCTAACAAAGTAGAGATAAAGCCTAGAAAAAGCCCCACTAAAATGTACCAACCTCTATTTGAAAGATGGTATGTTTTGCCAGAATAATACTTCGTATAGAGATAGGCAAATAACAGTGTAACTAGCGTCAAACCAATTTGAATTAATTGAACATACTTTTCTTCTGGAAAAAATGTAAGCAGCCCCTCAAAAACAGTGTTTCCAACAACTCCTCCAAGGACGGAACCAGCAGAAATAAATAGCGCTATATTGGCTTTCAAAGATAAGCCATTTTTAAACTGCCGAAGTGTTGAAACAATCGACATGGTAAAAACAGCTACACTTGAATAAAAAGAAATAGCTGCTAAAGAATGAAACCCTAATGTGTCTAGAACAGGTTTAATAATGACGCCTCCGCCCATTCCCGAAATAGCTCCTACTGTATTTGCTAAAATAATCACAACAAAATAAATGAATCCTACATACATTACTTTCCCCACTTTCTAGATAACTGTCACACAACAAGACGACACTATGCCACACGATTTTATAAACCACCAAGTGATTTTGACCCGAAAAGTGTCTTACTCATAAGTCCTGTATCTTTTATAGCGTATTTGTTCATAGCTGTTGCATAAACAAAAGAAACGAAACAACGTTCCCCCCTCTAGTTTAACCCGCTTTTTCAAAAAGGAGTTGCTTCCAAAGAAATAGCCAAACTACTAGCACCGACTGCTGGTAATGGAGCCTAATCGTCCATTTTTTTACTGAAAGAGCAGGCTAGTCTAATCTAGTTTATGCAACACTAATGGTATTTATTTTTATATGTGGTTTAGTGTAGTATCAACCATTTTTTGACTGTAACGCCATCAATGGATTGACAACTTGTTTTAAAACTTCTTGGTATCCACAAAAATCATCTTTTTTATTGACGTAAACAGCCTCTTTCATTCGCTTACAGCCACCATTACAAGCCTTTCGAAAAGAACAGCTTAAACAAGTTTGGCTTACTTCTGATTTCTCACATAAAAATTCCTTCGCTATTGGTTGTTCAAACAGCTCTCTCAACGTTGAATCTGTGATAAAGCCCATCCGATACTCGTCCAAAACATAAAAATCGCATGGATAGACACTGCCGTCTGCTTCAATAACATACTGTACTTGGCAATTTCCCAACATGCCGCAAGCACCCACAATACCTCTTGAAAATAAATGGTAGACATCATCAAATAATTTCACACTGATATAGTTTCCACGCTGATACTCTTTTAACCACAACGGAAAAATCCCTTGATAAAAAGAAGCAAAGCGCTCAGGGGTCAACGCATAATAACTTTTTTCATCAGCATCCAGCTCATCCAAACACGGAATAAATTGGACATACTTTATTTGATTTTCTACTAAAAAGTCAAAAACTTTTTTTGGTGAGCGAGCGAGTTGATTGGTTAAGACACATAGAACATTATATTCTATTTTATAAGCATCAAATAGCTTTTTTGTGTCAATTACTCGCGCAAACGTTCCTTTCCCTTTTGCATCTACCCGATGACTATTATGAGAGTCAGAACGACCGTCAATCGACAAGCCTACCAAAAAATTATTTTCAGCTAAAAATTGGCACCAACGGTCATTAATCATGGTTCCATTGGTTTGAATCGCATAGTGAACCGTCACTTTTTTCCCCTGTAATTGAACCGTTTCCACTACTTTTTTAAAATAAGAAAGTCCTGCTAATGTAGGCTCTCCACCTTGAAAAGCTACTGTCAATTCATCGCCATCTTCTAAATCAACATAAATATTTTCAATCATTTTTTCAAGGGTATCTGTCTTCATTTTCCCAAAGGATCTAACTTCTCTTAAAGAGCTTACATTTGCATAGAAACAATACTTACAACGAATATTACAAAGAGAAGAAGCTGGTTTCACTAAAACTGAGATATGTTTCATAAGACTCTCCCATCAACTATTTTTCATTTATTCACACACAAGCACAATGTTAAGCGGCATTATCTAACAGTGTTTTCTTAGCACTTTAGGAACCGCTTTTTTCATTATATAATTGATTCCTGAAAAAAAACACCTCTATCTTCAAATTAGGAAGACTTTCCTCTGTTTTGATAAGGAGGGGGGAAAACACATTTATCAAACAGGTTCTATAAAAAAGAATTCCTTCACAATAATGCGATGGAATTCTCTATTGGTGTGCCTTTTTTATTGAAAAAAACATATCTAAAAATATATTTTTAAGGCGATTGCTAGCCTTTTCTCCTGCGAGCAAAATCAACGAATTTAAACTTGTCCAAACGGTGTCGTGACTCTGTATACTCAAAACAGCGAGTATCTTCCAAACAAACAACACTACGGACGACAACCACATGAGTATCTTCATTAACAGTCATTAATTGTCGATCTTCCTCTGTAATAGGATCAACCGTAATTTCTTTTTGAGCATAGCTGATGGCTAACCCTAAATCATTTTCCATATAGTCATAAATAGAGTCTTCTGCCCGTTCTCTTGGTAGTTCATTAACAATTTCTTTCAATAGATAGTCAATATCTAAAATAACGACTTCTCCATTAATTTCTCGTTGTCGGACCAATCGCCAAACAGGAGCCTCTTCTTTCCAGCCAGTTAATCGCGCTAAAGAAGGACTTACTTTCTGCTCTTTTAACTCTACGACTTTTGTTACGCTCTTCATGTTTTGCGACTGCTGCAATTCTTTATAACTCGTTACACCCGAAATTGGAAACGAGAATTTTTTGTAGTTTAAAACAATCGAGCCTTTTCCCTGTTGCTTTTGAATATAGCCCGCATTAATCAACAAGTTCAATGCTTTTCTAATCGTCTCTCTGGAAACAGAGTATTTTTCAACCAGTTGATTCTCACTAGGTAATAACGTTCCTGGTTTATATTCTCCCTCTAAAATACCTTTTTCAAGGTCTAAAAAAATATCATGAAACTTATTCATTCCAATCCCCCCTTACAAGGATACTCATAAAAAATAATAGCACATATCCGCAGAAAAACATAGAAAAACCAAAGGGTTAGCAGAGGTTTTGTCAGGAGTATTTCGCTCCAAAAAGAAGAATAAATTCACGGAAATTGCCAAGAAGCACTGCAATGCATGAGCAGATGTAGAATGGTACGTATGTATTGTTCTTTAAATTTTTGTGAATGTCTTATTTCCGAAAGGGTTGCTTCTGACCCCACCGTTTATTCGGTTTACAGGAGCCTGGGGCATAAGTCACAGAGTTATATCCCAAGTTCCTTATTTTCGCTACTCAAAACAGAGGTATTTTAAGTAGCAGGAATACACACCACTAGATAAATTTCTTGTAATTCTAATAGATTCATACTATACTAAAGACAAAAGCTTAACATGTCTATACAAGTTGGAAAATACTTTGAAAAAGGAGTCTATCATGCATTTTTTATCATTATCCATTGCCCCTAACGAATTAACTGTTACAAAAAAAGACGATTCTCAAAATATAGCGGAAAAGAAACAATTTACGTTCAATGATTTCAACCTAGCCACCACCCCCCAACTATTAGTTAAAGAAATCCAAACAAGCTTTACTGATTTCGAAGGGGCGATTTTCCAAGAAATTCCAGCAAATTTTTATGCTCTTAATACAAAAGTATCCTTGTTAAACGGTTCTTTAGAACAGTTCATTAAACTATTCTCAGAGTTACTAAATTGTCCTATTTTAACAATGCAAGAAGCTAAAAATGCTACTGACCTTTCCACTGCTTTTTCAAAAAAAGCTCAAGAAATCACATGGACTTTAGACTATTTTGGTTATACACCTGGAAAAGAAGAATACTCGGTTGAATCTCTTCTAACGATCGGGAATGGGTTTATGGGGTTACGAGGCACTCTACCTGAAATGAAAATTTCTAACGACTCTTATCCCGCTACTTATATTGCAGGGTTATACAATACAGCGGAATCAACTGTTGCAGGTCAAATTGTAGAAAACGAAGATTTTGTTAATACACCAAATAGCCAATACATCAGTATCAAAGTAGAGGGAAACAAAAATTGGCTTTGTATAAACACTTCATCCCTACAACAGCTTCATAGAAGACTAAACTTAAAAACAGGTTTATTTTCTTCTGAGATGATTATTGAAGATGAACAAAAAAATCAACTGAAGATTTCCGCTTACAAAATAGTCAATATGAAAAAAATGAATAATTATAGTCTTAAATACATTATAGAACCTCTTAATTTTTCTAAAAAGATAACTCTTAAAACGGAGGCAGATGGTTCTGTTTACAATTTCAATGTAGAACGCTATCGGAACTTAACGAACAAACATTTTCACATCACAAATAAACAAGCAGACAAAGACCTTGTTGCACTTGAAGTGAAAACAAACGAGTCCAATATAACTGTTCGACAATCCTCAAAAATTCACGGAGATTTTTTCACGAAAGACGAAATAAATACCCAAATTTTTGAAGACAAAATTGAGCAAACGGTTGCTTTTATGGGAACGCAAAATAAACAATACTCTATTGAAAAACACGTTCAAGTTCAAGCTTCAATCGCAGAAAAAAGTTGGGATACTCCTTCACAGATGGCCCTTTCTTTTAATGAAGAATTTGCTGAAAGTAAAGCAGCTTGGCAAGAATTATGGGATTCCTCAGACATTCAAGTTTCTGGTGATATGATGTCTCAAAAGCTTTTGCGCATTCATACGTATCACTTATTAGTCTCTGCTTCACCCTTCAATAACACGGAATTGGATGTTTCGATAACTGCTCGTGGGTTACACGGCGAAGCTTATCGCGGGCATATTTTCTGGGACGAAATTTTCATTCTACCGTTTTATATTATGCATTTTCCTGAAACAGCGAAGCAACTATTAATGTATCGCTACAATCGTTTAAACAAAGCAAAAGAAAATGCTCTAGAAAGTCATTATGAAGGAGCGATGTTCCCCTGGCAATCTGGTTTAGATGGTAGCGAAGATACGCAAAAACTTCACTTAAATCCCTTGAATGGTGAATGGGGGGAAGATCATAGTGTTTTACAACGACATGTTTCTCTTGCTATCGCTTATAATGTTTGGTTGTATTGGAATAACGCTAACGATGAAACATTCATTAAAGAATACGGAGCAGAAATGCTCCTAGAGATTGCGAACTTTTGGCGAAGTGCTGCAACCTATGATGAATCAACAAAACGTTACTTTATCGACAAAGTAATGGGACCTGACGAATTTCACGAAGCATACCCAAACAGTACCGAAAGTGGTTTAAAAAATAATGCGTATACTAATTTGATGGTGGTATGGCTATTTGAAGAAATTGAAACTGTACTTGCTCTTTTAAATACGCAAGAACAAACAGAATTAATGAAAAAAACTGGCATCACTCAGGAAAAAATCAATGAAATGAAAAAGATTAGACAAGGCTTGACCATCGAAGTGGATAAAGAAGGTATTATTGCTCAATATGAAGGCTACTTTAAATTAAAAGAAATTGATTGGGCAGCGGCTAAAGAAAAATATGGGAATATTTACCGTATGGATCGTATTCTGAAAGCTGATGGAAAATCGCCTGATGATTATAAAGTGTCAAAACAAGCAGACACTTTGATGCTTTTTTATAATTTAAACAAAGAGAAGATCGATGAAATCCTAAATGATTTGGGCTATGAATTACCTCCAGATTACCTTGAAAAAAATCTGATGTATTACTTAGAAAGAACTTCTCACGGCTCAACTCTTTCTCGCATTGTCCACGCTCAACTAGCCGAAAACGTTGCATTTCATGATTTATCTTGGAACCTTTATCAAGAAGCTCTCTACTCAGACTATCGAGATATTCAAGGGGGAACAACAGCAGAAGGAATCCATACAGGAGTTATGGCAGCAACCATTTATGTTACTCTAACAACTTATGCCGGTGTAGATATAAAAGAACAACTATTGACTATCACACCTAATTTACCAAAAATCTGGACCGATATGACCTTCAATTTGAACCATAAAGGTATTCATTACCAACTCACTATGACCAAAAAAAATCTAAACATTATTGCTTCTAAAGACGTACATGTTATGATTAAAGAGCAAACTTACTCATTGAAAGCAGCAGAACCGACCACTATTAATTACTAGTAATATAAACAAGAAATCCCTATAAAAAGGAGAATTTACAATGAAAAAAGGATTTGTTTTTGATTTAGATGGTGTCATCACAGATACAGCAAAATTCCACTATATCGCATGGAAAGAACTAGCTGAAAGTATCGGTATTACCTTTGATGAAGTTTTTAATGAAACACTAAAAGGAATCAGCCGGATGGATTCCTTAGATCGTATTTTGGCTCATGGGAATCAAGAAAATAAGTTCACTCCGCTTGAAAAAGAAGCGTTAGCTGAGAAAAAAAATGATAATTATGTAAAATCACTAGAAGATTTATCTGAAAATGACCTTTTACCTGGCGTTCATGATTTTTTACTAAAAGCTAGAGAACATCAAATTCCTTGTGCGATTGCATCTGCCTCTAAAAATGCGCCAATGATTTTAGAAAAATTAGGAGTAATCAGTTTCTTTGGACATATCGTCGACCCTGATACCTTAAAAAAAGGCAAGCCTGATCCAGAAATTTTCATTAAAGCTGCTGAAAGCATTGACATCAAGCCTGAAGATGCGATTGGTTTCGAAGATGCCCAAGCTGGAATTGAAGGCATTAAAAAAGCTGGCATGTATGCTGTCGGCATTTCTGCTACAGAAACGCTCATCGGTGCGGACATCCAAGTAGCGTCTATGACAGAATTAGATATTGAATTGTTAGTTAGTTCCAAATAAATGACTAACTAATAAAAAAGAGTGAGACATAACTTACTGAGCTATTCCCTAGACTCCTATAAACCGAATAAACGGTGGAATCAGAAACATCTCCTTCGGAAATAAGCAAGAATAAACAACTTCCATAAAACAAGTTTTAAGAATAAAAATTTAAATTCAGTGAGGATGGACTTTTACAAATTAAAAGAAGACTTACAAAGTCCGTAAGTCTTCTTTTTCGTATCTATTGTGACCAGCTAAAGATTTTTTATATTTCCAGCATTTTATCGCATCCTTTAAAGATGCACCTTTATTGTCGTCAAAGAAATCTCGAATATACGTATTATACTCAAACTGTTTATCGATTGTGGTTTTATTTTGCTTTTTATCTTCAATAATTTTATAGTAAGCGTCAATAGCGTCTTTGTATGTTTTTCCTGAATTTTGCTTTAACCATTGCTGAAACTTTACGTTAAAAGAAAATGTATTTCCGATATTTTCTTTAAAGAAAGCTCTATGAACTTCTGAACAGACAAAATTTTCTTCAATTTTACCATCAAGAGATAGTGAGCTGATATCATTTTTTATTTTACGTTTTTTGTTAACCTTCAGCTTCTCACCAGTTCTTAAAAAATGTGCAATCCTATTAGTTAATTCTTCCTTGCTTCCAGTTGCTTGAATATATTCATGTTTGCAGAATGCAACCAATTCTTCTTTGAGGTAATAAAAATCACGAAATATATCTTCGTCCAGATTTTTATCGAGTTGTGGTCTGTTCATTTATGTCTCCTTTTTTAGTTTCTGGGTTGTACTTTATTATACTACACTCAGAAGCTACATGAAATTTACGATTCCATGAATTAAATGTAATATAGTAAATAGAATTGTAGGAATTATAGCAAGCCGATTTTGTTTACCAATTTGATATGATACAAAAGCAAAGCTTGGAAATAGCGTAAGAGCCATAATAACGACAGGATTAGTGAAATTCATATAATAAAATACCCAACCAATGTAATAAGCTATGCAGCACGCTACTGCAGAGTAGTTCATAGCTTTAGTAAGTTTCGTACGCTCAATCTCTTTGCGTCTAAAAGAACACATCAGGATTACCATAATAACCTGAAATATCGAAGCTAGTATATCAACTTGTGGTGTTTTAGATTGGATACGCAGAATGTCATTTGCGGACGGCACAATTCCCCAAAAAAAGTAGGGAGCATACGTACAAAAAATAAAAATAGTCCTAATTTGTCTAATTTTAAATAATATTTTTTCATTGTATAGCTCTCCTTAAATTTATATATCTTAGCTAGAATGATAAGTTTTATTTATTAATTATAGCAGAAAATACTAGATTTAATTATTGCCTTACTAAATATGCTATAATTCACAAAAATTTGATGAGCAATTTCCGTGAATTCTTGCTTATTTCTTGGAGCTAAACGTTTCTGTCCCAACCTCTTTCACTCTTCTTATTGTTTTATTTAACTATTGGAACTAACTTTTCAACGATTAATCGTTCGCAATCAATAATATACAAGACTGGTTGACTATACACATAAACAATGTCGTAATATTTCCCAGCTTTTTCCCTTTCAATATGTCTCATAAGGCGCTCAATCGCAAGCTCATCTTCACTAAAGACGTAAATAAATAAGTTATTTTCAGCATATAGCCTATAATTACCATGTCGTAACTTCATTAACTTATTGTCATAGGCTTGATATAGATTGAACAAATTATGCCAGTTGGCAACGGAAATGGTCACTTTTTTCGTTTCGTTATCAGGAAGAGGCAAACGAACACTTAGAAACCCCTTTCCGTATTTATCTTCAATAGCTGCTTTAATATCCTGTTCATTCTGGATGAGTTTTTCATTTAGGTCCAACGCTTTGAGAACACTTTCCTTTAAGGCTTGGGTGACTTCCACCCCTATATTTTCTTCTGGATTTTGAATGTCTGGTTTATCTAATAGGATTGCTTGAGAATATTTTTCTGGAAATGCTGCTTTTAGAATCTCTAGTGCTCTTCGTTCATCTGGCCGTTCCATGATTGTCATACTCTCAAATCCTTTCCAAAATACTACTATTTGTTGGTTTCAACATTACTAGATTCATCACTTCGCTACAAAATCTTATCGATAGCGCAAATACTGATAACTTAGGTATATTGCTTATTTGAAATATATTTTTATACAACTAGATGATTAAAGAATTATCCGTTTTCTTACTATGCAGTATAGGTTAACGAAAACAAAAAAGCCAAATAACACCTCAGTTGATTCACTTCTCTTATTCTACTACTTTTTTAATTTCTAAAACAATAAATTAAATGGTCATCAACCATCCCTGTTGCCTGCATAAACGCGTAAACAGTTGTTGTTCCCAAAAACTTAAAGCCCTTCTTTTTCAAATCTTTACTAATCTTATCAGATAGTTCTGTAGAAGCTGGCACTTCTTTTAGCTCTTTCCAATTGTTTTTGATTGGCTTCCCATCTACATACGCCCAAATGTATGCATCAAAACTTCCATATTCTTTTTGAATTTCCATAAAAACTTTAGCATTATTGATCGTTGCATATACCTTTAATTTATTTCGGATAATCCCTGGATTTTCTAGTAACTCATCAATTTTTTCCTGTGTGTATTCAGCAATTTTTTCATAATCAAAAGCATCATAAGCGCTGGTTAAAGTCCCTCTTTTTTTCAAAATCGTTGACCAGCTTAACCCCGCCTGCATACTTTCTAAAATCAACATTTCAAAAAGCTTCCTGTCATCGTGTACCTCTTGACCCCACTCTTCATCATGATATCTTTGTTCAAGCTCATTCCCCATTGCCCAATCACAACGTTTTTTATCCATGATAGACCCCTGCCTTTTTTATTTTTAGGATAACATAAGAACGTACGTTTGTAAAATAGACAAAAAGAGCTAAAATAACTCTGTATTTTAACTCTTTTATCTATTTAAAACTATTCTATTTCAGGCGTTTGATTTAATGAAACTTCCAGATTTAATTCATTTTCAACTCTACTTAACCGTCTCATTTCAAAGCTGAACCACAAGAACGTAAGAATTGCAGCTACGATATCTGCGAATGGGGCTGCATGAACAATGCCGTTTAATCCCCAGATATTTGAAAAAATCAGGATAGCAGGTATTAACAAAATAATTTGACGGGTCATAGTTAAGAAAATAGCAATTTTTGATCGTCCGGTTGCTTGGAAAAAGTTTGCTGCAATAATTTGAAACCCAATAACTGGTAAGCCCCAGAACCAAGCTTTTAAAGCGTAGCTTCCAAAAGCAACTAAGTCAGGCTCTTGATTAAACATTCTCACAAATATCTCTGGGAAAAGTCGCGTGAATCCCCAGCCCAAGAAAACAATCAGCGTAGCAACCATGATGCCCAGTTTGACTGCTTCTTTTACTCGAGCAAATTTTTTAGCGCCAAAGTTGAAGCTTATAATCGGCTGCAAGCCTTGATTCAAACCAATAATTGGCATTAATAAAATTGTTTGGATACTATTTACAATTCCCATTCCTGATACTGCTAAATCTCCACCATATGTCAACAAACTCTTATTTAGAACCACATTCAACAAACTATTCCCTAACTGAAGGAGAAAGCTAGGTAGTCCCAAAGAGACAACTCGCGTCACTATCCAGCGCTTTATTTTCAAATTTTTCCGTTGAATTCGGTGACCTGAACCACGTAAAAAGTAATTTAGAATCCAAGCCATTGAAATAAATTGAGAAAAAATAGTCGCTAAAGCTGCTCCTGCCATCCCCATATCAAAAACATAGATTAGAATTGGATCTAAAATAATGTTGGTTCCAGCTCCCACAAACATCGTAATCATGGCTAACTTCGGCTGCCCATCCGCCCGAAGAAAATTATTTAATCCCATACCCATTACTTGAAAAATCGAACCAAAAAAAATAATACCCATATATTCTTTTACAAAAGGTAACACCGCTTCACTAGCTCCAAAAAATTGCAACATCGGACCTAAAAAAAGTGTCCCTAAAACTAATAATACACTCCCACTGATTAACAACAGGATAAACGTGTTGCCTAAAATCTCTTCCGCTTCTTTGCGCTTGCCTTCTCCTAGTTTCATAGAAAAAAGAGTAGCTCCACCTATCCCAAAAAGCATCCCAACGGACATCATAATAATCATAATGGGAAAACCAATGGTAATTCCTGCTAATCCATTCGCTCCTAAACCAGGCGCATTCCCTATAAATATACGGTCAACTACATTATAGAGAGCATTTACTAACATGCCAATAATCGCTGGCACTGAAAATTTAATCAATAATTTGGAAATTTTCTCTGTTCCTAATGGATTTACTGCTTCCAATCCGCTACACCTCGTTTCTTAAATCTATTCCTTCAAGTTTTTCAACCATTTGTTCTAATCCTTCAAAAAGTAGCCGCTCTGTTTCTGGATCTAAGTCCTCTGTGAGAAAATCGCTCCATCTTTGTAGTTTCTTTTTCATTTTTTTTTCAATTGACCAACCTTTTTCTGTTAGTAACAAGACATTACACCGTTTATCTACACTATTTTTTTCTCGTCGAACAAATCCCTTATTAATCAACGAATGAATATTGCGTGCAGTGGAGCCTTTATCAATAGACAAATATTTTGTAATCTCTTCCTGAGTCACTCCTTCGTGACTGTATAGGTACATCAAAATAGGCTGTTCAGAAGAGGTAATATCAACTTCCTTTAACACGTCATTCATATAAACCACATGCCTTCGGTACAAAATTGAAACCATACGCCCAACACTTTTTTTCATTGTTTATTCACATCCTAATCACGCTAGTTTACTAATTACACATATAGTAAAATAACAAAAAATATTAGTTGTCGCAACAACTATAATACCTGAAAATGGTTGTCAGCGCAACCATTTTTTTCTATTTAGGTTTATTCTACAAAAAAAGATAGCAGGAATTTTCCCTTAGAAAATTCAAACTATCTCTATCTTTATTTTTTTACATTACTTGTAGATTGCCCAAAAATTGACAGCCTCATTTTCTAACTCTTCACTTGTAAATTCTTTGATTGAATGCCCCTTTTGTTCGGAATCATTGGGATCATTAATCCAAAATTTCCCATCATTTGTTCCGCTAATAACCATGATATGTCCTACTGTTGTAAAAATGCCAGGATGTACAGATACAATCACTGGGTGTCCTGCTTTGACATGATCCTCAACGGCTACCATATCTGTGACAAGGTCTTCACAGACATAGCCTTTTTCATTTGCATATTCAGAAAAAATTGACCACGCAGTCCCTTCACCTTCCATAAAATAATCGTTCCCAGACCATGCTAAAACTTCCGTTGGTAAAACCTCTCGATTTTCCCAATAAGAACTAACCATCGCTAAGGATAAAATAGCACAACCATTAATTTCTAAATTATCTCCTTCTGGACTTCCAATACCGTATGGTGTTGTTTTCCAACGTTCATCTGTTTGTAACAATAACGGCATCGCAAAACGATTAGGAAATGTTTGAGCCACTATCTCTTGATTAACTTGTTCTGAGTAACTAATTTTTTTCACTTCTGGTTGCTTTTTTTCTACTACTGGTTTCGTGGTTTTTTCTGTTGCTTTTGTTTCATCAAAGTTTGTACTTAAAAAATTGGATAACCCATGCCCACTTTTCATAGGTACAACCTTAGCAAATAGTCCGCTTAAAAAAAATATTAGTGAAAGGATCACTATAATAAAAAGAACTGATTTTGATTCTTTTTTCTTTTTCATATCATCAACTCTTTTCTACACATTCTGCCAACTTTAAACAAATCCACCTATTTTTACACCTCAATTATTAAAACATGAATGAAAATAAATGTCGCCATTATCTTCTATTTTTTTAGCATTTTTTAAGATAAAAACCCATCAAAGTAAATAATACCCAAATAATGTGACAAAACTGTGACCTTCTCGGTTAAGTAAACAAGCTCTTTTTATCGCTTTTTATTTGTTTTTTTATCTCTTATATCTTCAACTATATTGTACTATGATTCGCATAAAAAAAACGAGGATAACGATTGAAGGCTATTATTGGAGATTGAATTATAATTCTATTTAGATTAAAATAAAACTAATGATTTAATTTGAATTAAATGAGAGTAAAAGGAGAGTTTTATTATGAAAAAGTACGGTTCAAAAAAAGCACATAAGCAAATACCTTTATTTTTACTGACAATCTTAATCCTTTCTACAAGTTTTAATCTCTTTTCAACAACTGTTTTTGGAAAAGAAGAAACAACTTCTCAGCAAGATACAAATTATCAAACGTTAAAAGAAGCTCATGAGAAGAACGAATCTTTCGTCAATGAGCTTAGTAAGCAAGCCTTTGAAGAAAATGTTAAAGCTCAATTAGCCAGTCGAGGGTTCGATACTAACTCCTTTGATGAGAACGCTATCGATGAAGAACAACAGAAAATACGTTTAATCGTACAATTAACTAAGGATGCTGCTGTTGAAAAACTTGATGCTCCGACGGGTTCAAAAAACTCTGTTCAAACTATTGAGCGAGCAACTGATTCTGTCATCCATAACCAAGCTTCTATAAAAAAACAAATTGAAGCACTCACAGGGAATAAAAGCCAGCGCTCTTTCGGCTACCTACTCAATGGTTTTTCAATTGATGCAAAATACAAAGATATTGAAAAGATCCGCTCAATTACTGGCGTTGAATCCGTTTCTGCTGCAAAAGTTTACTATCCTACCTCTATTGATGCCAATCAATTGGCCAACATCCAGCAAGTGTGGCAAAATCACCAATTAAAAGGAGAAGGAATGGTCGTCTCCATTATTGATTCAGGAGTTGACCCAACACATAAAGACTTACGTCTATCAACAGATACCAAAGAAAAAATTAGCCTTCAGCAAAGTGAGCAGAGTGTTAAAAATATGGGCTATGGTCAAGCTTTTACCAGAAAAGTTCCTTATGGTCATAACTACGCTGACAACAATGAAACAATCATTGATACTAACCCTGGAACGAACATGCATGGTATGCATGTCGCAGGAATTGTTGCTGCAAATGGCGTTGGTGAAGATCCTGCAAAAGCCGTTCTAGGCGTTGCGCCAGAAGCACAATTACTAGCAATGAAAGTTTTTACAAACAATACGCGCGTGCCTACAGCATTAGATGATGATGTCATTGCGGCTATTGAAGATTCTGTCAAACTGGGAGCTGATATTATAAATATGAGCTTGGGCTCAGATTCCGGCACCGTCGACCCAGATTCTCCTGAACAATTAGTAATCAAACAAGCAGCTGAAGTTGGCGTATTGTCTGTTATTTCAGCAGGCAATAGCAGCATTAGCACGACAGATAATGCTAATACTGACCCTCAAAATAAATTGGGAACCATCGATACAGGAACTCTTGGCTCCTCAGGTGTCACTACAGAAGCTCTAACCGTTGCTTCCGCTGAAAACACCTATATTACAAGTGGAGGGTTACTTGTTCAATTAGTAGATGCGGATGGAACGAAACATGCTTATCCGATGGAAACATCTACTTCTCCATCAGGTGCAATTATTGTGTCAAATTCGACAAGTGCCGATCCTAGCTTATTGAATCAGACAACAGATTTAGTTAGTGTTGGAATTGGTTCAGAGAACGACTATCAAAATAAAGAAGTCAAAGGAAAAATAGTATTAATTCAACGTGGGGCAATTGCTTTTTCTGATAAACAGCGAATCGCTAAAGAACATGGTGCTAGCGCAGCATTTATTTACAACAATGTACCCAATAGTCCTCCTATCAGCATGCAACTTGCAGATCCTAGCTACTTAACTTTAGGTCTAACGAAAGAAGATGGAGAAGCTTTAATCAAATTGGCTAATGAAACTGTAAACCAACAGTTTAGTTTTGACATGAACAGCTATCAATTCGCAAATCCAAAAACAGGAAAAATGTCTGACTTTTCTTCGTGGGGACTAACACCAGACTTAGAATTAAAACCAGAAATTTCAGCACCTGGAGGTAACATTTATTCAACTGTCAATAATAACAGCTACCAAACGAAAAGCGGTACTTCGATGTCGTCCCCTTTTGTAGCTGGTTCTCAAGCCCTAGTCTATCAAGCGTTGAAAAAGAATAAAACTTCTCTTACCGGTATCGATTTAACTCGTTTTGCAAAATTATCAGTGATGAATACTGCTGTACCAATGTTAGATAAAAAACATGATGATGTGATTATTTCTCCAAGGCGCCAAGGTGCTGGGCAAATTAAAGTAGACAAAGCGATTGAAAATACAACGAGTCTAACCGATTCAACCGATGGTGATGGAGCCTTAGCCTTAAAGCAAATTGGACAAAAAACCACAATTTCTATCAAGTTACAAAACAATGGAACGAAAGCTGTAACCTATCAATTTACTGATTTTGGTGGCGTCTATACGGAAACTAAAACAAATACTGCTGAAGTCTATGAAACAAAAATTAAGGATGCTGAAATCACACCGAATCAAAAAGAGGTAACTCTGAAACCAACTGAAACAAAAACGATTCAGCTTCAATTAGAGTTACCAGACTCATTTTCAAAACAGCAATTTGTAGAAGGCTATATTGGCTTTACAAGTGACACTCAACCAGACTTAACGATGCCTTTCGTTGGATTCTATGGTGATTATAGTTTAGCACCAGTGATTGATGCACCAGTCTATGATGCGAATTCACTTCTAGGAACTGGTTATTTTACTGACAAAAACAATACTTTTTTAGGCTTAAATAATAATACAATTGCTCCTGAACTAGTTGCTATTTCGCCAAATAAAGATAATCGGAAAGATGAAGCAAAACCGACCTTAAACTTTTTACGGAATGCTAAAAACGTTACGTATGAAATTGTTAACTCTGACAAAAAAGTTATTCGCCGTTTAGCAGAAGAAAAACAAATGCGCAAAAATTTATTTAACGCTGGAGCAGGACGCTTTTTAGCTCATACCATTACCTCTGCCAATTGGGATGGCAGTATTTACAACATGAAAACTGGAAAAAGTGAAATCGTTCCAGACGGTCAATATCAATTAAAAGTTGTAGCTACAGGGAATGTTCCTGATGAAAAACCTCAAGAAATGTTTTTACCTATTAAAGTTGACACAACTGAACCAACGATTGAACAGATAACCTTTGAAGATACCTCGCCTACACCAAGCTTAAAAATGAAACTGGAAGATCAATTAAGTGGGGTTGATTTAAAGTCTGTCACGATTGCCATAAATGGAACCATCGAAACCTACGATCTTAGCAGTCAAAAAACAAGCATGGTGTCGATTCCTTTAACCGATTCACAGAAACCAAGTGCTGGTCAAAATCAAGTATCCGTTTTAATTACAGACCACGCGGGAAATTATGGTTACCAAAATCAAACGATCCAATACGGTTCCAAAGGTGGGTTGGTTCTATTCAATCTTAAAGAAAATCAAATCATTACAAGCAATACGACCCATTTTTCAACGGCCGATCAAACACTAACGATTAATGGCTCATATCCAGAAGAATTATTTGTAAATGGTGTCAAAGCTAAAGCCAACGAACATTTATTTACTGTAGCAGTCCCTCTAACAAATGAAACCAAGAACATTATTTTTTCAAACGACCTTGAAGGACAAGCAATTATTAAAGAAATTCCAGTCAGTGTTTATACACAAAAACCGGATCTATCAATTACCAGTCCCAACCAAGAAAATAGTACCACTGAAGAAATAACCTATACACTAACTGGAACTACAGGTGCAAGCACTAAGAAGCTGGAACTAGAGCAATCAAATAGCAGTAATAAAATAGATTTAACTGCTTTGATTCAATCAAATGGACAATTTCAAGCACCAATACAACTCGTTCATGGTCAAAACTTGCTTTCTATTCGTGCGATAGATGAATATGGCAATCAATCGGTGCAAAAAAGAATGATTACGTCAACTGGCTATCAACAAACAGATATTCTTGCACTAGAAAATATCAATGTTAGTGGCCTGACTGCGATTGGTGTTGGAAATCCGGATTACGATACATCTACTAGTACTTATACAATCAAAGGACGCTTACGTGAAAAAGTCGATCATTTTACTATCAATAAAAAAGACGTCTCTTACGATTCTAAAACGTTGACCTTTAGTATGCCAATTGAATTAAAACAAGGGAAAAACAGTCTAGCTTTTTATGTTCAATCTGAACAATTGAATGATGGAAAACCCCTTGTTGACGAAGGTTATTATGTACTGGTGGATACTGTTTTGCCAACATTACAGCTAGAGCACTTAGCTGTTGATGAAAATGACAACTATTCTGCCTATACAAATAAAAATCCTTTTCATGTAAAAGGACTGATTTCAGACAACTTCTCTGGCTATAAACTATTTGTAAACAATGAAAACATTCATACGGATATTGGCTATAGTGTTTTTGATGAGAAGTTTTTTGCCGGAAAACCAGCCGCTGCTTTTGACTATGTAGTACCAATCACTACAGGTGAAAATCATTTAAAAGTTGGATTAACTGACGTTTTAGGAAATACAACGAGTAAGAACATTACTGTTTTTTATCAAGAGGAACAGCCTAAGATACCTGTCATCACGGCAGATACCACAAAGTTAACCAATCAAGCGGTCCGATTAAAAGCTACTGCGGATGAACAGATAACTATTTTTTATAGTTTTGATGGAGAACTTTACGAGCTTTATACAGATGAAATAGCTGTTGTTACCAATCAAAAAATGTATTTTTACACTGTAGATCGTTATGGCAATAAGTCTGATGTAGTAACCTATGACGTAACGAATATTCAAAGTGAGATTGCAGCTAAACCTGTAATTACCGTTACTCAAAAAACACGAGCGCTAACATTTACGCCACCTGTTGAAGTTGCCATTACCTATGATAAAGAGTTAACACAAGAACAAGCCCGTTATACTCACCTTCGTTACAGTTTAGACAAAGGAAAAACCTATCAACCTTACACTGAACCGTTTGAACAAACAACAGCGACAGAAGTTTGGGCACAAAGTTATGATGACGCTGGAAATGAAAGTGCCGTTATCAAAGCTACTGTAGTATTTGCAGAAAAAGAAAAACCAAAAACTCCTACTGAAAATTCTAATTCTAACAAACCAACAACTGAAAGCTCGAGCGAAACTGAGCAGACTAGTTTAGTTGGGGAAACAGCAACAAACGGTGGAATAAAACCAAACACAACAACCTATCAATCTAGCAAACCTAGCGGTGCTCTTCCTCGAACTGGAGAAAATAAAAATAATGCAGCAATCGTGATTGGCTTCTTTATCATCCTGCTGCTAAATTGGTATCGCTATCGATTAGGCTCAAAAAATAATTAAAACTGATTTATATACTAAGCCACACTAGTTCATAAATAACAAAGTATATTTGGATTAAAATGAGGTTTTCAAAAAAACAGTGGCACTACTAGCAGTTATTTCCAGTAACCGTGCCAAGAATCCAACGTGAATTACTTGGGCTTGCCACTTATTATACCCAAGTTTGCAGCTTGGAAGCTCTGAGACCTCTCCTTTCGACTTAGAGCGACTCCACGTTTTTTCACTGGCCGTAACTGTCGGTAGTGGAGCTAATCCTTTTTTTAAATTGAAGGGACAAAATAGGTTAATTTTTTTACGCAACACTAATGTTAATTGTTTATAGATGTGATTTAGTTTACGTTCATCATGCTCTCCGAAATACCCGTCGCAAGAGAATCTGTGGCGGGTATTTTTAATGCCTTCCTATTGTCGCTAAGCCTATAGTTTCTTAATTTTTCAGTACTCTAAACAAATACTTCTCCAAAGAGCATTACTTATTAATATCCTTTTACATTTAAAAATCCCTGAAAAGAGAATGGATACGTTGGTCTTTGAAACATTCCCACCACTCCTTTGAGGTTACCTTCACTCAATAAACTGACTAGCATAAAAAGAGCGAACTATTTCTATCCTTCTTTATAAAATCTGTAGTTTTTTGACCTGACGCTACTCTTGTTTCTATCGCAATGAAATTGATGCTTAGATAGCTTTGTTACCTACCCATAGTATAGATAAAAGGAGAGATATTTTTACCGAACATATTTTCTTGAAATTTTAGTCAATTTTAGGTAGAATAGTAGTGTCTAACATTAAACATTTAAGAAACACTATTTATAAAGGAGGTTGAAGCATGGATAACGATCATAAGTCAACCATGAAAAGTATATCAAAGCTGATTTCCCAATCTTCCCAAAGTTTCCTTTCCGCCTTTTTAGATGACTCTAAAGATAAGAAAAATAAAAGTGAGGAACGCGAATCCCTTTTAAAAAAGCTGCAGTTAGCTTCTGCTCAAAAAAGTCTAGTGGTGCTACAGCTAAAAGAAGTTCCAACTTCTCAAAAATTTGAAACTGTTTCAGGATGGATTGTGTCAAAGTCTATTACTGATAGTATCATGCTACGTTTGCAAGGAGATTCTCAGCAAATTCGGATGATTGCAGTTGAACATATAAAAAAAGTAAGTACTTTAAGTAAAAGCGACGAACGCCAAATAAAGTAAGAATCTGACAGCTATTGTTCAGATTCTTACTTTTTTATTTTTCTATAACTGGCTGAATACCACTCTTCTCATAGCTCTCATAAGCCATTTCTCTAATTAAGGTCTATCATTTCTTTTTTTCTGGAAATATAGGAAAGCTTTCTTTAGGTGTGTACAACTGTGGAGCTACTTTAACCAAGATACCTAAAACAATCCCTACATAAATAGTGTTCGCAATCGCACTTCCTCCGTTAAAGATAAGTGAATACCAATAAGGGCTCATTCCTTCTGGTGCATACATGCCCCAAACAAGGACGCCTGCCCAATAGTGCCAAAACCAACGAGAGCACACCGCTACAAAGCCTCCCAACACAACATAAATAATCGCTTGGCGAGTATTCTTCTGAGCTAACGATGTTTGGATTTTTTTAGCAAAAAGCCCACCCATTCCACCAAAGGCAAAAGCAAAAGGGTACTCAAAAATAATTTGCGGAACTGAGATAAAATTTTTCAGCGCAGAGCCTAAAATAATGTTCAATAATCCCCAAATAAATCCCGCTGTTAATCCAGGTATCAGTCCTCTACGATAAGAATACAACACTAAGGGCACCAACCCCAACGATAAATCAAATGCTGAATTTGCGGACTGGATAGGAATAAATGACAGAGCCATCGCCATCGCTGCAACAATCGTTCCTTCAATCCATACTCTTAAATCCATTTTTTTCGACACAAAAAATCCTCCTTATGCAGAACAAACCATTCATCAAAGGAGGAGTAAAATCTATCTACTCCATCACAACTTCCTACGCACGTCCTAACGCAACAGGTTCAAGGGTTTAGAGTATTCTCATTCTCAGCTGGATCGCTCCCCTATGTGATGGTGTTCTATGCAATTTTTTGTCATTCACGGTTTCGTTTCTGACAAAGTCATTCTAACACAGTTTACTTTTGAAGTAAATTTCACTGGTTCTATTTACTATCTGCTCTCTATATACTAGACTAGCTATAAGCATTTAACCTTAGAAGGAGGTTTACTCATGGATTACTCAATTAAAATCATTCATCCTGAACAGAAAGAATTTTCGCAAGCGTTAGTTCTTATTGAAACTACTTTTGACGAATTTGAAGCACCAGATTACTCCGAAGAAGGACAAAAAGAGTTTAAAAAATTTATTCAAAACGAAAATATCTCACAATTAATAAAAAATAATCAACTACTGATGTGGGGCTATTTGAAAAAGGATCGATTAATTGGTATAGTGGCAGTTCGTCCCCCTAATCATATTGCTTTGTTATTCGTAGACAAAAATTACCACCGTCAAGGAGTAGCACGCTTACTTTTTAACACAGCTTTTGAACAAATAAAGACGACAACTTCGCAGGAGATAACCGTTAACTCTTCACCTTATGCTGAAATAGCTTATAAGCATTTAGGTTTCACTAAAGTAGGAGAGTTACAAATCGTCAATGGCATTCAGTTCATCCCTATGAAAAAAGAACTGTTTTAAAAATGGATTCCCACAAAAAAAGACCCTCAAACAACCTACACACACTGGTTAGAATGCGCTATAATAAAATTAGTAATAGGAGAACTGTTCTTAATAAAACGATATTTATTTCTGAGTAAATGATTACGGATAAATTGTTTTAGAAGGGAGATTTTTTTATGCATCTAATAA
Organism: Enterococcus rivorum; assembly: GCF_001742285.1. Taxonomy (GTDB): domain Bacteria; phylum Bacillota; class Bacilli; order Lactobacillales; family Enterococcaceae; genus Enterococcus_L; species Enterococcus_L rivorum. The sequence continues at coordinate 47,838 of NZ_MIEK01000007.1, read as the reverse complement.
AATACAATAACGATTATCGAACAATTGTTGAAAAATACTGCTTATCTGCCGAACAATTACACTATATGTCCGAACCGAAAGAAGCGGTGGCTCTAACAGAAAACGACCCCAATCGCCAAGCCATTCTTGCTTTTGAAAATGAAAAATTAGTAGGTTTTCTAGTTCTTCATAAAGTAGATCGCATGAATCCATACTCTGACAAAGAAAATATTATGTTAATTCGTAGCTTTTCAACGGACTATCGTCATCTTGGCAAAGGGTATGGAAAAAAAATCATTTTTTTATTAACAGATTTTGTTAATAGCAACTATCCAAAAATTGAAGAATTGTTATTTAAGGTAACTGAGAAAAGTTTACAAGAGTTTGCTCCTGCTTTATATGAAAACTTCGGTTTTAAAGATACTGGAATAAAGCAACATACTATTGATGGTGATTTTGTTATTCTAAAATTACCCGTAACGAAATAAATTCGATATAAGGGAGAAAAACGAATGAAATTACAGCTTATTGACCAACAAAAATACATGATTCTGAAATTTCCAGTCAAAACTGCCATTCCCTCCTCTTTTCATAAAATCACAAGTTTTAAAAGCATTACCTATACTGAAGATGAATGTTCATTGGTTGTTCCAGAGGATTCAATAGACGGTCATAACGCAGTAGATGTAGACAAAGATTGGGTCATCATTAAGGTTGTCGGTATCTTAGATTTTTCTTTGGTAGGGATTCTTGCAGAACTAGCAAATCCTTTAGCTAAAAATGATATTTCTATTTTTGCATTATCAACTTTCAATACAGACTATCTTTTGATTAAATATAAAGATAGTGAGAAAGCTCGTAACGTCCTACAAGAACAAGGACATGCGTTTCTTTAGTTATTTGAAATTATAAAAAAACACTGGGCAAGATTCTACTAAATCAGAACCTTCCCCAGTATTTTTTTATTGAAGGATTATTTTTTCCTTCGTCCTTTTTTCCAGATATCAACTGCTAAAAATAAAATAGCGAACAAAGCAATCGCATAACCAATCATTCCTAAAACTGAAACGAAATTACTAGTAAGACCGGCATTAAATTCCACTAACATAGATGAGCCAATAATTAGAGCTGAAAGAATTAAGCCCATCACAAGCCGATTCATCATTCGCTCAACCCGATCCATTAGTTCATTTTGCTTTTTTAATTCCAAATTTATTTTTGACTTTCCTTTTGACAAATCATCCAGAACGTCCAAAACCCGTGAAGGAATCTTCGGCGCTGCTTTCGCTGAATAAAGCAAATCAATACCGGCTTTTTTTAACTCCCATTGCCAATCGATTTTTTCGGTAAAATATTTTTTAGCAAAAGGTGTGGCAATTTCAATCAAAGAAATCTCTGGCGCCAACTCCCTAATGACTCCTTCAAAAGTGGCAATAGCCTTAATTAGCATCGTTACTTCTTGAGGTGCTTGCAAATTATTCTGATGGCAAATAGCAATAATTCTGAAAAATAGCGTTTGTAAATTTAAATCTCCGACACTTGCACCGTAATTTTCATCTAACAAAGGAGCTAGTTCTTCAAAAAAATGCTCTTCATCTACAGGTCCAATCTGATTACATAGCTGCAAAATGGCACGTCCAATATTCTTAACGTTATTTCCATACAAACTATCCATCACATTTGTCAGCTTATGAATCATCGTTTCGTCTAAATACCCCATCATCCCAAAATCTAAATAAACTAAACGATACGGTGGTAGATCCTGTTCTTCTGTATAATTAAAACCAATAGATCCTTGCTTCATTTCTTTCTTATGCTGAATATCTTTCACCTTATTTTTAGCATGATAGCCCTCTTCGTTTGGTTCAAGAAAACGAACTAAAATATTCCCTGGATGGGGATCCGCATGAAAAAAACCATCTTCAAATACTTGTTTTACAAAATTACGAACCAACACATTCCCAAGATGATTTTTCAATTGCTTCCGTTCTTCTGATTCTTTTGACACAACCTCTTTTTGGACAAACTTACGAATACTTTCCCCCTGCATAAATTCCATGACTAGGACTTTTTCAGTACAATAATCACGATAAATGATTGGCGTTTGGATAATTTCCCAGCCATTATTTTTTTTATAAAAAGCTACCCCATTTTCCGCTTCTTTCAACGAATTCAATTCATTTTGTAAGGACGTTTTGATTTCTAAAAAAATTTCCTTTGGATCTACGACATTGGATTCAGGAATATGCTTGATTAAAGGAAGCACCTTAGCAAATAAAGATAAATCCAAATTAATTTCCTCTTTTATCCCTGGATGTTGCACTTTAACCGCGACTTCCTTCCCATTTTTCAAAGTCGCCTTATGCGCCTGACCCATGGAAGCAGATGCGAAAGGCAGTTCTTCAAACGTTTCAAAAATGTCGGTTAACTTTAAGTGAGTCTCTTCCTCAATCGTTTGCTTCACCGTAGCAAACGTATCTGTTTTCACATTATCCTGTAGTTTTTTTAGTTCTCCAATAAATCGTGGTGTCAAAATATCGGATCGAACTGACAGCATCTGACCTATTTTAATAAAGGTTGGTCCTAACTCTTCAAAAGCTTCCCTGACTTTTTCAGGATGCTCTTGTTTTGCTATATTTGGTAATACATTATAGGAAAGAAAAACTTTCATAATTTCTTTAAAACGGACACTGCTAGTCTTTTTTTTCTGCTCTTTTTTTCCCGTTGAAAGTTGTGTCATTTCCATCCCTCCCTTTTCTTTTATAGTAACTGGAAAGAAGGTTTTCAGCAACTTTAAAAAGATTTGCGTTTACCCATTTTTCACTAGAAATCTTATTCTATCAGTAGTTACAGACCCTATTTTTCAAACAAAAAATAAGTTTCAAAATACTGATAGTTTAATAATTTTCTGTACTATATTAACCCACACTCATCTATAAATAACTAAGTAATTTTGACTCAAAAGAGGTTTTATCATAGGGCATGTATCTCTCATAACGTATTTGTTCACTAATGCTACATAAATAAAAAAACTAAAACAAAACGTAACTAGTCTTGTCTTAGTCTCTTTAAAATTAATATCCCCACTGATGAGATTCGGTTCCTTCTTTACGAGCAATGTAGAGTTCAAAGTACTCCCCTAATTGTTTGTACCCTTCCATTTTTTGCTCTACTTCTTTGGGACAGTAAATCCATTTCCCCATGACTTTTCTTTTCTTGGAAAGGCCTTTTGCCTCTTCAATAAAATCCTCTAGATTATCTATTAGCTTCTGACAGCTTAAATCTGTACCCAACATCATATCTTTTCTATTTAACTCATAGATTTTTGTCCATAAATAAGGAAGTACTTCAATTTTCCTCATATTCGCATAAAAATCTTCTTTTGAAACCATCCCTTTATGACCAAGCCCTCTCGTTTTTTCAAAAAATGAATGAATCTCCCATTCCAGCTTTTTCAAACGCCGTAACGAAGGTAATTCTGCTTTAGCTTGGATGGCATCCGCTTGGCTTGTGTAACTCAAATTCTGCTCTTGCTCTTTCGTACTGACAGACTGATCAGAAACTCGATCAAGTACTTCTTCAATAGCTAAGGTAACTGGAGCAGTCTCTGCTTTTACTGGTTGAAAAATAGCTTGTTGAGCTGCCTGAGCTCTTGCTTGATTTTGGACCTGTGCCTGAACCTCTGCTTGCATTCTAACTTGTGCACTTAACGGTCTTGAAGCTCTTAAAAAATCCTCTTTTGAAGGGAAACTACTTGTCTGAATCGGCATTCTACTATCAGCATTTCTTCTATGTGACAAAGCTTCTTGTTCCTGAACCCTATCTCCTATTGCCTTCTCCTGTCTTGTTTCCATGATTGGCATTTGCCTTGAAACAGGAAGTGCGGCAGGTCCGACTATTGCTTGTGGTGACCCTTCTGGCATTGATGGACTATTTTCTGGCTGCTTCTGTGACAGCTCAGGAACTTTCTGCCTTGGCATCGATTCTGTTGCTTGTACTTTAGAGACAGAGACCCTTACGAGTTGTTCTAGCTCTGCAATTTTTTGATGGGCTTTAATTAATTCTACATCCACTTTACCAACCGTTTGTGTCAATCGCTTAATTTCTGTTGCATTCACAGTTAGTCGCTCTTGATCTACTTGATGCTGTTTTGCTAAATCATTTAAGGTTTCACTTTTCTTAAGCTTAATAACTGGCGTTGCTTTGGTTCTCTTGACTGTTGTTAATTCCGTCTCAACGTTTTGTAGTTTTTTATGTAATCCATCGATCACTTCATTTAGCTTCCTCGTTTCAGAAGTTGTTACTTGTAATTGTCCGTGATCTTTTTCCATTCTTGCTACCGTTTCTGGATCAGGTTTTACTTCTAATATATTAGTTTCCACCGTACTTAATTTCTGACTAATTTCTTGTAGTTGCTTTGTCAATGAAGTTACTTCTTCCGTTGTGGTTGCCAACTTTTTCTCTAGTTCATTCTCATTTTTGGACTTTTCTTTTTTTACAGGCATCTTAATCTTAGGAACTTTTTTAGGCTGATTTTTTTCCAGATGAGCACTTAATTCAGTAATTTTACGTTCTGAAGCCTTTACTTCTTTTGTTAACATATTGATTTCTTTTAAAGCTTCTTCCAATCGACTTTCTAAAGAAGACTGCTCAGATTTTTCACCATTAAAAAAAACTTTGAATTTAGGCGGTGTTTTAGGTTTACTAAGCTTCGTCAAACGCTGGTCTACCTGTGTTTTCAAACTAGAAAAAGCTGAGAATAGTTTATCTACTTTTTCAGTAGTCTGCTTGATTAACTCTGCATTTTCAGATTCCAACGATTTTTTTCTAGCCGCATCGCTTTTCACCACTTTTACTACAGGAGGTGTTTTCTTATTTTTAAGCTTTTGCAATTCTTCATAAATATCAGATAAATTCAAACCAAATTGATTCATCATTTCCGTTAATAAAAGTACTTCACTAGTTGTTTCTTGTAATCCTTTAACCATTTCTATAGGAATCTCTTGAGAAGGCGATGGCAAATGTTCCAAGGTTTCAGGAAGGTCTGGTACTTTCAATTCATTCATCCATATGCGTAAATCATTCATCTCTATTTTAGTCAGCGGTTGAGCTAGAGCTAAAAGAAGTGTGAGGTAAACTGCCTTCTGAGTCGTGCGTACATATATATTTTTAATAACAAATTGTTGAAAAACTTGTTCAAAATTCTCTATGAGAGTTTTCAATAATTCTTCAAATTGTCCTTGTTCTTCATAATCAATAGTTTCTTCAAACTTTCTCACTAAATAAACAGAATACGGACTTAATAAATCATCTGAATAGATTTCTTCACCTAAACGATCCTCTTCAATTTCTTTTCGTATCAGCACTTTTTTATTTGCCTGTGTGATCTTTGTTAGGTTCAATTTCTCCATGTATACCAGCAACTCCTTTTCTATCCGTTTACACTTAAGCTAACAATTTGGCTCCCTAACAAATAAACTAATCCCAAAACATTAATTTAGTGCTACTCCTACACCCTTTTATATAGCCATACCAGTCTCCATTTTTATCAATCATGTTCTATTTTACCTTAAAAAAGCGTCTACAGGTTTTCATAAAATGAACAAATACAGGAAAAAAATGAGAAATATAGACGAGGTTGAGGCAGAAGTCCTTCTGGGGCAAGAACTTGAATCCAAAAGCGCACAATGCGCTTTATCCATTGAGTGATTTTCGGGAAATTTCCGAAGACCCAGATTTTTGACCACCGTTTATTCAGATTTAAAGGATAAAGTAAAACTGATTTTTAGTTTTGTCCCATCCTCTTCATTATCCCTAAAACCAAATAAAAAGAAGTGGTTTTGTCCCACCTTCTCTTTGCTGCTAGCACTATTTATAATGTTTTTCAATTCTCTTATCTGGAATAAACCACATCAAAAGAATCACAATATTTACAATTAATACTAAGTACGGATGAATATACCATCCTAGAAATAACCCCAACACATTTAAACCTATAGATAAATAAGATTTACGTTGATTTTCAAAAACTTTAGCTAATTCAGAATTATTTCCATTTACCCGAATTAATTCAGTTGTCAAAATTAAATAGGAGATATTTGCTAACATCATAATCATTCCATAAGTAATTTGTGGTGCTAGATTTTCTGAAAATTCTCCTACCCAAGCGGTAGTAAATGGAAATAAGGTTAAGGTAAACAGAAAAAAATTATTTGCCCACAAAACTCTCCCATCAACTTTATGAACTAATTGAAACATATGGTGGTGGTTATTCCAGTAGATTGCTAACATAACAAAGCTTACTATATAAATGATAAAATGTCTTTCTACACCAAGTAAACTTTGCCAAGTCCCTTCCTTAGGCTGTTTAAGTTCTAACACCAACAGGGTCATCACAATAGCTACTACTCCATCTGTGAAAATTTCGATTCTCCCTTTAGACATCGCTCTCACTCCTTAATTAATTATTTTACGTCCTTTTTCAATAAATGCAATTATTCAACCTGAGTGTTTCTTAAAGTTAAGTAAATAGAATAGCACTGATTTTCTTCTTATCGTCTAATTACGATTTTTTAAAGCAATCATGACTATTATTAGATGAGAAAAAATGACTCGCTGCATTTCTTGATTCAAAGCAACTGAGGTAACCCTCGCTTTGTTTGCCTTCATTCAATTTTTACATGTTTAATATGCCGTGTAAAAAGGGAGTACAGTTTTTTTAGCTACTTTATATTGTGCATCATCTGCTTGCAGTGATTTACAACTATACGATCAAAGCTTAGCGAAGACCTTCAATTCTAGCATGTTTTATGCGTAGTGATTAGAACGGAGTGAAGTGTACTGTTCATCATCTGTTCTACCTTTTCATGGTAATCACAGTGATTCGGGGGCTGGGGTGACAACGCTCCTTTCTCTCGCCTTCCTTCAATTCTTAATGCTTTAGCTTTTAGAAATTGTTGTGAGCGAAACGGAGTGAAGTGTGCTGTTCATCATCTGTTCTACCTTTTCATGGTAATCACAGTGATTCGGGGCTGGGGTGACAACGCTCCTTTCTCTCGCCTTCCTTCAATTCTTAATGCTTTAGCTTTTAGAAATTGTTGTGAGCGTAACGGAGTGAAGTGTACTGTTCATCATCTGTTCTACCTTTTCATGGTAATCACAGTGATTCGAGGCTGGGGTGACAACGCTCCTTTCTCTCGCCTTCCTTCAATTCTTAATGCTTTAGCTTTTAGAAATTGTTGTGAGCGTAACGGAGTGAAGTGTACTGTTCATCATCTGTTCTACCTTTTCATGGTAATCACAGTGATTCGAGGCTGGGGTGACAACGCTCCTTTCTCTCGCCTTCCTTCAATTCTTAATGCTTTAGCTTTTAGAAATTGTTGTGAGCGTAACGGAGTGAAGTGTACTGTTCATCATCTGTTCTACCTTTTCATGGTAATCACAGTGATTCGAGGCTGGGGTGACAACGCTCCTTTCTCTCGCCTTCCTTCAATTCTTAATGCTTTAGCTTTTAGAAATTGTTGTGAGCGTAACGGAGTGAAGTGTACTGTTCATCATCTGTTCTACCATTTCATGGTAATCACAGTGATTCACAGCAAAATCAGTCTTAAGGTGGATGTTCCTTCGATTTATTCTTGGTATACTTTATTTATTGAAAGACAGAAAAAAATGGAGGTTATCAAAATGGGACAACAATCAATCTTTGTGAAAATTTTAATGGTTATCGGATTTTTCTTTGCAGCTAGCATTATTTTAAGTATCGTAATGGGGCTTTTAGGTGGGTTACTTTGGTTTGGTATTAAAGTAGTTCTTCCAATCGCTATTATCGTGTGGATTGTTAAAGCTATTTCTGGTCCATCTAATCGCAATCGTTGTGGCCGTAGATATTATTAAGTAGTTACTGGCTCTTAGTTCAAAAAAATTTTGATCTGTTCTAAAAAAGCAAATGGATTTTTCATATTTGCTTTTTTCGTATAAATAAAAAAACAATCATCTTAACCTTGAAATGGCTAAAATGATTGTTTTTATTTATTAATAGTCCCCTCTAAAAGGTTGTTCCAAACTATCAAATCTAGCAGTTGTTCCTTTTGTTTGAACCTCCCATTTCCCTTTACCATTCTTTTTAAGAAGCATTCTGAAACCATCTCCGTATGAATCAATTTCAACAGGTGTTGTAGTTTTTATGATTTCGGGCAACTGATCGACGACTGCTTTTTCTGCTAATCTCATTTCCTCTTCAAAACTCATGTCACTTGCTTGCTCTGAAAATTTATTTTGCACTTCTGTCATTGCTGATCTCATTTCTTTAAAGGTTACTGCTTCAACATTTACTAAAACAGTAGCCATATCTGGTGAAAAATAAAATAATTCATATGCTACCTTACCCACTTTTCCATTTGTTTCTCTAAGTACCTTAGCAATAGCGCTAGCTTCTTGTTCTGTTGGCTTGTAATCATAAAACTTATCTTTTAAATTTTTTGTAAAGTTAGAATCAAAATTTTTAATCGCTTCTTCTTTATTATTCGTAACTAATTTCTCATAGCTTTTATTTTCTTTGGCTAAAAATACTTCATCTACAAATCCAGTAGCTGCTTTCAATACTTCTTTTGAATGATCTTTATATTTTGAAGCATCTACCTCCAAAATAATTGGTTCTGCTTCTTTTTCTGTATCAAAAATCATTGGCTCAAAATGCAATTTATATTTTTCTTCTTTATTTACCGGAAACACTACATACCCTGTCTTTGATTTATTTCCCGAAAGCTTTTCATATGAAAAGAATTTAGTTTTGCTTCCTTCTTCTGGGTAGACATCTATTGCTTCTATTTTGCTATCATCTTCATCATATAACATAATATCAGATTTGCTAATATCTAAACTTTTACTTGTTTCATTTTTCAAAGTCACTTCTAAAGCTAAAAATCCTTCGCCCTCTGAAGTACTTTCGTCTTGTGGCAAAATGTATTCCCCACCATCGATTGTAACGGCTGCTACTTTTTCCTTTTTATTTGTGCTACACCCTGCTAATAAAGCAATTGCTGTTATAGCAAAAAAAACAACTCTTATTTTTTTCAAAATTTTTTCCTCCAAAATTTATTCTAACCTACTTATCATACTACGGAAAGTCCCAACATTTTTATCAATTTTATTATTTATTATCTAATTTTTTGAAAAAAGCGAGAGTTACTGGCTATTTTAGACTTACTCTTGCTGATTTTTTTCTACACTGCTTTACAACTCAACAAAATAGTAGTATGTTTTAAAATAAGGGAGTTTATAAAAAAACCACCCCGGACAGAAAGGAATCACATATGAACAATAAAGAAATGATTCAACAAAACAATGTTTTACGAAAACAACTAAACGATGACAATAAACGCTATTACGAAGAACTCTTAACCCATGTCCGCCTTACCTTAAACATAGATGAGCAAAAAACGGAAGAAGTGATGTTGGAAATTCTTCAAGATCTTTTAGAGGCACAAAAAAATGGGCGTACCGCTGAAGAATTTTTTGGGAAAGGACCGCAAGAAATTGGTGACGCTTTGATTGCTGAACTACCAAAAGAATCTTTAATGGGAAACTTAACCCTCTTTTTAATGATTTTCTTTATTTTAGTGCAAATCAAGTTAATCGATACTTTAATGGAACCAGTCGTTACAATCGGTCTCTTTAAAACAGGACTGCCTATTTTATTCCTAATAGTTGCTATGTACTTCTTGCTTCATTCTTTGAAATATCGTTCTTTTAAACGAAAACAATATCTTTTTAGTTTTTTAAGTTTACTTTGTTGGATCGGTGCAGTCATCGTTCCAATCATTAATGATAAAATGAATGGAATTGGGCCTGTAACAATTATTTCTCATCAATTATTTGCTTTGATTCTATTGATTTTTTCAAGTTTTATTTTAGTACACTATTACCGCTCTGGAAGCTATTTTAGCGAAATTTTTCCAACTATTATTTTTATCCTTTTAGAACTTTCAGTTCTCTTAAAAATCATAAATCCTTTAACCTTATCTGATTTCAGTAAGCTATTATTTTCAATAATTCTACTAGTAGTTGTTTTCACAATGCCTTTGCTTTCTCTTTCTACCAATCAAAAGAATCATTCACAAAATTAGGGAACATTCTTTTCACTTTCTTTTCTTTATTTTTAATAGCTTGTCAATACGTCACATTTTTGTCACATATTCTATCTATACTATAATTAAAATAGAAAAAGGATGTGCTTCATGTGAAAAAACGAATAATGAGTTTATTGACAGTCGGGTTAATGGCAGCTATGTTTGCTGGCGGAAGTATCGCTTATGCGGGACAACATCAAAGTAATTATGATGTGTTATGTTCCGTAGCAAATAAGAAAGTTGCAGATACTGGGCGTGCCCAAGGAAAACGTTTAGGAACAATTGCTAAAGAAGCTGGAAAACTTTCTGAATTCCAACAACAAGTATTAGCAAATAAAAAAGCTCGCCTTGCTGAAAAAATCGATGCTGGTCAAATTACAGAAGAACAAGCAACTCAAGTTGTTGAAACGATTCAGCAAAATCAAGCAAATTGTGACGGTACTGGTGTTGGGCAAGGTACTGGTGTTGGACTAGGAAATGGACAAGGGAACGGAACAGGGATTTGTGATGGTACTGGTGCTGGAAATGGTACCGGTCAGGGAGCTGGACTAGGAAATGGTGCTGGTCAAGGGATGGGGCAAGGACATCGTGGTGGCGGAAATGGTCTTCATGATGGTTCTGGTGCTGGTGGTCAACATGGTCGCAACGCTGGAAACTGTGTGAATCCTCAATAAGTTAACTGTTAATAGGGGAAGACAAAACTTTTTGAGTTTTGCCTTCCCCTATTTTTTGTTGAAACAAAAGACGAGAATGCTTTTCATTTATGATGATTATTTTCAATCATCCAACAAATACATTGGCTCTCTTAGCTATTGCTTTTTCTTGCGCTTTGATCGAAAGGCACGCTTGATGACGTCAAAAAAACCGAGAGACTGTACCATATGGTCAGCAGCAATATATTCGCCAATTGCTCGAAGCACTTTTTTGGGTTGTTTGGATGAGAACGTAAAAGTCCCATTTTTCTTCGTCTGAATGGCATAACGGGGAATCCATTTGCCTTTAAACATTACAGAAGCAATCACATAATCTACTTCTTCCCAAGGAATTTGAATAAATTTTCGTGCATCACGAGAATTGTAAAACTCAAAACCTTTATCCCCTACCATAATTTCACCATAATCGGTAAGCCCGGTAAAAGCGGTGGCATTCATGACTAAATCTATTTTTGTATTAAGTGATTGAACCATTGATTCTGCTCCATTTCTATTATTTCCATAGGTTCATTATACGTGCATTACAACGATTAATCCATTGGAAAAACGTAATACTATTTAACCTAACATTATGTAAAAACAGACTGGGAAATTTCACTGTCCCAGCCTGAGTAAAGACAAATTATAGAAGTTTAAACACGTGACCAACCACGCCGACTAAGAATAAACCAAGGATAATAACGATTGGTGATACTTTTTTCTTCAGTAACCACATACATCCAAAGGTTAATAACAACGCTGCTAATCCTGGGATTAATTGATCCAAGTTATCTTGCAAAGTTGTTACTTTTTCTGGCGTCAATGAAAGACCACTACCTACATCTTTGAAAGCTTGTTGAAGTCCAGCTCCACTCATCGGGATTTTGTCCCACTCAATATAAGCCCCTTTGTCCAGCTTAACGGTCGAAACAACCGGAATGAACTTGATTGACACCCACCGCTGCACTAACGCCGCTAGTACGAACATTCCTAAGATAGAGGCACCTTTTGTTACATCTTGCAATAAGCCACCTGATAAATCTTCGGTAATTTTAGAACCTGCTTTATAACCAAACTCTTGGGTATACCACATGAAGCCCCAACGAATCAAGTTCCAAGCTACAAAGAAAATAATAGGTCCAAGGATATTTCCGCCGATGGCTAATGAAGCTCCTAAAGCTCCTAGCATTGGACGAATAGTAAACCAGAATACTGGATCACCAACACCCGCTAAAGGACCCATCATCCCTACTTTAACCCCTTGAATAGCTACATCATCCACAGGAGCGCCATTTGCACGTTCTTCTTCAAGTGCTAAAGTAACACCCAAAATTGGGGAAGCAATATATGGGTGAGTATTAAAGAATTCTAAGTGACGTTTTAACGCCATTGAACGATCTTCTTTTGATTTATATAATTTCTTGATTGCTGGAATCATTGCAAATGCCCAGCCACCATTTTGCATACGTTCATAGTTCCAAGATCCTTGGATAAATGTAGAACGCCATGCAACAGCTAAACGATCTTTTTTGGTTAATTCAATTTTTTCTGCCATTGCTCTTCTCCTCCTTTGTCATGACTCTTAGAAGCTTTCGTTCCTAGAGGCATGATACAAATCGAATGCAGTTCGACTTTGTTCCGTATATTTTTTTGGTTAATAATCATTCAAGATATCGCCAAGCGGATCGCCTGAATTGCTTCCTCCGCCACCGTTAGAAGAACCACCCATTTTAGAAAGGTTCAAGTAAATAAGTGCTAAAGCAACACCTAATGCACCTAGTGCGATTAGCGTTAATTGAGAAATTGCTGCTACCACGAAACCGATAACGAAAAATGGCCAAACTTCTTTTGTTGCCATCATATTGATTACCAATGCGTACCCTACAGCTACGACCATTCCACCACCGATAGCCATACCTTCTGTTAACCATGCAGGCATTGATTCTAATGCCGCTTGAACGGTATGTGCAGGAATGAATAGAAGTGCTGCTGCTGGAATTGCAATACGAACCCCTTGCATACACACTGCTAAAATGTGTAATATTTCAATTTTTTTGAAATCGCCTTTTTCTGCTGCCGCATCCATCATATGGACAATTGGCACTGCAAGTGTACGAACAACCATTGTTAAAAATAAACCAGCTACCGCTAATGGAACTGCAATTGCGATTGCTGAAGGAACACCTTTGACACCTTGACCACCTAAAACTAAAATAATTGCTGATGCAACTGATGCTAATGCAGCGTCGGGTGCTACTGCTGCACCAATATTCGCCCATCCAAGTGCGATCATTTGAAGGGTACCCCCTAAAACAATCCCTGCTTCTAAATTCCCTGTTACTAAACCAATTAATGTACATGCCACTAATGGTTGATGGAACTGAAATTCATCCAAAATACCTTCCATACCAGCTAGAAAGGCAACTAATATTACTAAAACTATTGATATAATAGACATGATAAGCCTCCTATTTTTATTGAATTTGTCGTGTTATTTTGCTTGAGCTAACTCAGATTTCGCTTTTTTGATGAGGTCATCCATGTTGTCTTGGGAATCATTTGGCACTTTACGTACATCAAATTTAATGCCCATTTCTTTCATTTTGTCGAAAGCTTCAACATCTTCTTGTCCCATAGATAACACTTTACTCACAACCACTTTTCCAACCGAATGTGCCATAGAGCCTACATTTACTTCTGTAATTTCTACGCCGCCTTCAACTGCTGTAAGCACGTCTTCTGGATTTTCAAACAATAATAATGCTTTCGTTCCACCAAAACGAGGGTCTTTTGCTACCTCAATCATTTTGCTAATTGGCACAACATTTGCTTTAACTCCTGGAGGAGCCGCTTGTTCAATTAGTTTTTTCCGAAGATCATCTTTAGATACTGCATCTGAAACAACAATAATACGATTTGGCAACGTTGATTTTGTCCATGCAGTCGCTACTTGTCCATGCAACAAACGAGAGTCAACACGTGCTAAGACATATTTAATTTTTCCATCGCCGACAACAGTTCCTTCTGGTAATGCACCTTTAGGTTGTGTATCTTCAACTTTAGCTACTGCTGCTTCAGCAGGTTCTAATTCTTCTGGTTTCACTTTGACACCTTCTTTTGCCACATTAACAACATGTGCAGCAATATCATGTGCTGAGTTCATTGAAAATCTTGAAGAATATGCTTCAATTAACATTGGTAAGTTCAAGCCACTAACAATTGCCCATTTGTCTTTATGCTCTTCAAACAGACTATTTGCTTGGTTAAATGGTGTTCCTCCCCAAAGATCAACTAAAAATAATACATCATCATCTGCATCAAAAGATGCAACTGCTTCCTGTAATCTCGCCTTCAAATCATCTGGGCCTTCGCTAGGCATTAACGTAACTGCCCGCACTTTTTCCTGCTCACCAAAAATCATGGCGCCGGATTGTAAGATACCCTCGGCGAATTCTCCATGGCTAGCCAAAATAATTCCTACCATGTTTTGATCCCTCCTATAAGTTCTAATTTTTTTGTAGCTTTTATTTTTCTTCTACTTTATAAACAACGGTCAAAAAATACTGAATTAAATTTTAGGGAAAAACTACATCAAATTTTTTAGTGCTATGTTTACCTAATAGTTTCAGAATAAAGTACTACATTTGTATCATTGCTACTCTCCTAACAGACCCACTTCCTCTCAAAACTTGTCAAAAACGGCACTAATTGGCGATTAGCAACAATCGATTTATATAGAAACCTGAAAAAGAAGACAATTAAACGCTTGTTTAAATTCACTTACAATAATTGTTCTTTTTTCAGAAGTTCCATCAAATTTACTTGACTATCTGCTACAACTTTTCGAATTTCTAATTCAATTCCTTCGTTGTTTAAATATTTAAAAGCTTCGATATCCTCTTCATCTACAGCAACTGCATTCGTAATCATCTTTTTTCCCATTGAAAAACTCATGCCACCAATATTTACAGTCGTTAATTTAATGCCACCTTGGACTACGCGTTGGACATCTTTCGGATTTGTAAACAATAGCATTGCGTCAAACGAATCAAAACGAGGATCGGGAAAGACTTCAATCATTTTTTTAACCGTAATCACATTGACCTTTACTCCCGGTGGCGCAGCCTGTATTAGCAAGGATTTTCTCAAGGTATCGTGAGCAACTGCATCACTAACAACCAAAATACGATTGACATTAGTGCTTTTGGCCCAAACCGTTGCCACTTGGCCATGAATTAGACGATCATCTATTCGAGCCAAACGAATATCCATTACCATGGTTCTTTCTCCCTTAGTTATATTTCTTGACCCCAACACAAGACTTTTGTTCCTTAAACCATACCTCTTTTAACTATTCCTTAAATATAAAATACTATGTTATTGTCCGAATTGCCAAAATAACGATAGAACTTTGTCAGAATAATTTAATAAATCTTTGTTTCTATGACATTCACCCATATATTAAGCAAGTTTCGTGCCAAAATTAGTGTATTTGTTAAAAACACTGAATTGATAAGCTTTTCTTAAAAAATACACAAAAGAGATACACTAATTAGTGTATCTCTTTTGTGTATTTTTTATAGTGTATTGTCTGTATTGCTTTCTTCATTCAATATAGCATTGTTTATCAAATGAACAATATAGTAGGTTTCTTCTAATGAAAAGACCAGATTAAATGTTCTATTCAAAAATAGAACTGCTTTTGCAACAACATCATATATCGGCTCTTGTTTTATTTTTTCTAATTCTTCTGCTTCCACAGTTAGTGAATCATTCCTAAGCATTCTTTCCAATGATCCGGCAAGGTGCATCGTCAAGTTAATATATAGTGAATAATTAGTTACCAAACCTAGTTTTGTTGTGATTATGTCTGCAAAAGACCACAAAGGGTCGATGACCTTTTTAGGATTAATAAAAGTAAAGCTCTGTTCCATATAATCCATACAAACTTTTTTAGCCATTTCTTCATTCAGTTCTTGCTTTTCAATTGAAATTTCTGTCTCTACTAAAATTCGGTCTAAGATACTTTCTGCTTCTCCAGAAAAAAAAGTTTCCATTGAAATAAACGGCGCATTAATTTTAGGATCTGTAATACCTGTAGAAGCAATAATTTGATAATCTTCTTTTATTTTAGGCAATCGATCTTTCATATCGACAATTGACAAGGGCAGAACTTCTAATTCTAATCCTACTTGTGGAGAAACGGTTGCTTCAATTAATTCCTTCATTCTTCTAGCCGTTCCTTCTCCAGAAGCACAAATAGCTAAAATAGCTCTTTTTTTCCAAGGTGCTAAAGGATCTATGTCTTGTGCTTGTTTGATTTCTGCATAGCCTTGAAAGTTTTTCAACGAATCATATAAATCATCTAGTTTCGTATCAATTAAGGTCGTTTTTCTAGCCGTTTCTAAAACAATCGGGGTGGTTACCATGTCCACAGTGCGTACTTCTATCCCTGTTTGACGCATAATCTCATCAGTAAAAGTCGCTAACGATCCCATGTCTACTAAGAGAATCACACCACTGTCTTCATTGACTTCTTCAACCGTACTAATGATTTGTGCCAACGCTTCTTTCGGTTGCATCTCTAACGGCATATCTACCGCTCTTAAGTTTTCAACATTAAGTAATTGAGAAACCACCTGAACCATGCTTGTTGCGGTACTTTTTCCATGAGCTGCTACTACAACACCAATACGACCTACTTCTTGATTTTCCCGTAAAGAGATAAGCAATACCGCCAAATAGTAGCTTTCAGAATCAGGAATTGTCATTTGATAATTGGACTCAATAATTGCTTTAATTTCTTGAGCCACTTCAAATTCTCTAGGATAATCTAGTACCATATTCCGAATATTTTCATTTAATTTATGTTGTCGCTGCTCTCCTACTTGGATTCGTTTCAAAAAAGAACTGATATGCAGGCTCATTGCATAAATAAAATTAGATTGAAAATCATAGGATAATTGCTTTCGAGCAAACAGATATATTTCTTTTGTAACGTCAATAATCTGCTGATCAACAATTTCTGCTAATTTATTTTCTGTATCAAAAGTAAAGCCATGATCTTTATAAAAAGATTTTAAATGGACATTTATATCTGTCGTTATAAAATTATTGATAACCTCTTGATCTAATCCATCTGATTTTAGCAACGCCGCTTTGTCACCAATAATTTCATATAGATTATAAGGCAATTCATAGGAATCTGACTGAATCGTAACTAACGGCTCATTTGGTGAAACAACCATTTGCGGCTCTAAATACTTTGATAACTCAGCTAGAGCATCTCGATTGCTTGCTAGTTGCATCATTCCTTCTTTAATCCCATCTGACAGTTCATCCATAGTAATCGTTAATTCATCTTGGTCCATATGATTTAAAAAACTACGCGCTGTAACTAATTGAACATTCGATTTCAGCTGCCCAATATTTCCATAAGAGACACTACCAATTAACGCTTTAACAACGTCTTCTGACAGAGAAATTTTCCGTTGAATGCGAGAAGCTTCCATTGAAATCATCGCTCTAAGTAAATCAATTTTTTCTTTCGCTGGACGATCAACAAAATTCGGCAATTGAATAATAATAGGAATCCTTCTAACAAATGTATTCAACAGCGAGGAAGTTGGATTCTCTGTTGTGGCACAAATAATTCGAACATTTGCTTTCCGTTTCTTGATCGTTTCTCCTAGACGTGCATAAATTCCTTGATCCATAAAATAAAAAATCATTTCTTGTCCTTCTGGTGGTAAACGGTGCACTTCATCTAAAAACAAGATTCCTCCATCTGCTTCATGGATAATCCCTTCTTTCGCCTTTACTGCACCAGTAAAAGCACCTTCCGCATAACCAAATAAATGAGACATCAACAGTTCGGGATTGTGAGCATAGTCAGCACAATTAAAAACTGTCAACTTTTTTTCTGAACTCACCACCTGATTTAAAAGGGCAAACTGAAACATCGCATGAGCAAAATAAGTTTTCCCAGAACCGGTGGGCCCTGTTATTAAGCAATTTAGACCTTTCGGAGGATACAAAATCGCCGCTTTAGCTTGCTCTACTGGATTTCTCATACTACCCGATGAACCAATCATTCGTTTAAAAATATCTTCTACTTCTTCTGATCGTTCAACTCTTTTGGGTGAAACAACAATGGTCGGCTTTTTATTTTCTAAGTAACTACTAACTGGTTTCGACAAAGGACGATGACGAAAAACCGCAATATCTATGTATTTGACTGGACGACCGTCTACTTTTTCTAATAAACCATCACGCACTAGCTCATTTAGATCTTTACTTGCATTTGTTCGCTGAATACCCAATGCTTCAGAGACACTACTTGTCGTTACTCCTGCACCAAAAGAAACATCTTCTGGTGTTAAGTGATGCGTCTGCTCTTTCACATAAAGATAGATTCGCTCATTTCGTTTCATATTTCACCCATTCCTTTTCAAAAAATACACTAATACAGTTCGACTATTAAGCAATTATAAACCCCAGTAAAAAGAGGACCTAGCAGGATTCAAGTGTATCATACAGTGTATTGTTAAAAAAGTACACTAAAAATAATCTTTTTTCTAATATGTTTCATGTGGAACATATTAAAAATCTGCTAAACAACAGTTACTTTGCAAAGTTTATTTTCTTAAAAAATGATTTTCCAAGGAAAATGTTCAAATGAATTTTTTTTATGATAAAATGGTATTAATACGAAAGGGGATTTTTATGAAAAAAATATCACAAGAAGGAAAAGTTTCTTTTCCACAAGCAGTAAAAGATTTTTATCAAGGGTACTTTGATTTTACAGGAAATACTACACGTTCTGGGTACTGGTGGGTCATACTTGCTATTTTTATTGCGTATGTCGTTCTATTTATACTTACAATTAGTGTTCCTTTGATGGCTTTTATCGTTTTACTATTCTCGTTATCACTAATAGTACCTTTGATTACACTATCTGTTAGACGTATAAGAAACACAGGGTTGAAAAGCAAAACCATTTTAGCCCTTTACATTCTTTATTATGCTTTTTATGGAACATTTATGATGAGCTTCTACTCATCACTTCTTAATTCACTATCATCTGTCTATTCAGATTATTCAGATTCATACGTGCCTATAGCAAGCATGAATTTTTCTGGCTCAGCGCTAGTTGCTTTGATTTTTTTAGCTTTATCTTTGTTTATCTCTGTTTGTATGTTTTTACCAACAGATATGTTTGCTACTAAAAGCAATAATTCTATCCTTACTTCTATATTTTCTAAAAAAGCTTAATTTTATAACCTATTCAAATGATAAAAGTCTAGAAAGTAACTCAATGGGTTAGATTCTAGACTTTTTCTTTTTTGATGCTACATAAGCAATATAGAAAAGGGTATAGTATTTTACTGGCAGCCGCTGAGAACTTCAGTTTAACTATAGTCCCCCCATACCTCTTGCTACTCTTTTACTCCCTCTAACTTTTGTTTTCCTTGAAAATTCTTGTAATACATTGAAAGATAGTAACTCATTATATATAAAAGAAGACTCGCTAATATAGTAGCGTAGGTGCCTAATTTACTATGCAAGAATATTGATAATATCCCCATTAATACAAAATGAGTAAAATAAATTTCCGTTGTATACTTACTGGCATTAATTAAATGTTGATAAGAAAGAACTGTAAATTTCGTTGATACAAAAAATAACACTGAAACCCACCATAATACAAACAGACTATAAAAGAGAGTGATTGGGAAAGTGTGATGATAATAAATAGCGTCGCTTTCATATCCAGTTGGAAAATTTAAATAGAAAATACCAAGAATATAAATAACCAAGAGACCTGTTGAATAAATCAAGATTTTTTTGTAAAAATGAACTTTGTTATTTGTTTGAATAAGGTAACTGCCAAATAAATACCCTAGGATTGGGTAGATGATCCATGTTAAAAATGGAAAATAGGAAGCTCCACTTCCCCCTACAAAAAGATTGACTATCGGAGCTGATGTTGGTGTTACAAAATATCGACTGTACGGAAGTAATACGTAATTAGACAGCATAAAAAATAAACCAATCGCAGTTAAAGATTTATTCGAAAAATCCTTTGCTAATACAAACGAGAAAAGAATTAGTGCTAGTCCTGCAAATTGTAAAATATCCACATAGAAAAAATGATCATAAAATACTTCATATAGCGATATGTAGTTGCTATAACCATTTAACAAGTTAATTGATTCAGGTATAACCGAACGTAAAATATTTAAAAGATAGCCTAATATAATTAAAGTAGCTCCTCTTTTAATCAAAATACTAGGTGTATTTCTTCTAGAATAAATGATGCCTACACCGAGCATAAACATAAAAACGGGTGCCGCCGGAATGCCGCCTAAAAATTGAACGATTTGCCCATAAACACTTTCTTCTTGTGTCGCGTATGAACTAAATTGTAGTAAAAAGTGAACCAATACCATAAATAACACTGCTAAACCTTTAGCTATATCTAATTCATTTTGTCTTCCTGAATTATATCTATTAATATCTTTCATCGTTTCCTCCCCAATATATTTTTTTCATAGCCATTTTAGGACTTTACGTCAGCGTAGTTTTGTTTAGCCAGTAATTTTCAAAGAGACTATTTCTTTATTATGAATTTGATTAAGTTAATTGTATTGATTTTTTCTAAAATAGCAAACTTGAAATCTAATTCTTACAACTGAATGTTTACTCTTAAAAAGATTATTAGATGAAGTTTACATCAAAAAATGCTCAAATCTTATGATTAAGTTATCTTTTGCACGTTCGGAAATGAATTCTTTTCTGAAAAACACTGAAATTCCTTGAAAAATGGCATTTTCCTCGCTATAATGCAGAGAGGTTTAACAATTATAAATAAAGTGAGGAAAACAATTGATTACTGTAAATGACGTAAGTTTGCAATTTCCAGACCGCAAACTTTTTGATGATGTAAATATTAAATTCACTCCAGGAAACTGTTATGGGCTAATTGGTGCAAACGGTGCTGGTAAATCAACTTTCTTAAAAATTTTATCTGGTGAAATTCCACCTACAACAGGAAATATTTCTTTAGGTCCAGATGAACGTTTGGCTACATTAAAGCAGAACCATTTTGATTATGAAGAAAATACAGTCTTGGAAACTGTAATTATGGGCCACAAACGCCTATATGAAGTTATGAAAGAAAAAGATGCGATCTATATGAAAGAAGACTTCTCTGATGAAGATGGGATTCGTGCCGCTGAATTAGAAGGAGAATTTGCCGAAATAGGTGGTTGGGAAGCAGAACCTGAAGCTGCTGTCTTGCTTCAAGGCTTAAACATTCCTGAAAACTTACATGACCAATTGATGAGTGAACTAACTGCCGGTCAAAAAGTAAAAGTGTTATTAGCACAATCGCTTTTTGGTAAACCTGATGTACTATTACTGGATGAGCCTACCAATGGATTAGATACTCGTTCAATTAATTGGTTAGAAGAATTTTTAATCAACTTTGATAATACCGTTATTGTCGTTTCCCATGACCGTCACTTTTTAAACAAAGTTTGTACCCACATGGCCGATTTAGATTTCGGAAAAATTAAACTTTACGTAGGGAACTACGACTTCTGGTTAGAATCTAGTCAATTAGCGGCAAAATTACAATCGAATGCCAATGCAAAAAAAGAAGAACAAATCAAAGAATTACAAGACTTTATTGCACGATTTAGCGCAAATGCTTCTAAATCAAAACAAGCAACTTCTCGTAAAAAAATGTTGGACAAAATCACTTTAGACGATATTCAGCCTTCTTCACGTCGTTACCCATTTGTTGGCTTTAATCCTGAACGTGAAATCGGAAATGATTTACTACAATTAGAAAATATTTCTGTAACAATTGATGGTAAAAAAGTCTTAGACAACATTTCTTTCAACTTAAGTAAAGATGACAAAGTAGCATTTATTGCTGACAGTGACATCGTTACGACGACTTTATTCAAAGTAATTATGGGGGAAATCAAACCTGATACTGGTACGGTGCGTTGGGGTGTTACAACGACTCAAGCTTACTTACCAAAAGACAACAGTAAAGATTTCGATACTGACTTAACAATTATCGACTGGTTACGTCAATTTGCTGGAAAAGAAGAAGATGACAATACCTTTTTACGTAGCTTCTTAGGTAGAATGTTATTCTCTGGGGAAGAAGTATTAAAACCTGTAAACGTCCTTTCCGGTGGGGAAAAAGTTCGTGTCATGCTTTCTAAACTGATGTTATCTAAATCAAATGTGTTGGTTCTAGATGATCCGACAAACCATTTGGACTTAGAATCTATCACAGCATTAAATGATGGGCTAATGGCCTTTACTGGCGCAATTTTATTCGCTTCTCATGACCATCAATTTATCCAAACCTTAGCAAACCGTATTATCGCTGTTTCTGATAAAGGTTTAGTCGATCGTGCTGAAACAACTTACGACGAATTCTTAGAAAACAAAGATGTTCAAAAACAATTGGATGAACTGTTTACTGGGGAATATTAAAAATCAAACAAAAAAGAATCAGAACAACCAACTTTTTGAGTCCGTTGTTCTGATTCTTTTTATTTTTCTAAATATATGATTTTTTTTAAAATTCAATAATAATTGCTTAAACTCGTTTTTCTCCTAAAGAAAAAACAGCGATACAGCCATAGCCTGTGTGACTTGTGATGGTTGAACCTAATGGGAAGATAGATATTTCTTTTACTTGAATCTTTTCAAGGATCATCTTCTTTAATTTTTCAGCGTTATCAAGATCTCCTGCATAAGCAATATAGATTGTTTGTTTTACAGGCTCAATAATTCTTGATGTTGTTTCATTTGCTAATTTCTGGAGGGCTTTGCCTCTTCCACGAACTTTTCCAACATTTATTAACTTTCCTTCAGCGTCTATTGTAATGATTGGTTTTACATTCATCAAACCACCAATTGCTGCTGCGGTTTTTGAGATTCGTCCACCTCGTTCCAAATGTTTTAAATCATCCACGGTTACCCAAGATTGAACGTTCATCTTATTTTCTGTTAACCAAAGTAAAATATCTTCTAGTGAATGACCTGCTTTTTTCAAATCAATCGCTTTGTTTACGAGTAAACCTAATCCCAGGCTGGCAGCTTTGGTATCTACTATATAAATTTCAACATCTTCATATTCTTCTTTTAATATATCAACTGCTTGCAGGGCACTTTGGTAAGAGCCACTTAAACCTGAAGAAAAAGCTAAGTAAAGAACAGGTATTTTTTTCTCAATAAAAGTGCGGAAAAACTCTATATATTGTCCAATATTCACTTGAGAAGTCGTCGGCATACCACCGTTCTGGATTTCCTTTAGAAAATGATCATAATCAAAGGTTTTTCCTAGATCATCAATCATTTCTTTTCCGTTCAAATGGACTGTCATACTTATAAAATCAACATCATTTTCTTCTAATAAAGTATAGGGTAAATCACAACAAGAATCGGTTACTAATTTAAAGGTCATTTTTTATAATCCTCCTTTTTTACATTTTAACACAAAAGCTCATGACACTCATTAAAGAACACTGAACATAAAGATATTTCTCTTTTTTCCTCTATAATATTTTTAATTTAAGTAAAAGAAAAGAGAGCGGACAAAACTGTATACGTTTTGTTCTGCCCTCTCGAAACCTGATTAAATTTGTGCCCAAACACTTTCTAATACATTGGTTTGGTTACGATCTGGTCCTACTGAAAATGTTGAAATTCTTACACCTACAAGTTCAGAAATACGATGAACGTAGTTACGAGCGTTGGCTGGTAAATCAGCTAATGTTTTACACGCTGTAATATCTTCTGACCATCCTGGTAACTCTTCATAAACTGGTTTACAACGGCTCAATTCTTTCAAGCTTGCAGGATAATGATAGATTAATTCTCCATCTAATTCATAGGCTGTACAAATTTTAACTGTCTCTAGTCCACTTAGTACATCAATCGAATTTAGAGATAAGTTTGTAATACCTGAAACACGTTTCGAATGACGCATTACAACCGTATCAAACCAACCCACACGACGAGGACGCCCTGTTGTTGTACCGTATTCTTTCCCTACTCTACGAATTGTTTCTCCTGTTTCATCGAATAATTCTGTTGGGAAAGGTCCATCGCCGACACGCGACGTATAAGCTTTACAAACACCTACAACCTTATTAATTTTAGATGGGCCTACACCACTACCAATTGTCACGCCTCCAGCTACGGGATTTGATGATGTTACAAAAGGATACGTTCCTTGATCGATATCTAGCATCACACCTTGGGCACCTTCAAATAACACGCGTTTGCCAGCATCTAAAGCATCATTTAAAATCACTGAAGTGTCAGTAACATATTTCTTGATTTGTTGGCCATACTCATAATATTCTTCAAAAATATCTTCAAATGCAATTGGCTCACTATCAAACATCTTAACAAATTGACGATTTTTTTCTTCCAGATTAATTTTCAAACGTTCTTCAAAAATTTCTTTATCTAGTAAATCAGCAATTCGAATCCCAACACGTGCCGCTTTATCCATATACGCTGGGCCAATTCCTTTAATTGTTGTTCCAATTTTATTTTCACCTTTCGCATCTTCTTGCAATTGATCCAATTGAATATGGTAAGGTAAAATGACATGCGCACGATCTGAAATACGCAAATTATCAGTCGCTACGTTGTTTTCTTTTAAGTACGCTAACTCTTTTACTAAAGATTTAGGGTTTACAACTACGCCATTCCCAATTACGCTAATTTTTTCCTTATAAAAAATACCTGAAGGAATTAAATGAAGTTTATACGTTACACCGTCGAATTTAATCGTATGCCCAGCATTGTCTCCACCTTGATAGCGTGCGATAACTTCCGCATTTTCACTTAGAAAATCCGTGATTTTTCCTTTACCTTCGTCGCCCCACTGCGTTCCAACTACTACAACTGATGACATTCGAACACCTCGTTCTAAATTATTTTGTCCTGAATTATTGTACCAAGAAAACGCCACCCTTTCAAGGAAAAATCGAATATTACGAAGAACGAAAAAAAAGGAAAGGTTAAAACACGAACGTTACGTCGGTTTTATTGAAAAAATCTATAAAAAAGCGAAAATTAGAAAATTTTATTTTTTTCATGGCAACTTGATTTCTATAAAGAAATTTTTTTCTCATGATGTACACTTTTTCTTCAATATTTCGTAAAATGGTTGGATGGTCATAAATAATCTATAGGAGGAACAAAATTGTTAGCTGTCGGTTTATTATTTGTAGGGATTACTTTAATTAGCAATGGGTATTGCGGCTTAGCAGGCGTAGATAAAAAATCTACTGCACTTTTAAATATTCTTACAGGAAGCTTGTCTTTCATTATTAACACTATGTATTTATTACAGGGAGAATATTACTCTGCTGGCACGGGGTATCTATTTGCCTTTACCTATTTATTGGTTGGTTTAATCTATCTTTTCAATTTAGATATGCGCATTTATGGAATTTTTGCTTTATTTGTCGCAATCAATACGATTCCAAGTGCTTGGGTCGCTTACACTATCGAAGGGGATTGGCGTTTCGCAATTATTTGGCTCCTTTGGGGAATTTTATGGTTTGCTGGGTTCGTGGAATCTATTTTAAAAATTGATATTACCAAACCTGTTTTATACTTAGCAATCTTTGAAGGAATTGTCACTTGCTGGATTCCAGGCTATTTAATGTTAGTCAATTTATGGTAGCGAAAAAAGAGTCTTAACAAAACGGTTGTCGTTTTGTTGGCTCTATACTATTTTGTGTTGGTGGAAATTCCTCAAGGAAAACCCACCAGCACTTTTTTTGAGTGTTCAAACAAAAAAAGGAACAGCAAAGTTCTTACAGCTGCTTTGACTGGATCTAGGAATGGACTTGGCACGGGTTTCGCCAAGTCACTTCCCAACAACTGCCCAGATCATTCCCGCTGTCTTCCTTCGTTCAAAAAAACTTAAAACAAAACCAGAGATTCTCTGTTTTTGTTTTAAGCTCTTCGATTGTATTCTGTTTTTTATTCTAGCAACAGGAGTTGACATAGAATCCAAAATCATCGCTGTTTTCTTTAAAGCAGGCTTATTTTTACTTCGTATGTGCTAAAATTACTATTTCATCAGCTTTAAAGCCTTATTGTTTACGTAAAAAGTATTTTCTACATTAACAGCAACACTCTCTAGTTCTTTATTTTTACCATTTAGTAACACATAGTTTTTATTTTCGGGTATTTCCAACGTCGTTTTTCCTTTAGTTGCAACCAATTTAACATTATTCTGATCAGAATCATCAATGGAAACTTTAGCACCTAATTTTTCTAATGCTTCTTTGGCATCAGTGTAATAATTTTTCGTTTCTTTCGACAAATCAATGCCCCATATTTTGGCTATCGCTTTAGGAATGTCTGTATTATTAATAGTTCCAGTAAGTCTTTCGTCATTGGGCAAGTACGTATAAAGCGTGATATCTTCACCTGTATGACCGCTAGTTGTAAAGCCTAATGAGGCCCTTTTTGATATTAACTGTCCATAGAGTGCTTGCATATTGCTTCCGTAAAGTGCTTGTTTGTCCTTTTTTTCATCATTTAGGACAGCTTTAAGCTGTGCGATTTCTTCAGTAGATAAATCACTAATACCACCATATTCAGCCATAATTTTAACCAAATTATCAGTATTTCCACTTATTTTTTTACCAATTCCTTCACCTGTCAGCTTGGCTTTTTTTAATGGCGCAACAAATTTGTCCACACTATCTTTTGAGTAAGTGGTATCTGTTTGCTTATTTCCAATTGTTAAGCCGCTATTTCCATGATCGGTAATAGCGATAACCATTGTATCTTCATTTTTCTTAGCATAATCCAGTGCAGCTTTAACCGATTGATCAAAAGCATTAATTTCAGAAATCATTCCTATCGGATCATTTGCATGTGCTGCCCAATCAACTTTTGAACTTTCCACCATTAAAAAGAACCCATCTTTGTCTTTTGAAAGAATATCTATCGATTTTTTCGTCATTTCAGATAGAGACGGCTCTGATGGCGTTAGTGTTTTCTGATCCATTTCATAGGACATAGCTGATTCAGCAAACATGCCCCAAGTTTTATTTTTAGCATTAGTTAGGTCTTTTTTGTCTGTCAAGTACTGGTAGCCTTGATTTTTTAAAACATTTACTAAGTCTTCATCATCTTCACGATTTTGAAGGTTTCCATAGCCCCCACCAAAGACTACATCAATAGAATTATAAACCTGCTGTTCAGCGATAATTGCTTCTTTACTTCTGTCAGGGAAATGACTAGAATAAGCGGCTGTCGTCGCATGCATTATTTGCGAGGTAGCGACTAATCCGGTTGCTTTCCCAATATTTTTTGATGTTTCTAGAATAGTTGCTAAAGGTTTTTTTTCCTCAGAAACGCCGATAAATTTGTCCATTGTTTTTACACCAGTGGCTAGAGCTGTTCCTGCTGGTGCTGAATCGGTTATTGCTCCAACAACACCATTTGCTTGCCAATAAGTTCTGACTAAGCCACTAGCCATTTGATCAATTGAAAGATTTTTTGACGTATCAATTTTTCCTGACGCTTGGTCATACGCGTTGTACCAACGAGTGAGAGTAACGCCATCGATGCTCATCCCATCAGCGATTAAAACAATAACATTTTTTATTTTTTTTGCTCCTGAAGCTTTTCGAGGCTCATTGCGTGAGAATGAGAACCACTAGATAAAATTGACACACATACCATCGTTAACGCAATCAGTCTTTTTTGAAATTTTAACATAAAAATCCCCCCAATAATTTTTTTACTTATGATACCTAAAAATTGCATTCTAACAGCCAGAATCATCAAAGAACAGTGATTGTTCGGATAGGCCTCTGGTACAAACAATTACTATATAAAATATATAATTGTTTCATATATTATAAAATAATAGTATGTTTTTTACGTCAGATTACTGTAAAATTACTGTAAAATAAGCACTCCTCTAAAAAATATTTTTTTATAAGACAAAACAAGATTTTGCTTCAACAAAAAACTGTGAGTTTTTTCGAAAACAACCCTCACAGTTTCATAGTTTCATTTTGATTTTTTATACTTTACAATAGTTCTTTAGTTTCTGCTAATTTTTTATACCAGTAAGCACTTTTTTTGGCGTATCTTTTTTGCGTATCAAAATCAACATACAACAAGCCGTAACGCTTATTATAGCCATTTGTCCAAGAAAATACGTCCATTAACGACCAGATGAAGTAGCCTTGAACATTTACTCCTTTTTCTACAGCTTTCAAAATAGCAGACAAATGCAAGCGAACATACTCAATTCGTGCGTCGTCATTGACTGTTTCATTCGTTAGAAGATCTTTGTCACCCATTCCATTTTCGGTCACGTAGATTTTTTTATAATGAGGATATTTTTCCTTGATATACAATAACATATCCAACAAGCCTTGCGGATAAATAGGCCAATCCCAATCTGTTGTTGGAATTTTTGGATTACTTACTCGCTCACCAATTCCCTTCAATGCAAAAATGCTACTGCCTTTCTCACCAGTTCCATTATGGTGTATCAAGCTTTCTCCTTCGTATGCCTTAAGAAAATGACTGGCGTAATAATTAATTCCTAAAAAATCTATTTTTTGTGCGGCATCAGAAAGAATTTCAAGCTCTTCTTCCCGGATGATTAATTCTCCTTGATTTTGCTTAAGGATGTTTTTTACAACAGCTAAGGATTCTTCCGAATAACACCCATTAAAGGTGACATCTAGCATAAACTGATTAGCTAATACATGCTCTTGCATAGCCGCTTCATCATCTTCCGGCTTGTCACTAATTGGATACTTCGATTCTAAAATATGCACAATCCCAATCTCTCCATGATAATTTCCTGCCACGTATACTTTTACGACCCGAGCATGAGCTACCATCATATTGTGCATCGCTTGAATTGCTTTAGGAATGTCATACTGCTTATTCGGTGGGAAATGGCCTATAATATATTGTCCGGCAACTACTGACCACGGTTCATTGATAGTAATCCAATAGTTG
This sequence comes from Enterococcus rivorum, assembly GCF_001742285.1. Lineage (GTDB taxonomy): Bacteria > Bacillota > Bacilli > Lactobacillales > Enterococcaceae > Enterococcus_L > Enterococcus_L rivorum. The sequence continues at coordinate 18,980 of NZ_MIEK01000007.1, read as the reverse complement.
ACTTTATCCCCATATTCCTTAAAACAAAAGCTAGAAAAATCAACAAAAGCAGTCACCATTTCTTGAGACAGCCAGTCCCCTAATTTAAATAGTGGATCCGGTGTATCAAAATGATGTAAAGTCACAAAAGGCTCTACTTTATTTTTTATGCAAGTATCAATTAGTTCGTGGTAATAGTCAACACCACTTTGATTCACTTCCCCTGTTCCATTTGGAAAAATTCTAGTCCATGCAATAGAAATCCGAATGCCATTGATTCCAAAAGCTTGGCACACCTCAAGATCTTCTCGATACTTATGATAAAAATCACTAGCTGTAGAAGGATCAAATACATTCTGTTCAGCTAAATAATCGTCCCAGTAGGTTTTCCCTTTGTTCCCAATTTTCGTGGCACCTTCTGCCTGATAAGCTGCTGTTGCTGCTCCAAATATAAAGTTTTCTGGAAATTTTTGCATAGAACTACTCCTTTTCTTAATGAATGGCAACCAACCTTCAAAAGCTGAAACAGTTGCCCTCCTTCACTTTATCCATTCATTCTGATTGGCTTTTAATGGCCAATTATTTTAAATCAATCATTCGCTAACGTTTCAAATACAAAATTTACTGCCTGTTCAGGCTCTCTGGCCAAAGCTACATATTCCGCACCCGAGGTCGAAACGGCTTTTGTCTGATAGCCTTTGACATCTTCCTTCAGTTCATTCAACATTGAAGCCATTTGTGGTGCTAAGATAATCAAATCAAATTCCCCAATTAAATCCTTATGCTGACCATAAGCCATCGCTGTTGAGTCTAAAGCAATATTTTTTGCTTTGGCACCTTTTTTAATCGCATTTGCTAACATTGCGCTTGTAGCACCATTGGCACACAAAACTAAAATTTTCTGCTCTGTTTTCACTTCCGCTATTGCCTCAGCAGCGGCCTTTGTCACTAACTGCTCAGCTGCTTCTTCTCGCTTCTCTTCGATAATTTCATTTTCTTGATTGCGTTCTTTTTCTAAAAGTTCATTGTCATAAGCCTTGAAAAAAGGAAAATAAACAACAAAATCTACTACTAGCAACAAAAGCATTAAAATAATAGCTTGGATTGCAAAGCCTGTTCCCATAATTAAACCCAAAGGACCTGGCGTTGTCCAAGGTAAATTATAAATAAAACCATTCATTCCAAACGTATCAACAAAAAATTTGAACAACCAAACATTTAGGATTGGTGCCAAAATAAACGGGATAAAGAAAATCGGATTCAAAACAATCGGGGCACCAAATAGCATCGGCTCATTGACTCCAAATAATACTGGGACAGAAGAAGCGCGCCCGATTGTTTTTAGTTGTTTAGACTTTGCCAAAAAAGCAAACATCATCGTAATGACTAGTGTAGCCCCTGTCCCACCAAGAGTAGCAACAAAATATTGTGTTCCTTGAGATAATATCCGATTAGCATGTTCCCCATTTTGATACAATTGTAGATTGACTTCCACATTAGTAATATAGATGGCTGCCACAGCAGGCTCGACAATTAATGGTCCGTGGATTCCTACAAACCAAAAGAACGCCATCGCTCCAAAAATTAACGCTAAACCTAAATAACCATCTGCAGCACTAAAAATTGGCTGGAATAGTTCAATAATTTTCTCTGAAAAATTGGTTCCTACCGCACTTCTAAAGCCTAAATCAAATAACCAGAAAAAGATTGCTGATAATGTCATTGGAATTAAATCTTTAAACGTCTGTGAAATATTCCCTGGAACTTCCTCTGGCATTTTTACAGTAATGTTGTTCTTAATACAAAAACGGTAAATATTCGGTACAATAAAACCTACTATAAAAGCAGTCAGCAACCCTTTCGTGCCCATATATCCTGAGGCAAACCCATTTTCAAGCGGATCTACACTTAATAAAAGAAATGAAATAATAGCTGCAATCATTGTTGAGAGTGGATTAATCTGATTGGTTTTCGGTAACTTGCTATTAAAGTTATCTGTCAAACTTTTTGCTACAGTAGCTGACATTAACAAGCCTAAAATCCCCATAGAATAACTATACATTTTCATAATAGCTGCTTCTACGTCAGAGCTCCAATAAAATTTGAAGATATTTGGTACATAAGCAACTAGTAAAAATATACTAGAAAATAAAATAACTGGAATCAAACTAATAAATCCGTCTCTGATTGCTCTTAAATAAGGATTGTTCGAAATTTTTTCAAACGTTGGTTTCATTTTTTCAATTTTAGAAACTAGTGCATTCATTTGATAAATCCTCCTTTTATTTTTTATAAATATTAAATAAGTGCTTAATTGTATCCTTCAATAACATCGTTGTCATTAAATGATCTTGTGCATGAACCATAATAAAACCAACTTCAATCGATTCACCACTCGCTTCAGCCGCTAACATTTGTGTTTGAGATTTATGCGCTTCCATTAAACTACTATGAGCTTCCTCCACCAAACGATCAGCAACTTCAAACTGTCCTTTCTCTGCTTCGTTCAACGCATCCATCAATTTTGAACGTGCTTCTCCTGCAAAAGCCACTACCTCAAATCCAATCATTGCAACTTCTTCTTTATTCATAAATAAACCCTCATTTCTTCATGTTTGTTTTTGTTTGTTTTTGTTCTTCACAAACAAATGATATACCGCTCTCATCTTTCTGTCAATCAAAAAAATTGAAAATAAGACCAATTTTTTAATTGACAGATAAGTTTTTTGATGATAAGTTCTAATTGAACATTAACAAACATTTAAAAACAAAAGGAGGGGTGTATATTGATTAAAGAAGAACGCCAAAAAGCTTTATTAGCTCTTTTAGATAAACAGGAATTTGTAAAAGTCACTGACATCACCGATAAAATAAATGTGACAGAAATGACTGTCCGTCGAGACTTAAAAGAACTAGAGGAACAAGGAAAGTTAATCCGGGTTCATGGCGGAGCAAAAGCATCCGCCAAAAAAGACTTAAGTCGTTTCGAATTAAGCCATATTGAAAAGAAAAATATTCACTTAACTGAAAAAGAAGCGGTCGCCAAAAACATCGCCCAACAAATACAGACAGGCGATACTGTTTTTTTAGGACCAGGAACAACGATTGAATTGGTTTATGATTACCTAGAATGTGACTTTGCCAAAATTGTTACCAACTCGATTCATGTTTTCGATAAATTTAAAAATGATAGCCGTTTTGAATTAATTCTGATTGGGGGCTCTTATCGCTCAAAAACTGGTGCTTTTGTAGGAACAATTGCTAATGATACCGTAACCAACATTCAAGTATATAAAGCCTTTATTGGTGTAAATGGTATTTTAGACAATTTTGTTACTAACTCTAATGAAGATGAAGGGGTGACTCAAAGAATCATTTTGCAAAGCGCCCATATTAAATATATTATCGCCGATCATTTTAAATTGGATAAACAAGATTTTTATAAATTCTACTCACTATCTGAAGCAGATTATCTAATTACCGACCAGACAATTCCTTCAGATGTACTAGCAAGATACGAGAAAATTATCACTATTATTCATTAGGAGGAAGGAATATGAACGTAATACTGGGAACAGACAAAAATGGACTGACGCTGAAAAACATGATTAAACAATTCTTAGAGGAAAAAGAGTTTAACGTTTTGGATGTGACTGCAACAGGAGCTGATGACTTCATAGAATCTACTGCAGCTGTTGTTAAAGAAATTCAAGCCGATGACGCTAGTTTTGGCATTCTATTTGATGCCTATGGTGCAGGAAGTTTCATGGCGGCTACTAAACATCCAGGAATTATCGCCGCTGAAGTTTCTGATGAACGTTCTGCTTACATGACCAGACAGCATAACAATGCTCGAATCATCACATTAGGCAGCGAAATTGTCGGAAATGAACTCGCTAGAAATATTGTCTTAGCTTTTCTTACTTCCCACTATGACGGAGGCCGTCATCAAATTCGAGTAGATATGTTAAATAAAATGTTTTAGGAGGATAAAATAATGAAAATTGCTTTAGGCTGCGACCATATTGTTACAAATACAAAAATTGCTATTTCCGATTTCTTAAAAAGTCAAGGACACGAGGTGCTTGATGTCGGGACTTATGATTTTTCAAGAACACACTACCCTATTTATGGTCGAAAAGTTGGTCTCTTAGTTGCATCTGGTCGAGCTGACCTTGGTGTCGTTATTTGTGGAACCGGCGTTGGTATTACTAATGCCGTTAATAAAGTCCCTGGCGTGCGAGCTGCCTTAGTCAGAGATATGACGACAGCTATTTATGCTAAAAAAGAATTGAATGCAAATGCGATTGCTTTCGGAGGAAAAATTACAGGGGAATTTTTGATTTGTGACATCCTTCAAGAATTTATCCAAACCGATTATCAACCAACAAAAGAAAATAGGGCTTTAATTGAAAAAATAAATAAAGTTGAAACGAAAAGCTCGGCAACGATTACCGATAAACATATTTTTGATGAATTTCTAGAAAAATGGGATCGTGGAGACTATACAGATTAGGAGTTTTATCTATGATTTTAACCGTCACTCTCAACCCTTCAATCGATATTTCTTACTTTGTTGACACCTTCCAACTAGATGCCGTCAATCGAACAGAATTAGTAACTAAAACGGCAGGTGGTAAAGGACTAAACGTTACGCGTGTTTTACAACAACTAAATGTCTCTGTAAAAGCGACCGGTTTCCTTGGAGGCTATACTGGTGAACGAGTGAAAGAGGGGCTCAATCAAATGGGCATTCAACATTCATTTTCTCCTATAAAAGAGGAAACCCGAAATTGTATTGCTATTTTATCAGAGAATAGGCAAACTGAAATTCTAGAAGCTGGTCCCAAAATTACTGAAAAAGAAATAGCAGCTTTTCTTGAGCATTTTCATAGCCTTTTAAAAACAAGCGATCTCATCACGATTTCGGGGAGCTTACCTAAGGACTTTCCAGCAGATTTCTATCAAATTCTATTAGAACAAGCAACGTTAGAAAAATGCCCGGTCTTGTTAGATACTTCTGGAAAAAGCTTATATCATGCTCTATCAGGCAAATTCAAGCCTTATTTAATTAAACCAAATCATCATGAAATAGCCGAACTTTTAAATAAAAAAGCCAGCAAGACTATCGATTCTTTAATAACAGATTTAAAAAATCCGCTGTTCGATGAGGTTGAGTATATCGTTGTCACTCTCGGAGCAGATGGAGCTTTACTTAAACATGGAACTAGCTACTATAGAGCGCGGTTACCAAAAATCACCCCGATTAGCCCAGTTGGATCTGGCGATGCTTCTTTAGCTGGAATGGCGGCGGCTATTCAACAGAAAAAAACTATCACGGATATTTTAAAAACAGGAATGACCACAGGAATTTTAAATACCTTAGAAACCCAAACCGGGACGATTAATGTCAAAAATTTTGATTCATTTTTCGACCAAATGATTATAGATCAAATTTAGGAGGAAAACCGATTGAATAATTCAGAAAAAAAACAAGCAGCAATTGAATGTCTTGCAAATAAAGAGGGGATTATTGCTGCTTTAGCAATTGACCAAAGAGGTGCTTTAAAAAAAATGATGTCAGCCTACAATTCTTCTGTGGCTGAGCAAGAGATAAAACAATTTAAAGCGCTTATTTCAGAAGAGCTAACTCCTTATGCTTCAGCCATTTTACTAGATCCAGAATATGGTCTGCCTGCAAGTTCTGTTCGTCATAAAGAGGCGGGGCTTCTACTTGCTTATGAAAAAACAGGCTACGATGCTTCTATCAAGGGTCGCTTTCCAGACTTATTAGATCACTGGTCTGTCAGACGTCTAAAAGAGGCGGGGGCAGATGCTTGTAAATTCCTTCTGTATTATGATGTGGATGAAAGCGACGAAATCAATGATCGCAAGAAAGCCTTCGTAGAACGCATTGGTTCGGAATGTGTAGCAGAAGAATTGCCATTTTTCCTTGAATTATTATCTTACGATGATACTATTAAAGACCCTAAATCAAAAGAATATGCCAAAATTAAACCAAAAAAAGTCATCGAAATGATGAAAGTTTTTTCTGAGCCACAATTTCATGTTGATGTCTTAAAAGTAGAAGTTCCTGTAAATATGCACTTTGTTGAGGGCTATAGTGAAGAAGCTGTTTATACTCGTGCAGAAGCGCAACAACTCTTCCTTGAACAAAGTCAGGCTACCCATCTGCCTTTCATTTTTTTAAGTGCTGGTGTTTCAGCAGAACTATTTATGGATACACTTTACTTTGCTAAAAAAGCGGGCTCTACATTTAATGGTGTCCTTTGCGGCCGAGCTACTTGGGCCAATGGTGTAGCTCCTTTCGTGAAAAATGGTGAATTAGCTGCTAGAGAGTGGTTACGAACCGAAGGGAAACAAAATATTGACGAATTAAATAAAGTGCTAAAAGAAACGGCAACGCCTTATAAATAGATTGGATTAAGGTAACTACATTTTCAACATGGAACAGACCGTATTGTTTGCTAATGCCCAGCAAACAAAGCAGAGGCAGAACCGGCATTCGCTAGCTGCCTCTTGCTGCTCCACTAGCGACTCCTCTTTAAAAGAACACTTCATTAGCTTTACCCTATCCCTCTTATCAGACCAAACCTGCATGCTGTTTTATAGGTCGGTCAAAAATAAACGAGTACTGCCATTCAACAGCAGCGATAAGCTGCGACTGATATTGAATGGTAGTTGCTCCTACTCACAAAAATTGAAAATGTAGCAACTTATCAACACCCTATAATCATTGCTACCTCAAATTTGTTGTACAAGCATAGAAAAAATCCAAAATAGTCCGCTGTAGCAATCCTTCATATTGAGTTCTAGCGCCTTTTCCCTAAAATAAACGAATAAATATATTTATACTCATAGTTTGCAATCAAGATCAACCATAATGAATGACCAAATACAGACAAAAAAAGTTTAGACAAAGGCTGAACTTTTTTTATTCGCCTGACAGTTGCTTCAAGATGGAATACAAGTAACGTGTCTCCCTTCTAAAGTTGTTACAAAAAAAGAGACCAGTGATTTTTCACTGCCCTCCCTTAGCATAAAGCCAATCAACCCTTCTAAATTTTTTCCTCAGACGTTTCGATTTTAAAACTCTTCTCGAGGCGATAGCGATGAAAATTTATTGTACTCTTTAATAAACAGTAATTCCACAGTTCCTCGTGCACCACTCCGGTTTTTTTCAATAATCACTTCAACAACATTATCAATTTCCGGTGCTTCACGATCATCTTCCCCGTCTTCTCCAGCTCGATCATAATAATCATCACGATACAAGAACGCTACAATATCCGCATCCTGCTCAATCGAACCTGACTCACGAATATCACTTAAAACAGGGCGTTTATCTTGTCTTTGTTCCACACCACGGGATAGCTGAGACAAGGCAATTACAGGGACTTTTAGCTCTTTCGCTAATTTTTTCAATTGACGAGAAATTTCAGAAACTTCTTGTTGTCTATTTTCACGTCCAGTCCCTTCAATCAACTGAAGGTAATCAATGAGAATCAGCCCTAAATTCCCTTTTTCTTGTGCCAATTTTCGACATTTTGCTCGGATTTCGGTAATCTTAATTCCTGGGGTATCATCAATATAGATGTTTGCTCGTGAAAGGCTCCCCATTGCAATAATTAAGTTCTGCCACTCTTCTTCTGACAACTGACCTGTACGCAAGTGAGCAGCCTCTATAGAGCCTTCAGCACACAACATACGATTGACTAACGACTCCGCACCCATTTCCAAACTGAAAATAGCTACGGAACGATCTGTTTTTGTTCCTACATTTTGAGCAATATTCAATGCAAAAGCCGTTTTCCCTACTGCGGGCCGAGCGGCCAAAATAATTAACTCTTCTGCTTGTAAACCAGCAGTCATTTTATCTAATGCTTGATAGCCCGTTGGTAAGCCTGTAATTTCTTCATCATTTTGATACAGCTGGTCAATATTCGCGATTGTGGTATTTAAAACATCGGCAATCGACAAAAAACCACTTCGATTTCTTTTTTCTGAGACTTCAAGAATACTTCGTTCTGCATCGTCTAAAATTGTTTCAACGTCTTCTCCTTGTTCAAACCCTTTTGTGACAATTTCTGTTGCAGTCTGAATCAAGTTACGTAATAACGATTTTTGCTCAACAATTTGAGCATAGTAAACAATATTGGCTGCTGTCGGTACAGCTAATGCCAAATCTGATAAATAACTTAGCCCACCTACATCTTCCAATAAATTTTCTTGCTCTAAGCGATCCTTGACCGTAATGACATCAATGGCTTCGTTGCGATCGTTTAAAGTGAGCATTGTTTGGAAAACGACTTGATGACTTCTACGATAGAAGTCTTTAGGTTCGATATATTCCATCGCTTCGATAAGAACTTCCGCATCCAAAAAAACCGACCCTAGAACAGCCTGTTCTGCTTCTATATTTTGTGGCGGTACTCGATCTTGCCATACTTCATCCATTTATTTTCTCTCCTACTTACTTAAAAAATGGTCAAGATACCAGCAGATTTTTATTGAATCTTATTGTCTAAAATTGTCATCCTGCTTTTTACTTGCCATTTTAGCCTGTCTAAACGAAAAATTTATAGCTTAACTTCATTGTTCTTACTACTTTAAACATCGGCTTTCCAGTCTTTTCATTTTAACAAGAAAACACAGTTTGTACAACTTAAATAAAGGTTCCTTAAACTATCTTATTAAGAAAGTTGAACCCTCTTTTTCCTTTATTTTTCGGAAAAAATGGTGGAAATAATCTATCAAATTATTTCATTTTTCTTTTTTATTTTGCTAGTGAGCGAATCATAACTCGTTCGTTATCTTCATCTTTTTCACCAGTTTCCTTAAAGCCCAATTTTCGGTATAGACGCAAGCCTGCCTGATTCTCCTCATGACAAGTCAAACCAATACTTTCCGTTTTTCCAAATGGGAATGTTTGAAAATAATCAATCACTAATTTTAAAGCAGCTTTCCCGTAACCAAGTCCTTGATTTTCGGCATCAATCATCATATGCCAGATACAATACATCTCATCTTCCTTATCGAACAGGGTTAACACATAACCCACCATTTTTTCTCCAGAATAAATAGCAAATGGTTGACACTGATCTCGATAAGCTTAGGCATACGCTAAACTTTTTTCAGTCGTTGCAACAAATTTCCCCTGTGTTTTATGAGTCTTCAACTTCAAACATTGCTCCACATTTTCAATAGTAATCTTATGCAAGGTAACTTTATTCATTCCATTCTCCTTTACTCTTTTAAACTTTCACTTAAAAAGGCGATTAAAAATAGTATATAGGAAATATTCCCACTATGATACTCTCTTTTATTTATCTTTCGGTCATTTTGAAACGCTTAGCATTTGAGGGTTATTCTTTGTAACTTTGGCCAATCGATGGGAAAATAGAAGTAATAAAAAAGGAGGGGCTACTTTGAAAAAGAAAATAAAAAAGAAAATTGATTTCCAATCATTGCGAAGATTTAATTTGGTAATGGGGTGTCTACATTTTATACAAGGGGGATTAATGTTATTTTTTGCACTGTCTGTTACAAAAATAACGAACTTTAAAATTCCTTTAATGACTTATTTTTTAACCTTTGATAAACGAAGTGTACAGCTTGTTACTGATCCTAAAATGATTGGGCAAGTTCCGTTTGCTATTTTCGTTTCATTATTTTTATTCATTTCTGCTGCAGCGCATTTCCTAATTGTTTTACCAAAACTCAATGATATCTATAACAATGATCTTAAAAAGCGGATTAATCGGTTCCGCTGGTATGAATATGCTTTAAGCTCATCCTTAATGATTGTTTTGATTGCAATGCTTTTTGGGATGTATGACCTTGGTTCTCTGATTATTCTATTTCTATTGAATGCTTCTATGAACTTGTTTGGGCTCCTGATGGAATTACTAAACCAATATACAAAGAAAACCAATTGGCTTCCTTTTATCTTTGGTTCAATCTCCGGTCTGGGCACCTGGGTAGTTATTTTTATTTACGCGCTTGGTAATTCTGACCCATCAGAAGTTCCCTGGTTTGTTTATGCTATTTTAGCTTCCTATTTTGTCTTCTTCAACCTTTTCCCTATTAACATGGTTTTACAATATAAACGAATCGGAAAATGGTCAAATTATATTTACGGGGAACGAACGTATATTCTGTTGAGCTTGATTGCCAAAACAGTTCTTGCTTGGTTGGTTTTCTCAGGGGTTATGCAACCTTAATTCATTTATTACTACTGCTTAAAATTATTATAAGCACTGAAAACGATGCCGCTTTAAGCTCTCCTCGTTTTCAGTGCTCTTTTTTATTTTTTTAATCGTTTACATCCTTAAACAGTCAAATTCTTCTGGCACATTAATTTCTTCATTTCCTGACTCAATTTATCAATCAATTATTTTGGCAGCTTTTGATTCTTACTAGGAAATGAGTCATCATTTTCTATTGCTTTACCTAAAACTATAGGATGGCCTCTTTCGCTAGAGCTAAGCACCCAATCGTCGCGGCATTATCTCCTAGTTTCGGCGTCACAATATACTCTGTTAAAGGAGGATGCGTCACGTAGCCATTGGTTAGTTTTTCAAAAGCTTGATGAATTTTTTCTAGTAAATGCGGTTGCTTCATCACGCCTCCCCCGAAAATAATGACATCTGGTGAGAACATTAACGTTGTATTATAGGCACATTGGGCGATATAGTCTGCTTCAATCGCCCAAAAAGCATCTGTTTCTGGCAACTGTTTTCCTTCCATTCCCATTCGCTGTTCAATCGCAGGGCCAGCTGCCAGTCCTTCCAAACAATTCCCATGAAATGGACAAACACCTTTAAATGTATCTTTAGGATGTGGTTTTACAACCATATGCCCCATTTCAGGATGACTAAAACCGCCAATCAAACGACCGTTTTGAATAGCACCACCACCAACTCCTGTGCCGATTGTATAATAGACTACATTTTCCACTCCGATTCCACTTCCAGAAGAATACTCCCCATAACAAGCTGCATTCACATCCGTCGTCCAAGCAATTGGCACATCAAAAGCTTTCTTCAGTGTTCCCACAAAGTCAAAATATTGCCACGCTAACTTAGGGGTTGTCGTGATAAATCCGTAGGTTTCAGAGTCCTCATTAATATCAATCGGTCCAAATGAGCCGACGCCAATGCTGGCTAATCTATTTTTATATGGCGCAAAAAAATCGATTACCGATAGCATCGTCTCTTCTGGTGTCGTCGTTGGAAAACTCACTCGTTCGATAATTTCTAACGCCTGATTCCCAACGGCACAAACAAATTTCGTGCCACCTGCTTCAATACTTCCAACTATTTTTTCCATCCCTATAACGCTCCCCTCATCTACTCAACATATAACGTCAGAAATTTAGCGTGTCCGATCCCTGAAAATGCAACAGCCTGATGATGAACCTGCAACTCTCTTATCATCTCTTCTTTCAAGTTCACTTCTTTAACTATTTTAACAGGATGCTTAAATCGGATAACTTCATCTAACTTCTCTTTCATGTGTCCATTATACACTCTAATAATGTATCCAGCTTGAGATTCTGCCTTCTTCACAACACTTAACGTCATCTCTCCTTGCATCTCAAACAAACTATAGCTGACAGGTAACTCCTTCACTTCATCCCCTAGAGTAAAATTCAACCGAGAGTTTAAAAATTCCGCCACTTGATAAACTTGTACAGGCGTATTGGCTTGTTTGGCAATATTGGCGACTTCTGCTTGATTAAACGAACCTGAAAAATAATAGACGGATAGCTCAAAGGTCATTTCTTTATGACACTGTGCAGCTGGCGTTTCTACTACGGTTTCACCTGATGCTCTACCTGGACGATAGAATAAATTTTCTTTCCCCATAAAGCCATAAGTTCTAAAAATAGTTAAGCGAATCGTATCCTTCTTTTCTCCAACAACCTCATATTCTCTTACTCCTTTTGGCATGAGCGAGACCCCTTTTTGATTGTCAAATAAACTAACAAAACTTTGACAGGTCTCAATAGCAATTGGCATTTCATTCCATTGGTCTTTGTGCTGAGTCCATAAAGCCATTTCTTTTTCATAAACAACGGGTCTTTGAAGCGTTCCAAATTGTTGGTCAGCTGTAGAAACTTTCGATTGAATCCCTGTGTTAAATAGTAAGCACACCCGATGACTATCTACAAAACGGTTATCTGCCTGCAAAGAAAAGTCAATCACTTGTGATCCTTTTTTTAGCGTTACGTTTAAACTAACCGGAAATAGTGCCGTTGCTTGTCCACGCTTTCTTTCCTCTAGATTAGCTGGAACTTTCATTTGATAAGACACCTTGACTGATTTTAAAAGAGCCGACTCTTTGACTTCAATGTTCGGCACAAAATCAGTGGCATAAACCAATAGATCCTGTTCTGGAGGAGAATAGTTGAATGAGTCGCCGTTATCGCCGTTTTCTTCAATAATTCCCTGTTCTTTATACAACGTTCCTGACAATTTATCTAGGATATCAAATAAACCATTTGAATGAATTGTAAGCTGATAAAACTCGTTTTCTATTTGATTAACATTATGCTCCACTATTTCTTGCAAAGTATTCCCACTTAAATCAATGGTTAATTGTGTATAGCCGACACTGGGAATCACCGATGCTTCGAAGGCAATTTTTGCTTTATAAACCTTTTCAGGCAAATACATCTCTTTCGTTGGATTCAATATATTCCCCTGATTCAATACATACTCCGTCTGATCGATTCGCTCTAAAATTGTATAGGGAAGCTCTTGCCCCTTCTCGTCTAAAATCGCAAACTCTTTTTGCGGTAAATAAACCTCAGCTTCAATCACTCCAGCACGAGATTGACTAGCTGGATTGAACACAGTCAACGTCATTTCTTTTGCCGCAGCGTTATTAATTTGAGTGGCGATTTCTCGCATCGTTAGTTCTACTAAATTTATTGCAATATCTCGTGCCTGCTTGTAGCGCATGTAAATGTCTTCATTCGTTGTATCGGAAACACAAGAACCAATGGAGTCATGAGCGGCATTTTCAAACATCAATTTCCAGATTTCCTTGACTGTTTCTACCGGGTATTCAAAGCCTAACGTCATAGAAATCGTCAAAATCGGTTCCATCACATTGACTAAATAATTTTGCACTTGGGTATTTAAAACCTTCAAGTCTGACCGTGAGGAAAAAATGGTTTTATGAATTCGCATTAACTTGCCGTTTGTCAGCTCCCCTGTCACTTCTTCAAGCTCTGGCTGCTGTTTTTTTACTGCTTGAATATATTTTTCAATGGTAGAAAAATGCAGTTCATAATCCTCTTGGTACAATCGATTCATTTTGCCTACTAATTCGGGTAAATTCTTTCTAACAGGAGCTTGGTCAAAACCATTCGGAAAGTACACGTGATTCGTTGAGCTTCTCCCCCAAGTTGTTTTAAAGGGTTCTTCATATAAAAATTTAGCTAAAGCTTCTTCTTTTTCTGGAATTGCGCCTCCGATGTAATAACCACTAGGGATTTGAAAGGCGGTCACAACTGAACCATCTTCCCCGCGCCACTTAAATTCTGTCTGTTTCACCTCATCATCACTAACACCACGCCAAAACATCGTATCTTCGATACCAAACCCACGATAAATCTGTGGCATACTTGCCGCTTGACCAAAAGAATCTGGCACATAACCAATATTCATATAAGAGCCTATGGTTTCACAAATTGCCATCCCATAAAGCAGATTCCGAACGATACTTTCTCCTGAAATAACCAGTTGATCTGTCTGAGTATACCAAGGACCAATGATTAATTTTCCTTCGTGCACTAGAGCCTCGATTCTTTTTCTATCTTGTGGTCGCCATTTTAAATAATCATCTAACAAAGACGCCTGTCCATCTAAAATAAATGTCTCATACCCATTGTCAGCTTCCAGTTGTTCTAATACTTTTTTAACATCATGCATTAAGTAAACTTTCGACCTGCTAGTTGTAAAATACCACTCCCGATCCCAATGACTATGGGGAACAACATGTACGATTTTCTTCATAACCAAACTCCTTACATTCTATTTTAAGTCGTGATGCTTTAAGTTCTTTCTAAAAATCAATAGAAAAAGACATGGGACAAAGCACCATCCTTCATGTCTTTTTCTTCTAATTAGTTTTCAAAACTAATTTCTACATCAATAGAATCTGTTTCTTGAAGAGCCAACTCTTCTTCTTTATTAAAGTCCACCAATAAAGGTGCAATAAAGCCGATAAAAGCAGCCCCAGCGAAAAGACCAATCAAGTAGGCCCAACCATTCCCAACGGTAAAGAATCCGTAAATCCCACCGACTGGCGGCATTTTAGCATACATTCCTAAAGCAATCCCAATTGCGGAAGCGAGTGCTCCACCAATCATATTGATTGGAACCAGTTTTAAAGGATTCACTAATGTAAAAGGAATCGCTCCTTCCGTAATACCAATAAAACCCATGACAAAGTTATTTCTTCCGGCATCCAAAAGCTCCGTATTAAATCTTTTTTTATGAAAAAGTGTCGCAAAGGCATACCCTAACGGTACGGCACAAATTGCTACGTTTACGATAATCGCTGGTAAATAAAGACCTTCTGTTAACAATACATTCCCAGCCATCCAAGCTGCTTTATTGATTGGACCTCCTAGGTCAGAACCAATCATCGCTCCCATAATTAATGCTAAAACAACTTTATTTACATCATTCGCAATCATTGCTCTAATCCACTCAACTAAGCTTGTATTAATCCATGCTAGTGGCTCCGACAATAAAGCACCCATCACAATTGCGACAGATAGTGTCGCCAACAATGGTAAAATAACTAAAGGCATTACACCTGAAAATGACTCTGGTAATTTAATGTTATTTCTCGCCCATTTTACTAAATACCCCGCTAAAAAACCGGCAATAACTGCTCCTAAAAACCCGGCATTTGTACTTGTCGCCACCGCACCACCAATGAAACCGGCACCAATCGCTGCTTTGTCCCCAATAGAATACGCAATAAATCCAGCCAACACGGTATTGATTAAGCCAATGCCTGTCCAACCAACTTGTTCAATCGCATATAGGATATGTTTAAAGCCCTCTGCATCCGCATAAGGATCTAAACTAGTTATTCCCATCCCTAAAGCAATCATTTTAGGAATCGCTACAACTAATGAAGCACCGATAATTAGTGGTAAAACAAAGCTGATCCCACTCATCAAATGTCCTTTAAGCTCTGCTAACGTCTTTTTCATGTTTCTTCCTCTTTTCTATTATTTTTCCAAATTCCGCTGGTTCACTGCTTCAATACATTTTTTCAAAACCGCTTCTGGGGCTTTGATACAGGTATTAATATTGACTCTTAATTGAGGTTTCCCTTCAAAGCGTTCTAGCCCGATAACCTTTTGATCGGTTGCTAATAAAACAAAATCCGCCTGATTTGCTTCTTCTTGTGAAATCCGATTGACTTGACCTAAAGAACCTTGTTGTTCAATTTTTACATCGTAGCCTAATCTTTCGCCAGCTTTTTCTAATGCTTTCGCTGCCATAGGTGTATGGGCTAACCCAGCTGGACATGCAGATATTCCGACAATTTTCATCAATTTCTCTCTCCTATCATTTCTGTCTTCACAATCTTGGCTAACTCAACTTTGCTATTACTATTCTGAATTTGTTGTATGAAATCTTCCTCCATTAGTGCCGTTGCTAAACGACTAAGCATTTCTAGGTGCAGTGTCCCTTCGTCCTCTTTCGGTACCAATAGCGCAAAAATATTTTGAACTGCTGAATCATCAAACGTTTCCCATTCAATGGGTTTCTCTAAACGAATGAACAAAACAGTAGGGGTTAATACATAGTCAGATTTCGCATGGGGAATCGCAAAACCATTTTGTAATCCTGTGGAATATTCATTTTCTCTTGCTAAAAAAGAGTCATAGACTTTCGTTGACTCTTTACAAAAGCCTAACTTTTCTGCGTAACTTGCAATCACTTGAAATAGTTCAAGCTGAGAAGAAACGTTTAAATCCAAAAGAATGTTTATTTCTGTAAAGTCCATTCTCGAAGCCTCCCTTCCTTTTCTCTGGTACCTTCAATTTACCGATTAACTAAGTCGTTGTAAACACTTCCATTTTCCAAATGATTTGGAAGTCGCTGGACACTGCAAATTCCAAAATCACTTCCACACCTATTGGAAAAGACTAAGAAATCGCTATATTCCAATCACTACTCTTATCAGGTATGATAGAGTTGAATTAGGAGAGTCCTAAAAAATTGGTTTTACGTTTTACCGTTTTACATTCAATACATAGAACATCACTTGGTGCTTTTGATATAGACCTTAACCTTGATCCTTTTGTTCTGATTGAAATAGTACAAAACCGATAGAATACATATTGAACGATTTATTATTACATATGGGGAGTGAGAACATGTCTAAACTAATGTATCAACGATTGGATGATATTCTAGATATACTAATAAAACAATCCTACCCAGTTGCCATGACCGAATTAACAAACGCTTTTTCGGTATCTGATCGTACCATCCGAACAGATATCACCAACTTAAACGATGCCTTAAAAAATGTAGGGGCTAGTGTTTCTTTATTAAGAGGAGAGGGATATGTACTTAATATTCTTAATGAAAAAACGTTCACCAGTTGGCGGAATGATAGTATTACTTCTTCCATGCCCACCCTAACGTCCCTGCAAGAACGGCAAACGTTTCTGCTTTACTTGCTTTTTAAAGAAGCTGCACCCCTGTCATTAGAGGATTTCCTCGAACGCTTATTTGTCAGTAAAAATACTTTTTATTCCTATTTAAAATCACTTCGGACTCTTTTAGCCCCTTATGGATTGAAAATTATCAACCGCCCCAATATTGGCTTTGAACTGGTTGGTAATGAGTTGGCAAAACGCCAAGCTATCAGTGATTTACTCATTGTAAAAGACCTCCAAGAATATCTTGTTGGTTTCACAGAAACCGAGTTGTCTTTGTTTGATAATATTAATTTAGAATTGTTGAAAAAAATCCAACTCGCTTATTTTGAACCTCTTGGATTACTGGATTCTGACTATTATCACAAAAATATCCTTTCTCACTTTGCCTTGGCATTAAGCAGAATAACAGATGGCAAACGATTGACGGACTTTCCCGTAGAAGTGTTTACTTTAAAAAAAGAAGCTAACGTATTAATGGAACGTTTTTTCACTGAAATTGAAGACGCTTTCCAAGTGATTTTAAGCAACGAAGAAAAGGAATATTTTATTTATCACTTATCCATCAACGCCCCTCGACTCGTTGAAATGGAGCAAAATAGCAACCCGTCCAATCCTGCCGCTAAAGAAATTGTGTCTGAACTTTTACAAGCAATCAAAAACGCCTCCAACTTTGATTGGAGAACAGATAAGCTTTTAATTCAAGATCTGACTTCTCACATCGAAGGCTTTATCAATGCAAATTTGATGGATGCCAGCAGAAGAAACCCTCTTTTGGAAACCATCAAAAAGTCCTTCCCTTTAGCGTATGATTTATGTCTCATGCCTCTAAAAAATATTGGGCTTGAGCATGGCTTAACTTTTTCTGAAGATGAAGTTGGATATATTTCCTTACACATTGCTGGAGCAATCGAACGTAGTGCTTATAACAAGTATCGCAAACAACGAGTCATCCTCATCTGTGGAACTGGTCGGGCGATGAGTCGTATTATTGAAGCTAAAATTAATAAACACTATCAAGAAAAAATCGAAATCCTCCACCGCTTGTCCTTTATTGAAGTGCAGCAACATGACCTATCCGAGGTGGACTTTGTAATTACAACCGTTCCATTAGAACAGCTTAAAATGCCTCATATTTACATCAATATGAGGCAACTAGATAAAGATATTAATAAAGTTGGCGCATTTATTGAAAAAATGGCACTTAAAACCGCAACTGTGTTTGATTTATTTCATGAAACTTGCTTCTTCCATAGTCCCAATGTCCAAACGAAAGAAGCGTTACTAAAAATGATGACGCAAGTACTAGAATCACAAGGCATCGTCTCTCACGATTTTTATGAAAGTGTCTGCAGGCGAGAAACCATCAGTCAGACGAATATTAATCAAACACTGGCAATTCCCCACCCTATGTCATTAAAAGCCCAACAATCAAGAGTTGCCGTCGCCATTCTTCCTAGTGGAATCGATTGGGGTAACGGGGAAAACGTTCATTTTGTTTTTCTTTTCGCAATCAAAAAAGAAGACTACGAAGAAACCGGAGATATTTACTCGATCTTACTGGATTTTATCCACCAAAAAGAAAGCCAAAAAAAAATCTTACACTCAAATAAATACGCTACATTTATCGAAGAAATGAAAAAAATGAACTAGAGAAAAGTCTGTCCCTATCGGAAAATGGTTGTATTTTAAGTAGCTTCTAGTGAATAAGAAACTTGGAGAGCCATTGAATCGATTTGATTTTTGCATCAAGATAACACATTCCATAAACTTGCGAATGATATCGTGCTTTAGCTAAAAAAACAACCAAAAAAGCAACACATAATTTCCAATTGTTTCATGTGGAACAAAAAAACAGGCTTGAATTCAAGCCTGTTTTTGTCTTCACTTTCGCGATTTTTTTGTTGGATATAGTCGGAAATTTAGGATTCTTTGTGTTTCAAAATGTTAGATTAAAAAGGAAAGAGTAGTATTAATTTAAAAATCTGTTGTACTATGTTTTACTAAATTTAAATCAAATGGCAGTCAAAAAAACAGTTTATGAAAAACGGTAAGTTAATATAAAACAAGAGAATTGACTTAGTGTAGTGAGACCCAAAAGTTAGACCAACTACCGACTGGAGAAATCTGGTCGGTAGTTTTTATGCTGTTATCCGTTCACGGTATTGAACGGGACTGCACCTGAGTTTCGTTTTGATTCGTTGGTGATTATAGTAATATATCCACTTATTAATGGCTTGCTTCAATCCTTCAAAGTTCGTGTAAACCACACCAT
>NZ_MIEK01000006.1 GCF_001742285.1 Enterococcus rivorum | reverse complement strand
AACCTTTTTCATCTTAGCATTTTAGGAGGCTTTTTTTCTTACCTCGCTGGAAGCTCTCCGGAACCACCGGCTTAGCCAGTGGTTTTCAAAGATATAAAAAAAGAAACAGCAAGAAAAGTTACAGAGACTTTTCTTACTGTTTTGCTTATTTTTAAGGAATCGCTAATTTTACGTTTACTTTTTGGATGGGTACCTCATAAAAGCGATCTTCTCTTCGCCCTAAAAAATCTTTGCCTTGCTGCGGAAATAACGCATATAACAAGACATCCTCAATCGATTTTGCATATTCTTGAATTTCTTTTTCATATATTGGTAATTCTGGGCTTAACAAATCCGCTGGTCGAACAGTCACTAGCTCTTCATTACCGATAATCAACTGTGTCATTTCTTTCGAAATAGCAACTGGAGGCTTACCATATAGACCTTTTACGTAATCTTTAATTTCTTTTGGTACGATTTTATACCTTTCACCGCTAATGACATTCATAACAGCTTGCGTGCCAACCATTTGAGAAAGCGGTGTTACTAAAGGTGGGTATCCTAAATCGGCACGAACTCGAGGGACTTCTGCTAAAACTTCTTCATATTTATCCGATAACCCTTGTTCTGATAGTTGACTTAACAAGTTAGAAAGCATTCCTCCTGGAACTTTATAAAGAAGTGTTTTCGGTTCCGTATCTTTCACTTTAGGATTCAATAAGCCTTCCTGACGAAATTTATCTCTTACAGGATTAAAATATTCTGCTACAGCAGCAACTTTTTCCATATCTAATTGAGTTTCATAACCCAAGCCTTTTAAAGACAACGCCATAGATTCTGTTGCCGGTTGGCTTGTTCCACCTGAAAATGAAGAAATAGCTGTATCGATAATATCTGCTCCAGCTTCGATGGCTTTTAAATACGTCATTTCAGAAATACCACTGGTTGCATGTGTATGAATTTCTAATGGAAGATTGATTTTATCTTTGATCCCAGTTACTAAAGAATACGCATCTTCTGGTGTTAAAATCCCAGCCATATCTTTTACGCAGATAGAATCGGCTCCCATGTCTTCCATTTCAAGAGCTAGTTTAACAAAATAATCAATGGTATGAAAATCACTAGTTGTATAAGAAATGGCCGTTTGACAATGTCCACCAAATTTTTTAGTTGCTTCAATAGATGTTTTTAAATTTCTAGTATCGTTTAATGCATCAAAGACCCGTATAATATCGATCCCATTTTCTAAGGATTTTTGAATAAAAGTAGCGACTACATCATCTGCATAATTTTTGTATCCTAATAAGTTTTGACCACGTAAGAGCATTTGCAACTTCGTTTTTTTAGTCATTTTCCGAATAGCTCTTAAGCGTTCCCAAGGATCTTCATTCAAAAAACGAATACAGGCATCAAAAGTTGCGCCTCCCCACATTTCTAACGCATGAAAGCCAGCTTCATCTAATATTTCTATAATTGGGAGCATATCACTTGTAGGCATTCTAGTCGCAATTTGGCTTTGCTGTCCATCTCGTAAAACCGTTTCAGTAAACAGTACTTGTTTTTTCATATTGTTTTTCCTTTCTGAATGATCTGGTACGTCGCTTGAATAAGTTCATCTATATTGTGTCGTGCCATTCTTGCGCAAATTTTAGCGTTATTCTTACAAATTAAGCAGCTTCGCAATTCAAATCCCAAATCTGTTCTACTGATAGAATGTAACTGCTCATCTGCAATGTAGAGGACATCTAAATCCATTAGTCGACCATATGGATGAATTTCTTCTAACTGAATCATTCTTTTTTTTAGTTCAATGCTATTTTTTTTAACTAGTAAAAAACACTCTGGTCCTGTCTTCAAATCCTGATAGGTTTTAGAAACGACCTCTGCTTCAGCCAAAATTTTTTCTACTTCTTCAATCATTTTCAAAAAAATAGTTTTAATTTCTCGTGTCGTTTTAACTGATCCAGGAATGTTCATTGTCACGCTTAGTAATGTACTGTCGGCTGCACTCTCTAAAAGTTTACGTTGAAGGATTGCTCGATTATCACGAGCATTTAACATTTCTGCTAAATGAACCGCTTCTCCGTTTAGATTTAGTTTAGACATTGTGAACCACATCAATAACTGAACCATCACGATATTCAATTACCGCTACAACTTTTTCGCCATATTGAATGGGATCTGGGTTCCCAACAATCCCGTAGGCTTTTGCTTGTAACTCTTCGATTGTGTATTGTGGTACTTCTAATTGTTTGAAGTGTTCAATTAAATCTTGTCGGTTAGGATTAATTGCAACGCCAACCTCTGTTACAACGATATCAACACTAGTTCCAGGGGTCACGACAGTGTTTACCTCTTTAACAATCGTTGGAATTCGACCTCGGACTAACGGAGCAATCACTAGACTCATCTTACAAGCGGCACTAGTATCTGAATGTCCGCCAGATGCTCCCCTTATTACACCATCAGAACCTGTAATCACATTTACGTTAAACTGTGTATCAATTTCTAAAGCTGATAAAATAGCCGTATCTAATTGATTAATCACAGAACCTTTGCTTAATGGTGAGGCATACATATTGGCATCAATTTCATAATGGTTCGGATTGCTTCCTAGAGAAATAGCTGATAAATGGTCGAAATCTTGAACATCTATAATTTTTTCCACTAGTCCATCCTCTAAAAGTTCTACCATGGCATTGGTGATTCCACCAAGAGCGAAGCTTGCAGTAATCTCATCTTTCTCCATAGCATCTCTTAAAAACCTTGTAACCGCTAGTGATGCTCCGCCTGTTCCGGTCTGGAAAGAAAATCCTTGTTTGTAATAGGGGGAGTGAGTAATCATTTTTGCAGCATATTCGGCAAT
This sequence comes from Enterococcus rivorum, assembly GCF_001742285.1. GTDB lineage: Bacteria > Bacillota > Bacilli > Lactobacillales > Enterococcaceae > Enterococcus_L > Enterococcus_L rivorum. The sequence continues at coordinate 74,127 of NZ_MIEK01000006.1, read as the reverse complement.
TAATAGTTCTTTAGGATTTTTAGTAAAACGAGTAGCTCCTTTAGATATCCCGCTAGGATCGCCAATACTTTCTACTTCGACTACAAAATCTACATCTGTTTGTGGAATACTGATAGGTGTATTAGGATAGGGCATTAGGCTGTCTGTTATTACAACTACTTGGTCAGCATATTTAGCATCAATCATCGCATAACCCAAAGAACCGCAAGTTGCTTTTCCAACCGTTCCATTGACATTGCCATATTCATCTGAACTGGGTGCTCCTAAAAAAGCAACATCGATATGGATATCATCCGTCGCTATTGCTCTCGCTCTACCACCATGCGAGCGAATCACAACTGGATTTTCCATAATTCCAGCTGAAATAGCAGCGCCCACTTTATCGCGAAGACCACTTGAAGTAATCGAAGTTACTACGCCATTTTTGATGTGTTCGATTAACGGTTCATGAACATTCGCTATTGAACTCGGAGCAATGGATAAATTTTTTATCCCCATTTCAGCAATTTCAGCCAAAACCATATTCATCACATAATCACCTTCACGAAAATGATGATGAAAGGAAATTGTCATTCCGTCTTTTAAGCCTGTCTTTATGATTGCTTCTTGCAAACTCCCAAGTAATTTTCTATCCCTCGGTTTAACAGGATGAATCAGCCTGCTTGATTCTTGGTATTCATTAATATTGGCTAATTCTCCTTTAAATAGACCATAGTGAGCTGAATATTTTTCAGGAATTACTTTCCCTACTTCATTTTTCATTTTAGACTTCCTCCTCAGAAATTAACTTTGTTGCTAGCGCTAAGGCAATCACTCTTTCTGCACGTTCAACAATGGGTTTATCAATCATTTTCCCGTTTAAAGAAACGACTCCCGAACCTTTAGACTCCGCATCTTGAATCGCCCAGATGACTTCTTTTGCTTGTTGAATTTCTTTTTCAGTAGGCGCATAGACTTGATTGACTAGAGGGATTTGTCGTGGATTAATGACTGATTTCCCGTCAAAGCCTAGTTGCTTAATTAGCTGAACTTCTGCTAGAAAGCCTGCTTCATTTTCTACGTCAGAATAAACTGTATCAATAGCGGCAATGCCTGCAGCTCGAGCCGAATGAAGAATACTACTTCTAGCAAAGAAAAGTTCTTGTCCATCTGGATAACGCCGCGTTTTCATATTCGTCACATAATCTTCTGCTCCTAATGCTATACCGATTAGTCGACTACTTGCTTTAGCGATTTCTCTCGCATTTAGAACTCCTTCAGCAGATTCAATGGCAGCCATCATTTTTGTTCGTCCTAGCGGGATTTCATATTTTTTTTCCATCTCTGAAATAGCACTGTCAACATCAACAATATCTTGAGCAGTTTCAGTTTTAGGCAAACGAATAACATCCACACCCGCTAAAACCATCGCTTCAATATCTTGTCTTCCCACGGTCTCTAATCCATTAATTCGAACAACCGTTTCAACAGAATGATAATCAAAAGTTTTCAGCGCATAATAAACAAGCAAACGTGCAGTATCTTTTTCTTTTAAGGAAACAGCATCTTCTAAATCAAACATTAAAGAATCTGCCCCATATAAAGGTGCATCTCGAAGCATCGCTGCATTTGCTCCGGGAACAAACATCATCGTTCTTCTCAATCTAGCCATGTTTGAATCACCTGCCAATCTACTTGTTCTTCTCCAGCAGCACGATAAGCAGCAGCGATTGTTCTTGCTTGAATTGTGCAGTCTAATGCGCCTTTATCGATTGCTTGAATTTTCGCATTTGTTATGTCTAATTTGTTTAATGTTGTTCTGATTTTTTCACGAATTTGTCTACCAAATTGTTTTTCTACACTACTCTCTAAGGCGATGACAATTCCGTTCTCATTTTTATCAATGGTAATCATAATATCACTCGACTCGGTCGTTCCTGCCGAAGCACTTTGTTTTATTATCAAAATACACACCTCATACTATTTATTATGTTTAATTATTTCTTCGTACGTTGATTTTGGAACAAGAGATTGAATGGCTCGATAGTCCTTTTCTTGAATTAATTTTCTTACTTTCGTTGCACTGATTGCTTCTCCAAACAATTCTTTTCTTGGTATCTCAACTAAGGTTATCTCAGGTAAAAAGACTTCCTTCATTACTTGGTTGTATAATGCAGTTACTTCTGAAAATGGCTCTTCACCAACATATCTCGCTTTTATCGATAGCCAAGGGGCAATATTTTCTTTAAATAGACGTGCATCCAGTTTGGCTTGTACTTTAGCGACTGCTAACTCTGCTTGATCTTTCAAAAAATAAGCGGGAAATGTTGCATCTGATACCATGTATTCTTTCGTTTCAAAAACAACAACATTATCTAAATGCCGAACTCCTTCTCTAACTAAATTCAGACGCGTTTGATTACTAAAAAGGGAGCGATTTTCTGATAATACAAAAATGTATAGTGTATCGCATTTTTTCGCCGCTTCTGTAATCAAATATAAATGACCATTAGTAAAAGGATTAGCATTCATAACAATTGATGCATTATTCTTCGTGGCTTGTTTGTTCCTTTTTAATGACGTTAAATAGTCGTTAAAATCTGGTAGTCCTTGTTCTAAAAAAACAATTTCTTCTGTAGCAATAATCTTAGAGAACCCAAGATTTTCAAAAAATTCACTTGTTGCTGGCTTTGTATATAAAAAAGAATGTGTTTCACCAGACTCCAACAATTTTTCTCTTAAAGATTGTAAAATTGGTGTCAGTAAATTTGCGTTTTGATAAGACCAATCAATGGCAATGCACTTCAAAATATTTCCGTAAAGAGAACCCGTTCCAATTAGTTTTTCCTGCTCAAAAATACCGACTGTATAATCAACTTGACTATCTGGCGTTAATTCATTATCGATTAAAAGTGTTTGCCACTGTAATTTAAGTTTTTTGTCATTCTGCAACCAGATTCTCTTTAGTTCCATTGATTGCTCCTCCTTTTACTTCGCTGGAAAGATTTTAAGTAGTAGTTTTGAAATAAGATAAAGTAAAAATAAAACTAAGAATACGCCACCCATGCCGAAAAGCATTAACTCAGCAGCGATTTTTAATGATTCTACATCCACGATTAAAAACTCCTTTCAATGATCCTTTTGATAAACATCCATTTCTTACGAGAAGAATGCTAAGAGCAGTCCACCAGCAATTACTGAAGCGATTTGTCCGGAAACGTTTGCTCCAACAGCATACATTAAAACAAAGTTTTGCGGATCTTCGTCCGTTGCCATTTTTTGAATCACTCGACTGGACATTGGAAAAGCAGAGATACCCGCTGCCCCAATCATTGGATTGATTTTTTCTTTTCTAAATAGATTCAATAACTTGGCAAAAAGAACACCACCTACCGAATCCATTATGAACGCAACCAATCCAAAAGCAATAATCATTAACGTTTGCACGTTTAAAAACAGATCTGCTTGCATTTTTATTGAAATAGTTAGACCAAGTAAAATCGATACAATATTAACTAATTCATTTTGCGCTGTATTTGAAAGACGATCGAGAACACCACATTCTCTTAACAAGTTCCCAAACATTAAGAACCCAACTAACGGTAGTGAAATAGGTGCAATAAACCCAGCCACAATCGTAATCGCTATTGGAAAGACAATTTTTGTTAACTTCGATACACTATCTGCTTTGTAGGTCATACGAATTTGGCGTTCATGTTTTGTAGTGACTGCTTTAATTGCAATCGGTTGAATAATCGGGACTAAAGCCATGTAAGAATAAGCAGCCACAGTAATTGGTCCTAGTAAATTAGGAGCTAATTGATTGGATACAAAAATAGATGTTGGACCATCTGCTGCACCGATTATGCCGATAGAAGCAGCCTCTTCGATATTAAAACCGAATAATACAGCCACGATAACGGTAAAGAAAATACCGAATTGAGCAGCAGCTCCAAAAAGAAGCATAAATGGATTCTGCAATAACGGACCAAAATCAATCATTGCACCAATTCCGATAAATATTAATAACGGAAATAACTCTGTTGCAATCCCGGCTTTGAATAATACGTCCAAAACACCTTCTGCTTCTGTTCCATTGACCATTTGTGTCAAAACGCCTGTTCCGGGAAAATTGACTAAGATTGTTCCTAGTCCCATAGGCACTAACAATGTTGGTTCATATTCTTTTTTGATTCCTAAATACATTAGTAAACAGCCAATGGACATCATAAATATCTGTCCAAAAGTAATTGATGTGATTCCTTGAATTAATGTCTCCACAGTAACTCTCCTTAAAATATTCTATTTTGTATTGTTATTAATCAATCGTGATAAGTGCATCTCCTGCGTTTACTACTTGCCCTAGTGCTACATGAATGCCAGATACTTTACCATTAGTGGTTGCGACCACTTCATTTTCCATCTTCATCGCTTCTAAAATAAGCAATGGTTGATTTTCCTTCACTTCATCACCATCATTAACTAAAATTTTCAAGATTGTTCCCGGCATAGGTGAAGTCATGGCATCATTGCCAGCTTTTGAAATAGTTGTTGAGACTGGTTCAGGTGTCACTTCTACTTTTTCATTTGTTTCTGTAACAGGTGCGGAAACAACATGGGACAGCGCTGAATTGCTTGGAACGACTCCTCCTATTTCTTCCATTTCTACTAAATACTCTTTTCCATCAATTGTGATATTAAACTTCCTTAACATATTTGTTCCTCCTATAGATTTTTTTCTTTTATTGATTTGATAACAAATTGACTTTCCGGCTGATCCGCAGCAACAATACTTGAAGCAATCACTGCTACTAACGCTGCCTCAGGATTTCTTTTTGAAACACCCTTTAAAACAAAACTGCTTTCCGATTGCTCTCCCGCTGCAATTGCAGCAGTAATTAACGAAACCAGTTGGTGTTCATCTAGACTAGCTGGAATATATCCTAATATATTTTGCCAGTGAGAAACTTCTTCTTTTGTATTAAAATCATCTGCTTGCTTTGATGTTCTAGCTTCCTTCTTTGGATGAAGCAATCGTTCAAATAGACCCATGAGTTCACATCCCTTCTGTTCATAATTTCATTATAGGTAAAATCGTTTGCAAAAAAATCAATTCTTACCCTCTAAACTGTTCTTTCGTTGTTCCTTTCAAGGTACTTTTTATAAAAATAGGAATAAACACTGTTAAATCAAGGTTTATAGCCATTTAATAATTTATTAACATCTTATTAACATCTCTTTAAGAAACCGCTCTCATCTCTGTTTTTTTGATGTTCTTTTTCTGACTACAACCTATTTAATTCATTCTCGTTGTTTTAAACTATGTCTTGTTCAGGAGATAACAAAGTTCTTCACTAGATTTCCATTAGTTGATTCAATTTAAAGCGCTTTTTTAGTGGAATTTTAGTTTGAATTTCGTTATTTTAAAGGACAAATTTGGTAGATAAGAGGAGAGAAAAAGATGTTATTAACCGTTTTATCTTATGCAATGATTGTCATATTCATGTTTGTGATTATGAAAAAGAAAATGTCACCCTTTACAGCACTGGTCTTAATTCCTTTAGTTTTTGCATTTATTGCAATGTTTTCGGGAGTTGCAAAAAAAGGGTCCATCGGGGATTTTGTTTTAGAAGGAATTAAAACAACCTCTAATACTGGTATTATGTTATTGTTTGCTATTCTTTATTTTTCAATTATGTTGGATGCAGGACTTTTTGATCCGATTACAAGAAAAATGATTCATATCGCTAAAGGCGATCCGATGAAAGTTTTAGTAGCAACCGCAGTTGTTGCGGCAGCGGTTTCACTGAATGGTGATGGAACAACAACTACCTTAATCTGTTGTTCAGCTTTCATTCCTATTTATAAAAAACTAGATATGAAACTAATGAATCTGGCTGTTTTAATCATTTTGCAAAACACTATTATGAATTTACTTCCTTGGGGCGGACCTACTGCACGAGCAATGAGTGTTCTAAACGTCGGTGCGGAAATTTTAGCTTATTTAGCTCCAGGAATGATTATTGCGTTACTATATGTCATTGTAATTGTTGCTCCTTCCATGGGTAGAAAAGAACGTGCTCGCTTAGGAATTAAAGAACTTTCTGATGAAGAAATTGATGAAATGACCATTATTACTGACGAAGAAACATTAGCGATTCGTCGTCCTAAAATGTGGGCATTCAACGCATTCTTAACTGTTTTACTGATTGGTTTATTGGTGACAGACTCCTTTGTAGGGTTAGGTCTACCACCATTATTCTTATTCTTAACAGGAACTGTGATTGCTTTAATCGTCAACTATCCAGTCTTAAAAGATCAGTCTTCTCGAATTGGAGCAAATGGCGGTGATGCTGTTCAAGTGGTTATTTTAGTCTTTGCTGCTGGTGTCTTCATGGGCTTGTTCCAAGGAACAGGAATGGCGGATGCATTAGCTCAAAGTTTTACAAAAATCATTCCAAATCAATTAGCTGGTTTCTGGGGCTTAGTGATTGCCTTAATTTCAGCACCTGGTACCTTCTTCATTTCAAATGACGGTTTCTATTTCGGTGTTTTACCTGTCCTAGCAGAAGCTGGTCGTTCTTACGGATTCACTGATATGCAGATGGCTCTTGCTTCATTAATGGGACAAGCATTCCATTTATTAAGTCCACTAGTAGCCTTTATCTACTTATTACTACGCTTGACAGGTCTAGATATGGGGCAATGGCAAAAAGAATCGGCAAAATGGGCACTAGGGATCTTCGTGATTTTTATTGTAACAATTATTTTAACGGGTCATATGCCAATCTACATCAAACAATAAATAGTATCTCACTATAATAAATACAACTTTGGGAGCAAATAGTATGAATAATATATCTGAAGTCGTTAGTCAAAACCTAGATTTAACAGTAAACAAACCTTTAAAATTTTTAGTCTATGAAGCATTTCGCAAAACAATTATCTTAGGTCAAATACCTGCTGGAGAACGAATTAATGAAAAAGAATTCTCGGAACGAATGAATATCAGTCGGACACCCATCCGCTTCGCATTGAGGAAATTAGTTGATGAAGACTTGGTTGAACATGTCCCTGGAATTGGTATTATTGTCAAAGGAATCAATACAAATGATGCTCATGAAATCTATGCTATTCGCAAATCTCTAGATGTTTTAGCCACGATTACGGCTATGCAAAAAATGACAAAAGAAGATTTTGAAGACTTAAAAAACCTTTTAGAAGAAACTGAACAGTTGAATGAGATGGATGAAATAGAAGAAGTACTGATTCGTTTTTCCCAATTTAATGAATTTATTTATGAAAAAAGTCAAATGTTACGTTTAAAATCAATTGTAATGAAACTACAAGAATACGTTATTTATTTTCGTGATATCGCCATCCATTCAAAAGAAAGACGAAATAAAGCCTTAGTAGAACACTGGGCGATTTACGAAGGGATGTTGGAACAAAATGAAGAAAAAATAGAAGCTCTAATTACTGAGCACTTAAATGATTCTTTATCCTTCGTTATTAAAGAAATGGATGTTTTGCTAAATGACTCTTCAAGATAAACAAATGATTGCGCAAAAAGCAGCGCAGCTAGCCATCCAATCATTATTATATGAAGCTACCCTTTTTCCAAAGCCTGGTTTAGTTGATGCCCTCACTAATGGAGCACATCATGACATGGATATCTACACGTTTATTGATAGCAGTGTTTCACTAACACCATTTTTTATCCAGTACGTATTCGCCGGTCTTACCCATCAAGAATCGCCTAAGTCTCTGTTTCAAAAAGTGCGACTCATTGGACTTCAAGGGGAAAAAGAAATGCTGATTGATACAAAAGGAATTAATACGCATAAAGGAGCGAACTTCTCTTTTGCTCTCTTTTTAAGCGCCTTAGGAAAAATCATTCAGCAAGAACCTAACTTTAGCCTTCCCCTATCAACAATAACAACGGGTAAAATTTTCGCCTATGTAAAAGAAATGTCTGCCGATTTGGTACGTGAAGATTTCCAACATTTAGATGAAAAGAAAGAGTTGACTTACGGTGAGAAATTGTATCAAATCCATGGTATTACCGGAATTAGAGGAGAAGCTGAGGCAGGCTATCCAACTCTCTTAGAAACAGCCTTACCTTTCCTTAGAAAACATACAACAGAAGAGAAACAAACCAAATTGCTACAACTTTTACTACTCCTTATGTCCTTCATTGAAGATTCAAATTTGATTCATCGTGGTGGAATTACTGGCTGGAATTATGTGAAATCTGAAGCAGAAAAAATTTTGAAAGAACCCATTAGCTATAGTGGGAAGGATAAACTAAAAGAAGCGCTGACTTCGTTAGATCAAAAACTAACTACCTTAAATCTTAGTCCAGGAGGCGCAGCAGATTTACTTGCTCTAAGTATCTTTTTAGGTAAGCTAGAAGGAATTCTCTAAATAGTATGTAATGGAAACAGTTACTACTCTGCTGAGTCTTAAAAATACCAAATGAAGCTAAACGATTTTACTCCTTATAGGAAATGAGATATCTAGTAAACTCTACTCCATTGCTATCACTATCTTTTAAAGGGGCTTTGGGTATATTTTCCTCCGCTTTTTAAAGTGCTTATTTTTCAATTCATCAAGTGGAGCAGAACGCAAAGAAAATAACTTATTGTAAATAAAATAGCGGAACTACTAGTAGTTGGTGTTAGTAACCGTGTCCAGAAGCCAATGTGAATTACTTGGGCTTTTCCAAAAATATATTCGCCCAAGTTTGAAGCTTGGAAGCTCTGAGACCTGACCTTTGGGCTCAGAGCGATTCCACGGTTTTCACTGGTACAACTGCTAGTAGTGACGCAGAATTAGTTTCCTAATTTACTCATGACAAACAATTATGGTGCAAAATTAAGTCACTCTTCTTCAGTTCCGATTAATGAAATTTCATTCAATCAAATTTCAAAAACGAACGAATAAAAACAGAGTGAACTCCTAATTTTTCATCATGGAGTTGACTCTGTTTATTTGTATCATCTTTATAGTTATGCCAGCTTATCGCTACCATCAGGATTAAAGGAGTAGCCAATTCCCCAAATCGTTTGCAAGAATACTGGTTTTTTAGGATTATCTTCTATTTTATTTCGTAAATAATTGATGTAAACGGTAATCAAATTTTTATCTATTTCGCCGTCACTCCAAACATTTGCATAAATCTGTTCCTTACTAAATACTTGATTAGGATTTTCCATAAAAAAGCGCATCATCATGATTTCTTTTGAGGTCATATCAACAATCTTGTCCTGTTTACAAAATCTATACTGCGTTTTATCGAAAGAAAAAATTCCTTCTACAATCAATTGCTCTTCTTTTTTCAAACTACTTGTCAATAATTGTTCTGTACGATTTAAAGTGTTAATAACTTGTGCCCTTAAAACATTTGGTACGAAAGGTTTTAATATATAATAATCGCCACCAGATTCAAGACCGGTTACAATATCTTGTTCACTTTTTTTCCCACTAACAAAAAGAATTGGCGTCAAGGGTTGTTGCTCTCGTATTAGCTGAGCCAAATGAAAACCATCATTTTCATGCTCTAAGCTAACATCTAGTAGAAACAAATGAAAATCTACTCTTTCAATAATCTCCAATGTTTTTTCAATTGAATCACTTTGATAGATTAACAGACCTGTCGACTGAAGGGATTTCCAAATCAATCGTCTAATTGCAGGATCGTCGTCTACAACTAATATTTTCTCATTACGCAACCTGTTCCACCCCATTATTCTTTCACACTAACTATACAATAGCGGAATTATCTTTAAATATCAACTGGAATTTGTTATTATAAGTTCAGATTTTCCAAAGGGGTTTGCCAACATGAAACAATCAAATAAAATAGTAAAGAGCATGATTGCTGCAACCGTACTATTTATCGTTATCTCTGTTTTTTTCTCCATACGGGGCTTCTCGGTCATTCGAAAAGCAACCACTGCCAGTAGCCAAGATTTTTTATTACAATCTGTCCAGTATGTAGGAAAAGTGATCCAACTCTCTATGAAAAATCGTCATCAAGCATTAAATTATTTAGCAATTAACAAAGATTTAGATCAAAGAGAAAATCCTGACCTTTATTTGAAGAATAATCCGGAATCACTACAATTATTTTTTGATTCTTTGAAAAATGAAGTTGATTATCTTATATACTTAGATGCTACAGGAAAACCTCTTTACGCCTTTAATTGGACGGCTGCCAACAAATCCGTTACAATTTCAAATGCTGAAACCGTTACTCCTTTTATCCAAAAAGACTCCGCCTTGAAGCAAATACTCCATCAATCTAGTGATCAAAATGGTGCTTCCTACTTTATAGAAAATAAAGCCTTCATCAATTTTTACCAAGAAATTAAAAGCCAAGACGGTACAATTGATGGCTATTTAGTTATGCCTTTAAAGCTAAAGGAATTCTATAAAAATGTCTTACAAGATTTTGAATTAGGCTATAAAGGCTATCCAATGGTTAAAGACGAATCGATGAAAGTTGTGATGCACCCTGTTGATAAACAAATTGGCTTAACGATCGTAAATGATCGAAAGAAACTCTACCCAGACTTTGATTATTCTGATTTACAACGTTTAGAGAAATATCAGCTATCTCATCAGTCTGGAAAATTAACGTATAAATCGTATTGGTGGGATGAAGATACCCCTACAGAAGTATTAAAAATTAGCGCATTTGAATGGGTAACCATTGGAGCTGCCCGATGGGTGATAGCAATTAATGCGGACTATAACGAACGTAACGATGAGGTCATCAACTATGTGCTGATCCTCTCCTGTCTTCTGTTACTACTACTTTTGTTAATACTAATGTTCAGTTTACTAATAAATAACTTCAGAAAAAAAGAACAAATTGAAGAAGAAAATAAACGCTTAATTGAAACTCAAAAAGAACAGCATCTACAACACAAACTAGAACTTGAACTATATCAGCGAAATAAAATGGAGACAGTCGGCTTACTAACCACTTCTATTGTCCATGATATGAATAATTTCTTAACTCCCATCATTGGCAACGCCGAACTCCTTTTAGAAGAGTACGCTGAAAATCCTTTATTAGTAGATGACCTTAAAGAAATTTTGAAGTCTGCCCAAAAAGGAAAAAAATTATCTTCCAATGTCTTACGGTTTTCAAAAACTCAGGAGACGACGAAAGAATGGATTGATATTTCAGCCGCAATTATAGTTGCCGTTCACCTAATCGATGGAATTATTCCAAAGAAAGTAAATTTGACTGTTTCAATCCAAGAAAATCTCGGTAAATCAAGATTGGAAGAAATTGACTTACAGAATTTAATTTACAACTTAATTACGAATGCTTATCAAGCCAGTGAAGGCATGGAAAACAACCGCAAAATATTTGTAGGACTAGAACCAGATCCTGAGGCTCTTGCTAAGTCTTTAAAAAAACAAACCCAAAGACTCGATAAAGAAATTGAATATGTTACACTAAAAATTTCTGATAATGGCCCTGGTATCCCTGAAGAACTATCAACAAAAATATTTGAACCATTCTTTACCACTAAATCTGCTGATGAAGGCACCGGCCTAGGACTTTTCGCCGTTGCTTCTATCGTATCAAAATACGAATGGCATCTTTCAGTAGAATCTTCGCCAGAAAATGGAACGACTTTTTTCATTACAATTCCGATTAAAGCTTTTCAAAAATAGGATTAGCTGGAATACAGCCTCCATTTTAGCTAGGCGTTCGTAAAACACCATTTAACAAACTATATAAAAAAGGGAATTGAGATTTCTGCCGAAAAGTTTAAGTAAGTGAGACAATAACCAGAAGTAAATCGGATTATTGTCTCACTTTTTTGATGTCTAAAAAAGATAGAGTGTTCCGTTCAAAAAAATGAGAATAATCAACTATTAACTCAGAGGCAGTCTCAAAAGTAATTGGAGAACTACAAGCAGTTTTCCTTTTTTTACAGCTCATTTGACGCCAGTTAGGAATGAATTTTTGTCGAGTCCTTCAAGTCCTTATTGCTTTAGTACTTAGAGAGTGATGAGATCGGAGCATAAATAAGAAATAGTTAGTCAAAGTTGCTTTCGGCAGGCTGCCTCTTTTTTGATATCGAACCAGCTATCATTTCTCTCATAGTCACTGGACTAGCTTTTATAGCTGCTTTATTTTTTTAGTTGAAATAAATATTTTTAAAACCATTTAAAATGAAGTTATACTGTTTTTTTTTCACTCTTTTCGCTATACTAAAGATACATTACAAGTTAGGGGTTTTTGGGATGACGTTTTTAATTGATTTTATATTTTTGTGTATCTATGTATTGGGAGTATTTGCGATCCCTGTTTGGCGAAAAAAAGTTAGTCATAAGGATTGGAAATTTTATGAACTAACTTGGTTGCTTGGTTGCTTTTTACTGTATATTCTCTACATTGATGTGCAACAGAAAACCACTTATTTTTTAATTCCAACGATCAGTTTTTCTGTCTTCGCTTTCTTTTATTTTAGAGAAAAACGTCGGTTGATTAATGGTTTATTGTTTAATATTTTCTTAGCTAGTTTTATGCTCTATATAGCCATTCTTGGTTTCGAAACAAATAATCTCTTACTTACAGTCACTTTAGGTATTTTAGCCGTTGGTATGGTTGCCTTGCTATTAGTAGGTATCTATGCCCTTTTAATTTTTCTTTATTGGAACGCTATTGTCGTCTTGCGAAAAGAAGGTCACTCTTTAGCGAATTTATTGTCTCTGTTATTAGCCATCGGTTTAACTATTTTCTTAGTTATCAATCATTTTTCAGCTCGGATTTTGCCTTCTTGGGCGATGCCTTTGTTTAGTATCTTACCAATTCTGCTCTTTTACTTTTTTGTTGTTTTTTATAACTTTTTAACGATCTCCGTTCTTTACCAGTTTAATCGACCGAAATATAATCAAGATTTCATTATTGTTTTAGGTTCTGGCCTAATCGATGGAAAAAAAGTGTCCCCATTATTGGCAAATAGAATTCAGAGAGCCATCAAATTTTATAAAGCACAGTCAAGAGTAACCTTAAAAACACCTAAAATTATTATGTCTGGTGGCAGAGGAGATGACGAGCACTTAGCGGAAAGTGTAGCAATGAAAGAATACGCGCTCGCACAGGGAATTCCAGATGAACATATTTTGGTCGAAGCGAATTCACGAAATACGCTAGAAAACATGACTTATTCAAAAGAGATTATTGAGCAATCCATGCCCAAAGAAACATCCAACGTTATTTTTACAACAAATAACTTCCACTTGTTCAGAAGTGGTCTTTTTGCCAAAAAAGCCCATTTAAAAGCGGATGGAATTGGAGCAAAAACGGCATTTTACTTTTTACCCAATGCGTTTTTAAGAGAATTTATCGCGATTCTTGTCATGTATAAGCGTCGACATATTATTGTTTGTAGCTTTATCGCTGTATGCATGATTCTTCTAGCACTTGTAGAATTACTTGTTATATAAATTTATGCTTGCTTTCTGACTAGCAAATTTGAAAAAAAAGTTAAAAAGAGCTTTAGACAAAATTATATTCATTTTGTCTAGGACTCTTTTTTGCTAAAATCTGAAATAGCATTTTTTACTGAAAGCCATTCAATATACTGTTTTAGAAAAAGGAATATGGTATTATAAAATAGTAGAAAATAGGCACCTTTCACTTGCCCATACTTACTCTTTTCTACACTAGTTCAATGATTCTAAACAACCAAAACATCATCAAATTCAACTAAAAATATTAGCATTAATGCTTTATTAAATGGAGAGATAAACAATGAAAAAAGTCATTATATGGGGTACTATTTTATTATCAGTTTTTACTCTAGCTGGTTGTGGTTCTAAAAAGAAAAGCAAATCTGCTCTTGAAGAAGAGCTTAAGACGTTCTCTACGTTGGAATCTGTTCAAAAAGAAGTTGTTGTTCAACTTCCTATCCCAGAAGAAGTCAGCAAAATTAGCCAAGATAATACAGGCTCTAAAGAATTTGTTCCTGCAGATGAGCTTAAAGTAGTTAAAGCAACCACCGATGCAGGGGAAGAAAATACGGTCCATTTATTAAACAGCTTAACAGAGGAAACTATCGATGCAATTTTAGCTGAAGATGGCTCTTTTGCAAAGTACGTTTATCGAGGGAATAATATGTTTCTAACACAATTGTTATTAGCGATTGATGGTCCTGACGCTTTAACTGAAATTCAGAGCTACATGGCTGAAGAAACATTTGAAAAGCAGTATACTTCGGAAAAATTCAATTATCAAATAAATCACAATATTCATAGTGAAGACACGCATGCCCAAACAATTGTACAAATAACAAAAATTTAATCGAAAGGAATTATGAAGAAAATGATGATAAAACGAGATAACTACTCGATATAGCTGGAATTGATAGGCTCTATATCGAGGAAACTTTTTTCCTATCAAATAAGGCTATATCGCTAAACTTAAAATAATAAATTTAAGGAGATATAGCAATGGACAAAGAAAAACTAAAGCAAGCATGGCTTAAAAGCGAGGAAAAGCAACGAGCGTTTATTGGATGGGACTTTTCCTATTTGAAAAACAAATATATGCAAGAAGAGACACCGTGGAACTATCAAAACATAGTGAAGTGCTATTTAAACCCTCATATGAATCTGCTTGATATAGGAACTGGCGGTGGAGAACTGTTAAAGTCTTTTGGTCATCCTTATCACAAAACTTCTGTCACTGAAGGCTGGGATAAAAATTATCAGCTACTTTTAAAAACGCTAAAACCTAAAGGAATCGATGTTCAATTTGTCACTGAAAACGATTATTTGAATTTTCCAGATAATCACTTTGACATCATCGTTAACTCTCATGCCTCTTTTTCAGTTAATGAAGTTGCTCGTGTGCTAAAGAAGGATGGTTGGTTTATTTCCCAACAAGTTGGCGATTTGAATGGTCTAACCTTGTCTTCAAAGCTGATTCCTCATTTCAACAAAGAACCATTTGATTTTCACCTGTCATCCGTTCTATCAGAGCTTAAAATGAATCACTTTACTATTTTATATGCAAATGAAGACTATCCTGCTCAAAAGTTTTTTGATATGGACGGTTTAATTTATTATATGCGAACGATTTCTTGGGAGTTCCCTGAATTTTCTGTTAAAAACAATTTTTCTGAGTTGCTTTATTTATACGAAGAACTAAGGAATAAAGGGTTCATTTATAATCAACAACACCGATTCATCTTTGTTGCCCAATTAAAAAATTGATATCTCATTCATACTTGATAAGCTGTTCTTTGCGAGAAAACAACTTCACAGGTGCTTCCTAAGGCGGCTTGTGCTTGATAATGAATCTTTTCTGTTTACTAAAAAAAAGCTGTAAAAAAAGAACTGTTTAAAAATCGACTTAAAAGAAAGCTTTTTTATATAACCTACTTATTCGCTAGTGTTATATAAATAAGGTTGCCACCTCTAGTTTAACCCGTTTTCAAAAAAAGGTTGCTTCCAAAGAAAAAGCAAAGCTACTAGCAGTTGGTGCCTAGTAGCCTTTTTTTAATTGAAAGAACAAGCTACCTCTTCTTTGCTCTTGAATCATCTTATTTTTTTATTTGGTCAAAACACGAACACAAATGAGAGAATCTTGAAGAGAAAAAAATTCTCCAAGATTCTCTCAACACTAATTTCGTTGATTCGAATAATTGTATTCATCACTTACCCTTTCATACGCCTTGTTCACAGACTCAGGAATAACTACTTCATCGATATAGCCCGTTCCTTTTGGTCCATAACCACTTTCATTATCCTGTAGCCGAAACATTTCTCCCAGAACTAATGAAAAGAAATAATCCTTTTCCCATAATCCATTAAATCGAGAATCTTCAAAAATAATCTCCCTATCAACCTCTTTAACGTAGGGAATAGCCGGCACATAATTCGTAAATACAGCGCTTGTTTTAGCCCATTCTTTTTTAAATGTCGCCTTAATTCGTTTCTGCAAAATAGGGTCTTCTAAAAGTAATACCTTTTTTCCCAAACTTCTGGCTTCGTTTACTATCTTTAAAGAAAAGGCTGCATTCTCTCCTGAATTAGTTGAGCGATGTTCCGTTAAAAAAACGGTTTTAGGAATAGCGTATTTTTCTTCTAGATACTCTAAATACATTTGTGTTTCACTAATGTCTCCATAAGAGAATCCTCTTTCTTGAAAATTTCTCTTAAGGTGCTTCGTTGCATGACCGATTCCCCCAACTAGCATCAGCTTTTTTGCTCTTTTTTCTTGGTATATTTTCGCCATTTCATCTGCCAGATAAGGCAAGCAATTTCCTGCTAAAATAGCTAAATCATACCTTCTGTCTACCTCTTCTTGATCTGCTAAGAATTCAATCATTGCGTTCCAATCTTGAATCATTTTTACCCCACCTTTACTAAGTTAATCCATAAAAAAGTAGACCAAATACTAACATTCAGCCTACTTCCATCCATCAACTTTTACAATTTACGCAATTCTTCCATCATACTGGTTTTACCTTTAGTCTTCTCATCAATATCTTTGATTTTTTTGGCTGGAACACCTGCCACAACCGTATATGGCGCCACATCGTTTACAACGATTGCACCTGCAGCAACAACGGCTCCTTCTCCTACGCGAACCCCTTCTAGAACAACAGCATTTGCGCCAATCATTACGTTGTCTTCAATAACGACAGGTTCAGCACTAGGCGGTTCAATCACACCTGCTAAAACAGTTCCTGCTCCAATATGACAATTTTTTCCAACAGTTGCTCGTCCGCCTAAAATCACGCCCATATCAACCATCGTTCCAGCTCCGATTACAGCACCAATATTGATAACCGCACCCATCATAATAACTGCATTGTCTCCAATTTCGACTTGATCTCTAATAATCGCGCCTGGCTCAATTCTTGCATTGATCTCTTTAATATCCAGCATTGGAATTGCCGAGTTTCGCGCATCATTTTCAATAACGTAATCAATAATTTTATCTTGATTTATCTCTAAAAAGTCTTTAACATCTGCCCATTCGCCAAATAATGTTCCTGTTTTACAATTCGTAAAAGCTCTAATTGTTTCAGGGAAAACCACTTCTTTCAAACGACCTTTTAAAGTTACCTTAACGGGTGTTTTCTTTTGGGCATTTCCTATATAATTAATAATTTCATTTGCGTTCATAAATTAACTCCCTTCAAATCACTTTCATTTCTGATTCTTTGTCAGATGTTTTTGGTATAACAAGGTTTCTTTTTTCTAGTTCATGAGCCATATGATTCACAGCTTTTAATAGTTCTTTGCGAGTAATAATCCCTTTGAAGCGTTGCTTTTCATCCACTACAGGAACGAACGAAGCATTGACTAATAGATGGAGAACGTTCTCTAGTTCCCAATCTTCTCTAATGACAGGAACATTCACTTCCATAACATCTGCAACAGTAAACTCATTTAGCTTTTCTAAGTCTACTTTTGTAAGATCAAACATTTTATCTACTACATCGGACAAGCTGATCAAGCCGACAAAACGATCCCCTTTATCTAGAACAGGAATCCGTGAATATTTTACTTGAGACAACACAAGTAGCGCATGACTTAATGGATTTAAGTACATCACATTTGCTACATTTTCTGCTGGTATTAGAAAAGTTTCTTGTTTCTCTATCAATAGTTCTTTTACAGCCATTCCAATCATTGGAGTGCCTCCATTTCTATTTTTCCTCACTACTCTATTCTACCGAAAACGGCTCCAGAAGTCTTGGTTTTATCATTTTTTTTAACGCTATTACGAAAAAATTAACGTTTTTTCACTGTTTATTCAAATTTTCTTCTAATTCTCCATTGTGAGTCATCCTTAATTTGTTGTAAAAATAAAAAGTACCCTTTTCTACAAAATTAGAAAAGAGCACTTTTTTATTCATTTTACATAAGGAGTTTTAGTACACAAGATCTATAATTTTTTCTTCCAACGTTTTTGCCATTTTTTCGGAACGAGTGATAATTAATATCGTATCTATTCCTGCAACAGTCCCAGCAATTTCTTCATATCCTACATCATCCAGATAATTCGTAATCACATCTGCTCGATCGTATTCTGTATGAATCAATAAAATAAATTTGATTCGCTCCATCTTTTTGAAAGCTTCCTGCAATGATTCTCGCAACTTATGTTCATAGTTCTGTTCTTCATCAAAAGCCAAAATGACATATTTTGTTTTCCCATTTTCCAAGTATGTTTTAACAATTTTTAATTCGTAAGCATCTCTAGAAATCGTTGATTGCGTAGCTTTTACTCCATTTTTTTTAAGTAACTCCAGCAACTCTTCTTGTGTTTCAATTTCATTCTGGATGATTAGTTGTTTCAATATTCTTTGTCGTTCATCTTTTTTCATTTTGTACACCTCGAGGTAAGAAGTCAAGTTAAGACGATAGTAGCAACATTGAAATGATTAAAACCAATAAGTTCATTGCCCCAATCGCAATGATTGGTTTTACCATAAATTTTATCCAAGTAGCATACTCGATTTTAGAAATTTCTAATCCCCCCATTACGACACCAGAAGTGGGTGTAATCAAATTGATAAGCCCACAACCTGCTACAAAAATCATGACCATCACATCTGGGCTTAACCCAATATTATGTGCCAATCCTCCCATTACAGGGATTGAAACGTAGGCTAATCCAGAGGTTGAAGGAATTAGGAAAGATAGGAATAAATAAAGAGCGTATGCACCAATAACGAAGAGCACAGGTGATAACCCTTGCAATGCTGTAGCTGATTTATCTAATATGAATAAATCTAAATGAGTGGTTGCCATCAAAACTGAAGCTCCTCTAGCTACTACAATAATTAAAACTACCGATAAGATGTCTTTGACTCCATCAATAAAAATTGAGATTGTTTCTTTTTCAGAGAAGCCATAGACAACTGCTACAATCAGGCTCATTAAGAAAAACCACATGGCAAGATCGCCAAAATACCAATCACCAAAACTATTTCCAGTCAGAAAAGCCGTCCAGCCATCAAAAAAGTGCACATTAAATGAGCCCCAAGGAATTAATGACGTCACCATTACTAAAAAACAAAAAGCAAAAATACTGAGAATCATTTTATGCTTTTTAGAAAATAGGGTAGTTTCATCTTCATCTTGCGAAAAATGCTTTTCCATCTCCTCTTGTTCCTGTAAAGAAAGGAGGGTGGAACCTTTATCTAATTTAACCTTTTTAGCATACTTCATAACATAAAAAATAGAGAATGCAGTCGTTGTTAGCCATAAAATTAGCCCGACAATCAAAATGATCCCCGTATTCGGTTGGACATTGACGCTCTTTAACGCATCCATTGCGACACCTGTTGCAAAAGGATTTACCGTTGATCCAATCACTCCGGAGCCCGAACCTAAAAGAACAATTCCAACGGCAACCAGCGAGTCAAAACCAGAAGCCACCATAGTAACAATGATTAAAGCATAGAAGGGTAACGTTTCTTCTGCCATTCCATAAGTCGATCCCCCGATAGAAAAAAGAATCATCAAAATAGGAATAATAATCAGCTCGTTCCCTTTTAGCTTTTTAACGACAGAATGGATACCTGATTTCAAAGCACCTGTTTGAGTCACAATATTTAAAAAACCACCGAGAACTAAAATAAATACACAAATATCAATCGCATCTCGAAACCCGTTAAAAGGGGACATTACTAAATCTGAAATCTTAGCACCAACGACTTGATCCACTGCTGTTGTTCCTCCGGCAGGAATCGTTGGTGAAAATTGTTGACCTGAAAGTAACCAAGAAACAATTGTTAATACAATGATAATAAGAAACAGGATGCTAAAGGAAGACAATGATTTTTTCTCTTTTTTCTTCAATTTTTATTCCTGAGATTGAGACAAAAATGAGTTCAATCTTAGTAGCAAATTAGCGAGCTATTTCCTCAATCCATATAACTTTTTACCTATCGACTGATTCAACTGTATAAACGAGCAAACTTCTTTTTAATGCACACATTACATACTATCAATTTAAATAGGCTATATTTTTTGAGTCTAATACTTACGCTTTTTTGATGAACAAACATTTTTTCTCACTATTCCTTCCATCACTAAAAACCTGAAAAGATTAATTTATTTGTCCCATTCCCTTTTCCTTTCTATTTTTTTCAGATATTTTAAATAAGAAAAAGTACAGGGAAACCCTACATAGAATCTAAAGAAAAATAATCTGGTTCTAAAAAGGTTAGTTCTTTATGAAAATATTGAATTTTCTTTTTTTTGACAAGTTTTTTTATGACATGACTCGTCGTTTCTCTTGTTGTGCCACTACTATGAGAAATGTCATTCATAGAAATAGGATAAGGCACCAAAATTTGATTGCCATAGGTCCTCTCCCCGATATCATGCATTAGTATAGCTAATGTATTTTTAACTCTTACTGAGGCACTTGATGTTACACAACTTTCAATTTTGAGCATGTGTCTTTTCAATTCGGATGATAACTCTTCAAAATAAAAGAGCAGTAGTTGTTTATTTCCCTGTACAATTTTTTCAAAAATTTTCGTTGATAAATAGTAAACTTCGATATCTGTTGCAGCAATTGCTGAAGAAAAATAATTTTTGTCGGTAAAAAGACCTGCCAAAGGAAATATGACCTCTTCTTTAATAAAATTCAAATAAAAAAGGCTACCAGTAGAATCAATCCTCTCAAATTTCACAAGCCCTTTTTTCAAGATGAACATACGGTTTCTTTCGTCGCCTACATCAAAAAGTACTTGCCCTTTTTTATATGATCTACAATAGATATTTTCTTGGATAAACATAAATTCCTCATCCGTTAATAAAGTACGGGAAATATGATCATTCAATGGTTCTTTCGCGTCGATTACTGTCATTTTTTCACCTCCAACGTATCAATGGCCTTCTGCTACTAAAACTACAACAGAACATTACTTTTTATTCTCCCTTAATCAAAGATAATTTCTGTGCCAACTGAACCTTCGCCAAATTCACTTAACTTTTCTAACGAAGTAATAATCGCTTTGTTTTTTGGTCTAGCTTTTACGTATTGAATTGCTGCTTCAATTTTTGGAAGCATGCTTCCAGGAGCAAAATGACCTTCTTCTTTATAATGTTCCAATTCACTGACCGTAACTTGCTTCAATTGTTGTTCATTTTCTTTGCCAAAATGAATAGAAACGGCATCAACACCAGTCAAAATAACAAACAAATCCGCATTTATCGCTTCCGCTAATTTTTCTGAGGCAAAATCTTTATCAATCACCGCTTCAACACCATCTAGTTCCTTACCGACAACTGGAATACCTCCACCACCAGCACAGATAGGAATAATCTCATTATTTATTAACGTTTGAATGACCTGTTGCTCTTGAATAGCTATCGGCAACGGACTTGGAACAACCTTGCGCCAGCCTCTTCCAGCATCCTCAACATAAGTAGAGCCTGACTTTTCTATCGCTTCTTGTGCCTGTTCTTCCGTTAAAAAAGGACCAATTGGTTTAGTTGGATGTTGAAACGCGTGATCTTCTCTGGCTACAATCACTTGCGTAACAATCGTCGCTACATTTTTCCGAATACCTACTTTGTTCATTTCTTTCACTAACGCATTTTCTAACCAATACCCAATACTTCCCTGTGTCATTGCAACACACGTATCTAAAGGCATCGCAGGATTTTCTTTCGTATTTGCCAATTGCTGTTGCAAAAGAAGATTCCCTACTTGAGGACCATTTCCATGAGAGATAATCAATTGATAGTCTTTTTGAATTAATTTGACTAAATATTTAGCCGTCTCTTTTAATGATTGCTGCTGAGCTTGGGCTCTTGCATCTTTCGATAAAATCGCATTACCGCCTAAAGCAACAACAATTTTTTGCTTTTCCATAAGCAGCCTTCTTTCTTCAAGTAACGTATGCAGAAATTAACTCAATGTAATAAGCTGGCATTTACGATACTTTAGGAATAAATAGATTCCCTAACGTAGCTGCCATAATTGCTTTAATAGAGTGCATTCTATTTTCTGCTTCCTCAAATTGCCTACCGTATTGGCTTCGGAAAACGTCATCTGTAATTTCCATTTCCGTGATACCAAATTTTTCTTCCACCATTTTTCCATACTCAGTTTTTACATCATGAAAAGCTGGTAAGCAATGTAAAACAATTAATTTGCCATTTTCAGTATTTCCTGTTTTATTTACCATATCCATATTGATTTGATATGGTTTTAAAAGATTCACTCGTTCTTCAAACTTATCTTCTTCTCCCATAGATACCCAAACATCTGTATACAGAACATTGGCCCCTCTGACCCCTTCTGCTACATCATCAGTAATCATTAATTGACTGCCTGATTTAGCCGCAAATTCATTCGCATAGTTGATTACTTCTTCAGAAGGGAATAAAGCTTTAGGTGCACAAATGCGAACATTCACTCCCAAAATTGCACCTGTAACCAATAAACTATTTGCCATATTATTCCGTCCATCGCCAACATAAACAAGGGTAATATTCTCAAGTGTATTGAAATTTTCTTTGATGGTCATAAAATCTGCAATCATCTGTGTTGGGTGCCATTCATCGGTTAAACCATTCCAAATTGGAACGCCAGAATATTTGGCTAAATCTTCCACAACTTCTTGGCTGAACCCTCTAAATTCAATGCCATCAAACATGCTTCCCAACACTTTAGCAGTATCTTCTACAGATTCTTTTTTTCCTAATTGGATATCATCTTTTCCTAGGAATTCAGGATGAGCCCCTAAGTCAATGGATGCCACGGTAAAGGCAGAACGTGTCCGAGTAGATGTTTTTTCAAAAAGCAACGCAATGTTTTTCCCCTCCAAATAGCGATGAGGAATTCCTCTTTTTTTCATGTCCTTTAAGTGTATTGAAAAATCTATAAGATAGTTTAATTCTTCTTTTGTAAAATCTTTTTCAGCTAATAAGCTACGTCCTTGAAATACTGAGTTTGTCATAATATTGCCCTCCTTAAATTTAAATATCTTCTCTATAAAACGGCATGCTCATACAGCGCGGACCTCCACGCCCACGGACAAGCTCACTACCCGGTATATAATTTAGCTTTATTCCTGCTTCTTCCAGTTTTTTGTTCGTAATCGTATTTCGGTCATAAACAACCACTTCACCAGGAGCAATGGCCAACGTGTTGGACCCATCGTTCCATTGTTCACGAGCCGCAGCAGTAATATTCCCTCCACCACAGCGAATTAAGGAAACACTGTCTAATTCAAGGTATTTACACAAAATATGCTCTAAAGTACCTGTTTCTTTAGAAATAACTAAGTCCTTCGTTCCCTTAGAAATCGAATAAACAGTTAAATCTCCTTCAATTTCTGGGTGAATCGTAAATTTGTCATAATCCACCATCGTAAAGACAGTGTCTAAATGCATGAACTTTCTTTCCTGACCGATATCAAAAGCTAAAACATGCTCAAATCCCCACTCTTCTTTAAAAATGTTTCTTGCTAGCTTTTCAATAGAAACAATATCTGTTCTTTGCGAAATACCTACAGCAATTACTTTTTTTGAAAGAATTAGTTCGTCGCCGCCTTCAATTCGAGTGTTTTCATTGCGACTATAAACCATTGGAATATCAGCATCTTTAAACATTGGGTGATGATTGAAAATATACTTACCATATAGTGTTTCTCTTCTGCGAGTAACGGAATACATCCGGTTCAATGAAACACCATGACCAATTGTGGCAAAAGGATCTCGTGTAAAGTACAAGTTAGGCATTGGATCAATAATAAACGGATAATCAGATGAAACTAAATCTGAAAGATGCTTTTTTTCTATTTCTGGTAACTCAGATTTTTGAATCCCTGCCATGGTTGTATCAATCAACTCTCTTGGTTTTTCAATGGAAAATAACATGTCAAACAAATATTGCTTAGCTCCTTCTTCTTTAATATCTGCCTCATTCAAATACTCATGAATAAACTGTTTTTTTATATCAGCATCCGTCAAAGAAACCGCTGCCAATTCTTCTAAATAAAGAACCTCTACTCCTTTCTTTCGTAATGTTTCTGCAAAAAAGTCATGTTCTTTTTGTGCTTGCTCTAAAAATGGAATATCATCAAAAAGAAGTGGCTCCAGATAATCAGGCATCAAGTTCTCTAACTCTTTACCTGGGCGATGCAACATTACGGTTTTTAACTTTCCGATTTCTGAAAAAACATTTAATGGACTCTTCATTTCATTTCCTCCTATCCTTTCTGCTTCTAGGTTAACAAAAATAATCGATTAGATTCCTCTCCTTTTTCGAATTGAAAAAATGGAGTATTTCACATTATGCAAAAATAATGTATATTGTTTCAAAGCAAAAAAATAACAGTTGCTAATGAGAGCAAAATGTTTCATACTTATTCTCTTTTTTTGAAAATATACACCATTTTTTTATAAATAATTATTTTCATCATTAAAGAACTTCTAACTTAAGAGGTAGTATTTCTTTTTACCTCTATCGTTTAATCTATTGGAAAAATAAAAAAACATATAAAATTTCCCATGAGAACCATGCCGCAGCGAATATTTCCTAAGGAAAAATCATATGTCTTTATTTAATTATAACTGAATTTTATTTATTTCAAAAAGATAACATGTCAATTCCTAAAAAATTTATCTTATTATCAGATAACTAAGTATGTTCTTCTTTAATATTCATAATACTATGAAAGAACAGGTGTATTGACCCTATTAAGGAGACAAAACAACGTTTCTTCCTCTAGTTTAATCCGTTCTCAAACAAGGGGAACTACCAGTAGTTAGTGCCAGTAATCATAACCAGAAGACAATGTGAAAGACTTGGACTTGCTATTTATTTAGCCTAAGTTTGAAGCTTGAAAGCTCTGAGACCAGACCATTGGGCTCAGAGCAGTACTACGTTTTTTCACTGACAATACCTGCTGGTAGTGCCAACTAATTTCCCTTTTTTAGTTAAAAAATCGGAATTGTCTAACCTTGTTTAGACAACACTAATGGTCTTTGTTTTTATATGCGGCTAAGTCTAGGTTCAAAAAACTGATTTTTTTCAACGAATCTTTTTTTTTATTTTTTTCTATTTCTTGAATAAGAAATGTAGTTCTTTAACTGGTTGATGACCTCTATCAAAATATTGAACATCATAAGATTCGGGAGTACTATCAATTATTGCATAAGATTTAATTTGAATAGGTCCACGTGGTTGGCGAATGCTTCCAGGGTTCAAAAAAAGAGTATTTTGGTGCATTTCACAACCAATTTCATGCGTATGACCGAACAAAACAATAGTAGCATCAACCTCAGCCGCTTTTGAAGCAATAGTCGTCAAACCCGATCTTACGTTAACTAAATGCCCATGTGTCATAAAAATAGTATCATTTCCTATTCTTTTTACAATTGATTCAGGAAATTCGCCATAATAATCACAATTTCCTTTTACCACAATCAAATCGTTCCATAACTCATCTGTCGGATCTAATTCTGAATCCCCACAATGAAACATAGCGTCAACTTTGCCTTTGTATTCATTTACCAAGTCTTCTAATATTTCACGATCGCCGTGATTATCACTTACTACCAAATATTTCATACTGACCTCCTATTTTTTTAGCCATTCTTCCCACTCTTGCTTCAATTTAGCAACCGCTTTTCCTCTGTGACTTAGTTTATTTTTCGTCTCATCCGATAACTCCGCAGCGGTTTTTCCTTCCTCTGAAACAATAAATAATGGATCGTAGCCAAACCCATTCTCTCCTCTTGGAATCGTTCCAACGAAACCTTCCCACTCGTCTTCAACAACTAAACTATCTTTATCAGGTGCAGCAAATGCGAGAGTACAGTGGAATCTTGCTGTTCTCTTTTCTTGTGGAATTCCTGTCAATTCATGCAACAATTTTGCATTATTTGAAGCATCATTGCTAGGTTGTCCTGCAAAACGAGCGGAGTAAATTCCTGGCATACCATTTAGAGCATCAACAATCAAACCTGAATCATCTGCCAAAACAGGTTGCTTCAAAATAGCAGAAATAGTCTCCGCTTTTAAACGAGCATTTTCTTCAAAGGTCTTCCCAGTTTCTTCTACTTCTGGTAAATCAGGATAATCTAATAAAGTTTTTACTTGGTATCCTTTTTCATTAAAAATTGCTGCAAATTCTTTGGCTTTCCCTTGATTGCGAGTCGCTATAACGATTACTTTTTTTTCATCTATTGCTTGAGAACTGTTTTCCAGTTCAATGGTTGGTAATAAGGCCTCTTTTTGGTAGGCAATCAGATGTTCAATTCCTGTTTTTCCATAAAAAAGCAACGCATTCAGTTCTTCCCCAGAAAAAGTTGACTCTTCTCCTGTTCCTTGAATTTCAACAAAATTACCAGATTCTGTCATTACGACATTCATATCTACCGCTGCCGCAGAATCTTCTGTATAATCTAAATCTAAAACACAGTTTCCATCAGGCAAAATTCCAGCGCTTACGGCCGCTAAATGTTCTTTTATTGGGTCTTCTAAAAGAATTCCTTTTTGTAACAATTTTGCTACAGCTAATTTTACCGCAACAAAAGCTCCTGTAATACTAGCCGTTCTAGTCCCTCCATCGGCCTGAATCACATCGCAATCGACTATAATACTACGTTCACCAAGTTTTTCTAAATCTATCACTGCTCTAAGAGAACGACCAATCAGACGTTGAATTTCCATTGTACGTCCTGTTAATTTTCCTTTTGCACTTTCACGAATATTTCTCGTATTCGTTGCTCTAGGCAACATACTGTATTCTGCTGTGACCCAGCCAGTTCCTTCGCCTCTTAAAAAATGGGGAACTTTTTCTTCTACTGTAGCTGAACAAATCACTTTCGTATCGCCAAAAGACATAACTACTGATCCTTCTGGATGCTTGAAAACATTTGTTTCAATCGTAATTTTTCTTAATTCTTTTCCTGATCTACCGTCGTGTCTAATCATTCTTTTTCTCCCCTAATTCAATATGCTGAACTTCTAGTGATTTTATTTCTAACCATTCATCGGCAATTTCTTTAAACATTTTTGAAGAGCCTGTTGTATAAAATTGATTGGGCTCATTTTTAAAGGCTGGTGAATTAGCAATATTAAAATAATCCAACAACATACTGACTTCACTTACCGTTTCAGCTCCCGAATCAATCAATTTTACCGTATTTCCCATGACATTTTGAATAACTGAGCGTAGTAACGGATAATGAGTACAGCCTAAAATCAGAGTATCAATATGTTTTAATCTAAGCGGCTGGAGTGTTTCTGCAACTACTTTTTTTGCTACAGATGAATTTGTTTCGTTACTTTCTACAATCGGTACAAATTTTGGACAAGCTAGACTTGATACATTTACAACCGGTACTTTATCTTTTAATGCTCGTTCATAAGCACTACTTTTAATTGTTCCTACTGTGCCGATAACACCCACCCGATTATTATTTGTTGCTTTAAGAGCTGCCCGAGTCCCTGGTAATATCACACCCACTACAGGTATATCTAATTTTGCTTTGATTTCTTCTAAAGCTACAGCTGTTGCAGTATTACAGGCTATAACTAACATTTTAATTTTTTTTTCTAGAAGAAAATTCGTCATTTCCCAAGTAAATTGAACAATTTGTTCTACTGGCCTAGGACCATAAGGACACCTAGCAGTATCCCCTAAATAGATTAAACGTTCATTTGGTAATTGTTTCAATGCCTCTTTAATGACCGTCAATCCACCAACACCTGAATCTATAAAACCAATTGCTTCATAATTACTCAAATTAATCAAACCTTTTCCGTTTTTTTCAATAAGTCTATTCTCCACTTTTTAGCTACTTTTTTCAAGTTTAATTCTCTCTTTCTTTCATATAGTAGTAATTTCTTTGAAAATCACTAAAAAATTGGTTCACTATAAAAAAAACTGGTAATCCTTTTTTTCATATGTTATAATTTCTAACATTAAGATACAAATAGAAAAATAGTTTTTCGATTAGATTATGAATAAATTACGCTTTGAACAAGAAAATTTATTCCCATTTTGAAAACAACTCATCTTAAAATTGTTTTACTAGATATACACAATTGCAACTAATCATTTTCTAATTATGAATAAATAGACGACTGACTAAAATAAAATTGTTTGTTCTATTTTTTTACTATTCTATTTTTCATTAAAAAAACTAAAAAACATGTTACAAAACACAACATTAGACTACAGGAGGATATTTATGATTTCATTAGAGCATGTGAATAAGTACTTCGGAGATAATCATGTACTAAAAAATATTTCTTTAAATGTGAAACAAGGAGAAAAAATTGTCATTATTGGCCCTTCTGGTTCCGGAAAAAGCACACTGATCCGCTGTATCAATAGATTAGAAAAAGTCACAGACGGCCATATCCTCGTTGACGGAATCGATATCACGGAGCCTAAAGCGCCTGTCCAGAAAGTAAGACAAAAAGTAGCAATGGTTTTCCAAAGCTTTAATCTCTATGCTCATAAATCAATTATTGATAATTTGACACTCGCTCCCATTAAAGTAAAAGGCGTGAGTAAAGCTGAAGCGACTAAAACTGGCATGGAATACCTTGAAAGAGTTGGCTTAGCTGACAAAGCCAATGCTTTTCCCGCGCAACTTTCTGGAGGACAACAACAGCGGGTTGCTATCGCTAGAGCTTTAAACATGCATCCAGAAATTATTCTGTTCGACGAACCAACCTCTGCTCTTGATCCCGAAATGATTCAAGAAGTTTTGGATGTTATGGTTGATCTTTCAAAGCAAAACATTACGATGATTTGTGTTACTCATGAGATGGGCTTTGCAAGGCAAGTTGCTGACAAAGTTATTTTTATGGATCAAGGTCAAATTATTGAAACAGGAACACCAGAACACTTCTTTACTAACACCCAAAATGAACGAGCAAAAGGATTTCTAAGTAAAATCATTCATAATTAGGATGAATCTGGATATCGTGGTAAAATCCCACATTTCCAGAAGCCCTAGTGAAAGCTATTTTTAGATAATTAAATATGAGGAGGAACAACAAATGAAAAACGTAAAAAAAGTATTAGGTGGACTGTCTCTTGTTTTGTTATTAGGTTTAATCGTTGGATGTGGCAGTGGAAAAGATGCTAGTTCATCAGACTCAGGCAAATCAGCTGATCCTATCCAAAAAATTAAAGATGCTGGTGTCATAAAAGTTGGGGTCAAAGAAGATGTTCCTAATTTCGGCTACATGAATCCTGATACCAATAAGAACGAGGGGATGGAACCCGACCTAGCACGTCTAATTGCAAAAGAGCTAACTGGAAGTGAGGATAATGTTGAGTTTGTCGGAGTAACAGCAAAAACTCGTGGACCTTTACTAGATAATGGAGAATTAGACATGGTCATTGCTACGTTTACAATCAATGACGAACGAAAAAAAACCTATAATTTTACTACTCCCTACTATACTGACGAAATCGGCTTCTTAGTTCGAACAGCAGATAAATTTACCAATATTAAGAGTTTAGATGGGAAAACAATTGGTGTTGTTCAATCTGCTACAACAAAGGATGCTTTAGAAAAACAAGCAAAAGATTTAGGTATCTCTTTCAACTATCAAGAATTAGGCTCGTATCCTGAACTAAAAACTGCTTTAACATCAAAACGGATTGATGCTTTTTCTGTTGATAAATCTATTTTAACTGGTTATGTAGATGATAAAACTGAAATCTTGAAAGATGGTTTTTCACCTCAAGAATATGGAATCGCTACTAAAAAATCCAATGAAAAACTCAATGAAAAGTTAGATGAACTCATTAATAAATGGAAAAAAGATGGTACTTTAGATGAAATTTATAAAAAATGGCACTTGGATTAATCATCCTTTTGTCACGATTTAGGAGGAAATTATATGCTTTTTTTAGCAAATACCTCATGGCTTGAAGAAGGACCATTTGCTTTGTATAGATGGCAAGCTTTATTTAGTGATTGGCAACTTTTCGGAAAAGCCTTTCTCTACACCATCTTATTATCTATCGGCGCTCTTGCTTTAGCTATGTGTTTAGGAATCTTTTTTGGTAGTCTCTCAGCTACACAGAATAAACTTTTTAATGGAATTAGCCGAATCTATGTAGAATTTTTTCAGAATACCCCCTTATTAATTCAGTTTATCGTGGTATACTATGGATTTCCTTTAATCAGCCCGATGTTAACTTTCTCTACGACTACGATTGCTATTCTCTGTGTAGGTCTTTACCACGGAGCTTACATCTCTGAAGTGGTTCGATCAGGAATCGGTTCTGTGCCAAAAGGTCAATTCGAAGCCGCCTTTTCACAAGGCTTTTCCTACGCAGATACCATGAGATTTGTGATCCTCCCACAGGCATGGAGAATTATGTTACCACCGCTTACAAACCAAGTGGTAAATTTGATTAAAAATACGTCTACCGTGGCAATTATTTCTGGCGTGGATGTCATGTTTATCGCCAATAGTTGGTCTTCAGCTAACTTGAACTATATTCCCGCATTCACGGTTGCAGGTCTATTATATTTTATTCTGTGCTTCCCTCTAGCAAAATTAGCTAGAAAGTTAGAAGAAAACAATAAGAAAGCTTATACACGATAGGAGGATTTCGCACATATGTCATTTTCAGAACAAATGAGTCAACTTCTGACCGCTAATAATCTGCGATTTCTTTTTGACGGACTGAAGCTTACACTATATATTTCTTTTGTTGCAATTCTTTTAAGTACAATCTTCGGAACCATACTGGCTGTCATTAGAAATCAAAAACACGGCCCATTACGATTCATTGCTGGTACTTATATTGAAATTGTCCGAAACATCCCTAACTTACTTTGGATTTACGTTATTTTTCTGATTTTCCAAATGAAATCTACCCCTGCTGGGATTGTCAGCTTTACCGTTTTTACAACTGCGGCTTTAGCTGAAATTATTCGTGGCGGACTAAACGGTGTCGACAAAGGACAAAAAGAAGCCGCTCGTTCACAAGGATTCAGTAATTTTCAAATCATCTGGTACGTGGTGTTGCCACAAGCAATTCGCAATGTTTTACCTGCCATTGTTTCGCAATTCGTGACGGTAATAAAAGATACTAGCTTCCTATATTCCGTTATCGCATTACAAGAATTATTTGGTAAATCATACATTTTAATGGGCAAATACGCGCAAACAGGACAAGTATTTACCATTTATGGATTGGTTGCTTTAATGTATTTCACCATTAATTTCTGCATCTCCCAATTTTCAAGATGGTTGTCTAAAAGTTGGGCAAAAGGGTATTAACTTAAAAAGTCATTTCACATTAGTGAAATGACTTTTTAAGTCTTTTAGCGGATAACCACGTTGTATTTTTCAGTCAATGCTTTTTCAACTTTTGTCATTGACTTAGTTATTTCTTCATCTACCAACGTTGCCTCTCCATTAACAAAGGTCAGACTGTATGCCATCGATTTTTTGCCTGGTTCAATGTTGTCTCCTTGGTAAACATCAAAAAGATGTACTTCTTTTAAGAATTTTCCAGCATTGCTCCAAATTGTTTCTGTTAACTCTTGGTTTGTCACCGTTTCGTTAACCAGTAATGCGATATCACGTGAAATCGCTGGGAATTTAGAAACATTTTCATAAACAAGTGCATCATTTTGTTCTTCAACCATTCCATGAAGGTTCAATTCCGCAACATACGTCTCAGAAATCTCATAAGCTTTTGCTATCGTTGGATGTACTTGTCCAATAAAACCAATGACCTGATCGTTTAATTTTACTAAAGCCGTTCTACCAGGGTGCATTTCTTTCATTTCAGTAGTTGCTTCGTAGGTTATTTTATCAGAAACACCTAATGCTTCAAAAATTTCTTCAATCATCCCTTTTAGAGAAAAGAAATCAAATGCTGTCTCCTTTGTTTGCCAATCTTTGACTTGACTATTTCCAGAGAGAGCAATTCCTAGATGTTGTTCCTCATAAGGTAAATGTTTTAAAGAATCATTCTCTTGATAAAACACTCGACCAATTTCGTATAAAGCAACATTTGAATTTTTACGTGCAACATTATAAGCAGTATCATCTAGTAAACCTGAAATCAGATTCATTCTTAAGACTGAACGTTCTTCACTCATAGGCCATTGTAAACGAGTCAAGTTGCTTTCTCTCATTCTAAATTGAGCTGCTTTTGCTTCTGTTGTCAGTGCATAACTGATAGCTTCACTAAGACCGCAACCTTCTAGCAATGCTTTAATTTCACGAACATTTTTTTGTCCCGTTGTTAAACTCCCTGCCACTGTTTCTCCTTTTGGCAAAGTAGAAGGAAGATTGTCATAACCAAAAATACGAGCCACTTCTTCGATTAAATCCGCTTCAATCTTAATATCCCATCTTCTAGGAGGAACAGAAACAACGTAAGTTTCTTTTTCCATTTTAAAATCAAAACCTAATGCCGCAAATATTTCATCAACCACTTTACTGGTTAAAGAAGTACCTAAGTATTGATTAATTCGTTTTAAGGTAATGCTTACGGAAACTTCTTGTGGTGTTATTTCCGAGCCAATGCTTTTTCCTGCAACAACTGTTCCACCAGCTAATCTAGCAATCATTGCTGCCGCAACATCACAAGCCTCTCCAAATGTCACTTGATTAATTCCTTTTTCAAACCGACTAGAAGATTCACTACGTAAATTAAACTGCTTTGACGTACGACGAATAGATAAAGGATTAAACAAAGCCGCTTCTAAAGCAACTGTTGTTGTTCCTTCAGTTATTTCAGAGTTAGCACCACCCATTACACCAGCAAGTGCTACCGGAATTTCACCATTTGTAATAACGATATTTTCTTCTGAAACTTTTCTCATTTCTCCATCTAACGTAATTAACTCTTCGTCCACTTTTCCACGACGGACAAGAATTTTTTTACTAGCTAGTTTTGCATAATCAAAGGCATGCAAAGGTTGACCAAACAATAGTAAAATATAATTTGTCACATCCACCACATTATTGATTGGGCGAATCCCTTCATTCATCAATCGATTTTGAAGCCAGACAGGACTTTCGGCAATTTTAACGTCTTTGATGATGCGCACTTGATAGGCCGGTGCATCTTTAGAATCAGCCACTTCTACCTCTAAATAATCCGCTGCATTTTCAGTTGTATCTTCTTCTAAAACTTCGTCATTAAACGAAGGTGTTTGACGATAGATAGCACCAACCTCGTAAGCAACCCCTCTCATGCTTAGGGCATCTGCTCGGTTAGGTGTAATCGACAATTCAATAATAGAATCATCCATATCTAAATAAGGAAAAACATCACTTCCGTTAACTGCTTCTTCAGGCATGTAATAAATACCGTCAGAATAAGCTTTAGGAATGACATTATCAGAATAACCAAGTTCTTGTAAAGAACAAATCATTCCATTAGAAACTTCGCCTCTCATTTTCCCTTTTTTGATTTTTTGATTGCCAGTAATTCTTGATCCAGGTAAAGCAACGATTACTTTGATACCTGCTTTGACATTAGGAGCGCCACAAACAATCTGTGATAATCCCTCTTCACCAATATCTACTTGGCAAATTGATAAGTGATCTGAGTCCGGGTGAGGAATACACTCTTTTACTTCCCCAACAACAATCTTTTTTAACCCTTCTTGTGGTACTTCAACACCTTCTACTTCGATGCCAGTTAAAGACATTTGATCGGACAATTCTTTTGCTGAAATTTTCGATAAATCCAAGTACTCACTAAGCCATTTATAAGAAACTAACATGTTTTTTTACTCCTTTACCTTAAACTGATTTAAAAAGCGTAAATCGTTTTGATAGAAACTTCTGATATCATTTACACCATAACGTAACATAGCCACTCGATCTGGTCCTAAGCCAAAGGCAAAACCGCTATATTCAGTTGGGTCAATACCAGACATTTGCAGAACATCAGGATGAACCATTCCAGCGCCTAAAATTTCAATCCAACCAGTATGCTTACACACATTACAACCGGAGCCACCGCATTTAAAGCAGCTAACGTCTACTTCAACAGAAGGTTCAGTAAATGGGAAGTAGCTAGGGCGCAAGCGGATGTTACGGTCTTCACCAAACATTTTTTTCATTACCACTTCAAGTGTCCCTTTTAAATCACCCATTGTAATTTCTTTATCAATAACTAAGCCCTCAATTTGGTGGAATTGGTGACTATGCGTGGCATCATCTGTATCACGACGGAAAACTTTTCCTGGAGAAATCATTCTCAGTGCACCTTTTGAAAAATCATGCTTTTCCATTGTCCGAGCTTGAACTGGCGATGTATGGGTACGAATAAGAATCTCATCAGAAATATAAAAAGTATCTTGCATATCGCGAGCAGGATGGTCTTTAGGTAAATTCATTCGTTCAAAGTTATAGTGATCTGCTTCCACTTCATAACCTTCAACAATTTGGTAACCCATTCCCACAAAAATATCTTCGATTTCTTCCATTACTTGCGATAAAATATGGCGAGAACCTTGGGGGGTCTGCTTTCCAGGTAAGGTTACATCCAATGTTTCCTTTTCTAACGCAGCATCTAAAGCAGCCTGTTCCAGTACTTCTTTACGATTTTCAACCGCTTGCGCTAAATAATCTCTAATTTCATTTGCAAAACTCCCTACTACAGGACGTTCTTCTGCGGGTAGCTCTTTCATTCCTCGCAAAACCTCTGTAATTGGACCTTTTTTACCTAATATTTCTACTCTGATTTGGTTTAGTTCCTTAAGATCAGCTACTTTCTGAATTTTCTCAAACGTCTCATCTCTTAAAGATTCTAATTGAGCTTTTAATGTCATTCTTCTAATCCTTTCTTGGTGTAATCATTCAACTGAGTGGTTGTTTCATTTTTGACAAAACAATCAGCACCACCCGTGAGAACGGGTGGTTTGCTCTGCGGGTGAAACCCGCTCTTACCGGCCTTGGTCTAAAGACCTACTGAATCAGTTCGCCTTCCGCACCACATTCCCTCCTAGTTCTTAAAGAACTTTATTTTTTCTTTCTTCTGTTTCCTTGTCCTGTGAACGGATCTACCTCTTCAAATAAACTCAGTTGATCCAATTGTTTATCCTCTGTTAATTGATTTCTTATATACTCCTCAATTCTTTTTTGATTTCTTCCTACCGTATCCACATAATAACCACGACACCAAAATTTTCGATTCCCATACTTATACTTCAGATTTGAATGTTGGTCGAATATCATCAAACTACTTTTTCCTTTTAAATAGCCCATAAACGATGACACACTTAATTTTGGTGGGATACTTACTAATAAATGAATGTGATCTTTACAGGCATTTGCTTCGTGTATCTCTACCCCTTTTCGTTCACATAACACTCGTATGATTTTTCCTATACTTTCTTTGTACCTTCCATAAATAATTTGTCTACGGTATTTTGGCGCAAATACTAAGTGGTATTTACATCTCCATACGCTGTCTGCTAAGCTTTGTTTGTCATTCATGACATGGCCTCCTTTAATACGGATGCGAGCGGTTGGCGAACCTCTTTCATCTTAGCATTTTAGGTGGCTTTTTTTATACCTCGCTGGAAGCTCTCTGGAACCACCGGCACAGCCAGTGGTTTTCAAACATACAATAAATGAATGTGATCTTTACAGGCATTTGCTTCGTGTATCTCTACCCCTTTTCGTTCACATAACACTCGTATGATTTTTCCTATACTTTCTTTGTACCTTCCATAAATAATTTGTCTACGGTATTTTGGCGCAAATACTAAGTGGTATTTACATCTCCATACGCTGTCTGCTAAGCTTTGTTTGTCATTCATGACATGGCCTCCTTTAATACGGATGCGAGCGGTTGGCGAACCTCTTTCATCTTAGCATTTTAGGTGGCTTTTTTTATACCTCGCTGGAAGCTCTCTGGAACCACCGGCACAGCCAGTGGTTTTCAAACATACAAAAAAACTCGTCCCTTTAAAAGGAACGAGCTATCGTGTTACCATCCTACTTCACAACAAAAATTGTTGTGCACTCAATTTTAATAACGGTTTTCACCGGTTTGATCTTTTTTATAGAACAAACAAACTCTGGAAGTGAACTTCATTTTTAGATAACGTAATCTGTTTTCAGTCTTAGACAGATTTTCCCTTTTTCGTATCAACCAAACTACTCTTTTCCATCAACGTTTCGTATTATTCAACTGTATTTAG
Source organism: Enterococcus rivorum (assembly GCF_001742285.1). Classification (GTDB taxonomy): domain Bacteria; phylum Bacillota; class Bacilli; order Lactobacillales; family Enterococcaceae; genus Enterococcus_L; species Enterococcus_L rivorum. The sequence goes on along the minus strand of NZ_MIEK01000006.1, from coordinate 37,959 downwards.
TGTACAAGAACTTCATCATTTGGTCAACCGCAATCTTCAGTGTCTGCCCATTTTTCTGCCCATACTTTAATTTGCTTCATTGCCAACTGTAAATCTAGTCCTTTGTCAGTAAGAAAATATTCTAAACGACTACTTTCATTACAACGAGCAGCCTTCGTAATAATTCCTTCTGCTTCTAACTCTTTTAAACGTTCCACAAGTACTCGATCACTAAGCATCGGAATTTGCTGTTTTAATTCACTAAAACGTTGAGGACTTTTTTCTAACAAAACGTCAATGATTAAACCATTCCATTTTTTTCCTAATATTGAAAAAGCTTTTTCAAATTTCGGACATAGAGTATAATCAGTAGTTTTTGTTTGCTTCATCTTCTTCACCTCATAGCACAAGTATAGCATAAACCTTACAATTTGTAAGCTAAGGAACCTTCCAATGGACGATCCTACATGCGCTCAACAACTTCTTGTTTCTCCATATCGATGATCGCTCCAGCCGTTAGCAAAATAAGATAGATTTGTTCAACAGGTTTTTCAGTAGCTTGAATCAGAGCTTTTTTATATAAATTTAACTGACCTTGATAACGCTGAATAACTTTTTTCAATGCCACCGGATCTTCAACATTCACCATAAAATCAGTCTTGTAATCATATAAAATACAAGTTTTTTCTTGTTCAATAAATCCGTCAATAATTCCGTGAATCAATAAATCATCCTCTTTTTGGTCAGGATAGTCTTTAATCAACTCTTCAGCTTTCATTAACATCGAAAAAGGTTGTTCTCGCTTCACTTTCGGAGCATTTTTAATTAATTTTTGTCCAAAATCTGTTTGGAAAAATGCCAATATTTTATTTACATCGATTTTTTTACCTACAGCTTCTTGAATGATTTTGGTTTGAATCAACCCTTCTAATAAAGTAGTCACTTTTTCAAACGTTGGTTGTTCCGAAAGATCCACTAGCTGTAACAAATAATGTGTTGCTGTTCCAATTTCGGCCGCTGAAGGTTGTCTGACAGAATCAATAAATTGCGGCTTACGCAAACTTCCTTCAACCATTCGATTGACAATTTGTGACGTACTTTTAACATCGCTGTCACTTAATTCTAATTTACCAATTTCTTTATTGTCTGGATCTTCAAAAACACGTTTAATTTCTGACACCGATTGATAGTTTGTTGTTTTCGTTGCTAATTGATAAGGATAAAAGAAATTGAGTCTTTTTATTCCTCGTTTGGTTATCGATTTATCTTCAGCAATAACTTGGCGACTCTCTCCACTGTTAGCTTCTATAAAATTTAGTTTAGAAAACGATTCTTGAATCGCCGTTTCATTCATAAAAGAAATTGAAAAGCTCGCTGGATGACTACTAATTTGAGTAACTTTCGCTGTATCATAAAAATGTTGAAACTCATCCATTTTCTCATGACGAATTAACGACATTCCTACCCAATTCATCAAGCTGCTTTTGCCCTGCAAACGATTTTCACTCGGCAACGTTTTCCCTTCAAAAGAACTAGCTTTAGCCCACTCTTTCCAAGTTGTTTCTTGATCATTGTAGGAACCGACTAAATAGAGTTTTTGCTCCGCCCGGGTCAAAGCAACATATAATTTCCTCATTTCTTCTGACAATAGCTTCCTGAGTTTCGCTTGCTTAATTGCTAAAAACGGCAGGGTATCATACAAAATACGGTCTAAAGGAGCCATAAAGCGAATCCCCACGCCTAAACGATCATCAAATATATACCGTTCATTTAAATCACCTAAGTTAAATTCTTTGGTCATATCTAAAACAAAGACAACTGGAAATTCTAATCCTTTACTGGCATGAATGGTCATTACTCTAACCGCATTTTCTTCGCTTAAAATAACAGGTTCTGCTAAATCCTTATCCTTCTCCTGCATCTTTTCAATAAAACGAACAAATTGAAAAAGGCCTCTAAAACTTGTTTTTTCATAACTGCCAGCTCGATCAACTAGCGCATACAAATTCGCCTGCCGTTGTTTTCCCGATGACATTCCGCCTACATAATCTAGATACGCTGTATCCCGGTAAATTTCCCAAATTAAAGCGGCTATTTGCTCCCTTCGAGCTAATTCTCGCCATTTGCTAAGGTGAGAAGTAAAACGAAGCAGTCGCTCTTTTAACTGCCAATTCCTTTCTTCTTCCTTCGTCTTCTCGAGAAAAAGCATTAAAGCCTCATAGAAGCTTTTCTCTTTGGCCGCTAAACGAATCGTTGCTAATTCATTTTCTTTTAAACGAACAATCGGCGAACGTAAAACAGCCACTAAAGGAATATCTTGATAGGGATTATCAATGATTTGTAATAACGAAACCATCACTCTAATTTCTGTTGCTTGAAAATAATTTTGAGCATCGTTTACTTGGATCGGAATCCCAGCCGTTTTAAAAGTCTCAAGAATCGTCAAGTTATTTTTTTTGGTTGGTGTTAACAATACAATATCTTTATAACAAATAGGCCGGTTTTCTTTACTAGATTTATCATAAATTAGAAACTGACTGTCTATCAACTCTCTGATTTTCAAAGCAGTCATATGCAGTTCACCTTCTGTTTTATCTTCCATCGTCACTTCTAGTTCAGAAGAAAGGTAAGAAGGTAGCTTTACTCGTTCATTTGTTTGTTCAGATTTCTTTTCATAGATTAAAAGTTCTGTGTCATAGTTCTCTGCTTCTGGGAATTGATCAAATCCGTTAATAAGTTTTGCTGCTTCATCATACTCAATTTGCCCCACTCGTTCATCCATCAGTTGTTCAAAAATTAAGTTTGTAAAATCCAACACATTTTTTCGGGAACGAAAATTCTCAGCTAAAACAATTCGTTTTCCTTCTTTATTTTCCCCATATTGATTATATTTTTCAATAAACAATGTTGGGTCCGCTAAACGAAAAGAATAAATGGATTGCTTCACATCCCCAACCATAAAAAGATTGCCCTCTGTTGGATTGGGACGGCGTAACCAGTACAAAATCGTTTCTTGCAACCTGTTGATATCCTGATATTCATCTACCAATACTTCATCAAACTTTTGGCGATAGTAGTTAGAGGCTTCCGATGCAAGCCATTCCCCTTCTTGCTTGCTGGCAAGTATGGCTAAAGTAAAGTGCTCCAAATCGTTAAAATCCACTAGCCCTTTTTTTAGTTTTTGCTCTCCGTAACGATCGATAAAAGCTCTACCTACACGAGAAATTTCTTCTGCTAGAGGGTAAGAAGCACGCATTACTTCTTTCATTTTTTCAGGTGAAATCGTGAATAAACTACTGACAAGATCCTTCAATGCTTTTTTATTTTGTTCTCGCAAATCCTTAGCTTCAGCTGAAACTTCTTTCAGTTCTTCCACTCGAATACTTGGATAACGCTCAAACGTAATCTTTTGAGAAAACTCGTATGCTGTTTCCAATTCATCATCATAAATTGAGGCTGCTAATTGTTCAAATAGCTGTTTTTCATTTTCAGCAAGGGTCAAAATTTTACTTAATTTTTCTTCGCCTGCCACCATTCGAATCATCGCTTCATAACGTTCAACCGAACGAATCAAGACTTCCATGGCCTGTGGTTTCAGATATTCTTGAAAGAGAGGCAGTGCTCCTAGTTCTTCAGTTACTTTATACGCATTGGCTAAGGAGTCTAACCATTCACTGGGATCTGGATTGGCTTTGGCAAAATCATAAAGAGAAAAAATCAGTTTCGTTAATCCCTCATCATTTCGATCATTAGAAAAATTACTCGTTAACTGGTAAAAGCTCTCTTGATTGCCTTCATAAAACTGTTCTCTGACCTCATCCCACACGTCTTCTTTCATTAACAACATCTCTGTCTCATCCGTCAACATCCGAAAAACGGGGTCGATTTCAATCAAATAATAAAAACGACGAATCACTGTTAGACAAAAAGCGTGCAACGTACTAATATTTGCTGTCGGTAATAATGTTAGCTGTCTAGAAAAATGGCGTTTCTTTTCTGAATCAATTTCACCATTCATTTCTTTTTGAAGAGCTACTTGAATTCGCTCTTTCATTTCCTTCGCTGCTGCTTCCGTATAAGTTACAATCAGCAACCGATCAATATCAACACCACTTTTTAGTTTTTCGATCACTCGACGAACTAATACCGTTGTTTTCCCTGAGCCCGCAGAAGCAGAGACAAGAATATTTTGTTCCCCATCAAAAACAGCTTGCCATTGATTATCAGTAAATTGCTCATGTTCTGGTCTTAAAGGAATCCCTTTACTCATCTGCCTCGCCTCCTGATTCTTGTTCCATCAAACGACGCATAACTTCTTTTTTATTCATCGTTTCCAATCGATGGTAATTGTTTTCTTTTAACATCACATCAAACGTACAAACACTCCTGAAAGGACAAAAGCGACAAGCCACTCTTTCTTTCCCTTGATAAGCAGGATTGAGAGTAATTTCTCCACTAGTTATTTTATTTCCTGCCTCAATAAATTTGCTACGATTATGGGACAACAATGCCTCTAATTCTGATTCTGTCACAAATTTATCTTCCTGCCTTCTACCTGGCTTAATTAACTCTTTTGCTGATTCTTCAATAGGAAAAACGACAGAGCTTTGCTTCGCTTCCAAGCTCTTATCCAAATGATCCAATAAGTGTTGGTCATTTAACATAATCCCGTCCAATTGATATTTCTTTAGGAGCTGATTTTCTCTTTTCTCCTCTTCCTCATAAGAAAGTATCGGATTATGAACATGAAGATAAAAAGAACCAGCTGGCTTAGCAGAGCCGCCAATTAAATTCACTGCCTCCATCATTGCTACATCCAAATAGGTCAACATTTGCATTGCCAACCCATAGTAGGCTTCGGAAATATTGAATTTTTTGTGACTAGACTTATAATCAACTACACCAAGATAGGTTGCTTCAGGCGTAACCAACTGATCTAACCGATCAATCTTGCCTCGAACATGAATTTTCCCATTAGCTTGCAATGGTAACTCTAACCCTTGAATACCTTTTTGAGAAGCTATTTGACCGAATAAGACTTCTGTTTGTACTGTTGTCATGCCACTTCGCTCACTTTGTTTCTTTAAAGCCCAGCTAACTTTTTTTATAGTTTGTCCCAGTTGAAAACGAATATAATTCATTCGACTCGTTGAATTCAAAATAGAAAAACGCGCTTCTCCAAAAATTGATTCTAACACTTTCTCGGTAAACGCCGTAACTTCTTGTTCCGATAGCTGAGATAGTTGCTGATCGGTTGTTAATAAGAGCTTAAAAAACTGATCCAAGGCTTCATGAAAAAAATCACCTGTAGCTGCTGCTGAAAGCCCAAATATATCCCGCTCCTTTAATCCCAACCCAAAGCGAGAAAAATATTGATACTGGCAACGATAAAAACTTTCCATTCTAGAAACAGAAGTATAGATCTCTTTACCATAAAGATTTTCAGCTAACTCATTTTCCAAGTTTTCCGGAATATTTTGATGCGATAAGCTTTCAAAAATCCCTTTAGCAAAGCTAGCATCTGGTTGGCGAAAAAGCTCTTTTTCTAGTGCCAACCACAACGGTAACATTGGCTGTTGCGTTTCTTGCTTCTGCCGTTTCAGATTCGTTAACTCACTAATTAACGTCCTAAAAGTCCCTACATGTTGAATACTAATTTCTTCATTATCAGTTATTGTCAATTCATTCTTTTCTTGGATAACAATCCCTAAAGCTTGCTGAATCCTCAGAAGATATGCTGAGGGCTTAATATCTTGAGCAGTATCTTTCGTACTTGGGTAAGAGAGATAAAGACGTTCTGTTGCAGCACTAAACATTAAATATGCAACAAAAGGTTCCTTCGCAATCATTTTCCCCGCTTCTTTTACTAAAAACTGGTCATCTTCGAGAGTCTCATTTACGAATAATCGTTCTTCATCTGAGAGCAGAGTCTTATTTTCAATTTTTTGTGGAAAAACTTGATCTGTGAAGCCAATCGTAAAAATAACCTTCGCTTGTCCTGGTCTAGCTAAGTCAATTGAACGAACTTGGACTTGATCGATCGCTGTAGGTACTTTACTATAACGAAGTCCTTCTAGCCCACTTGCTAATATCTCTTTAAACGTATCGAAATCAAAAGCTTCTTCCCCGTAGATTGTTACATATTCGTCTAATAAAGTCATCAAGGCATCCCACGTCTGTTCGTGATTTTTGCCAATCTCTAATTGACCTTTTTCAATCGCCTGTTGACGCCACATCAATAACTGTTGCTCAACGCCTACTTCTACTAAAAAACGATAAAAACTATCTGCACCATTTGCTCCTGTTTTTGCCCCTTGCATTTCCTTAAAAAAGTTGGGCAATTTCTGCTGAATTGACTGACGGATTTGATTGGATTCTTGCTCGACTCTTTCTGTATCATCTAGCTTTTCCGCTTCAAAATCATAACGAATAAAATGCCAATCCTCTTTCCTCGTCCAATGGTAGCCTTCATAACCATAGGCTAAGACTACATTCTCTGTTATATCAACTTTTCTGCGCCAATCATTGCGCATTTCTACCCACTCTCGTTGTTCCTTAGTTGTTGTATAAGGAATAAAAAGTTCTGTTCTTAAAAAACGCAAAATATGTTTGTAACGATAATGATAAGCTTCTACATCAAATAAAGCTTGAATAAATTCTACTAAAGGATGTTGCTCCATTGCCATATCTCGGTCTAAATAGACGGGAACTTGATGGATAGAAAACAACGGTTCAATAAGGTTTTCATAACAATCCAACTCTCTTGTTAAAAGTTGAATATCTTTATAACGATAGTTCTCCTCTACAACTAACCGACGAATTTCTTTCGCCACATGATTTATTTCTTCTTTTAAATTTTCTGCTTTCCAAATTTTCAACGGTTCTTGCACTAGATTCGTCAATGGCAGTGCTCGGTGATCTTTTTGTGATGTAATCCAATACTCGTTTAGTTGCTTAAGTATATCCTCTTGTATAAGATTCTTTTCAGTTTCAACATAATCTGCTAAAATCGCTACCTGATTCCTTCTAGCTAATTGATACAATTGAAAATAGGTATTTCCTGTTTCATAAAACAAGTCGTTCCGTTCTGGCTGAGATGTTGCATATTTTTTGTCTAATAACAGCGATATTTTTACTGCGCCACCTTTTTGTAACAGAACTTCAATCAACTTGTACTCTCTAGCCGTAAAATGATGATACCCATTAATAATAAATAATACGTTACTTAAATCTTTTGACTGCAAATAATCCGTTAAATGATTAACAATTTCCGTTGACTTTAAACCATATGAAGCCAATTTTTCTTCGAATTTCGAAAAAATAAGACGAATATCTTGAATTTTCAATTGAATATCTAACTGCTTACTTTCTAGATTTCCTTTTACCAAAAATGGCTCAAAATCTTCTATTTGAATATTGCCTTCTTTCATTTCTTGATACAAGTCAAATAACTGTTGAATAAAACCAGCTTTATTCATTTCACCACGAAAAACTTTAAACTCTTGCTGATTTTCAGATAAAATTTTTCTGAAAATCATTGCTGCTCCTGCTTCTGTTAAGACATCTGAACTATAATATTGCGTATGTTGTAAAAAATACCAAGCCAAACGATAAAAACTGAAGACTTGTAAACGCATAGTTGTAACTGATTTATCTTCACTTCTTTGATTATTCTTTATTCTTTTTAATACATTAATTTCTTGTTCAAACTTCATGTGGTTTGGCACAAGATAAAAAACTTCCCTATCAGAGTCAGCAGCTAACCACTCAATAGAGTCATTGACTAATTTTTCTTCCAAATCCATCATTGCTGTACCACGAATAAATTGTAAACTCACTGCCTCCACACTCCTTTTTAGACGATAAAATAGCTAGGTTTAGTGTACCATATTCACTCTTTCTTTTCTTTAGGAATCATCAAAATTCACGCTCGTTTTCTTATCTAAAAAAGAGATAGAAACAAGGCTCCCACTGAGCTTAATTTCTATCTCTCGTACTTTTTAATCAACGCATTTTAGCCTTATAAGTTCTAACTATTTAGCATCACTTTTAACACTTGGAATCATTCCGAAACGATCTAAAGGCCACATGACGAATTTCACATCACCCATAATTTCCTTCTCATCAATAAAACCAATAATTCGACTATCTTTTGAATTTTGACGATTATCGCCTAAAACAAAGAGCTTTCCTTCAGGAACTTTTTGAGCACCTATTTCTGCTAAACTAAAATTGTCTGTAAACAAGGTTCCCTTAGGCATTTCACTTTTAAATTGATCTAAGTAAGGCTCTTGGATTTCTTCTCCATTAATATAAAGCACATCGTCTCTATACTCTATCGTTTCTCCTGGTAAACCAATCACTCGCTTGATATAATTTTTATCTGCATCATCAGGTGCATGCAATGTCACAATATCAAAACGGTTAATTTTTGTATTTTTTAACGCAATTACTCGCTCGCCATCTGCTAAAGTAGGATCCATAGAATGCCCTTTAACAATCACGGGAGTAAAAACAAATTGTCTTAATAAAAATAAGAACAGCGCCAATGCGGCGAAAAAGACTACAGACTTTATAAACTCTTTAGATTTCAATATCATTCCTCCAAAAATTCTTACTTTCTATAGTTTACCACAAATTGATTAAAACCAAAAAGAATCTTTCTTTCTAAAGCGATTCTTATTAATTATGCGCAAAAAACTAATACAAAACGAATTAAACCTTCATAATTTTAATGAAACAATAACTATTGTCTAGTCTTGATTGCTATAGGTCTATAGAATCTTTTTTTCTTAAAAGAAAATCAAGATTTCAAGAAAAAAAAGATGACTAGATAATAAACATTTGATAAACTATAGAAAGTATCATTTTACAAGGAGGGATAATGTGTTTATTTCATTCAATTTATTTGTTTTACTAATTTTATTAACCATTGTGATGATTGCACTAATCGTCTTCTTAACCTTTACTGGCGGTCCTTCTCGAAAAGAAAGACAACAGAAAAAAGCAGAAACGCTTCATTCAATACCTGCTCATGATGAGAATTCTGCTACTTTAATAGAAACAACACCTGATTCAACTGTTACAGATGTTCCTTTTCTTAGAAATAAGCAACCTGAAAATAATCCCTCGCTTCCGCAAGCAAACAAACCAACTTATGGAGGCAATGATTTTTACTACATTTCTAAAGAAAGCAATCCTCAAAAAACAGATACTGTTGGAGAAGATGATCCTTTTTCAATTTTACCTTATCCTAAAGAACAATTAGATTCCCATCAATCAGATAAAAGTCATACTGAATAAGTGTGGCTTTTTTTCAAACAATTTAACAGATAGCGGAGGATTGTATATAATGATTATTTTTGCTTTCTTCTTGTTAATACTCGTCTTGGATCTATTTCTTTTTTCTTTGTTTAAGGTCTGGAAAGATAGTAGTCAATCCAAATACTATCGCTATTTATTTCTCGCCTTTCTAATTCCTGTCTTTCTAGCCAATCTTGCCCTGCTTTATCCAGTCGTTTGGGTTATCGTATTTGCATTGTCATAACGTAGTGCACTCAATTACCATTACTTATCATTTTAATTGACTATTCTTCTTAGAAATAACTATTTTTTAGCATCCTATTTCTGGAAACTATTACAGAAAATTGCTATACTTTTTTTATACTAAAAAAGAAAGCAGGATTATTATGCCAAATTATGGACATGTTTCATCATCTGAAGAAGTTATTGGTTCTTTTCAAAAACGATTAGACGAGCTTAAACATACACTAAAATTGGATAAACTTACTATCACTGATTCTTCTAACGCTCAAATCGCATCCTATAGAGTTGTAGGAGAAGAACTAATTGAATTAGAATATGTAAACAAAACATTTCGTTATATTCATCCTTCACAGTTTGATTTGAGAATTGATACAACTAGCTAATTTCAATTAAAAAATTGACTTAAAACAACATTAAAAAAATAGAGCATAGAAAAAAACACTCAAATGAGTGTTTTTTTCTAAATATTTTTATTGTAAGAAAAGAATTTCAACTATAGGCGTGCATTCAATTCTTTCGCTAAGTCTTCAAATCCTGGTTTGCCTAATAAAGCAAACATGTTTTTCTTGTACGCTTCGACTCCTGGTTGATCGAATGGATTCACTCCATTTAAGTAACCAGAAATACCAACCGCTATTTCAAAGAAATACATTACATATCCTAATGAGAAAGCATCCATTGCTGGAATTTTTACGATTAAGTTCGGCACTCCACCATCCGTATGAGCTAATAGCGTACCTTCAAATGCTTTTGTATTTACATAGTCAATTTCTTTTCCTTGTAAGTAACCTAAACCATCTAAGTCTTCTTCTTGTTGAGGAATTGAGATTGAATGACGAGGTGTTTCCACTTTTACCACTGTTTCAAATAAATTACGCATACCATCTTGAACATATTGTCCCATTGAATGTAAATCAGTAGAGAAATCAGCTGCTGCTGGGAATATTCCTTTTTGATCTTTACCTTCTGATTCACCATACAGTTGTTTCCACCACTCAGAGAAGTAATGCATTCCTGGTTCGTAATTAATCAACATTTCTGTTGTTTTCCCTTTACGATATAAAATATTTCTTAAAGCAGCATATTGATACGCTTGGTTTGTTTTTAAATCAGAAGTCGCTGCATATTCTTTACGCGCCTCATTTGCTCCGTTCATTAAAGCATCAATATCTGCCCCACTAACTGCAATCGGCAATAAACCAACTGGAGTTAAGACAGTAAAACGTCCACCAACATCATCAGGAATCACAAATGTTTCCCAACCTTCAGCATCTGCTTCAACTTTTACCGCACCTTTTGCACGATCCGTTGTTGCATATATGCGTTTGTTCGCTTCTTCTTTACCATATTTTTTCACTAGCAACTCTTTAAACACTCTAAATGCAATTGCTGGCTCTGTCGTTGTACCAGATTTAGAAATAACATTTACAGAAAAGTCACGATCACCAATTACATGAATCAGATCTGCTAAATAAGTTGAACTGATGCTGTTCCCTGCAAAGAAAACTTGTGGCGCTTTACGTTCTTCGCTAGACAACATATTCGTAAATGAATGATTTAAAAATTCAATTGCCGCTCGAGCTCCTAAATAAGAACCACCAATACCAATAACAACTAACACTTCTGAATCAGCTTTGATTTTTTCTGCCGCTTTTTTGATACGAGCAAATTCTGCTTTATCGTAATTTTCTGGTAAATCAATCCAACCAGTAAAATCACTTCCAGCACCCGTTCCTTCTCGTAATGCTTTGTCTACTGCAGTGACTTGCGCCTGCATATATTCCAATTCATGGTCTGCAACAAATGGTGTTAAATTGGAATAATCCAATTGAATGTGTGACATTCTTTCTCCTCCTTGAAAGTAAAATTACTACAGTACTACTTTACGTTCTTTTTAAACTTTTTTCAAGCATATTCTAAATAATAATAGTCATCTAAAAGCAAAGAGGACTGGTTAATATTAAAAACACAGCCCTCTCTATTTTTCATTGCAAAATGACGTTTAAACTAGTCCTTGACTTAACATCGCTTGAGAAACTTTTTCAAACCCAGCAATGTTTGCACCTAAAACAAGATTTCCTTCATCACCATATTTTTTAGCTGTATCACGACAAGTTGTATAAATATTTTTCATAATATCATCCAACATACCATCCACTTTTTCAAAGGACCATGATAAACGCTCTGAATTTTGGCTCATCTCTAAAGCTGATACCGCTACACCGCCAGCATTTGCTGCTTTCCCAGGACAATAATGAACACCTGCAGCATGTAAAACATGCACAGCAGCTAGAGTACATGGCATGTTTGCCCCTTCAGCAACAATTTTCACACCATTTTTAACCAATATATCTGCCTGTTCATCATTAATCTCGTTTTGAGTCGCACAAGGCAATGCAATATCACACTTTTCTTTAAAATTCCAAACGGATTGCCCTTCATAATAAACTGCTTCTTTGTGTGTTTCAACATATTTTGCAATACGTTCACGTTTCTTTTCTTTCAATTCTTTCACTAATTCAACATCAATACCATTGGGATCAAAAATAAAACCGCTAGAATCTGAACAAGTTAAAACCGTTGCACCAAGTTCTTTAGCTTTTTCCATTGCATAGATAGAGACATTTCCACTGCCCGATACAAATACTTTTTTACCAGCAAATGAATTGTTAGAATCTTTAAGTAAGTGTTTAACAAAATAAACCGCACCGTAACCAGTTGCTTCCGTTCTTTCTTGGCTTCCCCAGTAGCCTAAAGGTTTTCCAGTCAATACGCCAGCATCATAGTTGCGTAATCGTTTGTATGTTCCATATAAGTAACCAATTTCTCGTGCACCTACACCAATATCACCAGCAGGAACATCTGTGCTTGGTCCGATATGTTTTTGTAATTCAGTCATAAAACTTTGGCAAAAACGCATAACTTCTCCATCGGATTTCCCTTTAGGATCAAAGTCACTTCCACCTTTACCGCCACCGATTGGTAAACCAGTCAAGCTGTTTTTAAAAATTTGTTCGAACGCCAAGAACTTCATCACACTTAGATTCACACTTGGGTGAAAACGTAAGCCACCTTTATAAGGTCCAATTGCAGAATTATACTGCACACGATAACCACGGTTAACTTGCCACTTTCCTTGATCATCTTGCCACGGAACTCTGAACTGTATAATTCTTTCAGGCTCAATCAGTATGTCTAGAATATTCGATTCAATAAACTGAGGATTTTCTTTTAGAAAGACCTCTACTGTTGGTAAAAACTCATCAACTGCTTGAAGATACTCCGTTTGATTTTGGTCTTGCTCGTGAATTCTCTTCTGAATACTTTTTACATACTGTGTTGCTTCCATTTAATCACCCTCTCATTGTTGTAATCCTATTTTAACCTAATTTTTGAAAATTTGCACAAAAATTTGCATAATATTATCAGAAAATCAGAAAAATTTTAGAATTTATGGTAAACTACCATTGAACTGGAGGTTTCTCATGAAAATTTTTGATGTAATTGTTGTTGGTGCAGGCACCAGCGGCATGATGGCAGCAATCGCTGCAGCAGAATCAGGCAGTAAAACGTTACTGCTCGAAAAAAACAAACGCTTAGGAAAAAAACTATTAATGACTGGTGGCGGTCGCTGTAATGTCACGAATAATCGCCCGACTGAAGATATTATTGCTCATATTCCAGGAAATGGAAAATTTTTATATAGTGCTTTTTCACAATTTGATAACTATGACATAATGAACTTTTTCGAATCTAACGGAACACATTTAAAAGAAGAAGATCACGGTCGGATGTTTCCAGTATCAGACCGTTCTAAAACAATTGTTGATACCCTTTATAAAAAAATTGAAGAACTTGATGTAACTCTGTATACAGAAGCTAAAGTAGAAAAAATACTACGCAAAGAAAATCAAATCATCGGTGTTCAATTAGCTCACGAAAAAATCTATGCGCCCTGTGTCATTCTCACTACAGGTGGCAGAACCTACCCTTCTACAGGCTCTACCGGAGATGGCTATAAATTAGCTAAACGGTTAGGGCACACAATAAGTACCTTGTACCCTACAGAATCACCTCTTATTTCAGAAGAGACCTTTATTAACAAAAACGAATTGCAAGGCTTATCTTTACAAGATGTCTGCCTATCTGTATTAAATACAAAAGAAAAAATAGTTGTTAGTCACCAAATGGATTTACTATTCACTCATTTCGGATTATCTGGCCCTGCTGCTTTACGCTGTTCAAGCTTTGTTAATCAAGAACTACGAAAAAACAACAGTCAACCTGTTACGCTCTCTTTAGATGTCTTTCCTGAAATAAGTCTGTCCGACTGCAAAAAGAAGGTGGAAAATAAATTAGAAGACGAACCAAATAAAACAGTAAAAAATGCTCTTAAAAACTTAATCCCAGAACGGCTACTGACTTTTTACCTAAATAAGCTTGCTTTAGCAGATATTGCTGCCAAGCAAGTAACAGAAAAGCAAGTTGAAGAATTTTCTAGCCTATTGAAAGGATTTAGAATGTCTGTCGTAAAAACACTTCCTATAGAAAAGTCTTTTGTAACTGGCGGCGGTATTTCTTTAAAAGAAGTGAACCCTAAAACGATGGAGAGTAAGCTGGTTAGTGGACTATTTTTTGCTGGAGAATTACTAGATATTAATGGTTATACAGGTGGCTATAATATTACTGCTGCTTTTGTTACTGGTCATACTGCTGGTAAACATGCTGCTGAAATTGCAGAATACACCTATTTACCGATTGATGAAGAGTAATCTTTTTCTGTCAAATAAATAAATACTCTATTTTTGAGAATAAGCAAAAAATGGATCAACTTTAAAAAAATCAAATTATGAAGAAGAGTACATGTTGTTCATTAACTTTTAATAGCTTGCTTTTTCTCTCTGTTCCCCTTTACAGTCATAATTTTCTTGATTATTCTTGGTCAAAAGGGGGATCTACATGAAGAATATTATTGAATTTCTGTTATCTGCAAAACAAAATACTTATGCTAACGATTCTGGTCAAACCAAAAGTTCTCGCCCAAATAGTTATGATTTAGAGTATTCTGAGGATGATTATCATTGTTTAGATACTTATCTGGGTACACATTCCTTTTCTGGACTAGAAGTCTTATGATATAAAAATGATCCTGTTTTGGTCAATGAATTATTATGGTCAAGTGATTGATAATAATTTCAAAAATTCATTTTTGAAAGAAGCGTTAATGCATCCTAGTTTTGACCTCCCTTATAGAGGAAGGGAAATATATGTAAAAGAAGACTACACTTATAAAATGGATGTATCTGGAGATTTCTCATGCTTCAAAGGATCTGAAAAAATTTATTTCAAAAACATCCTTACCTACGCTCTATCCTTTCATGGTGGAAAAATCATTGATAAACATTTTGATTGATTTTATAGTCATTATTTGGACTCTATAATTTAAAGGACTGATGAATCAGAAATGATTCATTAGTCCTTTTCTCATTTCAAATAACAAAAAACCGGACTTGGCTAGTCCGGTTTTTCTTGTGTGACAATATGCTATTATATATGAATTGGCAAACCTAAAGCCAATTCAGAAGCATCCATAGTGATTTCTCCTAAAGAAGGATGTGGATGAATTGTTAATGCGATATCTTCGGCATTCATACCAGATTCAACCGCTAATGCTAATTCAGAGATCATATCACTGGCACCTACACCACCAATTTGAGCACCAATAATAACACTGTCTTCATTGGTTGTTACTAAACGAACAAATCCTTCTGTTTTTGCTAAAGAAATTGCACGCCCATTACCAGCAAATGGGAATTTATAAGCTGTTGCTTCTAAGCCAGCCTCTTTGGCCTCAGCAAGAGTCATTCCGACACTAGCCAATTCTGGATCAGTAAAGGCTACTGCTGGCATTGCTTTGTAGTCTACTTCTACTTTTTTACCTGCAATTGCTTCTGCAGCAATTTTGGCTTCATAACTTGCTTTATGAGCAAGCGCAGCACCTGGAACAATGTCCCCAATTGCAAAGATATTTGATACATTAGTTCTTCCTTGCTTATCAACTTCAACAAGTCCACGCTCACCCACGTTAACACCTGCTTGTTCTAAGCCAAGATCATCTGTATTTGGACGACGTCCTACTGTTACCATTACATAGTCAGCAACGATACTTTCTTCTTTACCATCTACTTCATATTTCACAGTAACACTTGTACCATTATCAATTGCTTCTTTGGCCATTGCAGAAGTTACTACAGTTACATTTTTCTTCTTGAAGTCATCTGTTACTAGTTTTACCATATCTTTCTCATAAGTAGGTAAGATAGAAGGACTTCCCTCTAAAATAGTTACTTCTGAACCTAGGTTAGCATAAGCTCCACCTAATTCTGCACCGATAACACCGCCACCGATAATTACGAATTTTTTAGGTACTTCTTTTAAATTTAATCCGCCAGTAGAATCTAATACGCGTCCACCAAATTTAAACCCTTTAATTTCAATTGGACGAGAACCAGTTGCTACGATAGCATTGTTGAAAGAGTATGTTTGAGCAGAATCTGGATGAATGACACGTAAAGTATTTTCATCAACAAAAAATGCTTCTCCTTCAATAATTTCAACTTTATGTTTTTTAAGCAGGAAACCAACTCCTGTTGTTAACGTATTAACAACTTTATTGTCTTTCCAATCTTGTGTTTTTTCAAAATCCAATTTTACGTTCTCAGCAGTTACACCAAAAATCGATGAGTCTAAAGATTCTTGATAATGATGTCCAGCTGCAATCAACGCTTTAGAAGGAATACAGCCAACATTTAAACAAACGCCACCAATCCATTCTCTTTCAATAATGGCTACTTTTTGACCCATTTGAGCTGCACGAATCGCAGCTACATATCCGCCTGGGCCTGAACCAATGACTACTGTATCTAATTCAATGGCGAAATCTCCTACTACCATCTGATAATCATCCTTCCATTAATAATAATTCAGGGTCAGCCAATAAACGTTTGATATTGTTCATTGCTTTTTGAGCAGTTGCTCCATCAACAATACGGTGGTCGAAGCTTAATGAAAGTTTCATTACACGACCAACAACAATTTCTCCATCAGCATTTACAACTGGCTGTTGTGCAATCGTCCCTACACCTAAAATAGCTACTTCAGGGTAATTAATTACCGGTGTAAACCAACCACCACCAACTGAACCAATATTACTAATCGTGATTGAGCCATCACGCATATCTTGTGCTGTTAATTTACCTTCTATAGCCAATGCAGCTTTTTCATTGATTTCATCTGCAATTGCAAACATGCTTTTAGTATTAGCATTTTTAACATTCGGTACATATAAACCATGATCTGTATCTGTAGCAATCCCAATGTTATAGTAGTTTTTATAAACAATCTCTTGTGCCGCATCATCAATCGAAGCATTCATGATTGGGAATTTTTGAACTGTTGCTGTTAGAGCTTTAACAACGTAAGGCAAGAACGTTAATTTTGTGCCGTTTGCAGCAGCAACATCTTTAAATTTCTTACGGTGGTCCCAAAGTTTTGATACTTCTACTTCATCATGTAATGTCACATGAGGTGCGGTATGTTTACTATTCACCATCGCTTTAGCAATTGCTTTACGAGTCGGTGTCATTTTTTCACGAGTCTCAGCTTCACCTAAATCAGAAACAAATGGTTTAGCTGGTCCTTTTGGTGCTGCTGCTTTTGGTGCTGCTACCGTTTCAACTACTGGAGTTGAGACAGTCGTTGCTTCTTCTGTCACAGTTGCTGGTGCAATGACTTGACCGCCACCAGCAATGAAAGTGTCTATGTCAGCTTTTGTTACTCTTCCACCTTTTCCGCTTGGAGCTACTTGAGTGATATCAACATCTTTTTCACGAGCGTACTGACGTACAGATGGCATAGCAAGAACGCGTTTGCTTGGATTTCCAGCTGCAACCACGCCTGTAGCCACTGCCGGTGTTGAAGCAGTTTGTTTAACTTCTTCAATAGGAGCTTGTGCTACTACCGAACTTGCAGAGTTATGTCCAGGAGCATCAATTTCGACCAAAACATCGCCTACATTCGCAACAGTTCCTTCAGGTACTACAATTGCTTTTACTGTTCCTGTCACTGGAGATGGAATCTCTTCGACTGATTTATCATTTTGCACTTCTAATAAAGTGTCATCTTCCTTGATTGTATCGCCTACTTTGACGAACCATTTTACGATTTCGCCTTCTGCTATTCCTTCACCAATATCTGGTAATTTAAATTGGAAAACACCTTCGCTTGCTACTGGTGTTGCAGCAGCTTCTTCTACAGGTGCAGCGCTTGAAGTCGCTTCGTTTCCTTCATGCCCAGGAGCATCGATTTCGATCAAAACATCTCCTACGTTTGCAACAGTTCCTTCAGGTACTACAATTGCTTTTACTGTTCCTGTTACTGGAGATGGTATTTCCTCTACTGATTTATCATTTTGCACTTCTAATAAAGTGTCATCTTCTTTGATTGTATCGCCTACTTTGACGAACCATTTTACGATTTCGCCTTCTGCTATTCCTTCACCAATATCTGGTAATTTAAACTGATAAGCCATTTTTTAGTCTTCCCTTCCTATTAGATTAAAATCCTGCGATTTCTCTTGCTTTCGCTTCGATATCATTTGCATTTGGCAACCAAGTGTTTTCTGCTTGTCCAAATGGGAAGATTGTATCTGGAGCAGATACACGGCCAATTGGCGCTTCTAATGACAATACTGCGCGTTCAGATATTTCAGAAACAACCATGGCACCAACGCCAGCTTGTTTTTGAGCTTCCTGAACAACCACCACACGTCCTGTTTTCTCCACTGATTCAATAATCGTTTTTATATCTAGAGGGGCAACAGTTCTTAGGTCAATAATTTCAGCAGAAATATTGTCTTTCGCTAAATTGTCAGCAGCTTTAATTGCTTCACGAACCATAGCACCGTAAGTAATAATTGAAATATCTGTTCCTTCACGAGTAACTGCTGCTTTATCTAAAGGTACTTCGTAAGACTCATCTGGCACTTCATCACGGAAAGAACGGTACAATTTCATGTGTTCCAAATAAACAACAGGGTCGTTGCTTCTGATTGCAGAAATCAAAAGTCCTTTCGCATCGTAAGGATTTGATGGGATTACCACACGAATACCAGGTGATTGTGCAATTAATCCTTCTAAATTATCTGAGTGAAGCTCAGGTGTATGCACACCACCACCAAAAGGAGCACGAATCGTAATCGGCATGTTACGAGTTCCTCCCATACGATAACGGGTACGAGCCATTTGACCAACGATTTCGTCAAATACTTCAAAGACAAATCCAAAGAATTGGATTTCCGGAACAGGACGGTAGCCTTGTAATGCTAAACCGAAAGCTAGACCACCGATTCCAGACTCAGCTAAAGGAGTATCGAATACACGATCTTCACCAAATTTTGCTTGTAAACCTTCAGTTGCACGGAATACGCCACCGTTTTTACCAACGTCTTCACCGAACATCAATACGTTTTCATCATGTTCTAATTCAAGAGCTAAGGCATCTGTAATTGCTTGGATCATTGTTTTTTGTGCCATGATTATTTCGACTCCTTTGCTTCATAGATTGCAATTTGTTCTTTAATACTTTGAGGTTGAACTTCAAACATGCTCTTCAAGAAATCAGATACTTTTTGTTTTGGAACACGATCTGCTTCAGAAATAGCTGTTTTTATTTCTTCTTTTGTTTGTTCAATAACTTGTTCTTCTTTTTCTTCTGACCAAAGTCCTTTGGCTTCCAAATATTTACGGAAACGAGTTAACGGATCTTTTTGTAGCCACTCGTCATCCATATCTTTTGAACGGTAGCGAGTTGGATCGTCACCTGATAATGTATGCGGACCATAACGATAAGTTAATGTTTCAATTAAAACAGGACCATTTCCATTTGCTGCCCATTCACGAGCTTGCTTAGAAACTGTATAAACTGCCAATGGATCCATTCCATCTACTTGAATCCCTGGAATTCCAGCTGCAACAGCCTTTTGTGCTAATGTTTTAGCTGCAGTTTGTTGTTCACGAGGAGTTGAAATCGCAAAACCATTGTTTTGGATAATGAAAACACCATTCGCTTTATAAACACCCGCAAAGTTGATCGCTTCATAAAAATCTCCTTGTGAAGATCCACCATCACCTGTATAAGTGAAAACAACATTTTTCTTACCACGTTTTTTCATTCCTAAAGCTACACCAGCAGCTTGAATATATTGAGCACCAATGATGATTTGTGGTGGCAAAGCATTTAAATCTTCAGCGTAAAGGTTCCCTGCAACGTGACCACGAGACCATAAGAAAGCTTCTTTTAAAGGCAAGCCATGTTGAACCAATTGAGGTACATCACGGTATCCTGGTAAAAGGTAATCTTCTTTTTCCATAGCAAAGTGACTTGCCAATTGGCTAGCTTCTTGTCCAGCTGTTGGAGCGAAGAATCCTAAACGTCCTTGACGGTTCAATGCAGTTGAGCGTTGATCTAACACACGAGACCAAACCATACGAGTCATTAATTCCACCAATTCTTCATCAGATAAATCAGGTTCTACATCTTTGTTTACAAGTTTCCCATCTTGATCCAAGATTTGGTATGTCGGGAAATCTTTGTCGACTTCTTCCACTAATGCGTTAAAGTCAATAGGTTTTTGTTTCTTTGCCTTTGCCATTTTGTCACACAATCCTCTCTATTACGTTTCTTTAATTCCGATGAAATTAAAACAGCATCAAAAACTGTATTAGTTTTCATCGACTACACTAACAAATTATCACTAATCAGACAAAAGAGCAAGTAAAAAGTTTTGAAATTTTAAAATCCTTATTTCTTAAAAATCCTTTAATATCATAGAGTAGTGATAAAATTCACAATTAAAAGAACGCTCTCTTTTCTTAATTGACTATCATAATCTAATCTATCAAAACTGTTACAGTATACAAAAATGCAATACTACAACAGAATTCGTAAAATAAATCAAATGATTTGCTAGTTACGAACATTCCACTCTAATCTATTTTATTCTTATTAATTAGATAAGCTATATATTTAACCAAAAATATAATTAAACTAAATTTTAATCAAATAAAAAAACTAGGAGTCATACGATCCTAGTTTTAAATACACGAATATATAGTTAACATGAGAACTTAAATACAAACAATTAACGAACATTCTATCTGTTATAGTCTTGCTAGAAAAAAGAACACAGAATAATCACTGAAAATGGGTTGTTAAGCTATTTGTCTCTTTTTGCTCTAAATCCATTCTTTTGTAATATGAATATATAGTCTTTTGGCGATTTCTACAAAGACTAAATACAACCCAACAATCATCAAGAACCATAGCCAGTAATTAGAAGGAAGCTTCACAAAGTCAAAAACTTCTCTTATAGGTGTTAAAACAATCAAAATACCTAAAATTATCGCTCCTAAACTTGACAATATCACTTGTGGTGAAGCAATACTTTGAATAAATGGAATTTTTCTTGTACGAACCATATGAACAACTAGCGTTTGACTAACAAGCCCTACAACAAACCATCCTGTTTGGAATAAATGTTGATTTCCGACAGTATTAGCACCGAAAACAAACCACATCACAGCATAGGTAACTAAATCAAAAATACTACTGACTGGCCCAATGCACAACGTAAACTTCGCTAACCCATTTGTTTCCCAGCGAACTGGCTTTACCAGCTCCTCTTCATCTACGTTATCCCAAGGAATCGTTAGTTGTGCAACATCGTAAATTAAATTTTGAATCAGCAGTTGGATGGACAACATAGGCAGAAAGGGTAAGAAGGCACTAGCTATCAAGATAGAAAAAACATTTCCAAAGTTAGAACTTATTGTAATTTTTATATACTTCATCATGTTGCTGAATACTTTACGCCCTTCAATCACTCCATCTTCTAACACATTTAAACTTTTTTCTAGCAAAATAATAGAACTAGCATCTTTTGTAATATCAGCGGCTGTATCTACCGAAATTCCTACATCTGCTTTTCGTAATGCAGGAGCATCATTAATCCCATCCCCCATAAAACCAACTGTGTGCCCATTTCCTTGTAGAATTTCAATAATCCGAGATTTTTGCATCGGGTTTAACTTCGCAAAAAGATTGGTTTTCTCCACTTCTTCTTTCATTTGTTCGTCGTCCATTTGATCTATTTCAGAACCAAGAATCACATGAGAAACCTCAATTCCGACATCTCCACATACTTTTTTCGCTACAATATCATTGTCTCCAGTCAATACTTTGACATTCACACCATGTTCATGCAGAGATTTGATTGCTGTAATCGCTGATTTTTTTGCTGGATCGAGAAATCCCATAAAGCCTATCAAAATCATATTTTTTTCATCTTCCACAGTATAGATAGCTTCTTTATGAACATCTTTTTTTATCGCAACCGCTAATACACGCATCCCCTGCTCATTCATACGAACATTTACGTCTCTCATTTTTTTACGTAGTTCTGGTGTCAATTCGACAATGTCACCATCAATTTCTGCATGGGTACATACAGCATCCATTTCTTCAACTGCACCTTTTGTAATCATCAATTGATGTTCATCAACATTTACAACCACAGTTAAACGACGACGAGAAAAATCAAAAGGAATCTCATCCAACTTTGTTACTTGTTGAGATCTACTTTTAGGCTGATTTTCATTGTAAAAATTAATGACAGCAATATCCATTAAGTTTTTCCAACCAGTTTGATAGTGAGAATTTAAAAAAGCCATGTCTAAAACGTGCTCATTTACTTCTCCTAATGGATTCAAATGCTGTATTAGTACAACCTCATCTTCTGTTATAGTACCTGTTTTATCCGTACATAAAACATCCATACTGCCTAAATTTTGAATTGACGGTAATTCCTTAACGATGACTTTATGCTTAGATAAGCTCAACGCCCCTTTAGCCAAATTACTAGTCACAATCATCGGCAGCATTTCAGGTGTCAGACCGACAGCTACCGCAATTGCAAAAAAGAATGCTCCAGCCCAATCACCTTTTGTTATTCCGTTTATCAGAAAAACAATTGGAAACAAGATCATTACCATCCGTAAGAGAAATTTACTAACTTTAGTTAACCCAATATCAAAAGAGGTTTTTCCTCTTTGAGTCGTCGCATTTTTTGCAATGTCACCAAAAAATGTATTTTGTCCTGTCTTCAAAATAATTGCTTTTCCTTGCCCACTTAAT
Organism: Enterococcus rivorum; assembly: GCF_001742285.1. Lineage (GTDB taxonomy): Bacteria > Bacillota > Bacilli > Lactobacillales > Enterococcaceae > Enterococcus_L > Enterococcus_L rivorum. The sequence continues at coordinate 15,183 of NZ_MIEK01000006.1, read as the reverse complement.
ACATCCGTTCCCATAAAAACTAAATCTTGCATGTCTAGAGCTGATACATCTTGTTGGTTTTTGTCGATTCCAGCATCAACAAATTTTTCTACCGGCATTGACTCTCCAGTTAAAGAGGATTGGTTGATAAATAAGTCTTTCGTCCAAATCAACACTGCATCTGCAGGAATCATATCGCCAGTTGCTAAAGTTACTATATCTCCCGGAACAACTTCATCCATTGGAATTTCGCTTATTTTCCCTTCACGAGTCACAGCAGTAGTATTTTCAATCAGTTCTTTTAAATTAAGGCTTGCCTTTTGAGAACGATACTCTTGAATAAAAGCAATGATAACACTCGCTAAGATCATCGTCATCATTACAATTGCTGCTTCAAAATCCTTGGTTAATGTCGAAACAATCATTAGTAGGGCTAAGACATACACGAAAGGATCTCTAAACGCTGATAAAAACATAATTATTGCTGGTGTCGGTTTTTGAGCTGAAATCTCGTTGGGGCCATATTCATCTAGCCGATTTTTAGCATCGTCTTGCGACAACCCTCGTTCAGATGTCCTTAATTCCATCATCAATTCTCGTTCTGAAAGCATCGCTAGCTTTCTTAACTCTTGATCCTTAGTTACTTTCTTAGCATCAAACATTTTCTTATTCATCATCATTAAAATCCTCCTAGATACCTAACTGCTCTAAAAGGTAAAAAATCTACTCTAGTTCAGAAAAGGTAGTATTTATTCTTTCTAACCTACCACTGGGATCTTCCATTATTACCTTCCTTTCCATTGCCTTTCATTTATTGGAAACGCCAAGCTATTTCAGACTAAAAAATCATCTTCTATTACACCAAAAAGCACACTCAAACAATAGAGTGTGCCCTTAATAGGATACATTAAAAATTTCTCCATTGTTGAGCTTTAACACTATAGGGCGTAGATAATTTCTTATCAGCTACATTAAAAATAACCTTAACGATTATTTCTGTTAAACCAACTAAGAGTCTCTCGATTCTTTCGCGGCAGCAGCTTGTGTCCAAATAGGAGCCTCACCTAACAATTATTTAGTTGTCTCTTCTTCATCATAGTGCATATTCTTCTACCTGTCAAAAATATATTTTTAACTTAAGCTAGTCTAAAGAAAAAAGAACCAAAGCAATTCTCTCTGCTCTAGTTCTTTATTCTCAATAAGATAATTATTTTCTATTTGTCTAAAGTTTCAATATACTTATAAGCTTCTTGACCTGCAATCCCACCGTCACCAACGGCTGTTGTGATTTGTCTTAATGTTTTCTCACGAACATCTCCAACCGCAAAGACACCTGGAATCGCTGTTTGCATCTCTTGATCTGTTTGAACCCAACCTTCTGAATTCAAAATTCCAGCATTTTTAAATGGCTCGGTTAATGGATCTAAACCAACATAAATAAAGACACCATCTGTTTCGACTTCTTTTATTTCATTTGTTTTCACATTTCTTAAACGACTACCAGTCACAACCATGTCATTCCCAGTAATTTCTTCTAAAATGGAATCCCATTCAAAAGAAATTTTCTCGTTTGCAAATGCACGATCTTGAATGATTTTTTGAGCTCTCAACTCATCACGACGATGAACAATAACAACTTCTGATGCAAATTGCGTTAAATAAATGGCTTCTTCTACGGCGGAATCTCCACCACCTATAACTAATAAACGCTTATTACGGAAAAAGGCGCCATCACAAACTGCACAATAAGAAACACCACGTCCAGCAAATTCTTCTTCACCTTTTACACCTAATTTACGGTGCTCACATCCAGTCGCTATGATAATTGTTTTTCCTTGGTACGTTTGCTCTTCACAAATTACTTCTTTATAAGTTCCTTGATCTTTAATATCCATAACAATTCCATAGGCATTTTCAGTGCCAAATTTTTCAACACTTTCATACATCTTATAAGCTAAATCAGGTCCCATAATTAAATCAAACCCAGGATAGTTTTCTATTTCAGCAGTGTTATTCATCTGCCCACCAGGCGCTCCTCGTTCAATCATCAACACTGAAAGATTTGAGCGTGAGGCATACAAAGCTGCAGTCATCCCAGCTGGTCCTGCACCAATTACAATTACATCATACATAGTTTTCCCTCCGAAACTTTTATCAAGTATATCCACTGTACCTTTTTACGAATAAATTGTCTATACTTCTGCTTGAAGTTTTAAAGAATTTACTTTTCACGTCCAGTTACATACTTGATATTTTTAGAATCGTCCCCTACTCTGATACCTATCAGTTATCGAAAAACATATAGATCAACATCAATTCGTTAGTAATCAACATCTAGTCATTCTTCTTAGTATTTCTTGGTAATTCCCATGAATTGCTTCTTATTTCATAAAGCTAACAACTTTTACCCAGTCTAACCTTATTGGCTATTCAATAAATATCAGCTGCTATTGCTTTATCCAGACATTAGCTTTTCCTGGTATTTCGCCTTTTGTCCACCACTTAGCTTTATAGAATGTGCCCTCATGTTCTACAATATTGCCTCCTGTATAGGCAATTACTGCTTGCCACTTATCAATTCCGGAACTTATTTTTTGCCAAACATCTGCTGACCCAGGCTTCTCATTTCTTGTCCACCATTTTGCACGATATTCTTGTCCTTGATAACTTACTACATCTCCAGAAGTATAGACTTGAGTAGATACCCATGAACTTGGCTTCTCCGGTTTTTCTTCCACATTTTCCGGTAAAGTCGTCACTGAATAACTCTCAGAAATTTGAGATTGATTACCAGCATCATCAACTGCAACAATTGCGAACGAATACGTTTTATTTGCAACTAAACGGTTAAACTCAATCTTCGTAAGGGCTGTTGTGGCAGTTTTTTTCCCATCTACATATAATTCATATTTAGAAATACCTCTATTATCTGTAGCTGCTTCCCAAGACAACATCAAACTGCTACTGGTAACATTTTTGGCGTTAATTCCTGTCACTTGGCTCGGTGCTTGAACATCATTCAGTTCTGTTGAATGATCCAAATATTTAGCGATAAAGTTATAATTACTGCCAGTTAATTTTAATCCACTATTTTCTGTAGCAATCCCATTCCATGTATGATAGGTTGTATGAACACCAATTACTTGATTATTTGTATCAAATATTGGCCCTCCAGAATTTCCTCCTATTGTGTCTACGTCATATCTAAAGCGATAAGTTCCTTGCGATTTAATTTCTCCATCTCCACTCCATAGCTCCTTACGCCTATCTGTCGGATAACCAGGGATGATAGCTTTTGAACCTATCGTAACACTTGCATTATCAGCGATTGAAAGTAACGGTACTACATCACCAATGGATTGACCATTCTTATTTGGCTTAACTTTAATAACCGCAAGATCATGATCTTTATTTGGACTGTAATTATCATGAAGAATCATTTTTTCAATCTCGAATCTGCCAAACGGCTCTTTATCATTATTTTTCCCTGGAGCCACGAAAGATTTTGCAAGCAATTCTGAAGACACATTTTTTATCACATGACCTGCAGTAACTAAAGTATCTTTCCCAACTACAAACGCTGTCCCTCTAGAATAATTACTAGTACTTGTATATATCTGTAGATACGCAATACTAGAATAGGGTTGCTTAGATGTATCGCTTATACGAAACCTGTCATCTTCTCCAATCACTTTTCGACTTTCAATTTGCAAAGATTCAGCCATCACGACACTACTCTGTAAAGTAACTCCAGTAAAAGTACCCAAAGCTGTTAAAACCATCATTTTTTTCAACCAAACCATAAATAAAACCTCCTTCTCTTGTCTGTAAATTGTATCAAAATACTTTATTATCAAAAAGTCGAATTTTTCTCTTTCGAATGAACAAATTGAACTTTCACTGCATCAGCTTTTATGCTCTCTTAAAAATGAAACAATCACATCCGTGCAATCAAGCCTCAAAAATAGCTACTTCAGGTTTTTATTAGTTACTTATTTACCAAATAAAAGATAGAGGATGAAAAAACTGATTGTTTTTTCATCCTCTAAATCCAAATAAATAATCTTTAAAAGTATATAAACTCAATATTTCTCAACTAAAAACAACATTTTTCTCAGTCTCAGAAAAGTTATAGACAGTTTGTCACGTCACGTTCTAATTGATTTTCACACTCTTCAATATCTACAAAAGAATCTTTCAAGTAATACAAAAAAAGATCTTTTATGATTTAACTACATTTTTCACTCAAATGTTACACTTCACTACTTTGTAATTTGTACATATCTGAATACAGGCCTTCTTGCTTTAACAGTTCCTCATGATTTCCTTGCTCCACAATATAACCTTTATCTAATACTAAAATCAAATTCGCATCTCTGATGGTTGATAATCTATGAGCAATTGCTATCGTTGTTCGACCTTGGCGCATATTGGCTAAGCCTTCTTGAATCAAACCTTCTGTCTCAGTATCAATGTTTGCTGTTGCCTCATCAAGGACTAAGATCTTTGGATCAGTTACCATTGTTCTTGCAAAAGAGATTAGTTGCCTTTGTCCACTTGAATAGCTTGCACCTCGTTCAATTACTTTTGCATGATAGCGGTCAGGTAAGGTTTCAATAAATTTATCTGCTTGAACAAAGGCCGCTGCTTCCCGAATTTGTTGATCCGTTATCTCTGGATTCAACATACGAATATTCCCTGAAATATCTCCATAGAACATAAAAGCATCCTGTAATACTAATCCTAATTTTTTTCTTAGTTCTGATAAAGAATACTCACGAATGTCGCGATCATCTATCAAAATTTCACCTTCATAAAATTCATAAAAACGCATTAAAACATTAATAATTGAGCTTTTTCCACTTCCTGTATGACCAACTAACGCAACTGTTTCTCCAGGCCTTGCTACGAAGCTGATATTGTTTAGTACATTATTTTCTCCATCATATGAAAAACTTACATTACGAAACTCGGTTTTTCCTAAAATAATTTCACCCTTGGCATCAGGATTTTGTTGTGGTGTTAGCTCTTCATGATCGAAAATCTTAAGAATTCTACTGCCAGCAACGATTCCATCTGTAAAAACACTTAAAAAATCCATCATTTGAATCATCGGTTGGAAAAAAGATTGTACATAGGTAACAAACGCATAGATTAATCCGACTTCAATTGGTGAATGCAACGCATCAAACCCAAAAAGTGTTAAAACTAAAGCCACTGCAACGGTATAAAGGAAATTAATAATCGGACCTAACAACAATGAATTAATTCGAATCATTGAAAACCGAATCGCTAGATAGTCTTGATTGGTCGCTTCAAATTCACTTTCTAATCTTTTTTCTTGCCGAAACTGTTGAATAATTGACATTCCTGAAATATATTCATTCAACTTAGTATTTAACTGACTCAATTTTTCACGCATATTGCGATAGATACGAGAGCTGAATCTTTGATAAAACCAAATCACAGTCAACAATATTGGTAAGAACAGTAAGCAATAAAAAGCAATCTGACTATTTATTTGAAACATCCCAACAAAAGAAGACGTTACCGCAAAAATCCCCGTTAAAACCATCAAGAAAACATACCAGAATTCAAATAACGTTTCTGTGTCATTGGTTACTCGAGAGACAATAGAGCCCGCTGGTGTTTGGTCAAAATACCGCATGCCTAAGGTTTGCAACTTTTCAAAAAGTTTGACTCGAATAAATTGATAGGTTTTCAAAGAAGCTGTTGAATATAGGAACCATTGAAAAAACCACACGATACTTTTAATAATTACACCAAACAAATACAAGCCAGCAAAAAAGAAAACTATTTGATTCGTAGCTGTTTTCGGTGTTAGATAATTATCCATAAAAGTTTGAATGATTCTTGGTAACAATACATTGATAATCGAAAGAATGAAAGCAAATAGAATTGCAATAAAAAATGTCATTCGAAAAGGTCGCGCATATTTAAATAGACGCTTCACAATTGAGACTTGTTCTTTAACCGGAATCGATTTGGTCCATTCTGATTGATGTTTTTCCATTATGCTTCACTCCCTTCTATTTTAGCTTCTAATTGTTGTTTATCCCACATTCGCTTATACCATCCATCTAATGCTAACAACTCTTGATGAGTACCACGCTCCACAATTTTCCCATCGTCTAACACAATAATTTCTTTTGCATGCATCACACTACTTAATCGATGGGCTGCAATAATCGTTGTTTTCTCTTTACGAGCAACTTTCAAATTAGATAAAATTGCTTCTTCCGTTTTAGCATCTACCGCAGAAAGCGCATCATCCAAGATTAATAACTCTGGTTGAACAATTAAAGCTCTTGCAATCGAAATTCGCTGCTTTTGACCACCAGAAAGAGAAACCCCTCGTTCTCCTACTAGAGTATCGTAACTATTAGCAAATGCTTTTATATCTTCATCAATATAGGCCATTTTCGCTGCTTCCTCTACTTCTTCTTGCGTAAAATCAGGATTAGCGAATCGAATGTTATCTCGGACAGTCATGGAAAATAAGAAATGATCCTGAGGCACATAACCAATAGATTGAAGTAATGCGTCTAATGTATAATTTTTGATATTCTGTCCACCGATAGAAACCACACCGTCGTAATAGTCGTATTCTCTCATAAATAACTTCAATAGCGTTGTTTTTCCTGCACCTGTTTTCCCAACTATTCCTAAGGTTTCACCTTCATCGATAGCGAAAGAAATATCTTCTAACGTAGCTATTTCCTCTTTTGGATAAGCAAATTTGGCTATCTTCATTGAAAGTCGACCTTTGGCTGTTGTTTCAATCGCATTTTCAATTTCAACAATGTGCGTTTTTTCATGTAACAATTCATTTACTCGATCATAACTTGCGTTTCCACGTTCTAATACATTAAACAACCGACCGATCGCAAACATCGGCCAAACTAGCATACCGATATAACTAATAAATGATACTAACTGACCAATCGTTATTTCCCCACTTAGTATGAAATTGCCACCTACAATAATGGTTAAAACATAAGATACACCAATAATTAATGTAATAAATGGATCAAACAAAGCATCTAAAAAATTCACCCGCTTATTTTTTACAATGGCATCATCAATTTTTCCAGTAAAATCTTGAATATCTTCTTGCTCTTGTCCAAATGTTTTAATTACTTTCATACCAGTAATACTTTCCTGTGTTTTATCATTAATCGTAGAGAAAGCTGCTTGTGACTCTCTAAATGCATCGTGCAACTTAGAACCTAATACTCTGGAAGTCACCGCTAGCAATGGTAATGGAATTAAAGCAATCAAAGTCAAACGCCAATCCACAAACAGAATCATTGCGACAATCGTTGCACCACCAGTAATTATAGAATCGGCAAAAGTTAAGATTCCAGCTCCGGCAACATTTTGAATCGCATTTAAATCATTTGTAGCATGAGCCATTAAATCCCCCGTTCGGTATTTCTGATAAAAAACACTATCCATTCTAGTAAAATGATGAAATAATTGTTTCCGTAAATCCTTTTCTAACCGAGCTGCACTTCCCCAAATATGTGTCCGCCAAATGAAACGGAAAAAATATTGTGCAGCAGCTGCAGTCAGTAAAATACCAATCCAAAATAAAATCGACTTCATAGTAAAATCCTTCTTCGCTATTTCATCAATAACAATCCCAATCACTTTCGGTGGAACTAATTGAACAAGTGCTACCATGATTAATGAAAAGACACCTATAATGTAACTCTTTTTCTCTTTTTTAAAAAACCAGCCTAATTTTCTGAATATTGACATACACACACTCTCTCCTATCTAAATTTATTCAGTATTTCGAACCCCTTCCATCGTATTTTTATGATTTTAAATACAAAAAAACAGGCATGAAAAATTCAGCCCGTTTTGCTTTTGAATTCTGAATACAAATAAAAAACTATTTATCCCCTTGGTTTTTCATTTGTTGCATCATTTGACGTACCTTCTTCTCAGAAGGCTTTTGTCCCATAGACATCATCATCATTCTTAACATATCCTCATTAACGGGAGGATTCTTCTTGAAATAATCTTGCATATATTTGCGAGCAAGGAAAAATCCGCCTGCCGCACCTACTAATAAAGCGATAATCGCAATGATAACTACTACAAATGTTGACATATAAATCTCTCCTTTCTAATAAAAAAGCGCCACAAAAGACGTTGCTTAGTTGTCTTGCTTTTTTCAACTTTCAATTTATTAATTTTTCCTTTCCAAAAGAACGTGTTTCTGGTAAAAAATCTTTTTTCTACGTTTCTTAATAAATTGCTCTCAAGAAATCATTTTACTAGATAATCCACTAAAAGAAAAGCTATTTTATCATATTCAACAAAAAATTCTATAAAAAAGTGAATTATCCTATTTAAGGTTGAGTAAAAAGAAAAAGAGGATGAAACAAAACTAAAAATCAGTTTTGTTTCATCCTCAAAATCCGAATAAACGGTGGTCAAAAATCTGGGTTTTCGTTCCAATTTCTCGCCCCAAAACGACTTCTGTCTCAACTTCAAAGAACAGATTCTTGCTTTCCTGATTGGTTAAGCTTGTTGCTGAATTTTTTCTAACAAGTTTGGATCAAATACATTCGCTTTTAGCATCGCTATTTCATATCCATAAGGAGCTTTGCTTGTTTTTTTATCTTCTCCCACATAGGGTGTTTCTAATATTTTAGGAAGTTCTTTTAATTTCTCGTGGTGAACAACTTGACTCAAGGCATCAAAACCAATCGTACCAAATCCAATATTGGCATGACGGTCTTTGTGAGAACCTTGCGGATTTTTTGAGTCATTGACATGAACAACCTTTAATCGATCCAGTCCAACAATCTTATCAAATTCTGTTAAAACACCATCGAAATCTTCTCTTACATTGTAGCCAGCATCGTTAATATGACAGGTATCCATTGTTACAGATAATTTTTCATTCAACGTCACACCATCAATAATCATTGCTAATTCTTCAAATGTACGACCTAACTCAGTTCCCTTACCAGCCATTGTCTCCAAAGCAATTTGAGGAATTTGTTCCTTCCAAAGAACTTCATTCAAACCTTTAATAATTTGGTTAATGCCCGCTTCAACCCCTGCGCCAACATGTGCTCCTGGATGCAAGGTAATTTGAGTAGCTCCCAACGCTTGAGCTCGTTCAATTTCTTGCCTTAAAAATTCTGTTGCAAAGCCAAAGTTCTCCGGCTTGATTGTATTTCCCAAATTAATTATATAAGGGGCATGAACCACAATATTACTTAATCCATGTTCTTTCATAAATTCTTGACCAGATTCGATATTCATCTCTTCAACTGGTTTTCTTCTTGTATTTTGCGGCGCTCCTGTATAAATCATAAATGTTGATGCACCATAGCTAGCAGCTTCTTTTGCTGCACCTAATAACATGGGTTTCCCACTCATACTTACATGTGAACCTATTAACATCTTGTTCCTCCTTCAGTCTGCTCTCTTCAAAAAGAGTACGTGAAAAATAAGAAATTGACAATATTTTTGCTTCTATTTAGACGTTTTTTTCGCGACGCTGTATTTTTGATAGGCATTAATCCACTCTTCCATACTCATTTTTGTAACTAACTCTCCAATTAACTCATAGGGTATTTTTTCTGGATTTGTAAATCGAATACAGCTTTTCCCCATATTTAATTTAGTTGGAACTTGCTCTTTATAGGCTTCTTGAAACCATTCTAATAACTTCTTATTTCCCATAATTCCCATATGATACAAAGCCAAGTGCCTTTTCTGAGCTGCTAAACTAATAAAAGGTAACGGTTCATCTGACCGATGCAGATACCCTTCTGGATAGACTGATAACGGTACAACATACGTTGGAAAGCCATATTGCATTTGTAATTCAAAACCTTCTGGGATATTATCTGCTACGATCTTTGCTAATTTTAAATAACTTTCCTGCCATTTTGAATCGATTTTTTCCTCATACTCTCTTATCTCGTTCAATTTCCTGAGCCCCCACTATCTTTTAAAAACTGTTGATAGAGTGTTCTAGATTTATAGCCCTTCTCTAAAATCATCATCATTTCAACTTTTCGTTTCGCTTGTGTCTCTTCTTGCTTGGCACTATAAATATAGCGTGCCCAATCTTTTTTATACCCTGGCGTTAATTCAGAAAAAAACTGTCTGACCTTTTCATTTGAAGAAAGGGCTGCTTCTACCTGTGGGATAAAATCAACATAATTATTAACTGACTGAGTATTTCTTACTTTAGAGGTTTCCTTTTTTTCACTATTCTTGATTCCAACAATGGTAAAAACCTCATCTAAACTGACCATACGATTGAATTTGTATGTTGTTCCTGCGATGTATCCATCTTCCCCCACACCCAATGTTGGAAATATCTCATCCCGATGAACAAACGTTTCATACTTTTTATTGCCCTTTTTGGGATAAGCAACGTAAAGAAGTCCATTATTAACTAAAAGTTGCTTCTCGATTACTTGACTCACAATTGATTTGAATTCCTCCGCATTTGTCACAAAAACAATCATCAAATCTACTGGGTTTAAAGGAAGTTCCTCTTGTACCTGTTGAAGTTCAGAAAAATACTCTTTATTAGGTCTATTTAAAATAACTTTTTGTTTATACTTCGTCAGATTTAACTTCTCAACAATTGTTTTTTCCATATAAATGCCCCTCCATTCATTTCATCGTTTTCCATATTTTATCATAGATTCATTTTTACTTCGCTTTTTTAGAACTGACAAAAAGAACATGGTATACTTAACACAATAAAGAAAGTGAGGAATTTACTATGACTCCCATTGAAGAATATATTGCCACTTGTCCAAAAGAACGGCAGTTAAAATTGAACGAATTATACCAGACAATCAAAAATATCGTTCCTGATGCCACCGAAAAAATTGCTTACGGTATGCCAACGTTTTACCTACATGGAAATTTAGTGCATTTTGCAAATGCGAAAAAGCATATTGGTTTTTATCCAACCCCATCAGCAATTACTACCTTTCAAGCTGAATTAGTTCCTTATAAAACGTCTAAAGGAGCCATTCAATTTCCAGTGACGGAAGAACTGCCAATTGATTTAATCGAAAAAATCGTTGCATTTCGAGTACAAGAAAACTTAAAAAAATAATCTCTTCGGAAGGGCAACTTGTGTCCATTCCAAAGAGATTTTTCTTTAATATTTTAGTAAAAAGTATTTTTTCTTACCACGTCTCACCACAGTAAATTGATTTTCAATTTTATGTGTATCTGTCAATTCAACGGTTACATCTTGCACACGTTCCCCATTAATATAGATTGCACCATTTTGGACATCTTCACGAGCTTGACGTTTAGATGCTTCAATTTTAGAAGCTACCAGCAATTCCACAATATTCATATTGTCATCTGCTTGTACATCATAGGTTGGTACATCTTTGAATCCTTGAATAATTTCCGTAGCATTTAAACTTTTAATCTCTCCACTAAATAATGCTTGCGAAATGCGAACTGCTTGTTGATAAGCTTCTTCACCATGAACAAGAATCGTTACCTCTTTCGCTAAAGCCTTTTGGGCTGCACGTTGTTCAGGAGCTGCAATAAACTCTTTTTCGATTGCAGAAATTTCTTCTAGCGACAAGAATGTGAAATATTTTAAGAATTTAACAGCATCACGATCATCTGTATTTATCCAAAACTGGTAAAATTCATATGGAGAAGTTTTTTCTGAATCTAACCAAACTGCATTTCCTTCTGTTTTACCAAATTTTGTACCATCTGCCTTAGTAATCAATGGCATGGTTAATCCAAAGCCTTGAACTTCTTTCTCACGACGTAATAATTCGATACCAGAAGTGATATTTCCCCATTGATCGCTACCTCCTAATTGTAACAAACAACCATGAGCTTCATATAATTTAACAAAGTCATATGCTTGTAGCAATTGGTAAGCAAATTCTGTGTAGGATATTCCCGTTTCAATTCGACGTTTCACACTTTCTTTACTCATCATATAGTTAATAGTAAAGTTTTTCCCTACATCACGAAGAAAATCAATCAAAGAAATTTTCCCTAACCACTCATAGTTATTTGCTAAAATAGCCGGATTTGTTTGATCTTCAAAATCAATAAATCGTGACAATTGATTTTTGATGCTATCTGACCATTCCTGAACAGTATTCAATGTATTTAGACTACGTTCAGCATCTTTAAATGATGGATCCCCAATCATTCCAGTTCCTCCACCAACTAATGCGATTGGCACATGACCATTTTGTTGAAAACGTCTTAACATTAAAATCGGTAGCAAATGACCGATATGTAAACTATCAGCTGTTGGATCAAAACCGATATATAATTTCACAGACTCTTCATTTAATTGTTTTTCTAAAGCAGTTTCATCTGTTGTTTGATGAACTAACCCACGTGTTTTAAGCTCTTCAAAAAAAGCTGAACTCATTCATATTTCCCCCTAAATCATTCTTCATTGTCTTAAATTTTTTTGTGTTCACTAATCCATCTTACTTGATTTTAAGAGTAAATAAAAGGCGAAAGCTGATTTTTTATAAGGATTATGTAATTTTCTTTGATAAAAAGACCATAAATAACTGAACAACTGTTCATTACTTGTTTTTTTTGCTATAATATCACGGAATATACATTTGTATTGAGGTGAAACTTTTTGGAAAATCATGATAATTCTAGTAATACAGAACAACCTTCACATAAAAACAAAAATACTGAAAAAGGTTTTTTAATCGCTAATGTAGTGGTACGCGTCTTACAATCTTTATTTGTTTTTGCTGTAGTCGCCGTTCTATTTGCCGGCTCGTTAGGTCTAGGCATTGGCTTAGGTTACTTTGCTTATTTGGTGGAGGGAACACAACCTCCTTCAAAAGAAGAACTACAAAAAGAAATTAGCGATATCACAGAAGTCTCAAATATGACTTACGCTGACGGAACAAACATCGCCACTATTAAATCAGACTTGATTCGAACAAGAGTTAGTAGCGATCAAATTTCTCCTCTTTTGAAAAAAGCGATTATTAGTACCGAAGATGAGTATTTTGAAGAACATAAAGGAGTGGTTCCAAAAGCCGTCATTCGTGCTCTTGTCTCTGACGCTACTGGAATCGGTGGTTCTTCAGGTGGATCTACACTGACTCAACAGCTAGTAAAACAACAGATTTTAACCAGTGAAACAACCTTTAAACGGAAAGCAAATGAAATTCTGCTTGCTTATCGTATTGAAAAATTCATTTCAAAAGATGATATTGTGACCACTTATTTAAATGTTTCTCCTTTTGGAAGAAATAATAAAGGAGAGAATGTTGCCGGTGTAGAAGAAGCCGCGAAAGGACTATTTGGAAAAAATGCTATTGATCTTTCCTTACCTCAAGCAGCTTTCATTGCAGGCTTACCACAAAGTCCAATCGTCTATACCCCTTATACAAATACTGGCGATTTGAAAGAAGACATCTCAGCTGGTTTAGAGCGAAAAGATTTTGTTTTATTCAGTATGTATAGAGAAAAAGCTATTACAAAAGAAGAATATGAAGCGGCAAAAAATTATGATTTGACCCAAGACTTCCAACCAAGACAGGAAGCAAATACCAATACAGAAGGCTTCTTATATTATACTGTTCTCGACGAAGCTGTAAAAGTCATTATGGACAAAAACATCGCCAAAGCAGGAGTAGATCGTAAGCAATTGGATACTATTGGCTTAAGTCAATACGAAGAACAAGCTAGACGTGAAATTCAAAACCGTGGCTATACCATTCAATCTACTATTGATCAAAATATCTATAATTCTATGCAAACAGCTGTAGCTAATTTTGGCTATATGTTAGATACTTCCTACAGTGCAGCCCCAGTTGAAACAGGAAACATTCTAATGGACAATAAAACTGGACGAATTGTTGGGTTTGTAGCTGGTAGAAATTATGGCTACAGTCAAAATAACCATGCTTTCAATACCAAACGTCAAATAGGCTCCACCATCAAACCAATCTCGGTTTTTGCTCCAGCCATTGATCAAGGAATGATTGGTTCAGAAAGCCGTCTAGCCAATTATCCTACTAAGTATAGTACTGGACAAGAATTAAAAAATGCTACAAATCTTGGTACAAATACCTTTGATACTGTCCGAACAACATTGGAATGGTCTTATAATATTCCAACGTATCACCTTAATGAAGCGATAAAACAGCAAATGGGTGATGAAAATTTTGTTTACAATAATTATTTAAGTAAAATGAATTATCCTGAAAATATAGCTTGGGCTGTAGAATCTGCTCCATTGGGTTCAATTGAAACCACTGTTTATACGCAAACCAACGGGTTCCAAACCTTAGCAAATAACGGAACGTATCAACAAGGCTATATGATTCAAAAAATTGTCGATAAAGCTGGCAATGTCATCTATGAACACACTGAAAAACCTGTTCAAGTTTATTCACCAGCGACAGCTAGTATCATGAATGACTTACTGCGCTCTGTTCTTAATTCAAAAATAACTACACCTTTCAAAGATGTGGTTGGAAGCCTTAATCCGCAATTAGCCTCTGCAGACTGGGTTGGGAAAACAGGGACATCAGATGAATTTAAAGACTCTTGGCTCGTCGTTTCTACCCCTACCATGACATTAAGCTCTTGGTCGGGATACGATGAAAACTTTGCAATGACAGATACCAATGGGATCCAAAGTGGGACGTATCTTGCCTATTTAGCAAATGCTATTCACAATGCTAACCCAGAAATTTTTGGGATTGGGCAAAAATTCACTTTATCTGATGATGTGATTAAATCAACTGTCTCTAGCTTTACTGGTGAGAAACCGGGAACCTTTAAATACAATGGTTCTTCTGGCACTGCACCAGGTCCAAATACGGTTTCTCTTTATGCAAAAGGCAGTGCCCCTGCTAGTCAATACAAATTTGGCTATGGTGGAACGGATGCAAATTATGCTGCTTACTGGAACAAATATTTTAGTAGTGGAAATGGTTCATCTTATACTAAACCTAGCTCAGATGATAATAAAGAGAAGGCTCCCCCTTCTTCTGGCAGTTCAGAAAGTAATGCTAGTGAAAGTAAAACTAACGAATAAATTTTGTTACTAAAATAGAGAGTGGGACAATAAACTACTATTTATAGAAAACAGAGACGATTTTGACTATTATTATCAAAATCGTCTCTGTTTTTTCTTTTGAAAGAGCTTTT